>JAZLCN010000013.1:0-78908 GCA_045614255.1 Prevotella sp.
CAGTCCATGAGACGATTTAGGATTCAACAACCATTGCAGAAAAGCGCTATGGCGGTTTTCGCTACGTTCAATGCCCAACACATTAAAAAGCGTACTCTGCCCATAGTACGCATTCAGTTTCTGATAAGCAGTGGTCTTGTATAGGTCCAAGACTTGTTTTTCGATTATATTTGCTACATTCATAATTATCTAAGTTTCACAAGTAAAGAATTACATCGTGAGGTTCTTAATTACACTTTATATTGTCAATATAGTAACACCAAGAGAAAAATTCAAAAATCAGCTTCATTTTTCTCAATTGGCCATCTCAATCCTCCTCCGCCCTGCGAAGCCCTTCCATAAGCGTCTTACGTACAAAGTTGGGGATACGACCATCGTGGGGCAGCACATGATGGGCAAGGATGTGCTCATGGTCACCATCGGCATTAATCAATATAGTATAATTGTCATCGCTCCAGTCTAATCGCCACATCCTTGCCATTGTATCACCGTCATGTCCTTGGTTGATGCGTTCATTCATCTTCTCGTATTGCTCCGGTGTCATTGGTGTTCCCCATACGATACCCCAGTGACCGGCATAGTCGTCGGGAATCATCACAATATCGCCCCGCTTGAAGTGGATCATCTCTTGTGGACGGCCCATGAAAGGGTTCTCCCTCTCTGCAAAGTTTCGTACAATAGACTCATCGTGCAAATAACAATACTTGTAGATCCACTCTTTCAAATATTCGCCCGGTAGCATCATACAGTTGAGAGTTCTTTCACGGATGAAAGTGCAATATATATTTCGGTTGCCATCTCGGTTATCGAGGGCCTTATCAAGGTCTTCCAGCGCCCGTTCCTTTGTTCGGAACAGCCCTGTCAGTTCACGTCGAAGGCCACAGTCCATATGTCCTTCGTTCTCCAGTTGCCACATGTAATCTTCCTCGCTGTCCTCATTGTCGGTGGGTAAAGTCCACACATCCATTTCATAGATGGAGGTAGAGAACAGACCTTCGCACACTTTTATAGTAGAATCTTTAGTTTCCATATCTATACATTTAGCAATTGTGATTGTTCTAATGATTTCAGTACGGCCAAGGCACATCTTCCACCTCCTCGTCAACCTCTATCTCTATGTCGTTGTAACATTGATTCAAGGCACCATAGAGAGTCATCAACGAGGGTGCATCGGGCATCGCTACCCGCACCTTGTTCTGTGTATCCAAAATTTTTTTTCTTCCATATCTTGATGTTTTTTAGCAACTTTTTTATATCATAACTCCATCCAGCATACTCGCCCCGTCTTGCGAAACGCTTCGTAATGACGTTTGTAGAAACTCTCGGAATTGTCTATCACCCAAAGAATCTTGGTACGAAGCAAAGCGGGAACCTCCGGCACGGGGGCTTCGCCGTCGGTCAGAATGATGAGGCCATCGTAATCGGGATGCTCTGTCACATAGTCAACGGGAACTTGAAAATCGGTTCCACAACGCCCCTTTACCTCAAATGTTTGCTTGTTCTTCTTCGCCTCTGTCAGCGTCATCAGTTTGCCTTGCACCATGGCATCGAACATCAGCACGTCAATTTCCTGAATGCCATATTTGAAGAAGGTGCTGATGATGCGGAAGTAGCGTCCCAATGCTTCTGAACTAACCGAACCGCTGGTATCAATGGCAACCAGCAGGCGTGTGATAAACTCATAACGACTGCCCATCTGCTCGAAACCGAAACGGCGGCTGGGACGCATGCGCGTAAGGTGTCGCTTCTGCGAGAGGATAGATGCGCGGAAGGCGCGCAGGGCGTTGCGATAGTCAATCTTGCCTTGAGTTGCTTTCCGGATGAGTTCCACCATGTTTCCCGGCAGACTTCCCCAATGTGTGGTGCCGTTGATGATATTCGTAAGTTCCTGGCTCATGAAGACGTCTTCCTCCCACAACGAGGTGTAGTCCTCATCTTGACCTGTTTCCCCCGTGTTGCCCGTATCCGTCTGCTCACCATTTCTGTTTTGAGTTGCCTCATCCGCATTATCCGTATCGCTTGCCTCATCAGACGTTCCTCCCTCAGGGGAGATATCCATCAGACTCAATCGGTTGGCATACCACTCGAAGTGCTGGTCTGAGGGCAATCCAAAGTCGTCGGGATGCGCAAGTCCTGCCCATGACAGGTTGTATGCAGGCGAAATGACCATATCGCTCGCCATTTTCAACGTAATGCCGGAACAGCCCGATGGTTGGCGCGAATATGGGTGCTTCAGAAGAATGCGAACCATCTCCACAGTGAGCATTGCCTTGAGTTGCGTGTCACTCATCAAGTCAACCTGTTGCGGATTATATTCTATGCGTCCCTGTCCAGAGCGCAACGCGCACTGAATATTGGGATTGATGGTCAACCGGTGCGAACAATAGACGGTGAAGAGCAACGGTTCGGTCAAGAACCACTGCTCCACCTCCTGTTGTATTCGTTCTAAGGCACTCATAGCGACTGGATGAACTCTATTATCTGCTTGTAGGTCTTGGGCAGTTCCTTGTTGATGAACAGGAGCATGCGTTTGTAACCAGTTCCATCGACAAGCGATACAAAGTGGGCATAGGCTTCGCGATGATTCTTGGCCAAATAGTCGTGATAGGCCTTGAGGTTTTCACGCACCAGTGTGCGCTCCATCGTTTCAATCTGGTCGGTTTCAAAGCATCGGCAAAGGGTATCGTTTACCAAAGACAATTGGTGCAACTGGTACTTGTCCAACTGTTGCTTGGCGCTCTTGAAATCAGTAAGCAGTTCCTGTGGTGTGAGGAGTCCCTTCTGAAGAGAGAGGAACAATCTTGCCGCCGCCTGCACACCCACGATGCCTGCCACAATCTTCTGGTGTACCTGCTTCGGGTCGGAGATATTCTCCATCACGCGTGCCACCTTTTCCCAAGCGCGGCGGTCAGGGTCTTTCTCCAATCCCTGTTCCTCCTTGGTGTCGCCACTGCGGTCAAGCAGTTCGGGGTTGGTTTGAATGAAGTTAATGACGCGCTCGTCCAGTCCCTTGCGTGTTGCCCACAACAACCATTCCTCTACTGAAGGACGGAAGGTGTAGATATTGAAGCGCGACACCAGTGCTGGATCGAGGTCGGTGAGCTGATACTCATCGCCATCGTTACACGCCGAGATAATGCGACTTCCCTCGGGCAAGAGACGTCCGGCTAGTTTGCGGTTGAGCACAAGGTCCATCACCGTCTGCAAGATTTCTGTGCGTGCACGGTTGAGTTCGTCGAGGAAAAGTACTACCGGTTGTCCGTCCACAGGAAACCAATAGGGAGGCATGAAGGTGGTCTTTCCCGTTGCTTCGTCCTTGGTAGGAAGTCCCAGCAAATCGCCAGGATCACTCATCTGACCGAGGAATAGCGCTACGACGCGCATGCCCTTTGTCTCAAAATAGTTTGTCAGAATCTGCGACTTGCCAATGCCGTGTCGGCCAGTCAGCATAATGTTTTGCCATGAGGGAGTCACCTCCAGCAGGGTCTCCAACTCTTTACTGTTTATTGCTATTGCCATATGTAGTGTTGAGGTTATAATTTTTCTTCAATAAAATCGGAAGAGGAAATCATTGTGGCAGAGGAAGGGCTGTAATGTTCCACGAAATCTTTTACAGGCATACTCCATTTCTCAATGAAAGGTCCCCCCTTATGCTCCTCTTTCCACGCCTGCGCATCTGTGGTAGTTGGGTCTGTCGCATAGACCGTTCTGCCCTCGGCATCAACCCATCGCTCGCGGAGGACGTCCTGTGCGGGAGTATTCAATCCCATATATACATTCTTCTCAATATAGCTGAAGGAAGTATCCCCTGTCACCTTAATTGAGGGGATTGATAATTTGAAACGGGAACTTCTTGAAAGCAATGGTTCAATGTTCCATCGCATATATTTCAGCAAGCGTGCCACTGGTTTGCCTGCATGTTCCGCAATCAACATGTTCAAGTACTGCACGGCATTGGAATATACCTCATTTTTGAACAACTGACGGTGGTAAAGATTGATAACCTTGACCAGGCAATCATCTACACGGTTATTGAGAGCCGGCATCTGCTTCAAGTATGCACCTATAACACTCATAGGGGTATCGTCGACGCGCAACGTGATAGAAATCTCTTCATAGTGCGTATTGGGGCAGAACACAATACCAATGCCGTATTTTGCACACATACTGCACTGACAACCTTGATAGGTCAACGTGATTTTGCTGCCGTGGGATTTCACTGTCACATCATGCAAACCTTCCTCTTGCAAGTAGGGGCATAGTATCTGCTCCACGAAGCGATTCACGTTCTGCTGATTCGAAGAACCAAAGTCTGCCATTTTCTGCACATCTTCTTTCAGCGTGCGCTCCGTTGCTCTTTCAAAACATTTGGAAACGGCCGCTTTCCAGGGGCGCAACACCTGATTTATAATTTTATCCAACGAATAATCCTTAGCCACATATTCAGGAATCTTCTGCTCCAGTTTCTTGTCGTCCCAAAGCGTAAAGTCAATGGTGTCGTCCGTCACGGCTGCCTCCATCGTACGCAAGCGCAGTTGTTTTGCATAATAGTTCATCTCTTCCTGGCGCAACTCCCATTCGGCATCCATCTCCATCAAGAGGGTCGCCACGTTGAGTGTATTGAAGTCCGTCTCCTGCATCAGCATTGCCGCCTTGGTCAACTGACAGCAAGGATTCAGTTCATAATAACCGAATGGCACGCCCTCCATGCTGTAACGCTTAATGGTCATCGTCACCTGCCGATAGGTCAGACTCACGGTTTCCATCTCCGTACAGATTTCATACATCCGTTGCAACCAAGCGTGATACTCGCGTTCGTCATCAAAACTTCTGTTGGGTCTGAGATTATCACTGTAGGTGTATTGCTCCCATTTGTTTTGAGGTTGTGGAGCCTCCAATCCGTGGATGTATTTCCGACTCATCTTTATCTCAAAATGGTCAATGTCGGCCCCCTCGGCCATCAACGCTTTGCGCAAACCGCTTTCCGAGAAACCGAAATTCATCTGTTTCCATTGGACAATAGGGTTCGCCTTTACAAAATGCCACGTCTTGTAATTTCCGAAATCAAAGTTTACGGCATAGTCCAAGGGGAGATACACCTTCTTGCGTATCTTCTCCAGTTGCGTATGCTTCTCGGCAAAACGCTTGGCTACCGCTGCCCACGCCTTGCGCCGCTTTGCTGCCTTGACTTTCCAGTATTCGTTGAACATATCTTTTTGCAAAGTCTTTATCTACTACATGAAGTCAGCAAAAGGATGATAGACCTCATCGATTGTTGCTACCTCGAAACTATCCTCACCAAATTTTTCATCAACATACTGCTTTATGGACGCAAAATCATTCAATGCTTCAGGTATCAAGTTTTCTTCGTGAAGTTGTCGCACCGCATCAGCCTCATCCTTGGCATAAATCGAAACCCATTCATCGTCATCGTCTTCAGGAGGCATAGAGATGACAAGGCGGTTGGGGAAGTATTTCCCTTCCGCATCGTTCGTCTGAAACACTCCCGAATCACGTTCTTCGGCATAATAATAAAGGTGGGTGAGTTTCCCTTCAAAGAGCTCTTCTTCAAAAAGATCCGGCATCATTGTGCCGCGTTCCCAAGGATAGGCCTCCTCAAATTTCAACACGCTATAATCGTCCTTATCCACCACTTCAGGTTTACACCATTCAGCACGGAACAACCACGAGTATTCGTCTTCTTTCCCCTCGGTGTTGATTCCTAAATTTTCAAATGCTTTACTGGTCCAACCTTCAGCATTAGCAATGGCATCATGAAGTTGATGAATAGCTTCCTTTGTGCCTTCAACCCAGTAAGTTGTAAATGTATAATTTGCCATAATCCGAATTGCGATTGCCTATACATCGTGAGGTGTTATTATGTTATTAACTTTGTTATTTTAATGTGCATCAGTGTATTTCATACCAGTCATCGGAGGCGAGGTACATACACCAAACTCATTGACCAGCATCCTGCAACAATAGTTCAGTTTTTCCAAATAGATACTATTCAGAAGTTCCTTCAACTCCTTTTCTTTCATCTGTGCAATGGGTTTGGCTGTTTTAACCTTGTAACGGAGGACTGTCTTCGTACAGTCCTTTCCCAGTGCAGCATCCTTCGGGAGCAGAATAGCATTGTTCTGCAAATGACTGCGCCATTCGTTGGCCAATGCGACGTTGCCCTCAACATGAAGTTCCAGTGTATATTCCGTATCTGTCCACATCTTTGAGGTATTGATAGGTATCCATTCCCAATGAGCGGTTCCCCATTCGTTTCCAAGTCGCACTTGCAGGTATCCTTTACCGTTTACCCCCCGATGCCCAACTGTCCATTGGACACCGCCACGCTTTTTCAGTTCTTTTTCCCACTGTTCGTTCAGCAATTCTATAGTGCATTCTTCAAATTTGCCGAAAGCCATTTGCTCTATTTTCTGAATCAGCCTTCTGCAAACTTCATACAGATTTTCCACAGCACGCATGTTCTGTTCGTGGCCATTTGCAATCTCTTCACGCATTTGGTGGCGCACCTCTGCCACCTCATCGCGAAAGGCATACAATCTGAAGCAGTCTTCCTCGCTCATTTTTTTCAGATTATGATGACCAATCACACAGTTGCACAACATGTCCATTCTCCAAGCGTCAGAATTGTCTTCAGCGAACATGTCTTTTTCAAGGGACTCCACATAGGCACGAACCACACCAGTCAACGCTTCGGGATAGATACGCGCCTCGAGGATGTCGTTCTTCAACCAATTAACGATGTCACTGTTGTAGGCAAGTGGAACAAAGCGACGGCCAATGTCAACACTGTCATCTTCGCAGTTTCCACCATAACTCTTTGCGTCAACCTCCTTACTGCCATCGCCCGTCATATAGAACACCCACACATTGTTCACATCCACACCTTCGTCCTCAGTCATGTGGTTGATGTAGCGGCGTATCTGCTCCGGTTGGTCTGGCGCATCGTAGATTTTGTTTTCCACAATGATTGCTATGCGCCGTCCATTGGCGGTAAAGGTGATGAGCCCGTCTATGAAACTGTTTGCCTTGTCAGTCTTATATCGGGGATTGAACAGAATATTCACATCTGAGATGTTCTGATAATGAATCATCCTGTCGCGTCCTTTGGCAAATCGGTTAAGAAAACTGTTGAGCAAGGCATATCTTCCGGAAGCATTTTGGTAGCGCATCAATGCCAGGAACATCTTGGTATGGTCATTCTCGCTCATCTTCCATGCCGTAAATACATTGTAGGGATTTGGGCGGTTGCTTACTCGGCTTCTCTCACTTTCAATGTTTTCAGCCACTTCTTTAATCACTTCTTCGGTCCAGTTTTTCATCATTTTATTATTTAATCATTCTATTCTATGAATCCAATATAGTAACACTGGGATAAAAATTCAAAAAATCAAAACTATTATTTCACTTCACCACTTCCTTCAACCTCTCCCACACACGCACCATAGCGAGGGTGTCGAGGTGGCAATAGGCAAGCAGTGCTTCGCGTGCCTCATGAGCCTCTGCAGCTGGCATGTCCTTTATCTTGGGGAAGATGGTCATGGCATGACCGCCGTTCTGCACCAAGGGGTTGAGGTTGTGGTAGTTCAGTTCGTCATCACCAGGGAACAATGCCGGCAGCACGCTCTTGATGCTGAACGAACCACCCATGGCAGGACGGTAGCAGTGACCATCGCGGAAGGGGATGAGCAGGTCGATGATATTGCCGTGAAGGTTCATCAGGTGGGCAGCAAGGTCGGGATATGCCTCTGCCATCTCCTTGATACGTCCCTTTTCGAAGGGGTCGTTGTATGCCATGATGCAACTGTTCATAGGTATGTCGTGGCATAGCGCCTCTGCCAATGCACGGCGTGGGTCGGTGCCATTGCTCGGAGCGAGGAAGGCTATATGCTTAAGTTCACCACCCTCGTGCTCGATATAGTGCAGCGAGTATTGGAAGGTAATCTGTTGATATGGACGTGTGCCGTCAAACTGTGGCAACACCTGCTGCATAGTCTCGAAGTCGAGGAAATAGAGCGGATAAGTCACCTTATTCAAGAACTCCAGTATTCCCTGCTTGTTGATATGCTCGGTGCCGTTGAGCGTACACTCTACCTGCACCTGCTGCTTGGCATTGAGCTTGTCATGACGCACATCCTCGAAGGTTACCTTGCCTTGGTCAAAGAGTTCAAACTTCTTCTTCGCACTCATGCGGTAGAGGTCAAACACCGTGGTCTTGTCGTTCTCCAAGTCCAGCCCCACCTGACGGGTGCAATAGTTCCAGAAGGCACACTGATAGGGGTCGTTGCAATGCATGCCGATGCCCTTCTGTGGCTCGTCACCCAGCAACACCGTGTGTGCCAGGCGTTGTTGGGCAGGAACTTTCAGGTATTCGTTCTCCACCAGTTCTTTCATGTCGATGATGTTGAACAGTTGCTGCACGTCCAAGTCGCCTTGACGCACATAGTCGCTATTGAGTGTCACCAGGTAAGTGTCTGTCACCTTCACACCACACTGCACGAGTACCCATTTCTAGAAGGCGATATCCTTGGCATACTTCTCTACCTTGTCCACCAGTTCTTTGCTCATCGTTGCCACATCAGCCACATGACTGGTTGTGCTCTTCACCTCGTAGATGGCCCACCCGTCAGCCGTCTTGCGCAGGATGTCCACGGCACAGTAGTTGCTCTCGCCTGCATTGTTGCAACTGAACGATGCTTCGCAAATCACCTCCGTACCGCGCGCCATCTCCTTGCGAGTCTTCTCTATCATAGCACTAAGGTCTAGCCTGCCGTCCTCCTTCGTAGTAGTAACTTCCACGAAGTCACCAAAGAGTCCCATAGCGAGGTCGCCCACCACATTGCCCTCGGCAAAGCGGGCCTCCACACCAGCGTCCACGGTAGCCTCTTCGGGTTTATTCACACTCAACCATAGAGCCTTAGCGCACTGGCAATATTTCGTGTATCTTGATTTTGAAAGAGATGTTTTCATTTTTGCGTGTTGCTTTTATTCTAACGTATCATCTTCATAAAGAACTTCTTCAATTACCACCTCGAGTTCCGGGAACTTTGCTTTCAGGGCATAGGCAAAAAATGCGTTCTGACCACGTTCGGTTTCAAACTTTAGCAGCAGTGCACCATCTTTTTCTTCAGCACTTAGAAGATTGCCACAGTAATCATATCGTTTAGGGTCTGTACCCACAAGGTAGTACATGAAGATGTTTATAGGAACGTACAGCCCTAATTCATTCTCCACATCGCCGTATTTGTTTGCAATTTTCTCTGCGAGTTCCTTCAACGGAGTAATGTCACCCCGTACGGTGTATGTGTAAATGCAAGGGTCGGGCTCGCCGTAGTCATCACTGTCCTCGAGCGGATTCTCGTCGGTAACACCAGCCTTGTCATAATATTCCTTCGCCTTTTGCTTGTCAATGAAGAACCCGAATTCCTCTTTTCCCCAACGGTACAGGTCACCTATCTCCTTGTATGCCCACTGGCGGTCATCACCGTAAAGGTTTTCGATATTGTCAACCAATAGGCGTGTATAGTTCAGTGGCGTGTAGGTACTCAATGTCCAGACGATGTCTTTTATATTGTAATGCGTATCTCTGTCTTTGCACACTTTTTCCAACAATGCTTCAGCCTCGCCTTCATGACTTTCAAACAAAGGAGTGGTAAGAAGTTCGTGGCGTTCAACTGTTACCGTCTCGCCCGTATCTTCATCTGTAAAAGATTCTTCCCATGTGCGCCAACTGCGATACATACCTGCAAGCACGATGCAGTCGGCTTCGGTGCAGTCCAAATATAGCAACCACTGCTTGTCCTCGGGTTGCAAGAGGTGAACGAACTTTTGTTCTTGGAATATTATATCCTTCACCCAGTATTCGAGATCTTGCAATTTTCCCTTGCGAATCTCTTCGAGCATCGCCTTCACGCACCTTGCGGGGTCTGTAAAAGCATCATACACTGTGAGTTCCAACGCTGATTCCGGGGAACAAATGGCATAAGCAATTTTAAAAGTCACACCCGTAATTTCCTTCCACTCACCTTCACCCTTGCCCATGATGCAATATTGCAAACCGCCAAATTCAGGACTGTCCACGTCGTGCTTCATGCACACCACCTGTATGTCGGGCATCTGTTCGCTCATCTTTGCAATGAGGGCGTCGCACACCTGTGATTCATTCTCCTCGCTGTATCCCCAGGTGATTTCCTGAGTGGCGGTGTTCACTTCTGCGTTAATCCCCTGTGCTGTAAGTAAAGGTTCGGCGCACGCCAAAAGTTGATTGAAATCTTTGGCATCGTTCGTGTGGAGCGTCACCTTCAGCGGACTGATGCGAACAAACTCTCCATCCTTCGACTCATATCTATATAAGCCCTGGTTGTCGGTGTTAAACTGAGTGAAGAGCAGTGGCATCTCGGGGAATTGCGCAGCCACCTTGCCTGCAAGTTCGGTGAATTGATCCAAGCATTCTACTATACAATCGGTGTAGTGCACGAAGTCGTCGCCATACTCCAAACCTGCATGATACCATTCGTCATCGGGATTATCGGACGTGGGCATTAAAGTATATTCCTTACTAAGTTCGCGCACGCAGTCCTTCATCTTTTCCGCATCCTGCGCGTTTACCACTTTGATTTTTAAGTACCAAATATTTGCCATAGTATTAATTTGCGATTGCCTATACATCGCAAGGTTTATATTGATTGTTAATTCCGCCAACAGGTGTTATTGCATTTCATCTACCAGCACAAGCTGTCTTAAATTTATCCGCATTGCAGCCAACAGCTCCTGCAGGTGCGCCACAGACTCCACCCCACCTTGATAACGGTTATTGGCAATGCTTATCCGGGCAGTACCGCTTACGGGAAAGTACTCGATAGAGAACACGGTGCGGTCGTTGTTCTCTACCTTATAGTAGCTCCAGTAGCGTTCACTCCCCCACTTGCCACTGCCGTGGGCATGGTACAGGAAACCATGCTCACGGCAGAATTGTTCCAGTTCTTTGGTAGTAGGAAACTGGTTCATAGCCTCTCCTCCAGAGGTTTGGCCGCCTCATCCGCCAGGAACTGGCGAAGAGTGCGACCGTCATCTGTACGAAGAGAGTCCATCCTTTCCTGTGTTAGTTTGCGACCGCCAGTCATGTAGTATGAGGCTTCCAGTTTTATGCGAGCGCCCCTGTACTCCACAAAGCATATCTCATTTCCAGTTTGAAGACTGGTGAGCACCTTGCCCGAGCATGAAGTGGCATAGCGTGTGCCCGTTTTGAAATGGAGCATATTTCCTTCCCTGCCTATAAGTTTGAACAGACCGTTGCGAGCCACATCCTTTGGGACCCCAGTGTGAGCCAAGTGTGGTGGCAGTTCACCTATATAAACACGATTTACACCTGCAACAAATGCCTTGTCTGAATGCTTGAATGGATCTCTCATATCTTTTTATTTTTATTGGTTATGTGTATAATATAGTTACGTTGGGGAAAAAATTCAAAGATTGGGAGATTTTTTACATAACTTTTTTACAATCCTCAATGATTTGCAGTAACACATCATCTACTGTAGCAGTATCATTAATCTTTTTCCATTGGGCAAGAAATGTTGTACCATATCCACCAAAACCTTCCATTCCTGCCTTGCCTGGTTTAGCTGCACCAGGACATATATCTACACAAAGTTTGCCACCATCGAACCAGTTGCCTTTGTCGTATCTGAATAGGTTGAGTGAAGCAAGTTCCTTTAGTTTACCTTTATAATAAATTTCCCTGTCCTTATCAGAACCTTTCACAACTATATCGTTGTATGACTCAAGAAAACGTTTATAAAGCCCATCTTGAATCTGAACGCCAAAAGACCATGGATCATTTTCGTCTGATCCTAAATGAATTTTAATTTCAATAAGAGCTGTTCCTCTGGAATAACCAGCTGCAATAGTTGCAATTTTAGAATTGTCAATGCTGTTTGCCTTATTACGCAACTCGGTGAGAATTAAATTCGCTACTAGTTTCTGCCAAATATCATCCATCCTGATTGCGCGTAAATCAGGATCAGAACAAAGGACTTCCTTCCATTTCTTTTTAAGCAAAACACTAGGGGGCAGATTGCTCAGTTTGGAATAGATGTAGTCGCAAAACTTATCAACATAGCTTGCATAATCACGAATAATGTCGTGTTTGAAGTGTTTGGTTTTGTCTGCGAGTAGTATATTAGCGTATTCCTGATAGGAAACAACATGCCAAATGTCGAACTTGCCGTTTTTTATGTCCAAACCGCACACATCTTTGTTTAAGGTGAGCAGTACGAAGTGGCACGTTACATCTTGTATTTGATATTGCGAACCGAGCTTTTTGCTCCATTTTTTTGGCATTTCACCATTATTTTCGTAATACAAACTCTTAGCCTTATTATTATATGCTTCTTCATTGAGTTTGTTTATTACAATTGTATATCCTTTCAGTTGAGATTCATAAGGAATACTCTTAAACTTATTCTCCAGCACAAGGACGACCTGGCCTGGCACATACTCCTCCTCAGAGTCTTCTTTCCAATTCCTCAGTTTCTCACAAATGCAAAAGTCGAAGTTTTTGTACTCTCTCAGCACCATGTATGTACAATTACGAATACCGTCAGCAAGTTCTTTTGCTCGCTCTTCTTCTAGGCAGAACAATTTGAGTACCTCTACAAACAAGTCCCTGGTTTCGGGGTCTTCTGCTAACCATGCCAACAGGTTTGAGTGAAATAGTTCCTTTGACGACAGCGAAAGTTGAAACATAGGTGAGTTTCTAAGAGCGTCGCTTAGTTTGATGTTTTCCTTAATCAGATGATGTACGGACGGTGGAAGCAATTGTTTGAAATGAGCCATCGTACCTGGCGCTACGTATATGCCCCACATCATGTCAACATATTTTTCCCTCTCCATCATTTCGATTATGTCAGAATTCAACGATGTAAGAGTAGATGGCAGATGTAACTCGTGTAACATACGTATATCAATCTTATCGAGTCGCAGTTCTGTCACTCCTTCTGGAACTTCCAAGATATTGCAGTTGTATAATTCGCCCCACTCTATCACTCTTTCTACACGCTTTGTGATGGTGCGGTAATTTACGCATCCACGACGTACTATCGTTGAGTTTCTTTTTGCAATGTAGAAATATGTATGCTCGTCTTTAACCGCCTCTTTGTATGCTTCGGTGAAATCAAGACTAAAGCAAGGGTGTGAGCCCTCCTCGTTATGGTGAACAACTTCTGTATTCAAACAGAAGTCGTAAAAAGACTCGTCCGAGTCGAAATAAATAGCTTTATCTGGGCTTTCTTTTTCTGAATTACCCTTCGTAATTTTCAACATCTCTTACAAACGATTCCCCTACACATCGCGAGGTTCTATTTTGTTTTTACTATTTTTCTTTCCTCAATACACCCTCTGCATCTCATCATCATCGAGCAGTTCCGTTACAGAGACGCTTGTTGGGGGAATATCGTTGATGGCGTTATGCAACATGTTGGCATCGCTCAAGCCCTGACTGATAATCGTGCCCATGATGTCGTGGAATGACCATGGACTCTTTTTTGCATTGAATACGCCGAAATCCATTCTGCCCTTAAACTTATAGGTCACTGCTGAAAGCCTGTGTAACCCTGATACACGGTCGTCAAGCAGAGACTCAAGCGGAGCTGCATCAAGAACATCTATGGTTTTCTTTAAATCCGCAAGCGCATCTTCTTCGTATGTATCATGAGCGTTTAATGCCTTTGCATAACTGGTGCATTGGCTGTCGAGCAGTTTGTTTGACTCGTCGGCAAAGGCATATAGCGAACGGGCGAGGATATAAGACTGAAAAGCGATTTGAGCATCCACCTCGTTCAACAACCCTGCATCTTTCGGCAGTTGCTGCTGGAGCAAAGGCATCACTGGGATAACCATTTCCTGCAAGTCAGCAAGACGTTTTGACAGAGCCTGAACCTTATCCCAAAGTTCAGGATTTTCACCTTCAAAGATTTCTCTTAACGTGTAAGAAGGCCTGTAATTCTTTGTTATCTTTAATTTTGCCATAAGCTTAATATTACCGATTACCTATACATCGCGAGGTTCCATGTTAATACTCTATTATCTTATTCACTTAACAATATAGTATCATGGACAAAAAAATTCAAAAATCGCCTGTATTTTTTGGTTATTCACTAAACACGTTTTAGGTTCTGATGCAGTTAAGCATCAATTAAATGCAAAGATATAAAAAAACTTTCATTTGCACTACTCGGATGATAATTTTTTTGAACGATGAACGTTGAACGATGAACGGTGAACGATGAGGGATGAGGGATGAGGGATGAGAGAATAGAGATGAGAGATTGCTTGTCAGGCATACGTCTACACTCCTAAGCGAAGCGTCACTCCTGAACTCCTGCACTCCTTTTAAAATAAGGATGAACGTTGAACGATGAGGGATGAGAGATGAGCGATGAGAGATTGCTTGTCAGGCATACGTCTACACTCCTAAGCGAAGCGTAACTCCTGCACTCCTTTTAAAAAAGGATTAACGATGAACGTTGAACGATGAACGACCGCATTATTGCGAAAAGAAAGAAACTAAAACCCTCATAATCTTGCCTAATTAAGTTTTTTTTTGTACCTTTGCTCATACAGTTGGAGAGCGAGATAATAGCAACGTTCGACGAATTAAAAGCAAGACTACAATGAGCTACGTACCACCATTCACAGTTAGTGCCGAGGCTATCAACCTGATAGCGAAAATTTCAGCCCAGATAGAGCGTTATGCCATCCGTTTGGAACAGGAGGATGGTTTGCGACTCCGTAAGGCTAACCGCATTAAGACCATTCATTCCTCACTGGCCATAGAGGGTAACACGCTCTCTGAGAGTGAGGTGCGCGACATTATTGATGGCAAGAACGTAGTGGCACCTATACGCCAGATTCAGGAGGTTAAGAATGCCATCAAGACCTACGAACTATATCCTTCGCTCGATGCCTTCAAAGAGAAGGATTTGCTTAAAGCGCATGGCGTGATGATGCAGGCACTGCTGGATGATGCAGGGCGCTATCGCCGAGGTGGTGTGGGTGTGTTTGGCGAGAAAGGCTTGGTGCACTTGGCACCGCCTGCCAATCGTGTTCCGATGCTGATGGGCGACCTTTTTGATTGGCTGAAGCACTCTAACGACCATCTTCTCATCCGTTCCTGCGTTTTTCATTTCGAGTTTGAGTTTATCCATCCCTTTATCGATGGTAATGGACGAATGGGACGCTTGTGGCAGTCGCTGATACTGGGCAAACTGCATCCTCTGTTTGAGCATCTGCCCGTAGAGAACATGGTGTACAGCAATCAGCAGCAGTACTACGACGCCATCACTGCCAGTACTAATGCTGGGCAATCTGGTCCGTTCATAGACTTTATGCTGGGCGAGATTTACAAGACGCTGAAAGAGCATCAGGGGAATCCTTTACCAAATACCGAAGACGAGTTCGATGAAAAGTTCGGTAAAGAGTTCGGTGTAAAGTTCGGTGTAAAGTTCGGTGTAAACGAAAGGAAGGTCTTGCTGCTTTTGGCATCCAATCCGTCTTTGTCTGCTGGAGACATCGCAGAACAGATAGGATTGACCAAACGAGGTGTAGAGAAACAGTTAAAGAAATTCCGTGACCTTGGCATTATCGCCAGAAAAGGAAGTGACAAGACAGGTTACTGGGAGATTGTAAAGGAGGAAGAGACATAAAAGAAGGGACCGTTCGGGCGGATTTGAAATCCGACCGCATTGAATATCAGCATTTATAATGCGAAAAAAAGATAACAATAGTCGGATTACAAATCAGACAGAACAGAATATTATGAGCAAGAAGTCAATCAGGTTTTTCAACGACAGAGAGGTGCGAGCCGTATGGGACGAGGAACACAGCAAGTGGTGGTTCTCGGCTACTGACATCGTGCGTGCTATCAATGACGAAGAGGACTACAAAAAATGCCGCAACTATTGGAAGTACCTGAAAGGCAAGATGGCCAAAGACGGTATTCAACTGGTTAGTGTCACTAACCACTTCAAATTCCAGGCTCCTGATGGCAAGCAGCGATTCGCGGATGCACTGGATAGCGAATTCCGTTCGGGCGGATTTGTAATCCGACCGCTTTGAGTATCAGCATTTATAATGCGAAAAAAAGATAACATAGCATACTACGGATTGCAAATCCGGGATACCCCACCTGTCGGATTGCAAATCCGACAGAACCCGACAGAACAACATAAAAAGCAAAAACGATGGCAGCAATAGGATTAACAAAAGAACTTAGCTTCATCACAACGACGGTCATTGACTGGATGGATGTATTCACACGACCTGCATACAAACAAATTGTGTTGGACTCTCTGAAGTTCTGTCAAGAGCACAAAGGTCTCGAAATATATGCATGGGTGTTGATGACGAACCATTTGCATATCATTGCGGATGCCACGAAGGATGACATCTGTATTGGTGATATCATGCGTGACTTCAAGAAGTTCACAAGCAAAAGGATTGTTGATGCCATACATAATAATCCACAAGAGAGCCGCAAGGATTGGCTGATGGACAAGTGTTGGTTTCGTGGTAGCAACGACCACAAAATAAGTGATTTCAAGTTCTGGCAAGACGGGTATTATACAGAGGTTATTTCAACCTATGACTTTTACAAGCAGAAACTCGATTATATTCATATGAATCCTGTGAGACAGGAGATTGTTCAACGACCTGAGGATTATTTGTATAGCTCAGCACGTGACTATTATGGCGAAAAAGGACTGCTTGACGTGATAGTACAACAATAATAATATTGAGATATAGTGGTTTGAGGTTTAAATGCTTTTTTCTAAATATCCGGATTGAAATCCGACAGAACCCAAGAAAAACCACGAATTAAGCGAATTACGAGGATACAGTTCGGGCGGATTTGCAATCCGACCGCATTAAGTATAAGCATTTTTAATGCGAAAAAAAAGATTACAATAGTCGGATTGCAAATCCGACAGAACATAAAGGATTATCAAAAAAAACGTAATAACGTCATTTTGAATATAACTCATTAATATTCTGCAAATTCCAAAGGTGACGTTAAATTTCAAAACGTCACTATTATACTACCGACAGAACGGATAGAGGGAGATAGAGGGAGATAGAAGGAGATAAGAGAAGATAGAGGACATTACTTTCTGGTAACGTCTTTTATCTTCGTTGAACGTTGAGCAATAAACGTTCGTTCGGGCGGATTTGCAATCCGACCGCATGAAGAGTAACCGACTTAACAGAAATTCAAAAGAATTATATCTTTACATTGAAGCGAAATCGTGCTGCTACAAAACAAGTTGTTTTGGTCTGCGAAATGATAGGTTTCGCAATGCCAAATGATAGGTTTTGAAGACCAAAACAACTTGAATTGTTTTAGAACCCTTCCGTTCGCGGATTATTACCATAAATATTATGTTGTGACGGATTGCAAATCCGAGATACTCTCACATGTCGGATTATCCGACAGAACAGAAGTCCCCCTACCATAAAATGCAGCCACCTTCCGCTCCGTCTCCGATATATATCGATGGGGGAAACGTTCATGTAGAGAATTAATGGTGTTACAAATAAACTCCAGCGTGTGCAGCAGTTCCGATTCCACCGTATATTCATCATCCTTATGCGGTAGGTAATACCCTGATGGTATGTTAGCACAACTAACTCCAATTCCGTTCAACGTCAGTGCCAATATGTCGCTGGCCTTACCTTCTGTGATGACTAATCCATAGGAATCTATATCAAGTGCCGTCACAAACTCCTCACTAGCGCAAGGTATTCCTCTAAGCACTGTATGGACCTCTGTACCACCCTTACAATCAGGTTCTAATACATATAGACTGTCACTGAAAAAACTCATATCAGCCCTGTTGCTGCCAATGCACCCCTTTTCCTCTCCTACCGCCATAAACACCTTCAGCGTGGGACATTCCTGCAGGCATTGCAAACACATCCAGATACCATTCTTGTCGTCTGCCCCCAATCCCTCATATCGCTGATTGACTTCAGACCATCCATAAAATCTGCCATCTTCCTTCTTAACAGAGAAATCAGCACTATGCGTTTGCTGCACCTGATCGAGGTGGCAAACTAATGTAGGATACCCTTCTGTGGAATTTCCTTTCGTAAAATAAAGGTTTCCTAAGCGGTCCATCTGCATTTCCACATCAGGTAGGTGTTTCTCTACATACTTACGAATTAAACAAATCAGCGCCCACTCGTCACCTGTGGGCGAGTGGACGCTATATAGCTCTGTCAACAAATTCTGTTGTTCATTATTCATGGTAAATCTTTTATTTTTTCTAAATATCCAAAGCCTGTAGCTGAAAAATCTTTCACATCATTTTCTTCAATACCCTTGCCATTGTCCAACTGATGACTGATAACCTGTGCCATGCGGAATGCAACAAGCAACCGTTTGGTATCGAAGTTCATTATGTGTGATGATGGGCGAAGCACAAAACAATTGCATTCCACACCATCTTTTCTCAGACGATAAGCAAGGTTATTCTTCAACAACGGATAACGTACTGATTGAGCTGTAGCAGAAAGGTTGAACTCAGCCTGCATCACATCAGCAAACTTCTTGTACAATGTCTCGTAGCGTTGCCTGTCTGCCACTGTTGGTTGCGACCCATCTTTTAATGCATCGGAAAAATGGAAATCTGTTTGGTTAAAAGAGTTCATCAGATGCTCTGTAATCACAATTATCCAAGATTCATTGCCTCTATTGGCAAGCAGTTTAAGGTCAGCCAAGAAATCCTTACGAAGTCTTTCTTTCTTGTCGAGCGTCTTCAATGCATCCTTATCCTTCTTACTATATTCCGTCCGTTTTTTCTTGTCATAAAGAGGTTCGGGCGACATGTTGTAGAAAGAATCCAATTCGTTTGGATCCACCTCCATCTCCTTGCTGACATAGTTGAATCCACCTAATTTGGCAAGATAATAGGTAAACCACCCAACGCCCAAATCTGCAAAATTACTGGGACTGACGATCGTCACATTTGAATGACGGTTGATACAACATCCATATGAAGTATTCAGTGGAAAATGCTCCACTACAAAGCGTTCATCAGACGCTTCTTCCACACTTTTTGCTTCTGCCAGATTCTTCAGTCGAAACTCCGAAAAGCGGTTGCATACCTCAAAGATGTCTCTTATATCCATTCCCTGTCGCACTTGCATTCGAGTGACAGGAATCCGTTGAGGCACCATATTGAGAATTTTCAACTTATCGGCAACATCGCTCTTTTGTATGTTCAGATACTCACGCAACGTTTTATTGGCAGAACGCCTAAAAGCCTTATGCATACGTTTACGGTAAGTTTCTAATTTCGTATCATACAGGTCTTTTGATATGGCATTGCGAAAGCCATTGGCCACCAAACCTGCAGGCACAGCAAATATGGCTATTTTGACAAGTGCTATTATCAGATTCAGGTTACGCCCCACAAGCGTTACAGGTTCATAGTCAGCAAACTTTCCCGGATCACCAAAATACCACATAAATGCCCACAGAACAGTATCAGGATAAGTTTCAAATGCCCCTGGCTGTTCTCCTTTTTCCGCTAACCACATGACTAATGCCAAAAGTAAGGTCACAAGCAACAACACTTGCACCGATACCCACATTTCATGACGTACTGAAGCGACAGCCCGACCAAAAAGACGGAACGATTTGGGAATGCAATTTTTCATCAGTTCCTATTTACTAAATACACCACTTTTTACGGCATTGTTATATTTTTGCAACGCTTTTGTTTTTGACTCATTCGTGTATTTGGTATAAGCATCAAAATGGTTCGGAAAGTCATCCTTATAATATTTATCTTTACATCTTCTTTTATCATAGGTTGCATCAGGCATGAACATTCCTAAAATCTTTTCTGCCAAATCTTGATTTTTTACAGAGATTGCAAGATCTAAGATCCTGTCACATTTTGAATTGTAACCACTACACCATTCCACATACGTTTGATATTTTCCATCTATAACAGAAGAACTCGAACTCCAATGATTTGCTTTTATCAACATGTTATCTGCCATCTTATTTCCTTCTTGGGGGATATTTGACAAAAACATTAAAACTTTGGAATTTGCAATAGGGTCGTTCAGAACCGCAAGATAATTTATTTCAGCATTGAATACATAATCTTTAGCTTCTTCGACCATTTCAAAATTTTCGCGTTTTTCATCATAATTATAATCGGTATCAAAAAAAGATTCTTCTGTAAAGTCTATAGCTTTAAGATTTTTTTCCAACATTTTGATATATTCACGCGCAGCATTAAAATCTCCATCATCGCAAGCACGTTGATAAGTTTTATAAATTTGACCATCGGCACCTGTTATTTCAACATCTGTTGCTCTCTTAATTTTGCTCTCCAATGATTCTTCACAACTTACCATGAAAATCATACCAGTCAATGTCAAGACTGACATTTTAACAATATTTTTAATATACATATGTTTCTATTTTTTATATTTTAATTCCATTTTGCATCATCAAATGCTTCTCCTATTGCATCTACTCCACCAAGGATGCGATCGCCCAAACCTCCCCAAAAACCTTTCTTCTTATCGGTTTCTGCTCTCATTGCACGCTCCATTGCTCGTGCATTTGCCATTTGCTCATATTTACACTTCATCTTATCTGCTTCAATCTGAGCAAGGCGTTCCTTTTGAGTAAACTTCAGTTTTTCCATTTCATACTTACGTGCAGCGGTTTCTTCTCTCGCAGCCTTTGCTTCAAGGTCTGCTATATGTTTTTGGCACTTCTTTTCATAAGCATCAAGTGCTTTCCTTGCTTTTACATATTCTGGCATGTCAGTAGGAATCATTGTCAGATATGCTGCTATCTGCGGATCAAATGTTGTTCCCGCTGCAGCTATTGCGGCATTCATGGCAGCAAAGGATTCACCAGTAGTTTTCTTTTTGAGACCTAAAAAGAGTTCAGGTTGTTTCTTCGTAGCATAAGCAAACGCTTCTTTTGCTGATTGCGGCACACTCTCAACAATAGCCAATGCTAAAGCATAATCACCATTGCCTACAGCTGCATTCACCTGATTCTTAATTGTCGGCAAATTTGTGATATACCATTCTATTATGCGATCATTTGCTGTTTGTAACATCTGCTGTATTTGCGGAGTATTTTTTATATTGCTAACAGCATTTATGTTAGCTTCAGGAAAACTACTACCCACGCCCGTCACTTCTTGCGTAGTTGTTGCATAAACATCGTTGGTCAGCGTATTCATTACCTTGAAAGTGAGGTCATACTTAACCATCATTTTCTGTGGTGCAGAGCCTGTTGCCACACGTCCTGTCTGTGTTATACTTGTACCCATAACAAAACCTGGCGATGTACCCAGTCCACTAATACCGTTCTGTGCTGCCATCTCCAGCATCTTCATTCCAATCTTTTCAGAAACTTCAGCAGTGATATCTTGCCCTTCTACCTTAGGCATTAATATACTAAGTTTCACTCCACGCTGGTTCATCAGGGTCTCTAAATTGACTGTTGCATTCAATTCTGCCCGTTTCTGGTCTATTGCCTGTTGGCGTTCGTCATCATGTAGGTTTGATTTGCGCTCCTTAGGTGCAAACCCTTTCGATGTGTCTTTTTTTGCATCACCGCCACACGAAGTCATGACAACAGCCAATGCTGCGATAATGAATATTGACTTTTTCATGCTATATATTATTCAATGTGTATTCTACTTTTACATTCCTTCAATGGAGATAAGTACTTCGCCCAAGCCCTGTGACTTGTTGGTGACTTTAACCCCCAAGTTCTTACGCAAGCTCTTGGCAAGATCTCTTGCCCAGTCATATACTCCGTACTGAGTTCCATCTTCGTTCAGCAAACGAATGCGGCAATTCACAAAATAAAGTTCATTATCTGTATTACGCTGCATTTTGTAAGCTCCCTTCACTGTGTGACTCTTGATATAGTCCATGATATAATCGGCATACGTGTCGCCTTCAATATTAGTGTCCGACAGTTTAACTTTGCTTCCCTTGGCGACTGCTATGCGTACAGTAATATCACGTCCACGGGTTAATATGTCAGAAAAATAATTTTGGACATCTTTCATCAACCCTTTAAATTTTTGCTGCAAATCAGCTTGGATGGTCTCGGTGGTTGACTCACCTTTAATGTTACTTGCAGTAATGGAAGAAATCACTTTATTGGTATAAGCATCAATGGCGTTAAGCGTATAACTAAGATTTTTTTCTTTATCATTGTTCTTTTTCTTATAATTGCTACCAATCAGGGATATCTGACTTTGGGTTTGATCTGCTGTAGTATTATAGTTCATTTCCAAAATGATATCCGGCTGCGCTGTTGTAAGGAGGAGCGTTTTCGCATCTTTCTCAAAACCGTCGGCCATATCAGTTGCCTCCTGCGTGTTAAGTTGTTTCAGTGTCTGCTCCAAATCATTAAGAGGAAATCCCTCGTTATTGAAAGCCGTCTGTATGGTGGAGAATATACGCTTGGCACGATCGTCAGCCATTAAATATTTCTGATAATCACGTATTTGATAAGAGCGTCCATTAACTGTCTGATTCTTCAAGCATCCAAAATTCTTCAACACTTGATCACTTGGAAGAATCATAATTTGTGGCAATGCCTGCACCACTGCATTCACTTCACCACTTTCGTATGCTTCCAAATCGCCAGAAGCACCATCTGCTAATCCTTTTTTCTCACCTGAGCCTCCACACGAAATCAATGCAGATATCATCACCGCTCCACAAATCAAAGTTGTAATCTTTTTTATTTTCATGAATATAATTATAGTTAACAATTTTTCAATACAATCTATCTAAGATTTTATCCGAATTTAATATAACGTATCATTAAGGCATATAATTTGCCTTTATTGACAAAAAACATGTTATTACTATATTTCTTTGCAAATATACTATATTAGCACGAAACAGCATTGGTCCATTTTAGTCCAAGTTAGAGTTAAGAGTAACAATTATTATGATATTAACGAAAATGTTGTATCTTTGCAGAGAAAAGAAAAACCAAACATAACTAAAACCGCAAAGCTGAGGAGCAAATGCGAATAATTATATAATGGAGAAAGCACTTGAACAGTTAAAGGCAAAAATAGAGAACACCTTAGGCAGAGAGATGAAGACGCCTCGCGACTTCAACTTTCTTGCCGCACGAATATACACCTTGACCCAGACACACATCAGTTCTACCACACTAAAAAGAATGTGGGGGTATCTGGAAAAGGAGCAGAACCACAAACCTCAGATATTCACTCTCAACATATTGGCAAGAGCCGCTGGATATAAAGACTGGGAGTCGTTTGAGAAATCGTCGGAAGCGGAAAGCGACAGCGATTTCATTAACAATGAGTGTCTTCAGGCTTCAACACTTATTGCCGGCGACACTATAAGACTTACATGGGAACCCGACAGGACTGTAACCATAAGATATGAAGGGATTGATATGTTTACCGTGACAGAATCGGTAAACAGCAAACTGAGTGTAGGTGATACGTTTCATGTGCAATATTTCATTCATGGCGAACCGCTTCAACTCTTTTGTCTTGTACACGAAGGCGGCAAACCAACAAACTACATCTGCGGACGCAACGGCGGAATAGCATTCAACTTACTTAGAAGAACATAATGAAAGCATCAAGTTTCATTTCAGAAGAGAGCGACGATTTGTTTGAGAAAATCGAGCCATTAAAATCGTCAGGAAGTACATCACAATCATTTCTTGTAAGCAGAAAAGGCGAACAGTTTTTCATGAAACAGTTGCGCCCCGAGCATATTGACAATCCACGATATAACCTGATACTCAAGAAAGAGTATGAGATAGGGCATTGCATCGACCATCCCAACATCGTAAGATATAAGGAGCTGGGCATGAACGGTGATGGGCCATACATACTTATGGAATATGTGACGGGAGAAACACTTGCCGAGAAACTGGAAAACGAGCCTTCATATTTCCGCAATGACGATAATCTGAGCAAGTTCTTCAACCAATTGCTGGATGTTCTTGAGTGCATGCACAGGAACAACATCGTTTATTGCGACCTGAAACCAGAGAACGTAATGCTGACACGCATTAACAATGATGTGAAGATTATCGACCTGGGATTTTGCGACACCGACGACTACACGTTTACAGCAGGCATGACAAAAGCGTTTTCGGCACCAGAGCAGTTGGCAAGAAAACGCAAAGAACTTGATGCACGCACCGATATATACACCGTTGGAAAACTTATGGAATATATCGAGCAAAAAAGCGGCAGGCGTTTGCCACTATCCTATCGACTGGCTATGAAGCGCAGCCTGAAAGAAGACAAGGCGAAACGCTACGACAGCGCAAAAGCCATGGCTAAGGCGATAAACAAGAGTTACAAGAAGTTGTGGATTGCATTAAGCTGCATCGCCGTTCTCGTAGCAGCATCAATAGGATGGCAAATGTTCAAGAACAGTGAGAACTACAAATATCTGATGTTGTATTTAGAAAAAGATGCAACGATAGAAGGGGTGCACTATAAGGTTATATCTGAAGAGGATGCCTCTTGTATGGCTATAGGCAGAGAACGACATGTGAAAAAAGATACAAGAAGTGGTGAAACCAACATTTACATCAAGGAAGAAATACAGATTGACGGCAAGACATATAGCGTGACAGAAATAGCCGACTCTGCATTTAAGAAATATGATGACTTTGTAAGCATAAACCTGCCTATTTCTTTAAGAAGAATTGGGAAATCAGCATTTGAGGGTTCAAAAGGATTAGTATCGGTAAACATACCTGAGGGGATTACAGAAACAGAAGCTAAATGTTTTTATAGATCAGGAATAAGAAGTATCAAATTGCCAACGACATTAAAAAACATTAAGCACGCATCGTTTGCTAATGCAAAAGCCTTAAAAGTGTGGATATACCAGAAGGGGTGGAAACGCTTGGACTTGATGCTTTTGGCGAATGTCTGGATCTTGAGGCTGTAAAACTGCCATCTACACTTAGGACAATTAACCGAGGCGTATTCTGGAAATGTAAAAGCCTAAAAGAGATAACCATTCCTGCCAGCGTTGAGACTATAGGCGAATATGCTTTCTTCCACTGCGATAGTCTGAAACATGTTTACAACTATTCAACAGAGCCTCAACCACTTTCTGTTATATTCAACCGCAAAAACATAACGATACATGTGCCAGCCGCCTCAGTTGAGAAATACCGCAGCGCTCAGCATTGGCGCGATATGAATATTGTGGCGTTGAGCGATGAACGTTGAACGATGAGCGATGACCGATGAGCGATGAACGATGAACGATGAGAGATCACTATCCCCACCTAACCTCCCCTTACAAAAGGGAGGAACTGATTTGCTTGTCAGGCATACGTCTACACTCCTGAGCGAAGCGTCACTCCTGAACTCCTGCACTCCTTTTAAAAAGGATGAACGTTGAACGATGAGAGATGAGAGATGAGGGATTATTACTATAAGTTATTCTGTTCGGGCGGACTGAATGAAACGTGCACAAATGTTTTGATTTGTGCACGTTTTGGTTTATAATGTGCAGTTTTTGACCGTTTTTCTTTGTCAAAAAGTAAAAAAAGACTAATTTTGTACAGATAAACTGAAATATACACTAATAATTAAATAAACATTATGAGTTTAAAAATTGTAGTGCTTGCTAAGCAAGTACCAGACACAAGAAATGTGGGCAAAGACGCCATGACAGCAGAAGGAACTGTCAACCGTGCCGCTCTGCCTGCAATCTTCAATCCTGAAGACTTAAATGCCCTGGAGCAGGCTCTTCGCTTAAAGGAGCAGAATCCAGGTTCTACAGTTGGTATTCTTACTATGGGTCCTCCACGTGCCGCAGAGATTATCCGTCAGGGACTGTACCGTGGCGCTGATACTGGTTGGTTGTTGACCGACCGCCTGTTTGCCGGAGCCGACACACTGGCCACTTCTTATGCGCTGGCTACTGCCATCAAGAAGATTGGTGATGTGGACATCGTTATCGGCGGTCGCCAGGCTATCGACGGCGATACAGCACAGGTGGGTCCACAGGTGGCTCAGAAACTGGGACTGAACCAAGTAACATACGCTGAGGAGATTCTGAAGTGTGAGGATGGCAAACTGACTATCCGCCGCCAGATTGACGGTGGCGTGGAGACTGTAGAGGCTCCGATGCCTGTTGTTGTGACAGTGAACGGAAGCGCTGCTCCTTGCCGTCCGCAGAACGCTAAGCTGGTGATGAAGTACAAGCGTGCTACTGCTCCGCTGGAGCGCACACCAGACATGCCATATCAGGAGTTGTATGAGGAGCGTCCATATCTCACACTGACACAGTGGGCTGTGGCTGATGTTGACGGTGACCCACAGCAGTGCGGACTGAGCGGTTCGCCAACCAAGGTGAAGGCTGTTCAGAACATCGTGTTCCAGGCTAAGGAGTCAAAGACTCTCACTGGCAGCGACGCAGACATCGAGGGCATGATTAAGGAATTGTTGGAGGAGAAAATCATTGGTTAAATTAAGAATTAAGAATGAAGAATAAAGAATTTGCTACCGCAACTCATTTACCGAAACACCCATAAGGATTCTTCTGTGGGACTTTGGTAGGGAATTCTTCATTCTTCATTCTACATTCTTCATTCAGAAAAGAAATATGAACAACGTTTTTGTATATTGCGAGATAGAAGGCACACAGGTACAGGAAGTATCTCAGGAATTGCTGACGAAAGGACGCAAGCTTGCCAATCAACTGAATGTAGAGCTGCACGCTGTTGTTGCCGGCACTGGCATCAAGGACAAGGTGGAGGAGCAGATACTGCCATACGGAGTAGACAAACTCTTCGTGTTTGACGGCGAGGGTCTGTTCCCATACACATCGGCTCCACATACCGACATCCTGGTGAACCTCTTCAAGGAGGAGCAGCCAGAGATTTGTCTTATGGGTGCAACTGTTATTGGCCGCGACCTCGGTCCAAGAGTTTCGTCATCTCTGTTCAGCGGTTTGACAGCAGACTGCACCGAACTGGAGATTGGTCCTTACGAGGACAAGAAGAACAATAAGGTTTATGAGAACCTGCTCTATCAGATTCGCCCTGCCTTCGGCGGCAACATCGTGGCAACAATCGTAAACCCAGACAACCGCCCACAGATGGCAACAGTGCGCTCGGGCGTGATGCAGAAAGCTGTCTATGAGGGTGAGTGCAAGAAAGAAGTGGTTTATCCTGAAGTATCTAAATATGTGTCTCCAGAGGCATACGTAGTGAAAGTGCTCACTCACGAGGTGCAGGAAGCAGACCACAACCTGAAGGGTGCTCCTATCGTTGTTGCCGGCGGTTATGGTGTTGGTTCAAAGGAGAATTTCGACATGCTGTTCCAGTTGGCAAAGGTGCTCCACGGTGAGGTGGGCGGCAGCCGCGCAGCCGTTGATGCTGGTTGGCTTGACCACGACCGCCAGATTGGTCAGACTGGTGTGACCGTTCATCCAAAGGTTTATATCGCCTGCGGTATCTCTGGTCAGATTCAGCATATCGCCGGTATGCAGGACTCAGGCATCATCATCTCAGTGAACAACGATCCAGACGCTCCAATCAACAAGATTGCGGACTACGTGATTGTTGGCACTGTGGAGGAAGTGGTTCCTAAGTTGATTAAGTATTACAAAAGTAACTCTAAGTAAATGAAGAATGAAGAGTGAAGAATGAAGAATTTGCTTCCGCTATATGATTAATTACAGAAGAGAGGGTTCTATTTTACATATAAAAAGCTATGCTTTTGCTGTAAGAATAACCAAGATGTTTCTGCATTTCTCTGGGAATGACAACAAATTGATGGTTATCTACAAACAAGTTTTACGCTCTGGAACATCTATTTCTGCCAATATTCATGAATCGGAATTTGCACAAAGTCCTTCTGACTTCACATTCAAACTTCATATAGCTCTCAAGGAAGCCAATGAGACAATGAACTGACTGAACCTGCTGCATGACACAGAACAGATATCAGATAAAGAATTTGAAAGCATGGCAACAGATTGCAGCGAACTTATTGCATTATTGGTTTCGTCAATAAAAACAGTAAAAAAGAATAACAATAATAAAAAAGGAGAAAAGAATGCCGATGACGATTGAAATGAAAGCGGAAGCAAATTCTTCATTCTTCATTCTTCATTCTTCATTTTCAAAATTATGGCAAACTATTATAGTGACCATCCAGAGATTGGGTTCCACTTGAACCATCCTCTGATGCAGCGCATCGTAGAACTGAAAGAGCGCAACTACGAAGACGCAAAGACTTATGATGACGCTCCAGTTGACTACGAGGATGCTATCGAGAACTACAAGCAGGTGCTCGATATCACTGGTGACGTGGCAGCAAATATCATCGCCCCAAACTCAGAGAGCGTAGACCTTGAGGGTCCACACCTCGAAAACGGACGCATGATTTACGCAAGTAAGACATTCGAGAATATAGACGCTACACGCAAGGCCGGACTATGGGGCATCTCTATGCCAAGACGCTACGGCGGTCTGAACCTGCCTAACGTGACATTCTCTATGCTCAGCGAGATAATCTCAGCTGCTGATGCTGGTTTCCAGAACATCTGGAGTCTCCAGAGCTGTATCGACACTCTCTATGAGTTCGGCAGCGAGGAGCAGCGCCAGAAGTACATTCCACGCATCTGTGAGGGCGAGGGCATGTCAATGGACCTTACTGAGCCTGATGCAGGTTCTGACCTGCAGCGCGTGATGCTCAAGGCAACCTACGATGAGGAGAACCAGTGCTGGCGACTGAATGGCGTGAAGCGCTTCATAACCAATGGCGACTCTGACATTCACCTTGTACTGGCTCGCTCTGAGGAAGGCACAAAGGACGGCCGCGGACTGTCAATGTTTATCTACGACAAGCGTGACGGCGGTGTTGACGTGCGCCACATTGAGCACAAGCTCGGTATTCATGGTTCACCAACATGTGAGTTGACATACAAGAACGCCAAGGCTGAGCTCTGCGGCGACCGCAAACTGGGACTTATCAAGTATGTGATGGCCCTAATGAACGGTGCTCGTCTGGGTATCGCGGCACAGTCGGTAGGTGTTGAGCAGGAAGCTTATAACGAGGCTCTGGCATACGCTAAGGAGCGTGCGCAGTTCGGACAGAAGATTATTGAGTTCCCTGCTGTTTATGACATGCTGAGCCGCATGAAGGCAAAGCTCGACGCAGGCCGTTCACTGCTCTACCAGACAGCTCGCTATGTAGATATCTACAAAGCTCTTGAGGATATTCAGCGCGACCGCAAGCTCACACTAGAGGAGCGTCAAGAGATGAAGAAGTACACACGCCTGGCTGATGCGTTCACACCACTGGCAAAGGGTATGAACTCTGAGTATGCTAACCAGAATGCTTACGACGCAATATCTGTGCATGGCGGTTCTGGTTTCATCATGGAGTATAAGTGTCAGCGCCTGTATCGTGATGCCCGTATCTTCTCTATCTACGAGGGCACTACACAGTTGCAGGTGGTGGCAGCTATCCGTTACATCACCAACGGCACATACCTTGCCATCATCAAGGAGATGCTGGAGCAGGAGGTGGCAGAGGACTTGAAGCCACTGCAGGCTCGAGTGGCAAAGCTTGTTGAGCTGTATGAGGATGCTCTTAACTATGTGAAAGAGGCTGCTAACCAGGATATGCAGGACTTCCTCGCTCGCCGTCTGTACGATATGACTGGCGACATTGTGATGTCACTGCTCATCCTCGACGATGCAACACGCGCACCTGAGATGTTTACAAAGAGCGCACAGGTTTATGTTCGCCATGCTGAAGCTGATGTTAACGGCCATGCCGCATACATCAAGGCTTTCAAGGCCGAAGACCTGGAGAGCTTCAAGGCATAACTCTTAAGAGCACGAATTAATTTTAAAACCACGAATTACTCGGATTTCACAAATTATTCTTTGGAGAGCATGACTCTTAAAAAAGAATTGTGAGATAAGAGTAATTCGTGGTTGTTTTTTAGTTAGAGAATTACACTCTGACTTCACGAATTTTCAAAAATTGCTCACACCAGCCTCACATTTTACGCAAAATATTTTGGCACTAGAATAATATTGAGTAATTTTGAACTTGTAAACCTTTTATCCATTAAACAAACAGTATGTTAATAAAACACGCCACTATATCAAAAACAGGCAAACGGCATAATAATGAAGATACTCTGAGGGTACTGAACCATCCTGAAGTGGAGGGATGGACAGGTATTGCATGTGACGGACTTGGCGGTCATGATAATGGCGAGGTGGCAAGCGAGATAGTGGCAAACAGCATAGCAGCTTACTGGGAAGAGTTTACAACTACCCCCGATACCGACGAGAAGGTAAAAAAGGCATGCGACATGGCTTTTGACAATATCAACGAGCGTTCAAAGGCCATGAACTACGCCGAGATGGGCACAACGCTTGTAATGGCAAGCATCAGACGCAACAGCATAACAATAGCCAACCTCGGCGACAGCAGATGCTATCTGATAAGACCAAGAATGGGAGTGATATTCCAAACCATAGACCATACTGAGATTTGTGGAGAAAAGGAGGTGCTGAACAAATGTTTTTTCCCTTTCAGGCGCTCGGTGGTAAAACCTGACATATTCCAGACACACCTGATGGACGGAGACAGGATACTGATATGCACCGACGGCATATACAAAAGCACAACTCAGGACAATCTTATAAAAATAATGAGAGAAGGAAAGACACCTGAGGATATTATACAGACACTGGACGACATTTGCGAGACATACGGACTCGATAACTATACTGCAATAGTGGCATTTGTTAGCGACGGACTGAAATATCCTAACTCCGTTTATTATACTTGATTTCCATACTGCAACTGGAAGATTCTCAGTCCAAACTCAGGAGTAATGGCATATATTGAGTCCATAATGTCGGCAAGGTTGTGCTCGTAGTTTACCCATGTCTTATCAGTAAGGAAGAAATAAAACTCTATGGGCAGTCCTGTATTTGTTGCCTCCAACTGGCGCACCATGATAATCATATTTTTGTTTACAGCTGCTGTCTTTGACAAGAAGCGCTCCATATAACGGCGATAGAGAGTAATATTGGTCATGCCTGGACGTATCTCATCGCTTTTGAAATAGCCTTTCTTAATCAAATTTTTGCACATAGTAGCATCAACTGTTCCTATGCTTGAAAAATCATAGTAGACCTTGCGCTTAACACGGCGGCCGTCGCTCTCCTGCATGCCGCGCCAGTTCTGAAACGAGTCGTCAACAAGTGTCTGAGGCGATATGGTTAATATTGTATTATCCCAGTTGCGAACCTTTACCGTAGTTAGTGTTATCTCCGTCACCACACCATCGATGCCGGCCTTTGGCACGGTTATCCAGTTGCCTTTGTGCAACATGTCATTGCTGGTGAGGCGTATGCCTGCCACCAGTCCCTTGATGGTGTCTTGAAAAACAAGCATGAGCACTGCCGAGGTAGCGCCCAGTCCTGCCAGAAGCACAATAGGACTTTTGTCTATCACTATCGCCACAATGATTATCACACCCACAAATAGCGACACTATCTTCATCACTCCACAAAACGTATGGACATACTGGCGTGTGGCGGTAGATACTGTGTCATCTAACATCTTAAATGAGTTGACAAGCGTAATCACCGTCTTCACAGACATCACGGTGATATACACTGCGGTAAGGCGGCCAAGCAGTATCTCAACAGTGGGATACCTATAAAACATTGCAGGCAGGAACGTCCATATAATCACTGCTGGAACTATTTGTGAGGCAGAGACTAGCACCTTCTTATTAAATATAATATCGTCCCATTTAGACATGGTCTTATCGCTTATCTTCATAACCACCGGCACTATGAGCCGGCTGCAGATAAAGCCAACGGCCAATGCTGCGATGATGCCCAACAAGGCCAAGGTTATATGACTTAATATTACAGATGTAGCATGAGCCATACCCCACTCTATAAATAACTGCTCGAAAAATATTGTTAACCGTTCCATTTTATCCCTATTGATTTATTATTCCTTACATAACACCTCGCATACCTTATCTTGAAAGTCGCGCGCATCCTTGCCCTTCAGCACTCCCTGATTGATGATGGTAAATGCTAAAGGATGGCCATTGGCTGCTGTACAATATCCGGCAAGACTGATTATACCTGTGAGCGTTCCTGTCTTTGCACGAACATTTCCTGAAGCCGCAGTCCTGCGCATGCGTTTCTCCAACGTGCCATCGTTTCCTGCTAAGGGAAGCGATGGGGCTAAATACTTGTATACAGACGGTTTGCGATAGGCATAGCGCAGGACTCTGGTGAGCAATTCTGCCGACACATAATTATATAATGATAAACCGCTGCCATCTGCTACTTTATAATCGGCTGACTTTAATCCAATCCTGTTTATCAGTCTGTTAACAGCCTTCTTGGCATGCAATGCAGAGGCTGGCTCACCAACTGACTGCGAGGCGGCAATCTGATAGAACACAGACTCTGCAAAATAGTTATTGCTCTTCTTCATCATAGGTTCAAGCACTTTTGCCATGCCATGGGTAACCTCTCCAAGTATCACAGTAACCAAGGTATCATCGTCGGCCTTAACCACTGGCAGCATCTGCTCTACTACAGTGCCGGAGAATGGCAAGGGGAACCAGATACTGTCAAGACCATGATGATAGACAAACGGATGGAGCTCTGGATTATCATCGTCCCAGCACCATCCCTCACCATACTGCAGGGTGTCTTTCATTGTCTGGTCTATAATAATATTGCCATCTATCGTCTTAATGCCAGAGCCGGACAGCATCTGCCCAATTCTGTGCATATCGCTGCCATCAAACAAAGGGTCGAAACCTCCCTTAATACGCAGGTCGCCATACAATACAGAGTCTTTTATCTCACCCTCATATCCCACACGGGTGGTAAAACGATAGTTGCCGCCAAGAAGATCGAGGGCAGTAACCGCTGTAATAATTTTCATTGTTGACGCAGGGCGCATGGTCTGGCGCTCATTAATAGCATAGACAATCTCATCGGTCATGAGGTCTTGCACCATAATGGCCACCTGCGACTTCTCCAACAATGGTTGCATAAGCAAAGTGTCAAGTCTGCCACGCATCTTCTCCTGCCATGTGACAGGTGGGGTTAAATACTCTTGCGCAACACTTGGCGCAGAGAAGAAGAGCAAAGCAAAACAGAGGTATAATATTTTTCTTATTATCATATATTATTGTTTTCAACATTCAGTTTTGTACTTTGCAAAGTTACAAAAAATATAGATTAAACACAAAAATAACCCCAATATGCTATAATTTATAAATAAAATTATTTACTTTTGCATTAACAATTACAACCACCTTATTATCCCACATATTAAGAAGGTACTGGTGGAGAAAAATACCAAGAATATGGTTCACAAATATGATTTCCTGATTATTGGCGCCGGAGTAGCTGGCATGAGTTATGCCCTGAAGGTGGCAAGAGCGAAGAAAGGCAAGGTGTGCATAATATGCAAAACCACCCTTGATGAAGCGAACACGACTTTCGCACAGGGCGGCGTGGCTTCGGTGACAAACCTAAAATTGGACAACTTCGACAAGCATATAGCCGACACGCTTATTGCCGGCGACTATATCAGCGACCGCAAGGCTGTGGAACAAGTGGTGAGGAATGCACCGGAGCAGATTGAGGAACTAGTAAACTGGGGCGTGAACTTCGACAAGAATGAGAAGGGCGACTTTGATCTCCACCGCGAGGGCGGCCACTCGGAGTTCCGCATACTTCACCATGCCGACGACACTGGCGCAGAGATTCAGCGCGGACTGATGGAGGCTGTGCGCAGCAATCCTGACATAACCATCAAGGAAAACCACTTTGCTGTTGAGATAATCACTCAGCATCATCTTGGCGCAAGAGTAACACGCCGCACACCATACGTTCATTGTTATGGTGCATACGTGCTGTCGCCACAAACACAAAAGGTTGACACATATCTTGCTAAGGTAACAGTGATGTGTACTGGCGGTTGCGGAGCGGTATACGAGACAACATCTAATCCGGTTATCGCCACTGGCGACGGTGTGGCTATGGTTTACCGTGCAAAGGGCACCGTGGCAGACATGGAGTTTGTGCAGTTCCACCCAACGGTGCTTCATCATGTGGGCGAGACTCATCCTGCATATCTTATCACCGAAGCCATGCGTGGTTATGGCGGCATTCTCCGACTGCCTAACGGTGAATCGTTTATGGAGAAATATGACGAGCGTCTGTCATTGGCTCCACGTGACATCGTAGCACGTGCCATTGACAAGGAGATGAAACGCCACGGCCTTGACCATGTTTGTCTTGACGTTACTCACAAAGATGCAGAAGAGACAAAGCATCACTTCCCTAACATTTATAATAAATGCCTTAGCTTGGGCATCGACATAACAAAAGATTATATACCTGTGCGCCCCGCTGCTCACTATATGTGTGGAGGTATTAAGGTCGACCTCAACGGTCTGTCGTCTATCGACCGACTCTATGCACTTGGCGAATGTGCTTGCACTGGTTTGCATGGCGGCAACCGCTTGGCAAGCAACTCGCTGATAGAGGCGGTGGTGTATGCCGATGCAGCGGCAAAGCACTCTTTGCAGCATATCGACGAATACGACTTCAACGAGAAGGTGCCTAAGTGGAACGACGAGGGTACGATGACCAATGAGGAACAGGTGCTCATCACTCAAAGCATCAAGGAGGTTGGACAGATTATGTCAAATTATGTGGGCATTGTGCGCAGCGACTTGCGCCTGCATCGTGCATGGGACCGCCTTGACATGCTTTACGAAGAGACAGAGAACCTATTTAAGCGCGTAAAGGCAAGCCGCGACATTTGCGAGTTGCGCAACATGATAAACGTGGGATATCTCATCACCCGCTGGGCAATAGAGCGCAAGGAGTGTCGAGGACTGCACTTTACTACTGATTATCCATTACATGCGTACGATAAGAAATAAGAGATAACCTATCATTAAATATGGATAAAAATAGGATGCGACATTACACAATAATGTGAAGCATCCTATTTTTATTCATAATATTGGGGATATTGGGGAATTAAGGCGATAATCAATACTTGAACAATAAGGGAACTCAATTTTCAAACCTAAGTTAGGAGTTTTTCAAATACTTGTTGTATATTTGCAAATACTTGTTGAATTAACAACATAACTAACCAAAACTTATATGGGAAAAGGAAATCTTGCAATGACGTGTATTGCAATATGCTTGTGCGTATCGTGCTCACAGAATAAAAAAGACGCTCCATCTTTGGATGGTTTTAGAGACGGAATACACCATTGGAATTTAGAACATAAAGAGCGAAACTATCCACGCTATGCGGCCGACGATTTTGAAAGTATTGCCAACAACTTGCTGGCTTATCAGAACCCTGATGGCGGATGGCCCAAGAATGTGGATTGGCTGGCTATTCTGCCCACCGACTCTGTAAAAAATGCGCTGAAGGAGAAATACAAACGAAGCACACTTGACAACCGCAATACCTTTCCGCAAATAATCTATCTGGCCGATGTATATACTCGTACCAAGACAGAGAAGTACAAAGAAGGCACATTGAAAGGATTGAATCATCTGCTCAATACCCAGAAAGAGAATGGAGGATGGAGAGGATGGGATGTTGACGCTATCACCTTCAACGATGAAGTGACAACAGGTGCATTAGAACTATTCTTGCTTATCAAACAAGGCGACAAACGATTTGAGTGGCTGAGCCGGGAGGATAGAGAACGAATAGTGGAGGCTTTGCAGCGAGGCATTGAGCTTATACTGAAATGCCAGGTGATTCAAGATGGGGTAAAAACTGCTTGGGGACAACAACATGATAATGAAACATTTGCTCCTGTCAAAGCCCGTTCATACGAATTGGAAGGGTTAACTGCTAACGAGAGTTGCAGCATACTGCAACTGCTCATGAGTATTGAGCAACCAACTGACGAGGTTATCGAATCGGTGAAATCTGCTATTGCCTGGTTGGAAAAGGTTAAAATCAAAGGTTTGCGTATTGAGCGGATTCCTCTTCCTGAAGATAAGATTATCAACCATGAATATCCATACGATAATGTGGCAGTTGCTGACAGCACAGCCAAGCCTATCTGGGCACGCTATTACGAAGTGGCTGATAATATACCGTTCTTATGCCAGCGTGATGGCATAAAAGTATGGCAACTGTCTGATGTCGACCCAGAGCGACGCACCGGTTATGAATGGTATGGTTATTGGCCAGAGAAGGTTCTTGAACAATATCCTGCTTGGCTGGAACGTGTAGATGGGGTTAATAAGTAAGCTTTGTAAAATCATTGTATTAATTACGAAGAAATATATTTATAACACTGTTGTTCTTGAGGAGTTATAAACAAAAAAATATGCGAAGCTTCATTGCCTCGCATATTCTTTTTTATGTCTTACGAATTGATAAATACCAGTCCGTCTCCAAACGAATCGACCTTAATAGGATTGTCGCGGTTGACTTCGCCGGCAAGCAGTTTCTTCGACAAGTCGTTGAGCAACAGATTCTGAATGGCTCGCTTTACAGGGCGAGCACCAAACTCTGGGTCGAAACCAGCATCGGCAAGATAGTCGATGGCATGTGGCGTTACCTCGAGAGTGAAGCCTTGTGGGCGTAACATCTCCTTCACGGCATTGATTTGCAATGAAACAACCTGAGCTATTTCCTGTTTGTTGAGCGGCATGAACATGATTGTGTCGTCAATGCGGTTGAGGAACTCTGGACGGATGGTCTGCTTCAACATGTTGAATACAGTCTGTTGCAGTGAGTACATCTCGTTGTCACTCAGTGCGCCACCTTTCTTCTCAATCTCCTCACGAATCAGTTGACTGCCAAGATTTGAAGTCATGATGATGATTGTATTCTTGAAGTTGGCTGTACGTCCCTTATTGTCTGTAAGACGACCGTCATCAAGCACCTGTAGAAGTATGTTGAACACATCAGGATGTGCCTTTTCTATCTCGTCGAACAGTACCACGCTATATGGTTTGCGGCGCACCGCTTCTGTCAACTGTCCTCCCTCATCGTAGCCAACATATCCTGGAGGCGCACCGATAAGGCGACTTACGCTGAACTTCTCCTGATACTCGCTCATGTCGATGCGAGTCATCATGGTCTCGTCGTTGAACAGATATTCTGCCAGCGCCTTTGCCAATTCTGTCTTTCCCACGCCTGTTGTGCCAAGGAAGATGAACGATGCTATCGGGCGCTTAGGGTCTTGAAGTCCGGCACGACTACGTCGCACTGCATCGCTGACCGCACAGATAGCCTCATGCTGACCAATGACACGCTTGTGCAGTTCTTCCTCCAGATGGAGCAGTTTCTCTCGCTCGCTTTGCATCATGCGGGTAACGGGAATACCTGTCCAACGGCTCACAACTTCTGCGATGTCGTCGGCTGTAACAGCCCCCTCCAGTCCTCCCCGAGGGGAGGCTTTCAACTGCTCAAGAAGCCTGTTCATCTCGTCTTCCTTTTCCTTAAGCAGTCCGTAGCGAATCTCGGCCACACGCCCATAGTTGCCCTCACGCTCTTCGCGCTCAGCCTCAAACTTCAACTGTTCAATACTCTCTTTCGCCTGCTGGTACTTGTCGGATAGTTCCTTCTCACTTTCCCATTGCGCCCGCATCTCAACTTCCTGCTCTCTTAGTTCGGCAATCTGCTTTTCCATCATCTGCAGCTTTTGGTCGTAGCCAAACGATTCCCCCTCGGGGGATGCAAGGGGGGCTTTTGCTTCCCGCTTGATACTCTCGCGCTCAATCTCCAGTTGCTTGAGTCGTCGTGTTATCTCATCAAGTTCTTCTGGCACCGAGTCGCGTTCCATGCGAAGCTTTGCAGCAGCCTCATCCATCAGGTCGATGGCTTTGTCGGGCAAGAATCGGTCGGAGATATAACGCTCAGACAACTGCACAGCAGCAATGCAGGCATCATCCTGAATCCTTACCTTGTGATGATTCTCATAACGCTCCTTCAGTCCGCGAAGGATGGAGATGGCCGACAACTCGTCAGGTTCCTCCACTAGCACCGTTTGGAAGCGGCGCTCCAGGGCTTTGTCCTTCTCGAAATACTTCTGGTATTCATTGAGCGTTGTGGCTCCGATAGAGCGCAACTCGCCACGGGCCAGTGCGGGTTTCAGAATGTTGGCAGCATCCATGGCACCCTCGCCGCCGCCAGCACCCACAAGCGTGTGAATCTCGTCGATGAACAGGATTATGCGTCCCTCGCTCTTTGTAACCTCATTGATTACTGATTTCAGACGTTCCTCAAACTCTCCTTTGTATTTTGCACCAGCAACCAGTGCGCCCATATCGAGTGAGTAGAGTTGTTTGTCTTTCAGATTCTCTGGCACGTCGCCACGCACAATACGTTCTGCCAGTCCCTCAACAATGGCTGTCTTACCAGTTCCTGGCTCACCAATCAATATTGGGTTATTCTTTGTTCGGCGACTAAGTATCTGCAGCACGCGGCGTATCTCATCATCACGTCCGACAACAGGGTCGAGTTTTCCGGCACGTGCCTGTTCAACAAGGTTTTTGGCATATTTGTCCAATGACTGATAGTTTTCATCTGCTGATTGCGATTGTACTTTCTGACCTTGGCGCAGTTCAGCAATTGCTGCACGCATGTGTTTCTCGGAAATGCCTGCATCCTTCATTATGCGAGAGGCTGTAGAGCCAATGGTGAGCAATGCCAGCAAAACAGGTTCAATACTAACGAACTCGTCGCCGAATTTTTGTGATATGTTTACTGCCTCCTGCAGTACACGGTTTGACTCATTACTGAGATAAGGTTCTCCCCCTTGCACACGAGGCAGATGCTGAATCTCCTGCTCAAGCAACAGTTCGATATGATTTACGTTGACTCCTAGTTTCCTGAAAAGGAAATTGGTAATGTCTTTTGATTTTGCAGTGATGCCTTTGAGCAGATGAACTGGCTCAATAGATTGCTGACCGCTTTGCTGCGCAATACTAACAGCTTGCTGTATTGCTTCTTGCGCTTTGATAGTGAATTTGTCTAATGTCATTATTTGTCTCCTTTCTTAAAATGGTTTAGAATCGTTTGTTCGTGAGCATCAAAGGACAAAGAGTGTGCCGACTGAACGTTCGTGACGTTTTGACATCAAAATACGACAAAATGACATTTACTTTGAATTTGAGAATACAAAAAACTGCATCTCGAAATAGTTTCAAGATGCAGTTTTGTATTTTATATTATGAGATTTCAGTATGCTACTAATGAAATGTCGTCTATAAGACACTGAGCCATACCCTTTCCTTTAGCATAGAAAGAAACCTTTGCCTTGCCACCAGTTATAAAGGCGTTAAGTTGTGCACTTGTCCACTTATCGTTCGACCCAATCTTTGTAAGATCGGTCTGATACTTCTTTCCACCAGACTCAATGACTGCAAGCAAACGTTTAAACCTGCCGTTCTCACGCAACTTAAATGTCAAAACGTAATTACCATCTTTCAGTTCCACATAAGGCGTTGATGAGACATCCTGACTCACCTCACGTTCAAACGCTATGCTATCACTGATACAGAGCGATTTCTCGCCAATAACAATCCGGCGTTCCTCTTCTGTGTTGTCATGATTGAGGCGTGGCGACTGCGGATTATCCAAGCTTACCTTGTTGCCCTTTATAACTTTTGTGTCCCACCCCAAAAGAAACTCTTGACGTGGTTTGACAGGGTTAGGAATAGTACGGCGGTCAGCCTCAAAACTTCCGTTCAACACATAGTTGTTACCCTTGCCAACAGTCCACCGTCCTGTAATATGGTCTAACTCCCATTCTGACAATGAATTGAAATAAGGTTTGTAACCATCAAAAGACAAAGGCACCCATTGGTTGTATCCCAAACCATTGCCTGCAAAGTTGGCCCAGCGATCACCGCAATATATCACCGTTTCCTGCTCTGTGCCACGCAAGGTATAGAAGAATCCTGTTTGGGTAACATGGGCATAGTCTTTCTCGCATCCATCCATCACCAGCATATTGTTGACAGGCATATAAGGACCATAGATACTATCGCTCATTAGATAGTAAGCATAAGATGAATCCCAGCCATATATATTTGAAGCACACAAATAATATTTCCCTTTGTATTTGAACATGCAGTTACCCTCACGACTTTGTCCCTTAAACACCTGAACACAGTTTAGCAGTCCGACAGAGCCATCCTCCAAGACAGCAATTTCAGACACGTATCCTTTATGTCTGCCCTTTCCATAAGAATAAATCAGGTAGTCCTTACCTGTATCCTCATCGGTAAACACGGTCTGGTCGCCTGTATTTGATGTTCCGATGACAGGTTTCATGTCTATGTGCTTGTGCACCTCAAACGGTCCAGTGGGTGATTTTGCCAATGCTACCATCACAGAGTTATTGTGTTGTGCAAACAGCGCATACTGCTTTATTTCTTCTATATATGCTACTCCCAGTCGGCCAAACCATCCTGCCCAACGCCTACCAGCACTTATCTCTTTGGCTGTAATGACATGCCCCATGTCTTTCCAGTTTTTCAGATCGACAGACTTATAGCATGAAACGCCGACAATGGTATTACGGTCAATAGTCTTTGAAGGATTGTCTCTGTATGTCTCTGCCTCCTTATAATGGTTACCATACCAATAATAGGCATCTCTGCCAGTCGCGGGGTCTTTGAACTTAAATATTCCGCCACCCTGACTATAAAGAGGTTTGCCATCAAAGGTATCCCAAAACACATTGTTCCTTATTGTTTTAATTTCTTGCGCTCTTACCATTACAAATGCCAGTGGCAGAGTAAATAGCGCTATTACAAACAGACGTAATGCTAAATAGTTCTTACGAATAGTTGGGTTTCTCATAATAGTCTTATTTCACTCGTTTTTTGCTTTATATCTTGATATGCATCTCTTAACCATGCGCAAGAGCTATCTTAAGTTTTAAGACTCTCTATTGCATCCCTGCACTGCTCCATAAGCCATTTAGGGGTGCTGGTTGCTCCGCAGATACCCACAGTGTTTACTCCTTTCAACCATGAAGGATTTATTTCCTCAGGACCTTCTATCTGATAACTGTTAGGGTTTACGCTCTTACACTCACCATACAACACCTTGCCATTACTGCTTTTATGTCCACAGACAAAGAGCACCAGGTCATGGCGCGAGGCAAAGGCCTTGATATTGGGCATGCGGTTGGCCACCTGTCGGCAGATTGTGTCAAACGACTTAAATGTGGCATCTGGAGAGATATGCTGTTGTATGTATTCTATGATACGGTGAAACTCGTCAAGCGACTTTGTGGTCTGTGAATATAGATATATGTCACGAGTGAGGTCGAGCATCATCACATCATCATACTTCTCTATTACAATAGCATGGCCTTGTGTCTGACCAACTAGTCCGAGTACCTCGGCATGACCGTTCTTGCCAAAGATAACTATCTGTGATTCTGGCAGACTCTCATATTGTGCCTTAATGCGGCGTTGAAGCTGCAATACCACAGGACAAGTAGCATCGATTATCTCTATGCTGTTAGTATCTGCCAAACGATATGTGGCAGGCGGTTCGCCATGAGCACGCAGCAGTACTGTGGCATTATGGAGGTTACTCATCTCCTCATGGTTAATAGTAACCAGCCCCAGGCGCTTCAGGCGCTCACACTCCATTCCATTGTGAACAATATCGCCAAGGCAATAGAGTTGGGTGCCTCTTGACAGTTCCTCTTCTGCCTTCTTTATGGCTGTGGTCACACCAAAGCAGAAACCGCTGCCTTCATCTATTTCTATATTTTTTGCCATATATGGTTATTTCGAAGTTGTGGTTGTTCGTTTCTGGGTATTATTAGTCGCTCACTTAAAGATAATGTCCCCCGAAGTATTTCTCAAGCAGTTCTTGAGCCGCAGCAAAACTGGTACACTCACCACCCAGCACTTTCTTTTCCGATGCATCAAGTTGTTGCTTAATATATTCATTATTATAGAAGCTATTGCGCAACTGCTCATTAATGGTCTCATACATCCAGAACTTATTCTGCTCATTGCGGCGATACTGGAAGTAACCGTTTTGCTTAACGAAGTCGAAATACTCATATATCATATCCCATACCTCCTTCACGCCAGTGCCGTAGAATCCGCTATAGCAGAGAACCTTGGGCAACCATCCACTCTCTGGTTTTGGGAAGAAATGAAGGGCATTGCGGAAATTTGTGGCAGCCATATGACACTTATCCACATTCTCACCATCGCATTTGTTAATCACAATACCATCACTTATCTCCATGATGCCGCGCTTGATGCCTTGCAGTTCGTCACCTGTGCCAGCCAACTGAATGAGCAGGAAGAAGTCTACCATAGAATGGCAGGCCGTCTCACTCTGCCCCACTCCTACTGTCTCGACAAATATCTTATCAAAGCCTGCAGCCTCACAAAGTATTATCGACTCACGGGTCTTGCGCGCCACTCCTCCAAGAGAACCGGCAGAAGGACTAGGACGGATAAATGACTTTGGATGCACAGAGAGTTTCTCCATACGGGTCTTATCGCCAAGGATACTGCCCTTAGAGCGTTCAGAACTTGGGTCAATGGCAAGCACAGCCAGTTTGCCGCCATAAGCATCGAGCACATGCATTCCAAACTCATCTATTGATGTTGACTTGCCCGCTCCAGGCACACCACTAATGCCTATGCGCACAGAATTACCACTATACGGAAGGCATTTTTCTATCACCTCCTGCGCCTTAGAATAGTGAGCAGGGTTGATACTTTCCACAAGCGTTACGGCTTGACTAAGCACTGTCACATCTCCCTTTACGATACCATCAACCATCTCTGCCACCGACAGTTCGCGACGACGGAAACGGTTGCGTTTAAGATATGGATTTATGATTGAGGGCTGTTCTACGCCTTCATTGACTGTTAATCCCTTGTATTCCTCGTTATTTTCTGGATGTTCCATCATTATGTTGCTGATTCTTAAAACAAGAATAATTTACTATTTATTAATATTCAATTCCAGCACAACCTTAGCATTGTCTGGGTCATTGGTTATCATAAGCACACGCGGTTTGGTGCGCACCTTCTTTAACTGGTCTTTATTTGCCGTTATCTTAAGTTTCGTTGATTCTCCTGGCTCAAGCACTCGTTTATTGAGCGTAACCTTAACGCCTTCTGTAAAGAGCTGAAGAGAACTTATTTTCAGCGATGTGCGTCCTTGGTTTGAAAGCACAACATACTCTGTGTACTTATTCTTATTTCCAAAGTCAACGGTTATGTCTTTAACCGACATCGCAAGTTTTGGGGCATATTGTCTTGTTGCATCCGACATGCCTACGAAACCAGGCAGGAGAACTACAGATACTGGTATCTCATTCTTGCTGCTAACCCTCTCGCCCAGTTCACGGCCAATATATATCGATGTTTGCGTAAGTCCAAAATCACGAAGCTTAGCAGAGTTGAGTGTTAGCACGATTTTTCCCGAGCGTCCAGGCATAAGAGTCTGTGGTGAGGAATAGGCTGTAAGATAAGAAGGCAGGTGCATAAGGTTTGGCTCCATTTGTGATGTGCCATTATTGTAAATGTATATTACCTGCTCTGGACTATCGCCTTTGTTTACATCATCAAACTCAATAACATTCTTGTCTGCAAGCAAATCGCCAAAGACATGAGGATAAGTGCCTGAGTAGTCTTGCAGCTCCGTCACCACCACTCCTTTCATAGTGAGCAGCATGGGTTTGTCGGATACATTGCTTTGCAGCAAAGCCGACTTATGGAAATGCCCCAGCATGCGGGAGTCGTATGTGAGTTTAACCGTAAACTGCTGCCCTGCGGCTATCTCTGTCTGGGGGTACTCAGCTCCTGTACATCCGCAACTAGTCTCTACGTCTGTAATGCGCATCGCCCTCTGACTTTCATTTGTTAGAGTAAACACTGCCGTGACTGGTTTCTCATATTCCACCATACCACAGTCCTTCACTTCATTATCAATTTTTATCTGAGCCGACATTGTCATAAGCGACATTGCCATAAGCGAAGATATTAACGTTCTTTTCATCTGTTTATTTAATTATTATCTGTTCTGACTTAGCCACAGCCCTGAACTCAGGCGAATAGGCACACTCTGCTGTGCATGTTCCCGTCTCATAACTGCCTGCACGGTCTATATAATATTCTGTTTCTATCACATGCTTGCCTTTTGGCAAACGGTCCATATAATAATATGTAGCATTATCTTTCGGAGTGATGTATGCTCCGTCTCGATAACCGCTAAGTTGATTTAAAGGTTCCATGCATGCAGCTCTTCTGTCGGCTATCTGCACAAAATCCATGTTACGTGACGACTCTACGGTAATACGCACTGTGATGCGCGAACCTACGGTGAGCGGAGTATTCTCTGGATTGATAATCTCCCTCTTTATCTGTAATCCGCTGCCATTATCGGCTACTTCAGATGCTTTTTGGAAGAACTGCACGTATACCGTTCCCCATGATGTTCCTTCTGAGGTCTTCTCTATCTTTATGCTCTCAGCCTTTGGATTATCAATAGTTGTCTTCACATAACCTAATGCTACTGTTGCCGACGGCATATCAATTTGCTTTTTCCCCACGCTTATCTTTGCCATTGGCTGAGCATCAAACTTTTCTCCATTGCCATTCATAAAGGCATATATGGCATTGATAGTATTTATCGGGGTGTCCCAGCTCTGCGTGCGTTTCTGCTGCAATAGCCATTGCTGCATTTCCTCAATAGTACTCTTATCAGCAGCGTTCAGTTCGCTTATGGCCTCCAAGGCAACCACCTGTGTCGGTATGCGATAGTCACGCCATGAATAGGCAGCACGCGGTGTATCGTAGTAGCGGCCTTGCTCTTCTGTATAGACGGTATATTGCTTCAAACTCTCTACATATTCGTTGCCTTTCTTTTGTTGACCACTCTTAGCAAGTATTATGGCACTCAAAGCCTTCTCATATATTGTCTGCTGCTTTATGTCTTTCTGTAGCAATTCTATAAGATAGGTGTGAGGTTGTGAGGTTAAAGAAACCCCTCCTGACCTCCCCTTGGGGAGGAAAACGGATGGTGTGGTGGAAGATATGGCGTTGAGATAGAGTATTTGCAGAGTTGTAAGACCAGGGAAGTTTACCGTTTGTCCCTTCTTCTCCATTTCCTTCAGTTTCTCCACCTGCTTAACAGTTTCCTTGTTCAGATAGTCCATCGCCTTGTTAAGCATAGGCAGGGTTTCCTTTTGCATGCCAGCGTTCTTGTTTAGTCTTACAAGCATCTCGGCAACGGACACAGTTATATTACTGTTGCCCTTCATGCCTGGATACCAGCTCCAAGAACCATCTTCGTTCTGCAGTTTGCCCAACTCCTTTATTGCAGAGGTTACCCTCATATCTATTGTGTTGCTGTCGAAGAATGTTGCAAGCAGTTGCTTCTGCTCTGCCTCGCTCTCGGCATCGTTCACCCAAGGAGTCTCACTGAGCATAATATCTTTCAAATCCTGATTCTTTGTGAGATTACTCTGCAACGATGTCTCTTCACCTTTTTCCATTATCCATTGGTCAACAGCAGTCTTTATTCTCGGATTGCTATTCATCAGTTTTTTGCCCAACACATTTACATAAACAGCTGTTGCCAAATCAATAGCGTTATCAGTACGTGGCGTTGCCAGTGATGGCATGGCCTGAACGATGAGCCATGATGGGTTGTTGGTGTATTCGATGGTAACTTTTTTAGTTGACGAGTTGACGAATTGACGAGTTGACGAGTTGCTTGCACTTGAAGCGACTGTCTGAACTCCTACACTCCTGAAATCCTGAACACCTAAAACCAACTCCTTTGTTCCCGCCTCATTCATCACAAACGAATGACTTACTGTTATGCGCTCCTTGTCAGGTAGCACTGGCAGGTAATGCTGTTCACCATCACTAAACGTTTTGCCAGAAGCCGTGATGCGGCATATCAGTAATTTATAGTTTTCTTCTGGTGCGAAATCGAATACTACTGATGTTGTAGCTCCTGCCTCTAAGGCAACAGACTTCTTCTGCCTTGCTACCACTTTGCCTGTCTCAGGGTCAACAAGTTCCATCATGGCAGTACCCTTTGCCACCTTCTCACCACTATTAGATATACGCGCACTTATCTGCACCTTATCGCCCACTCTAACAAAGCGCGGAACATTAGGTTGCACCATCACCTCCTTGCTTGCCACAGCCTCTGCCTCAATCACATTGTTCAGCATGTCAGCGGTATGGGCAAAGCCGAGCAGTCGCCATGTGGTTACACTCTCTGGCAGCGTAAACTTTATCGCCACGTTGCCGTCCTCGTCGGAAGTCAGAGCTGGATAGAAGAATGCCGTTTCGTTGAGATTCTCTCGCAACTGCGTCTTCATATACCCTGACTCGTCTTCCGCCGTTTCAACACCAGCAGCATTTTCCGCCAGTTCAAGTCCGCCTATCTTGCCTTGCAAAGGTGCGGCATCCAAAGAACTGAAAGCATCCACATTACCTGAAACAACCTTCACCTCTTCAAACATTGTGCCCGAGGTTGTTGCAGATGCAGATTTCATCATTACCGCATTCTTGCCCACGCCCCTTAACCTCATGATTTTTTGTCCATAGAAAGCAACGGGGAACAGACTATGGTCGAAGCGACTGAAATCCAGAGTCTGATAGTTGAGGGGCTTCCATTGCTGCCACGTGCTCCTGTTCAGCACATCCTGCTGCCACGACACTATCCAGCGAGTATTGCTTAGCCATGGCTGCAAGTCATAGAGTTTGCTCCATTGGTTCTTTCTCAACTTATCCAGCGACTTGTCATACATCGCCACCACCATCTGTGCATCTGCCGGTGTTCCATCAGATTTCTTTATGCTGAGTGTCCATTCTTCCTTCTGCCCTGCCTCAAGTTTGTTTCTGAACGTCTTCCAGGCCATCTGCAAGTCTGTATCTTGTTTCGGGCGTGATATCTTCATGTTACAATTATGCCAAACACCATTCTTCACCCATGCGAAGCTAAGTGTCAGTCCGTTGCCATATTCTTTCCTGTAAGTCAGTTTGCGATTGATGAGCGAAGCATTGCGCCTCTCCACACCACTCTCCAAGACTGTATTTCCTGATATTATAGAATAATAGATATACAAGTCGGGGTCTGATGAACCCACCTGAACGGTAACTGGTGAACCATCTGCTGGGAACTGACTTGCGGACTGATAAATCCATTCTTCTGTATGTGCCGCCGGAACAGTATCATTCAGTGAGAACACCGTGAACTCATGTTTCAGGGTATCACCACCACTCCATGCGGTCAGGAGATAACGGCCGCTATTTAAAATTGACAAGTTGTTTGTTAAAGTTGACGAAGTTTTGTTGGATGAGAGATGAGAGTTGGGGGATGAGGGATTGCTACCACTCCTAACTCCTAACTCCCTGATACTGTACTCCACCTCACCATCAATCTCATTGCCAGCAGCATTATGCAAAGTGAACGTGAAACCTTTCAGGGTATCGGCAAGCACCTGGTCGCCAAGACTGCACGACAGCATCACTGGTTTAGTGCCCAACGGGAGTGTCATCTCGCCTTGTTGCGTTTCGCCAGAAACATCGGTTACATGAGCACTGACATTGAAATGATACATACGAGACATGCCGACAGCATTCTCCGGAACAACGAGCGGAATCTCCACAGCAAACGTGCCGTCGATAGCAGTTGTGGCTATCTCATTATTTGCTATCATGCCATCGTCATCACCTCCATATCGCCACCACCATGCACTGCGTCTTACAGAATACTTCACCGTTGCGCCCTGCACAGGCATACCGTTATAGCCTACGGCCTTGCCTCTTACCACCAGCGTGTCGCCGGCACGATATGTCTCCTTTATCTCAGGGAACTCCACAAAGAACGTTGGGCGCTTGTATTCTTCGACTGAAATACCGACTTGCACATTGTCAACGGCTACGGTATATCTTCCGTTGAGTGCCGACTGCGGCAGCACGAACGTTGTGTTGCACTTGCCGAAAGCATCCGTAACAAGCGTATTCTCTGCCACCACCTTGTAGTTGGCATCACGCAATATGGCCTTGACCGACTTGCCTGCCATCACCTTGCGCTTCATATATACGTCTGCCCTACTGTCACGGGCCTCTTCATACACAACAGCAGCAACACTCACCGTCTGCCCTGGACGATAGATGGCACGGTCGGTAAGCACCTTAACCTTTGTTGCCGTGCGATTGGTTTCATTGGCAAAGAATGTTTCATAAAACCCGCCCTCTTGCAGGGCCTTGTCGGTGTCTGTATAAGCATAAAACGTATCAGGTCTCTTTTTGCCGTAAGCATAAACCGCCTCACCATTGCCATCGGTGGTCAGCGTTGCCAGCAGTTCATCCTTTCCACGTTGGCGCAGTTCTATCTTCGCTCCTTTTACCGGTTTGCCGCTCTGAGCCTCAACCACCACATAGCGTATCTTCTTTTCAGGAAGTGGAATTGCCATAACGCGCAAGTTGCTCACCTTTACTATCCAGCGCAACAACTCTGTCTCTGGCATGGTTGTCATTTCAAACATATATACGCCAGGTTCAAAACCACTGATATTAAGTGTATCGTTGAACTCCTCATAGTTGGGGCGAACAGTATATTTCTTATTCTGAGTCTTGTCGGGCAGTGCCACTAATCCAGCCTTAATCTTCTTATAGTCATTCTCATTCTGCGGGTCTAGTTCCGAGCGACCATCGAGTGAGGTGCGATAGACCTTCACCGTGAGTTCTTCGATATTGCGGAGAGATAGTTTAGTTGACGAGTTGACAAGTTGACAAGTTGACAAGTTGCTTGTACTAGAAGCTATTGTCTGAACTCCTGAACTCCTGAACTCCTGAACTCCTAATGACAACCCCTGAACTCCTGAGTCCCCTCTCTCCACTCCCGAAGTCAAAACATTTACCCTCGGAAACGTAAGGCGCTTATACTCATTGCGCAACTCGTTCATGCGCTGCCACGACGGCCATTTCTGAGTGGCGTAGTTGATATATTTTATCAGTTCCTCAACGGTTACATCTGTGCAACTCTGCATGTGATGAAAACGCTCAACTGCCACTTCACCTGCCACATCAAGGGCGCCATAGACTTCTATTAGCGAATCGAGTGATACAATGCAGTGGGACTTGCGCAATGGCTGATTCTCATAACGGTGATTCTGCAGCACCATCTTCAAGGCTACTATACACATAGCCCTGCGATTGCCCACAGATGAATAATAATCATGCATTGGCTGATACTGCTCTGTTTCAAAACCAATAACGCTGAGCATATCGTTGTTAAAGATTCTTCCGTTAAGTCCCTCAACCACAAATGGTTTGTAGCCCGTGGCTTTCACCGATGCCAGCAAGGCGGGATTGACCATTACCTCAGTAGCATAGCGCTTGGCAATCACCTTGCAGCTGTCATTAATACTGGGATTATTTTTATAAATATGCGACAGCACTGCGCCCAAAACGGCTTTCTGCACCTCGTCGGCAGTTTCGGCATAGCGCTTTTCCAATCGTTTCACATTAACACCAAGTGAATCGGGCGAGATATGCACCTGCTGAGATACTATGGCAAGCATCGATTTCATCATCTGACCATAGTCACCCTCCTTCTCAGCCTTTGCCTCTATCTTGCGCAACACCTCTATCCTTGTCTGTGGCAAATCCTTCTCCGCAGCATCATCTGCCTGTTTCCACAATGAAGAATAGGTCTGTGCATCAGCAGGCAAGAGCTGTATGCAAAAAAGAGCAACTATCAAACAAAATATCTTTCGACTCATCTGGTTCACATTTAATATAGTTTACAAAGATAGCATAAAACTTTCAGAACGCAAAAGAATTTTATTCTTTTTAGGGTTTATAAGAACTGCATAATCAGCAATACATATCTCTTAAAACAAAACAAGTTGAATTGGTGTGCAAAACCTATCATTTGGCAAAGCTAAACCTATCATTTCGCAGACCAAAACAAGTTGAATTGCAGCAGAGGCTTCAAACACGACAGCGCAACAACAATAAGATTAACACAAAACAAGCAATAAAAAGCACAAAAAGTGACGTTTTAAAAATAAATGTCACTATCGCATTGCTTTGTTTTTCAATACTTTACACACAAAATGACGTTTTCTTTAAAAATGAGAACTTTTAACATCACAAGGCATCACACATGGACTTTATTCTTAAAACAGTATTCTGTGATTCTGCAAAAATCCTAATATTTTATCACTGCCACACATTTATTTATGTCGAAAAAAAAGTGACATCAACTTAAAAACTCGTTTTTTTTTATTACCTTTGTACCAAATAAACACCAATAAATAAAAAACAGACATAAAGACAACCTTATGGATGACGAAATATTAGACGACGTTAAAGACAACGAGCAGGAGCAGAACGACAACTGGCAAGAAGGGGACGGAGAATTTCACTCTGACTACAAGCCTGTTGACAGGTTTGACGCTGCTGCCGTACACCACCTGAGCGGAATGTACCAAAACTGGTTCTTGGATTACGCCTCATACGTAATCTTGGAGCGCGCTGTGCCCCATATTGAGGACGGTTTCAAACCAGTTCAGAGACGCATCATGCACTCACTCAACCGCATGGACGACGGCAGATACAACAAGGTGGCCAACGTGGTGGGATACACCATGCAATACCACCCTCACGGCGACGCATCCATTGGCGATGCCTTGGTGCAGATGGGACAGAAAGACCTGCTTATCGACACACAGGGTAACTGGGGTAATATACTTACTGGCGACCGTGCCGCTGCACCACGATACATAGAGGCCCGACTGTCGAAGTTTGCGCTGGAAACAGTTTTCAACCCAAAGACAACGGAGTGGAAACTGTCGTATGACGGACGCAACAAGGAACCGATAACACTTCCTGTAAAATATCCGCTGCTACTGGCTCAAGGCGCTGAAGGAATTGCCGTAGGTTTGTCTTCAAAAATCCTTCCACACAATTTTACTGAGATTTGTGATGCAGCTGTAAGTTACCTGCATGGCGAAGACTTCCAACTGTATCCTGATTTCATTACAGGCGGAAGCATTGACGTATCAAGATACAATGACGGACAGCGAGGAGGACAACTTAAAGTCCGCGCGAAAATAGAGAAGCTGGACAATAAGACTCTCGTAATACGCGAGATACCATTTGGCAAGAACACGACTACACTTATTGAGTCTATCCTAAGAGCTATTGAGAAGGGAAAGATAAAGGCACGCAAAGTAGACGACAACACTGCTGCAGAGGTTGAAATACTGGTGCATCTGGCACCAGGCGTATCAAGCGACAAAACGCTCGACGCGCTATACGCATTCTCGGATTGCGAGGTGAGCATAAGTCCAAACTGCTGCGTGATTGAGGACAACAAACCAAAGTTCCTCACCGTGAGCGACGTGTTGCGACATTCGGTAGACCGCACCATGGCACTCATACGCCGTGAACTGGAGATAAGAAAAGGTGAATTGCTTGAGCAGTTGCACTTCTGCTCTCTGGAAAAGATATTCATAGAAGAACGAATATACAAAGACAGGAAGTTTGAGCTGGCGCCAAACGTGGATGCTGTTTGCATACATATTGACGAAAGACTAACGCCTTACTACCCGCAGATGATTCGCGAGGTGACTAAGGAAGACATCCTAAAACTGCTGGAGATAAAGATGCAGCGCATACTTAAGTTCAACAAGGATAAAGCCGAAGAACTTATTGCACGCATCAACGCTGAGATAGAGGAGATAGACCGCGACCTAAACAATATGGTGGAGGTAACAGCCAACTGGTTTATACACCTCAAGGAGAAATATGGAGCAGAACACCCACGACGCACAGAGATACGCAACTTCGACACTATTGAGGCCACTAAGGTGGTGGAGGCAAACCAGAAGCTGTACATCAACCGCCAGGATGGTTTTATAGGCACAGGACTGAAGAAAGACGAGTTTGTGTGCAACTGCTCCGACATCGACGACATTATTATCTTCTACCGCGACGGAAAGTACAAGGTGATAAAGGTGGCAGAGAAGATATTCGTGGGCAAGAACATACTCTATGTGGGTGTGTTCAAGAAAAACGACAAGCGTACTATCTACAACGTGGTGTACCGTGACGGAAAGGCAGGCTACTACTATATCAAGAGATTTGCCGTAACTGGCATATCACGAGACCGTGAATGGGACGTTACCCAAGGAACACCAGGCTCTAGAATACTTTACTTTACAGCCAACCCTAACGGCGAGGCTGAGATTATTAAGCTTACGCTTGACCCTACGTCATCGAAACGGAAGACAAGCATATTCCAAGAGAAGAACTTTGCCGACATAATGATAAAGAGTCGTGGAGCAAAGGGTGTGCTATTGTCAAAGAAACCAATCAACCGAATTGGTTTGAAGAGTCACGGACACTCCACATTGGGCGGCAGAATGGTTTGGTATGACCCAGACGTTAACCGCCTGAACTATAATGAGCATGGACGCCTGCTTGGAGAGTTCTTCGATGAGGACATGATACTTGTGGTACTTGATAATGGCGACTTCTACACATCTACATTTGAGGAGAACAACCACTACGAGACAAACATCAAGATTATTGAGAAGTTCGACCCAGAAAAGGTTTGGAGCGCTGTACTCTACGATGCCGACAACCAAGGCTACCCATACCTTAAGCGATTCCAGATGGAGCAAAGCAAGATAAAGCGCAACTATCTGGGCGACAACCGCAACTCTGTGCCTGTGTTACTGACAGACCAGGTTTATCCGCGCATAAAGGTGACATTTGGAGGCAACGATGCGTTCCGCCCTGCCGAGGAGATAGACGTAGAACAGTTTATTGGCGTAAAGGGTTACAAGGCTAAAGGAAAACGACTAAGCACTTGGCAAATTGAGAACATTGAGGAGCTGGAGCCTTTAAGATGGCCAGAGCCTGAGGCAGAGGACACCGACGACAATACTGAAGAGGAAGAGGAAAACCTCGACCCAGATGCCGGAAAATCAGAGCAGCAGGTCATAGACGAGATAACTGGTCAGCTGAACTTGTTCCCTGATGAGTAATCACGGATTATAACGTTCCTCAGAAAAAACTCAGAGAGTAATATGAGAAAGACATTGCTTTTACTTTCAATATGCTTTGCCACTGCAGCAGGATGGGCACAAAGCGACTCCATAGTTGACACTAAGATTAAGACTGTGAGCAGAATGATTGGTGTTGGCATGACCAATATCTTGGACACTTATCTCTCGCAGGAAAAATTTGAGGGTACGGGCATCACATACTTGGCATCGGTTGAGCGCCACAGGCCTGAGTCATCATGGTCGACATTAACGGAGCATCAGGCAAACATTGCCGTGACCAACGACCGCAACGACAAGGCCAACGAACTGGAAGGAGCATATGACTTCTACTGGGGAAAACTATACCAATGGACACTGCTCGACGGCAAACTGCAACTACAGGGCGGCGGAATGGCTAATGCTGGCATTGGGGTTATATACAATACCATCAACGGCAATAACCCTGCACAGGCACGACTGCATCTTAACATTATGCCGACAGCCGTTGCCAAATATCAGTTTAAACTCTTTGGCAAGAAAGCATCGGCACGTTATGAGATGCAGTTTCCACTGATTGGCGTGATGTTCAGTCCTAACTACGGACAGTCATACTACGAGATTTTTTCTCTTGGAGATTATGACAACAATGCCGTGGCAACAACATTTGCCAGTGCGCCTAATTTCCGCCAGCAGATTATGCTCGACGTGAATATAAGCAAAAAACTGACCATGCGCATAGGTTACTTGGGCGACTATCAGCAGGCAAAGGTAAACAACCTGAAACAACATATATACTCTCACCGCATGATGATAGGAATAGTGAAGAATTTTAGGTTGATAAACTATATGTAGCTTATGGATATAAGAAAGATACTTGCCATTTTTGCCTTTATTTTTCCAATGATAATAACGGGATGTGTTGACGAGGAAGAATACGACAACACACCTCAAGGCACGTTTGAGGCTTTGTGGAAGATTATAGATGAACGCTACTGCTTCTTCGACTACAAAAAGCAGGAGTATGGTTTGGAGTGGAACAATGTATATAATAAATATAAGGTAAGAGTAAGCAGCCAAATGAACAGCGAACAGCTGTTTGAGGTGATGAGCCAGATGCTGGGCGAACTGCGCGATGGTCATGTGAACCTCTCCACTTCCTATGATTTTGGGCGCTATTGGAAATGGCACGAAAACTATCCGTCAAATTTCAGCGACACACTGCAGCGACGCTACTTGGGAACCGACTACCGCATAGCAGCAGGAATGAGATACAAGATTCTCGACGACAACATAGGATATGTGTACTATGGCAGTTTCAGCGACGGCATTGGCGAGGGAAACATCGACGAGGTGCTGTATCATTTCATGGCATGCCGCGGTTTGATTATAGACATAAGAAATAATGGAGGAGGCATGCTGACAAATGCTGAAAAACTTGCGGCACGCTTCGTGCATGAGCCAACACTTGTTGGATATATGCAGCACAAAACAGGAACTGGACATAATGATTTCTCGGAGATGGAAGAGCAATGGCTTGAGCCATCTTCAAACATCAGATGGCATAAACATGTGTGCGTGCTAACCAACCGCTCTGTGTATAGTGCTGCCAATGAGTTTGTGAAATACATGAAGCAAATGCCCAACGTAACTATTGTGGGCGACAAAACGGGTGGAGGGGCAGGAATGCCTTTCTCTGACTTGCTGCCTAACGGATGGGCTGTAAGATTCTCAGCGTGTCCTATGTATGACGCACAGAAACAAAACACTGAGTTTGGCATTGAGCCCGACCATTATGTGTCATTAACCGATGAGGACTTTAATCGTGGCGAGGACACCATAATAGAACTTGCAAGAGAACTGATAAAATAAAGAACAAGATTCTACAATAACAAAATAAACAAAACAGCAAATGGGAAATATTTTTTTATTTATTGGCACTACCGAGCTAATACTGATAGCACTAATAGCACTGCTTCTCTTCGGAGGAAAGAAGTTGCCTGAGCTGATGAAAGGATTAGGCAAGGGAATCAAAGGATTCAAGGATGGAATGAAGGACATCAGTGAAGACACAACGGAAGAGAAGAAGTAAGACTATAGAAAGGAACAAACCAATTATCGGCAAATGGCGAACAACAGCATGATGACATTCGGTGAGCACCTTGAGGTGTTCAGAGGTATGTTATTGCGCATAATAGCCATAACTACAGTCTTTGGCATCATTATCTTTTGCTGTAAGGACATAACGTTTGGTATTCTCTTTGCACCAAACAGCAGCGAGTTCATTACATATCGCATAATAGAAGATATGTGCAAGCAGATGAATATGGCTGTAGTGTTTGAGCCTTATAGCATACAGATGATAAACACAGAGTTGTCTAGTCAGTTTATGACTCACCTCTCTACCTCTGTCTATCTGGCATTACTGCTGGCATCGCCATTCATACTGATAGAACTGTTCCGCTTTATCACACCCGCACTTTATGATAACGAGCGGAAATACTCTGCAAGAATTACCTGTACGATATTTCTTCTTTTCATCACCGGGGTGTTGATGAGCTACTTCGTGATATTTCCATTCTCCATCAGATTCCTTGGCACATATCAAGTATCTGAAGATGTGGTGAACATGATAAACCTCAGTTCATACATATCAACATTCACAGCACTGACATTCATGATGGGGATAGTGTTTCAGATTCCGGTAATATCGTTCTTTTTGGCTAAGATGGGAATACTGGAGGCTGAGTTTATGGCAAGATACCGTCGTCATGCGCTAATAATCATCATGATAATAGCAGCCATAATCACGCCACCTGACATTTTCACTTTGGTGCTAGTAACCATTCCAATGTATGCACTCTACGAATTAAGTATATTAATTGTAAAACGAATAAACTAACAAAAAAACATAAGTGTATGTTAAGAAAAACAAGATTACTACTTGCCACCATATTCTGGGTTGGCACAACATTATTGTTTCTCGACTTTACCGGAACTATTCACGGTTGGTTGGGATGGATGGCCAAGGTGCAGTTTCTGCCAGCCGTGTTAGCAATCAACCTTATAGTCATTATCTTGTTGGTTGCACTAACGATTGTCTTTGGACGTATATATTGTTCGGTTATATGCCCGCTCGGAGTAATGCAAGACATCTTCGGCTGGATGGGTAAGAAAGCGAAGAAAAACAGATATTCATATTCTCCTGCAAAGAACATACTGCGCTATACGATGTTGGCAGTGTTCATTCTCGTGCTGCTTTTTGCTGGAGCATCAATAGCTTCGTTCATTGAACCATATAGCATCTACGGCAGAATATGCCATAACATTGTTTCACCTGTATGGCAATGGGGAAATAATCTGTTGGCAGCATGGGCAGAAAGCGCCAACAGCTATGCTTTCTATGAGAAGGAAGTATGGCTTAGGAGCATGCCGGTGATGGTTGTTGCCGTTATTAGCCTCATAGCCATTGTAATATTGGCATGGAGGGGTGGTCGCACATATTGCAACACCATCTGTCCTGTTGGCACGGTATTGGGATTCCTATCAAGATTCTCATTACTCAAGCCTGTGATAAATACCGACAAGTGCAATGGTTGTGGACTATGTGCGCGCAACTGCAAGGCAGCATGCATAAATCCTAAGAATCATGTCATTGACTACAGTCGTTGTGTGGCTTGCATGGACTGCTTAGGCAAGTGCAACAAGGGAGCAATAACATATACTTTCAGAAAGGCAAACATAGCAAGCAAGAATCAGGAGGGTGAAAACACAGATGGTATCAGCCGCCGCAGTTTTGTTTCACTGCTTGCCCTATTCACAGGTGGTGCAGTACTGAAGGCTCAGGAGAAGACCGTTGATGGTGGTCTTGCCATTATTGAGGACAAGAAGATACCTGAGAGAAAGACACCAATAGTGCCTGCTGGCTCTGTAAGTCTGAAAAACATGGAAAGCCATTGTACAGGTTGTCAGTTGTGCGTGTCTGTATGTCCAAATAACGTGCTACGCCCATCAGACGACTTAAAGACATTCATGCAACCTGTGATGTCATACGAACGAGGATATTGTCGTCCTGAGTGTACAAAATGTTCTGAGGTTTGTCCTACAGGTGCTATACGTCCTATAACAATTGAGGACAAGTCATCAACACAGATAGGTCATGCTGTATGGGTAAAGGAGAACTGTATCCCTCTAACTAATGGCGACCAGTGCGGACTTTGCGCACGCCGCTGCCCCGCAGGTGCTATTACAATGGTTCCATCTGATCCTAATGATGAGAAGTCGCCAAAGGTTCCTGCTGTAAACGAAGAGAAGTGTATTGGTTGCGGAGCATGCGAGCACCTCTGCCCTGCCCGCCCATTCAGCGCTATCTACGTTGAGGGACATGAGAGACATCGTGAGATATAAGAGGACTCACCCCAACCCACTCTGAAAAGAGAGGGGGATTTGAAAGAGAACCGACTAAAAAGAAAAATATGAAAGAAAACAACATACCACGCCGCGACTTCCTGAAGAAACTTGGTTTTGGAATAGCAGCAACGACAATAGCAACTACAGGTTGCGACAACAAAAAGAACCCTGTGGTAAAGGAACACATAGCAAACGGTGAACTGCCAAAGGGTAAAATGACTTATCGTACTAATCCAAATACTGGTGACAAGGTGTCGCTTCTTGGATATGGATGTATGAGATGGCCTACACTGCAAGACAGTGAGGGTAAGTCAACAGGTGAGATAGACCAGGAAGAGGTTAACCGCCTTGTCGATAAGGCCATCGAATATGGTGTTAATTACTTTGATACTGCTCCTGTATACTGCCGCGGTTTATCTGAGCGTGCCACAGGTATAGCACTAAAGCGCCACCCTCGCGACAAGTATTTCATTGCTACAAAGTTGTCAAACTTCAACCGCAATGCACACAGTCGTGAAGGAGCAATGCAGATGTACCGCAACTCATTCAAGGAACTGCAGGTAGACTATATCGACTATCTGCTGTTGCACAGTCTCGGTGGCGGTGGCGTTGAGAACTATGAGAACCGATATGTAAAGAACGGCATGATAGACTTCCTCATGGAAGAGAGAAAGGCAGGACGCATACGTAACCTCGGCTTCTCATACCATGGCGACAAGGAGATGTTCGATTACCTGATGTCGCTACATGACAAGATTCACTGGGACTTCGTTCAGATTCAGCTCAACTATGTCGACTGGAAGCATTCACGTGGAGCAAGTGCGGAATATCAGTATACAGAACTGGAGAAGCGCGGCATACCTGTGGTTATCATGGAACCTCTGCTGGGAGGACGATTGTCAAAGGTACACGACCATGTGGCAGAGAAACTCAAGACACGCGCACCAGAGAGCAGCATCGCCTCATGGGCTTTCCGTTTTGCCGGCACATGGCCTGGAGTTCTCAGTGTGCTCAGCGGCATGGTGTACATGGAACATCTTGATGACAATATACGCACTTACTCTCCACTCAAACCACTCAGCGATGACGAGAAAGATTTTCTTGAGGAGACAGCGCAGCTGATGCAGAAATACCCAACAATTCCTTGCAATGACTGCCAGTATTGTATGCCTTGTCCTTATGGTCTGGACATTCCTGCCATATTACTACATTATAATAAATGTATTAATGAAGGAATGATGCCAACATCATCACAAGACCCAATATATAAAGAGGCTCGCCAGGCTTTCCTCGTGGGCTACGACCGTTCTGTGCCAAAGTTGCGTCAGGCAGACCACTGCATCGGTTGCCGCAAGTGTGTTCCTCTTTGCCCGCAAAAGATTAAGATTCACCGCGAAATGGAGAAGATAAACACATTTGTTGAAACTTTAAAGCAAAACAAGGAATTCTAAAGACATGACAATTAAGAATAACCATTTTACCAGTATCTGTTCTATCAGAATAAGATTAATTGGTATTGTATTATTATTTAGTTGCATTGCAGCAAAAGCCCAAATTCCTGACGGATATTACGACTCACTAAGAGGCAAGAAGGGCGCACAACTGAAAAATGCAATACATGAGCTTATTAAGAAGGCAAATGTATTAGACTATGGTTCAGGCGTGGGACACACATGGGATGGTTTCTACCAAACCGACCGTCTGCTTGACAATCAGTGCATTGACAGATACAGTAACGACGTCAGATACTTCACGTCAACCACTTCTGCCCCCAGCGGAATGAACATAGAGCATTCTTTCCCAAAAAGCTGGTGGGGCGGTTCATCAAATCAAGCATACAAGGACTTGTATAACTTGATGCCAAGCGAGCAGAAGATTAATTCTTCAAAGTCAAACTACCCGATGGGAACGGTAACAAATGTCAAAACCACAAACGGATGCACAAAGGTGGGCACTGGCACAAATGGTTATCAACTTTGGGAACCGGCAGACAAGTGGAAGGGAGACTTCGCACGCGGATATATGTATATGGCTACTGCCTACCAGCATTTCTCATGGCAGGGTACACAAGCATTGCAAATACTTAAGCAAGGCGACTACCCCACTCTGCAGGAATGGGCTTATACATTATATATAGAATGGGCAAAGAAAGATGCCGTTGACGAACTGGAAGCCAAACGCAATAATGCCGTAAGCAAGATTCAGGGCAACCGCAACCCTTATGTTGATTTCCCTAATCTTATGCAGTATGTATGGGGCGACAGTGTTGACTATGAGTTTTATCCAGAGAAAACACTTAGCACAGAGAATTACTCAGGCAGCGATGAACCTGTTACACCTGATGAGAACATCGACGAAACACTATACAGCGCAACATACACAAACGAAACTGGCAATTGTACCACAACTGCTATCACTGTCCCTGATGGTAATTTCGACGTATGGACACGCAGCAGTAAATACGGATGGACAGGAACTGGATACAAGAACAACACAAGCCATGCAGCAGAGGCCACATTATCAACACCTGAGATAGACCTTGGCAATCATCACGATGCCTCTTTGTGGTTCTATCACGCTGTAAACTTCTGTCAATCCCCTTCCACAACATTAAAGGTTGAGGTAGTGTGCGAGGGCAAGACAACAGTGCTCAATGGCATTACATGGCCAAAAGGCAACAACTGGACATTCGTAGAATCTGGGGATATAAGTCTCGACGAATTCAGTGGTAAGAAGATACGCATTGTATTCCGATACAAGAGTACCTCAAGTGAGTCTTCTACCTGGGAAATAAAATCTTTAAAGGTAAAAGCGGCAAAAAACACCTCAGGCATCAACGAGACAAAAGTTGACATAAGCATTGATAAGTCAAAGCCTTATAAAACATACACAGCAAACGGCAGGAATGCCTCTAAGCATTATAAGGGCATAACCATCTTAAAGCAAAATGGCAAAACCAGAAAGGTGATTAGACAAGTAAGATAAAAATGATTTAGACCGCCTTTAAAGCGGTCTAAATCATTTTCCGCACTAACAGCCTTACTCTATAGACTCAATAAATCATTTTCCGCTCAAATAATTTGCAAGTTCAAATAAAATAGAGTATCTTTGCACCCGCAAAGCGCGCCTCTGGCGAAATTGGTAGACGCGCCAGACTTAGGATCTGGTGTTTTGCGACGTGTAGGTTCGAGTCCTATCAGGCGCACCAAGACATTTCTCAGCGAAATTCAAAGAAATTAAAAAGCACTGAAACTGATTTCAGTGCTTTTATTTTTTACTTTATCCTAATAGCTTTTTCAACACCATACGATGAATTGTTACAAAAAGGGAGTCTATATCCATCATATTTGCAGTCTTCTATTTTTCAATCCATCATCTCTCTTGGGATAATATCAGAAAATCTCATTCAGCAGATTAGCGAGCCTTAAACCACCCTTAAGCAATTGCTGCTCTATAACAGGAATCCATCGTGCTTGATAATCATATGATAACTTTGTTTGCTGAGGTGTAGTATTATAAATCTCTGTAGCCACATTGTATGTCTCACTTGCCCAATCGTCAACGGAGCCGCTGCTTAGCTCCTTTCTCTGCTTTCTGTTAAGATGGTCAATCTCTGTTGCCCACTCCTCATAGCTCCATTTGTGGCCACCCTCCAGAATATCAGTATCCCAGATGGAATGTAGATTCTTCTCTTTATTAAAGTAGACCACCATCCAGCGGTTTCCACCCAAATCAGACTTATGTCCCATGTGCATCGGTTGGTGCACATCGCCAACCAGATGTATGAGCATCTTCAGTGCCAACCGCTTGTTCTCAGTTGAAACCATCTTGTCTTTCAATGTCTGTACCTGCCTGTTTATTGCAGTCACCACATCACCCAGTGGTTCCAGTTCTGCATCCTCATACTTCACACCTGCCTCGATATTCTTGTAATGCCAAGTTTTGGTATAGGCATACTCTGGAGTATGACTTGCATTATCCAGCCAGTTGCTCCAATAAACCATGCTCTTACCTTCAAGAAGTTTTCTAACTGCCTTGCGAGCACCTCTGTCTAAATGCCTCTCGGCTATCTCACATGTCACATCATGCCCCTTTTGTCCCCATGCAAGAATATCTGGCAAAAAGGTGAACAGTGCTAAAATCAAAATCAATAGTCTATACTTTACTCTCATAATGAATTATAATTAATGATTAATTTTTTATTCTTTCATTTACTTTCAAAAACAAAATCATGAATCTCACACAATGACCTTTCTGCAGTGCTTGACTTCATTACAAAGAAAAGAGTTTTTTTTCCTCGCATTTCCGACAAAGCTGGCACATCAGTCCTCAGTTCTGTCTTTACCTGCTTCATTGATGAGTTCAATGACATACTGCCAATTTTCACTCCTCCCCTACTTATATAAGGACTATTCACCCAAATGTCTATCGTTGCATCAATACCAGCCGGAACCACGTTCATGAGCAGCTGCAGATTGTTCTTACCATAGGTATGGTCAAAATTAAAATACTTATATCCTACAACTGAACCGTTTGTATTGTTCACCACAGGATTGTGGTTCACCGAAAGGTCATAATGATTGCCTTGCTGTATGCCCTCTATGCGACGTGGAGCTACATATGAACCGAAGAACTCCTTGACAGGCCACTTGTGCAAGGCAGGTTTCGGACCTGTATAATAGCAGGCGATGCCTGCTGAATGGCGCTTCAAAGGATTAAGACCATTGACACAGAATCCCTCTGACGTATATTCAGCCTCAGAGATAACTACCTTGCCATCTGCTCCCTCTGTTACATCAACGGTTATAGGAGCCACCATGGCCTGACGAGAATATTCATCAAGTCCCACCTGACGGTGATAGAACACCCACCACTTGCCGTTTATCTCACAGATGCTGCCATGCGTATTGCCATTAGGATGGGCAGTGAAGATAGGAGTACCGTTCTCATCAATATCACGTCCACGACCGTCAATAATCGTTCCGCCATAAGTAAATGGTCCTAAAGGCGAATTGGAATATGCGTATGCCAAAGTGTAATTGGAGACTGGCAGTCCAAACTCATTATCGCCTGTATGACGACTATAAATCAACACATACTTATCTTTAATCTTACGCATTGACGAAGCTTCGAAGAAACGGTATATGCCTGACTCGCTCTTGCTGTTGAGATACTTCTCACGCACTTTCTCACCAGATTTTACTGTTGCCATGGTCACTGGGTCAAGCTCTGCGGCATATGCATCCTTAAATCCCCAATAGCCATACACCTTACCATCGTCATCGATAAACACAGCAGGGTCGAAACCTAACACACCTATTGTCTCATTATGTTTATTAGGGTTCCAGTTGATTACCTCAAACGGTCCGTCAGGGCGCTTGCTCTTTGCCACCATACCATTACGGCCGCCCGCTTGATTATTTGGATACAAGTAATATGTCTTGGTTCCATCTGGTTCTGTCTTCTCTGCAACATCTGGCGCATAGAGCACATCACCCCACTTCTCCTTGTGTAGATACTCGCCCTTGGCATTCTTCGTTACTTCAAAGATTACTCCATCGTAGCGCCAATGGTCTAGACTATCTACCGATGCCGACCATGTAACAAGTTCCCTGCCACAATATCCTGTTATCATCGAGTCATGAGAGCCATAGATATACACTCTTTTCTTGTCTGGATTATCAGGGTCGTCAAAAACATAAGGTTCACCATCGGGAATATACTCCCACATTGGGAGATATGGATTTTGCGCCTGAAGTGTAATCGCACAAAGCAGTTGGAATAACGGCAGCAACAGCTTCACTCTTTTGACCATAAGTAATGTTTTATCGGTATGTAACAAAAAAGAGGCAGGAATCATTCCCTACCTCTTGATATTATTAAAATTCAGCTGTCTTTGGAGTACGTGGGAAAGGTATCACGTCACGTATGTTCTGCATACCAGTAACAAACAGTATCAGACGCTCAAATCCCAGACCGAAACCAGCGTGTGGGCAACTACCCCAGCGGCGTGTATCAAGATACCACCACAACTTGTCTGTTTCCATCTGACGGCGATCGATTTCTGCCATAAGCTTGTCGTAGCTCTCTTCACGAACAGAACCACCGATAATCTCACCAATCTGTGGGAACAAGACGTCGGTACCCTGCATTGTAGGACCAGGAGCCACGCAACCCTTGTAACCTACAGAGCCCTCACCCTCAGCAGCATTCTGCTTCATGTAGAACGCCTTGATAGCTGTTGGGTAGTCGGTCATGATTACAGGTTTCTTGAAGTGTTCCTCCACGAGATAGCGCTCATGCTCTGAAGCAAGGTCATCGCCCCAGTTGCATGGGAACTCAAACTTCTTGCCATTCTTGATTGCCTCCTGCAGAATCTCGATACCCTTAGTATAAGGCAGGCGCACGAACTCATCTTTCAAAACACCCTCAAGACGCTGGATAAGAGTCTTGTCAATCATCTTATTCAAGAACTCAAGGTCGTCCTTGCAGTTGTCGAGTGCCCAACGCACGCAATACTTGATAAAGTCTTCCTCAAGATCCATCAGTTCTTCCTGATTCAGGAATGCTACCTCTGGTTCTATCATCCAGAACTCAGCCAAGTGGCGTGGTGTGTTACTGTTCTCCGCACGGAAAGTAGGACCGAAGGTATAGATGGCACCAAGTGCTGTTGCACCAAGCTCACCCTCCAACTGTCCACTCACAGTGAGTGATGTCTGCTGACCGAAGAAGTCATCATCATAGATAATCTTTCCTTCCTCGTCCTTCTTCAGGTCGTAGAGGTTCTTTGTTGTCACCTGGAACATATTTCCTGCACCCTCACAGTCGCTGGCTGTGATTATAGGAGTGTGGAAATAGAAGAATCCATGCTCATGGAAATACTGGTGGATAGCTATTGCCATATTATGGCGTATACGCATCACGGCACCGAATGTATTTGTACGCAGACGCATGTGAGCATGCTGACGCATAAACTCAAAGCTCTGACCCTTCTTCTGCATTGGGTAGTCGTTACCACATCCACCATAGAGTTCGAGCGACTCACACTGTATCTCAACAGACTGACCTGCGCCCTGACTCTCTACCAATGTACCAGTTGCGCTGATGCACGAACCTGTTGTTATCTGCTTGAGCAGGTCTTCATCAAACTTAGTTGGGTCAACAACCACCTGTACATTATTAATAGTAGAACCGTCGTTCAAGGCAATAAAATCGACGGCCTTGCTACTGCGATGAGTACGCACCCATCCCTTAACGTTTACGGTTGCACCGAAATCTGTTGATTTCAGTACGCTTACTATTTTTGTTCTTTTCATATTCTTTTAAATTGACGAGTTGAAAAGTTAATGAGTTGATAAGTTGATGAGTTGACAAGTTGATGAGTTGATAAGTTGACTAGTTGCCTGCACTTGTCAGTAACGTCCTCTATCTTCTTCTACCTTCCTCTATCTTCCTCTAACTTCCTTTAACTTCTCTAACTCCTATAATTTACTCATATGCTCCCATGCGCAGACGGTCTACCTCATCTTCTGTAAGGTAGCGCCAGTCACCACGGCGTAGGTTCTTCTTAGTCAGACCAGCAAACTGCACACGGTCAAGCTTTGTCACCTTGTAGCCAAGGCTTTCAAAGATACGGCGCACGATACGGTTCTTGCCACTGTGAATTTCAATACCCACCTGCTTCTTATCTACAGGATCTGCATACTCCACAGCATCAGCCTTTATCTCACCATCTTCAAGAACAATACCCTCAGCTATCTGCTGCAGGTCACGTACTGTCACATTCTTATCAAGATATACATGATAAATCTTCTTCTTCAAGAACTTTGGATGAGTAAGCTTACTTGCCATATCACCATCGTTAGTGAGCAGAAGCACACCAGTTGTATTACGGTCGAGACGGCCAACAGGATAGATGCGCTCAGGGCAAGCTCCCTTAACAAGATCCATAACAGTCTTACGCTGCTGTGGATCATCACTAGTTGTTACATAATCCTTTGGCTTATTCAAAAGCACATACACTTTCTTAGCGATTGTTACAGGCTGCTCATGGAACTTAACCTCGTCTGTGCGAAGAACCTTTGTTCCAAGTTCTGTTACAATCTCTCCATTAACCGTAACAACTCCTGCCTGGATAAACTCATCTGCCTCACGACGGCTGCAAACGCCTGCATTAGCAAGGAACTTATTCAGACGTACTGGTTCGTTTGGATCATAATTTTCCTCCTTATACTCAATACGTTTCTTCAAACTGTATTTTGCATTTGGATCATATCCTGGTGTTGGCTTACGGAATCCGCCGCGCTGCTGATAACCGCCCTGCTGCTGACCATAGCCGCCACGCTGCTGGTAACCGCCCTGCTGCTGACCATAGCCGCCGCGCTGCTGATAACCACCCTGCTGCTGACCATAGCCGCCACGCTGCTGATAACCACCCTGCTGCTGACCATAGCCGCCGCGCTGCTGATAACCGCCCTGCTGCTGACCGTAGCCGCGCTGCTGATAACCACCCTGCTGCTGACCGTAGCCGCCGCGCTGCTGGTAACCACCCTTCTGCTGACCGTAACCGCCACGCTGCTGGTATCCACCATTATTATTACGAGGGCGATAAGACTGTCTCTGCTGATTTCCACCCTGGTATAAACCAGCGCCAAAACCCTCAGGACGGAATCCGCCTTCATCATTATTGTTTCTGTTGTAACCACCACGCTCCTGGTTGTATGAGCGCTGTTGATTGTTTATGCGTGGACGTGGTGAACGTCCTACACGATAACCCTGATAACCTCCTGCATTACCTGTAGACTGATAGCCCTCACGGTTACCTGTCTGCTCTGCAGACATACCTTCTTGTTTCTTTTCGTTTTCAAATTCCATAATAATTTTCTTTTGTGTTTTTATTAGCCTCACGGCTGTTATTATATTTACTTTTTACCTTAAAGCGCTAAACATTAAACGCCATTAAATACCCGTATATGTATGAGGAGTAATAGCCATAAGCTCTGCTTTCACCTCGTCACTCACTTCGAGTGTCTTTATGAACTCATGGATTGTTTCTTCTGTCATCTTTGTGTTGGTACGAGTAAGGGCCTTCAAAGCCTCGTATGGGTTAGGATAAGCCTCACGGCGTAATATAGTCTGAATAGCTTCTGCCACAACTGCCCAAGTGTTATCCAAGTCGGCAGCAAGGGCCTCATTGTTCAATATCAGCTTGCGCAGTCCTTTCAATGTGCTGTGGAATGCAATAACACTATGGCCCATTGGCACACCTACATTACGCAACACTGTTGAGTCTGTCAGGTCACGCTGCAAACGGCTTACTGGCAACTTCTCTGCAAGGAACTGCAGAACGGCATTAGACATGCCAAGGTTACCCTCACTATTCTCAAAGTCAATTGGATTAACCTTATGAGGCATAGCACTTGAGCCTACCTCACCTGCCTTAATCTTCTGCTTGAAATACTCCATTGAGATATACATCCAGAAGTCGCGGTCAAGGTCTATGACAATAGTGTTCACACGGCGCATTGCATCAAACACAGCACCCATGAAGTCGTAGTTGCTTATCTGTGTGGTATACTGCTCACGCTGCAGACCTAATTTCTCACTAACAAAGCGGTTGCCAAACTCACGCCAGTCATACTGTGGATAAGCAACATGATGAGCGTTGTAGTTACCTGTTGCACCGCCAAACTTAGCTGTCAGCGGCACAGCCTTCAGTGAAGCCAACTGCTGCTCCAGACGATATACGAACACCATCACCTCCTTGCCCAAACGAGTTGGAGAGGCAGGCTGTCCGTGTGTCTTTGCCAGCATTGACACATCATTCCACTCTTCAGCATACTCACGCAACTGTGCTATCAGCTCTTCTACGAGCGGATAGAACACATCCTCGAGCGCTTCCTTGATTGAAAGTGGAACGCTGGTGTTATTAATATCTTGAGAAGTAAGACCGAAATGCACAAACTCCTTGTAGGCATCCAGTCCTCCAATCTTGTCAAACTCTTCCTTGATAAAATACTCCACAGCCTTTACGTCGTGATTAGTCACCTTCTCGATGTCTTTCACGCGCTGTGCGTCATCCTCTGTAAAGTTGCGGTAGATGTCACGCAACTTGTCAAACAGATTATTATCAAAACTTGCCAACTGTGGCAAAGGCAATTCGCATAGAGTAATGAAATACTCTATCTCCACACGCACTCTATACTTGATTAGTGCATACTCCGAAAAATAATCTGCCAGTTGTGATGTTTTCCCTCTGTAACGACCGTCAATAGGCGAAACGGCTGTCAATTCATTAAAATTCATTCTATGTGTCAAAATTAATTTAGGGTGCAAAGTTAATCATTAAAATTCAATTAACAACAAAAGTTACATTTAAATTTACTTAAGGCGCTCTTTAAACATATATAAATAAAAAAATCGCAACCAGATTCTGATTGCGACTTATCGTTGTGGGCGTTGACGGATTCGAACCGCCGACCCTCTGCTTGTAAGGCAGATGCTCTAAACCAGCTGAGCTAAACGCCCGATTGCTAATCGAAAAGTAGTTTATTTTGTTGTTGTGGGCGTTGACGGATTCGAACCGCCGACCCTCTGCTTGTAAGGCAGATGCTCTAAACCAGCTGAGCTAAACGCCCTTACTTTTCGTAAGCGAGTGCAAAGGTAGTTTGTTTTTTTGAAACCACCAAACTTTTTGCAATATTTTTTTCAATTTGATTGTTTTTTTAGTGTTTACCCCCATAAAACGAACTAAAACCATTACCTGTTTAACCCAAATCGGTCATTAGATCGCAAATGGGATATTAAGAAATACTTTTTGCCACTCCATCTTAGAGCTGAAATGACAAGACTTTTCGAAACATAGTTTTTGCCAAAAACGTCACTTTTATGCTTAAATCATTGAAGCACAGTTAGTTAAACAGAGTGATGAACTTTTTCTTGTCGTCACTATCGTCACTGCTGCAAAACAATTGTTTTGGTCTTCAAAACCTATCTTTTTGCAATGCAAAACCTATCATTTGGCAAACCAATTCAACTTGTTTTGTTTTTAAAGCATAGTTTTCTATAAATCAGTACGCATTTATTTGCATAATCATCGCTCATTTTTTGATTAAACAATAAATAAATTCTAAACTTCGGACACACTTTTTTCTAATACTATTTTGCTATTTTAGCGGTTTTAACTAAATTTGCAGAGATAACTACATAATCTACAAATAAAATAAACATTTTTATCTATGAAAAGTTTACTTAAAACTATGATTCTTGCCTGCTCAATAGCATTAGCAGGTTGCACAGGAACTACCGAAAAGAAATCAGCAAATGAACTCGCCCCTATTCCACATCTTGAGAAAAGAGGCAATGTAACGCAACTTATCGTTGAGGGCAAACCGTATCTTGCACTGGGCATTGAGCTCACAAACTCGGCCGCTTCGAGCAGAGAATACATGAAACCTTACTGGCCACAGATTAAAGAAGCGGGCGTGAATACCGTATTGGCTGTTATCTCGTGGGAGATGATAGAACCAGAAGAAGGCAAGTTTAACTTCAAACCTGTAGACGAACTGATTGAGGACGCACGTGCCAACGGCTTAAAACTGGCATTGCTGTGGTTCGGCAGTTGGAAAAACGGTTATACCAGCTATAATCCTATATGGGTAAAGAAAGACACAAAGCGTTTCCCGCTTGCCTACACCAAGGACGGAAAGCAGTTGTCAATCCTGTCAACAGTAAACCAGGCTAGCTGGGAGGCTGACGCCAAGGCTTATGCCGCAACTATGAAGCACATCGCTGAGGTTGACCGCGAAGAGCAGACCGTTATCATGATGCAGATAAACAACGAGGTGGGTCTGCACGGATACACACGCGACTACAATCCTGCTGCCGTGGAGGCTTTCAACAGCGCTGTGCCACAGCAGTTGATAGACTACCTGACAGCAAACAAGGAAAATCTTCTGCCAGAGACACGCAAAGCATGGGAAAGCCAGGGATGCAAGACATCGGGCACATGGGAAGAGGTATTCGGCAAAGGCGACTACACCGACGAGGCTTTCATGGCATGGAACTATGCACAATACAACAATGCACTTGCTGAGGCTGGCAAGAAGGAGCATGCCATACCTACATTTGTAAACGCATGGATTGTACAACCAGAGGATAAGCATCCTGGCAACTATCCTTCAGGCGGTCCACAGGCACATGTGCATGACTTTTGGCGTGCGGGTGCTCCAAGCATCGACATACTGTCGCCAGACATTTATCTGCCAGACTACCCTACTATTATTAATATGTACGCACGCGCTAATAATCCTGTGTTTGTGCCTGAGTCAAGAGCCGGTCAGGGCGGTGCTGCCAACGCTGCCTACACAATAGGCCAGATGGGTGGCATTGGTTATTCTCCATTTGGCGTAGAGGCAAAAATAAGCAATGAGGACAACAAGACATTCAGCGAGTTCTACAAACTGGCTGGCAGTGCAGCCGACATTATTCTCGACGCACAGGCAAACGGAAAGATTACTGGCACATGGGTAAAAGCCCTGGACCCAACTAAGACAAAAGACGAGGTGGTGATGGGCAACTACAAATTGGTTTACGAACTGATTTCAAGTGGCCAGCGCAAAGGTGGCGCACCACAGCGACTGGGTGGCACTTACGCGCCAGACGCTCAGGGATATGCTATTGCCATACAGACTGCCGATGACGAGTTCCTGTTCCTCGGTTCAAACATCCGCGTTCAGTTCTTGCCTGCCGACGGCAACGGTGTTGTTGGACTGGCAAAGACCACTGAGGGAAGATTTGAGAATGGCGAATGGATAGAGGGACGCTGGCTCAACGGCGACGAGATACAGTTGCGCTACGACCTGCTGCCTGCTGCCGATGAGGGTTTCTCAGGCCAAGGTCTGGACTTCAGCAAGCCAAACCCACAGTTTATGAAGGTGCAACTTTATAAGTATTAAAAGACGCCCCTCCCCAACCCCTCTCCTTGGAGAGGAGCTTTGGGATTAAGGATGTTCGGATTAAGGATTAAGGATTAAGGATTAAAGATTAAAGATTAAGGTTTAATTGTAATTAGGTGGAGACAGCCTCAAGAACTCAAAAAAAAACTCATAAACTCACAATATGACAAATACATTAAAATATTTGCTCTCGGCTGCCCTCTGCATTGGAGCATCGGCCACATGGGCACAGAAACAGAAGGACGCGGAGAAGGTTGTTTACGAACAACCGAAACCGGCGAGCATACAGGTAAGAGAACCAGGATTTAAAGTTTTCCAATTCCCCAAAAACCAGATACCACGTATAGATGGTAGTTTTGAAGACTGGGACATTGTGCCCGATAGTTATGTTGTGCCAATGGAAGAGATGTGGGACGACACAAGGAAACATAAGGGCATTGACAAGAAAACACTTGACATCAAGGTCAAGGTGGGCTGGGTCAATGGTCTTAACAGATTGTATTTCTATTATGAGGCATACGACAACTATTGGGATTTCGACCAGTTAGGACTGCGCAACGACACATACGAGATTGTGGTAGACGGCGATTTGTCGGGCGGTCCACATACCGATGAATTCCGCATCAACCGTGAAGCTACGTCAAGGCTTGAGGCTTTCTACTCAATGCACAACGTACATGCACAGAACTATCACTTCATGACTCCACCTACTGAGGGCAAGACATGGACTATGGTATGGGGAAAGCAGCAGTGGCTGAAGGAACTGCCATACGCCAACTACGCCTATGACTATAAGTTCAAGCATGGCGAGGATGGTGTGTTGCGCTTCGAGTTCTATATCACACCATTCGACTACGCCAGCCCCGATGGCGGTCCGGCACAGTCAATAGAGTCAAAACTCTATGAGGGCAAGAAGATTGGTTTAGCATGGGCAGTCATAGACTACGACGGCGGTGTGGGCAATAATGGTTTCTGGAACCTGTCTAAGCATCACCAGATGTTTGGCATAGCAAATATGCAACGCCTTTTCACACTGATGCCATTAGAAAAGCAATTCAGGAAGCCTGTCGAGGCGGCATGGTCACACACCGTAATCGAGGGTACACGCACCGTGGTGTTCCAAGATAACAGCTACGGCAACATCACCTCATGGCATTGGGATTTCGGTGACGGCACAACATCAACCGAACGTAATCCAATACATACTTACAAGAAAGACAATGTTCACAACGTCGTGACACTCTATGTGTCTGGCCCGGAAGGTGAATCGCGCTGCTGCAAGGTATGGGAAGTGTTTGTGCGCGACCCGAAGAATCCTTCGGAAACGGATTATAAGTAGGTATGGGAAGCCTCCCCCGCCCCTCCGAGGGAGGGGAGAAAGAAGTTGCGAAATATATTATGAATGATACAATCCCCTCCCGACCTCCCCTTTTCAAGGGGCGGAGAGCATTACAATTCCTTAAATAGGCATTATTAACTTTTAAAATTTAAAGAATTATGGCAAATTGGGCAACAACGCACTATGTCATTGAAGGTGATGACAAACAATTACAACACATCTACGACACAATGAAAAATGTTATTGATGGATGTATTAAACCCGACACACCTGCCTCTGACGGATGGGAAGGTAATGTTATTTTAGCATTAGGTGGCACTTGGGAAGAAAGTGAGTATATGCGTGGATTTATTTCCGAATGTGAGTTTTACAATGGGATATTGTCATTTGTCGCAGAGGAAGCATGGGGCGCAACGGATTTCCGTCATGCGCTTAGACGTATCATCCCCGACATTAAAATATTCTACATGGTAGAAGAGCCGGGACTTGATGTGTATGCCACCAATGATGTAACTGGGAAATATTTCACAGAACGTTATTATGTAGACTGCTGTGTCAACGGTGAATATTATTCAGAGTATTTCAGTGATATGGATGATGTTTTTAAGTATTTAAAAGATTTCTCCATAGAGAACGAGGATGATATTACCGCCTTCAATGAGAATAAGGAAGACGAAGACGATTACATCTACCTGCATGAGTTTGAGTATGTTGATTAGACGTAATCTAAATAAAGGTATGCACTTTGAAACGATGATAAATTCGTTAGAATATACATTAAAAGCGTCCCCAAAATAATTGGAGACGCTTTTATTATATTTCCCTCCTCAGGAGGGTTAGGGAAGGTTATCCATAAATAATCTTACCATTCTCATCCTCATAAGGAGTAAGGTCCTTAGAGTACTGGTTCATGGCACGGAGGCTCATACCCATAGATGAGAAACCACCATCGTGGAAGAGGTTCTGCATAGTTACCTTGCGTGTAAGGTCAGAGAACATCACCACGCAATAGTCTGCACACTCCTCAGCCGAAGCATTGCCAAGTGGCGACATCTTGTTTGAGAAGTCCATCAGGTTCTCCATGTCCTTAATACCCTTACCAGCTGTTGTTGGTGTTGGCGACTGAGAGATGGTGTTCACACGAACATTCTTCTCGCGGCCATAGATATATCCGAAGCTGCGGGCGATGCTCTCGAGCATGCTCTTAGCATCAGCCATATCGTTGTATCCAAAGAATGTGCGCTGTGAGGCAACGTATGTTAATGCTACCACTGAGCCATACTCTGCTATAGCATCCTGTTTCTTAGCTACTTGGAGCATCTTATGGAAAGAGATAGCAGAGATATCGAGAGTCTTCTGCAGATAGTTATAATCCAAATCATCGTATGTGCGACGCTTACGCACGTTAGGACTCATACCTATTGAGTGGAGCACGAAATCTATCTTACCGCCAAGCAGTTTAACAGATTCCTCAAACACCTTCTCAAGATCTTCCACGCTTGTTGCATCTGCCGCAATAACAGGAGCGTTGAGTTGCTTGCTCAATGCGTCAAGTTCACCCATGCGCAATGCCATAGGTGTATTGCTCAGAGTAATCTGAGCGCCTTCCTCTACTGCCTTAACAGCTACTTTCCATGCAATGGATTCTTCGTTAAGCGCACCGAAAATAATACCGCGCTTACCTTTCAATAAATTGTAACTCATTTATATAAAAATTGGTTAATTCCCGAAAAACGGCACAAAATTACAACTTTTGTGCAATATACACAAACTTTTCTTGGAAAAAGTAATGTTTTAACGCTCCTGTCTATAAAACCTTGCTAACGATATCGACACACTCAGCGCTCTGCAATCTGTGCGGACAGACTAAAAAAAGACTGGCAGAAAAATCCGCCAGCCTTAAATATTTTCATAATTATAAGTTTACTTTACATTACCCACCTTTATCAGATACTCTGCTATCTGTACTGCATTGAGGGCCGCTCCCTTGCGAATCTGGTCGCCACTAATCCAGAAGGTAAGTCCACAATCATCGGCTAGGTCCTTGCGTACACGGCCAACATAGATATCGTCTGTGCCAGCTGTATGGAGAGGCATTGGGTAAACAAGGTTTGCTGGGTCGTCCTGAAGTGTTACGCCCTCAGCTGCCGCGAATGCCTTCTGAGCCTCCTCTACTGATATTGGGTTCTCTGTCTCAATCCATATTGACTCTGAATGAGCACGAAGAGCTGACACACGCACACACATAGCCGAGCACTTAACATCGCTATGCATGATTTTCTGTGTTTCATTGAACATCTTCATCTCCTCCTTTGTATATCCGTTTGGTTGGAACACATCAATCTGAGGGATTACATTGTATGCCAACTGGTGAGCAAACTTCTTTACTGTAACAGGCTTGTCATTAAGAATCTCCTCATACTGCTGCTCAAGTTCTGCCATGGCTGCCGCACCGGCACCGCTGGCACTCTGATAGCTTGCCACATGGATGCGCTTGATATGGCTGAGCTGCTCTATTGGCTGCAATGCCACAACCATCATGATTGTGGTACAGTTAGGATTGGCAATAATGCCTCGAGGACGATTAAGGGCATCGGCGGCATTGCACTCTGGCACTACCAATGGCACATCCTCATCCATACGGAAAGCACTTGAGTTATCTATCATCACTGCGCCATATTTAGTGATGTCGGCAGCAAATTCCTTAGATGTGCCGGCACCAGCTGAAGTGAACGCGATGTCCACATCCTTGAAATCATCATTATGCTGCAAAAGTTTTACCTCATACTCCTTACCCTTGAAAGTGTACTTTTTACCGGCACTGCGCTCAGAACCGAATAACACTAACTCATCCATTGGGAAGTTTCTCTCTGCAAGAACGCGCAGGAATTCCTGACCTACGGCGCCGCTTGCACCAACAATTGCTACTTTCATAAGTCTTATTAATTTAGTTGTGAATAAAAATCGGCTGCAAAGTTAGTATAATTAATGGGGCGAGCAAAACAAAAACGGCTTTTTTTAATTACAAAATATCGTTTACTGCGTTATAAGACTGAAAAATCAAAACAAAAGTAGTATCTTTGCATTTAAATTTTAAAGATTAGTCTGAAAATGCTACCCGATATTTCGCACTACTTTCCTATAACCGACCCAACGTTGATTTTCTTCGTTGTGCTATGTATCATCCTTTTCGCACCGATGATAATGGCGAAACTGCGCATCCCGCATATCATAGGAATGGTGTTGGCAGGCATATTGGTGGGAAAATTCGGACTAAACATACTTGAGCGCGACTCATCATTCGAGCTATTCGGCAAGGTTGGCGTACTCTACATCATGTTTCTTGCCGGCCTGGAGATGAATCTCAAGGATATAAACAAGAAGCGGTTGCAATTTCTAATATTCGGACTGCTAACGTTTCTTATTCCTTTCATAATAGCTTATTTCACAGGTATCTGGTTGCTGGGCTACTCACCAATGGCATCGATACTATTGGCGTGTATCCTTTCGTCAAATACGCTTATAGCCTACCCTATCGTATGTAAATATGGTTTGCAGAAACATCCAAGCGTAATGCTTAGCGTTGGGTCGTCAATGATTGCGCTCACCTTGTCTCTGCTTGTGGTAGCAGCCATTGTTGGCATTGGCGGCGGCGACAACAACATCACGTTTTGGGTGCTCTTCATATCAAAGGTTATTGCGTTCTGCGTAGGCTCTGCCATCATCATCCCAAGAATCACAAGATGGTTCTTCAGACACTACTCTGATGCGGTGATGCTATATATATATGTAATGGGCATACTGTTCCTTAGCGCAGCAACATCGGAGATATGCGGTTTGGAAGGAATATTCGGCGCTTTCGTGGCAGGACTGATAATGAACCGCTTCATACCTAGCGTATCACCGCTGATGAATCGCATTGAGTTTATTGGTAATGCCATCTTTATCCCGTATTTCCTCATTGGTGTGGGCATGCTGATAGACCTTAGCGTGCTCTTCCATGGACTTGACACGCTTTGGGTAGTATTCTGCATGGTATTCTTTGGCACTGTGGGTAAGGCAATGGCAGCATACGGTTCTTGCTTAGGCTTTAAGATGTCACTGACATCAGGCAACATGATGTTCGGTCTTACTGAGGCGCATGCAGCTGGAGGCATCGCCATGACCATGGTTGGTATGAGCCTTATGCTTCCCGACGGCACTTACCTGGTGGACACTAACATGCTAAACGGTGTGGTTATGATGATTCTTTTCTCATGCATCATCAGTTCTATTGTGGTGGAAGATTCTGCTCAGAAGATATTGCTCAGCGAAATGAATACCAAGGAGGAGACCACCACTGGCGATGATGAGAAAATAATGCTCCCACTGCAGCATGATGAAGATGCAGACATGCTGGTGAATGTGGCTATCATGATGCGCAATAAGAAACTAAACCGCGGACTCATTGGACTAAATGTAATATATGACGACCTGGAGAGCGAGCGCAACAAGAAAGCGGGCAAGCGCATACTGGCACAGGCAGAAGCAGTGGCTACGGCGGCTGATGTAAGGATGCAGACACAAAGCCGACTGGCCATAAACATTGCCAATGGCATAAAACACGCATTCAAAGAAAACGATGCATCGGAGATAATCATGGGACTACACAGAATGAGAGATTCTAACGACAGTTTCTGGGGGGCATACACACAAGGATTAATAAGCGAGATAAACAACCAGATTATAATATGCCGCATATTGCGCCCTCTCAACACCATGCGCAGAATACACGTGGCGGTACCGTCAAGGGTTGAGTTTGAGCCAGGCTTTTACAGATGGATTGAACGCCTGGCACGCCTTGCGGGAAATATGGGGTGTAAGATTATCTTCCATGGACGACAAGAGACAACAGACCTTATCGAGCATTATCTCAAGAGCAAGCATCCTGTGCTGAATGCCGAATATGATGAGATGTATCACTGGAAGCAGCTTACCTCATTGGCCGAGAAGGTAAACGAAGACCACATGCTGGTGGTGATAACCGCTCGACAGGGAACGGTGTCTTACAAACCTGCTTTTGAATACCTGCCAAAGGAACTGACAGAGAGTTTCCCTGAGTGCAGTCTGATGATAATATATCCTGACCAGAACGGACAGCCTCAGGACACAATGACATTTACTGCTCCACAACGACAGGAAAAGGAGAGCGCATATTCTACCATTATCAAATGGTTTGAAAAAACATTCAAAAAGAAATGATTGAAATAAAAGGAATAAAAAAGAGTTTCGGCAAGCTGGAGGTTCTGAAAGGCATCGACCTACATATCAACAAGGGCGAGGTAGTAAGCATTGTAGGACCAAGCGGCGCGGGCAAGACTACCCTGCTTCAGATTGTAGGCACGCTCGACAATGCCGACAGTGGAACTGTAATAATAGATGGTATTGACACCAGCAACATGAAACAGAAAGAACTGGCTGAGTTCAGAAACAAGCATATTGGTTTCGTATTCCAGTTCCACCAGCTGCTGCCAGAGTTTACCGCCATCGAAAATATTATGATTCCAGCATTTATTGGCGGAATGTCTAAAAAAGACGCAAAGGCCAGAGCAACAGAATTACTGGAGTTCATGGGACTGACAGACAGAGCACACCACAAACCAAACGAGTTGTCGGGAGGAGAGAAACAGAGAGTGGCTGTGGCAAGGGCATTAGTAAACAGTCCGGCTGTGATACTTGCCGATGAACCATCAGGAAGCCTTGACTCAAAAAACAAGGAGGAACTGCACCAGCTTTTTTTCGACCTGCGCGAAAAATACGGACAAACATTTGTCATAGTAACACACGACGAACAGTTGGCTAACATAACAGACCGCACGATAAAGATGCGCGACGGACTGCTGGACTTATAAACATAAAAAATCAGAAAATCAAAAACTCAAAAACCATTTATTATGAGAATAAAACTTGGTGATTACAATAAGCTGACCGTGGTGAAGGCTGTTGACTTTGGCATGTACCTCGACGGAGGCGACGAGGGAGAGATTCTGTTGCCAACAAGATACGTACCAGAGAACTGCAAGATTGGTGATGAGATAGATGTATTCATATATCTCGATCAGGACGAGCGTCCTATCGCCACCACCCTAACACCACTGGCCAAGGTAGGCGACTTTGCTCATCTTGAAGTATCTTGGGTAAACGAATATGGCGCATTCCTCAACTGGGGACTGATGAAAGACTTGTTCTGTCCGTTCCGCGAGCAGAAGAAACGCATGGAGCGCGGTTCTTCATATATAGTATATGTGACTCTCGATGAAGACAGCTACAGACTCATGGCGACAGCAAAGGTAGACAAGTTCTTGTCACAAGAGCGTCCTCCCTATAAGCATGGCGACGAGGTTGACTTGCTGGTATGGCAAAAAACCGAACTCGGTTTCAAGGTTATTGTTGACAATAAGTTTAATGGTCTGATATACGAGAATCAGGTGTTCCGACCACTAAGGACAGGCGACAGACTAAAAGGTTATATCGACCACATACGCAAAGACGGCAAGATTGACGTAATGATACAGAGAACAGGCCATCAGCAGACATTAGACTTCAGTGATATACTACTCAACTATCTGAAAGAAAACAATGGCCACTGTGATCTTGGCGACAAGAGTCCTTCGGAACTGATATCAGACCGCTTTAAGGTGAGCAAGAAAACATACAAAAAAGCCATTGGCGACCTATACAAGCGCAGACTTATCACCATTGGCGACGATGGCATAACGCTGGTATAACTACTCCATATTAAATATTAAATATTAAATATCAAAAATCTGAACGTCTAAACTGCCGTTTCAAAGAATTAAGTTTCTAGCAGTTAAGACGTTCAGATTGTGTTAAGATGGGTTCAGTTGCAACCTATTTCTTTAATTTCTTTATGGAAAATAAAATCCATTAAATTCCAAAATACTTAGAATAAAAGTCCTTTTGTACTCTTGTCAAAAATCTTATTGCGCTCTTGT
>JAZLCN010000014.1:0-73411 GCA_045614255.1 Prevotella sp.
TAACTCTATCGAGGGTTGGGAGAACACTGATGGCTACAGCTTCGGTAACGACGATACACAGAAGGCAGCTCTCATGGTTGAGTTCTACCAGAAGAAGTTTGATATCTATCAGGACATCGTTGGTCTGCCAAACGGTATGTACGAGGTAGCTGTTCAGGCATTCTGCAGCTTCGGTAACTCAGAGACCGACTATAAGAACTTCACAGAGAATCCTAGCGTTAACGAGGCATGGCTCTATGCTATCCCAGCAAGTGACAGCACACAGATGGCTACTGCTTACTTGAAGCACCGCTCATCTGAGGCAGGTCCTGACAAGGGTTACACTGGCACAACAACTATAACAGGTGCAAATGGTGAGTCTCTTGTTATGCCTAACGACATGGTTTCTGCTGGCAACTACATGAGCAACGAGGGTCTGTACTGGAACAAGGTTATGGTTAAGGTGACAGACGGTACACTCCGTATCGGTGTTGCTAAGCCAGAGCAGATTGCAGGTGACTGGGTAGTCATGGACAACTGGCAGCTTAAATATTATGGGGAAGTAAAATCAGAGAATGACTTCGTGGTAAATGATGTATCTGCACGTGCAGGTCAAACAATTTCATTCCCGGTTGCATTGAACAATAATACTGAAACTGCTGCTTTCCAGTGTGACGTTTATTTGCCAGAGGGTGTTACTTTGCTTACAAACAAAGGAAAATATGATATAACTCTTGATGATGTTCGTAAGGATGATCACAGTGTGTCAAGTGCTCTTCAGGATAATGGAGCAGTAAGAATTATTGTTGCTTCTTTGACAAACGCTCCATTTGAAGGCAATAGCGGTAATATTTTCTATTTGAAACTGTCAGTAGCAGAAGGTTTGTCAGGTTCGTTCCCAATCGAAATAAAAGACATTCACATTACCGATTCTAAGGGTAATAGAACAGACCTTGCTAATGTTTCTGCAAACTTGAATGTAGAGGCTTATATTCCTGGCGACGTAAATAATGACGGTATGGTTGTTGTTGACGACGTGGTAAATGCTATCAATTATGTTTTGGGAACAACTCCTGAGGGCTTTGTATTTACAGCAGCAGACATGAACAGCGACAAACAGATTTTGGTTGACGATGTCGTGCAGATTATTAATACCATCCTCGGCATAAGTTCAGCTAAGGAACAAGAGGTTGCATCACTTGAACTTGAAGCTGACGATGTTGCAGCAGGCGATAAGTTCTATCTTAACGATTTCGTAATCAAGCCTGGTGAGTCTAAGGAAATTGCAATACAGTTTGAAACTGAAAATGTAAGCGCATCAGATCCATCTCAACAGAATTATGTTGCATTCCAGTTTGATATTCATTTGCCAAAGGGACTGACTGTGGCTCAGAAGAAGGGAAAATACAACTTCGTTCTTAACGAGGAACGTAAGGATGACCACACCATAAGTTCTGCAATGCAGGAGGATGGAGCTATCCGTGTATTGGGAGCTTCTTTGACAAATAGCTATTTCTGGGAGAAGAAGGGTGACTTTGTGGTGTTCACTGTGACTGCTGCTGACGACTTTGTTGGAACACATGACATCTCTCTCAAGAACATAATGTTTACAGAGAAGTCAGGTAAGCGTACTGATTTGGCAGACGTGACAACTAAGGTTTCTGATGGTGATGTAAACGGAATAGAGGGTGTTGATGCCGATGGTAACAAAATCTTTAAGGTTTATACAATTGACGGTAAGCAGACTCTAAAATCTGGAGCACGCAAGGGTGTTTATATTATAAATGGTAAAAAGGCGATTATCAAATAATAAACAACCTAAATTTTGAATTGCCCCCAAAAGCAGCTGCTTTTGGGGGCTTTTTTTTCAGCCAGCACTTTGCTGAATATTTTCATGCATATAATATTATGTATAAATTAATGGTTGGTATATGCTTAAATGTTATTTGTGGAGTATTAAAAAAAATTAAAAAGTATTAATTGTATATATAACACTATTGCTTATGTTAATAATAATATGTAACTTTGCACCGCAAAAGTGATTATTGCGCTGGCGTTTTAGCTATCAATGCACTGATAAAGAGCGACTTATGCTCCCAAGGGGAGCGGTAGATCGTTTCTTTTTTGTGTGTATATATAAGACAACAGCGTATTTAGAGACAAAAAATAGAGAATTTTATTAATAGTATTATTTAAATTTTAAAACTGAAATGCCAGGATTAATTGGAAAAAAAATCGGAATGACATCCGTTTTCAGTGCCGACGGTAAGAACGTACCGTGCACTGTTATCGAAGCTGGTCCTTGTGTTGTTACTCAGGTTAAGACCATCGAGAAGGATGGTTACAAGGCTGTGCAGCTTGGTTTCGGCGAGGCAAAGGAGAAGAATACTTCTAAGCCTATGATGGGAACCTTCAAGAAAGCCGGTACAACACCAAAGAGCCACTTGGCCGAGTTCAAGTTTGATGAGGAGTACAACCTCGGTGACACAATCACTGTTGACATCTTCGACGGCGTTGAATTTGTTGACGTAGTTGGTACCTCTAAGGGTAAAGGTTTTCAGGGTGTAATGAAACGTCATGGTTTCGGTGGTGTTGGTCAGAGTACTCACGGACAGGACGACCGCGCACGTAAGCCAGGTTCTATCGGTGCTTGTTCTTATCCCGCTAAGGTGTTCAAGGGAATGAGAATGGGTGGACACATGGGTTGCGAGAGAGTTACAACTCAGAACCTTAAAGTATTGAAGGTGATTCCAGAGCACAACCTTATTCTCGTTAAGGGTAGTGTGGCTGGTCACAATGGTTCAACCGTTTTAATTAAGAAGTAATGGAAATCAGTGTATTAAATATCAATGGACAGGAGACCGGAAGAAAGGTCGTTCTGAATGATGCTATCTTCGGTATTGAGCCTAATGATCATGTACTTTATCTCGACGTTAAGCAGTATCTTGCTAACCAGCGTCAGGGTACACACAAATCAAAGGAGAGAAGTGAAGTTTCTGGTTCTACACGCAAGCTCGGACGCCAGAAGGGTGGTGGCGGCGCTCGCCGTGGTGATATCAACTCACCAGTTCTCGTAGGTGGTGGACGCGTATTCGGTCCAAAACCACGCGACTATCGCTTCAAGCTGAATCTTAAGGTTAAGTCTCTTGCACGTAAGAGCGCGCTTTCTTACAAGGCACAGGAGAATGCAATTATCGTAGTTGAGGACTTCGCAATGGAAGCTCCAAAGACTAAAGAATTCGTAAATATTGCTAAAAATCTTAAAGTAGACGGCAAGAAGACACTCTTTGTTTTGCCAGAAGCAAATAAAAATGTATATTTGTCAGCTCGCAACTTGCAGCGCACTGAGGTTATGATCGCATCTCTGCTCAATTCTTACAAAGTGTTGAACGCAGATGTTATGGTTGTAACTGAAAGCTCGTTGAAGGCTATTGACGGTATCTTAAATAAATAAAGGAGATAGAAAGATATGGCATTCGTTATCAAACCATTGGTCACTGAGAAGATGACCAAGATTACAGATAAGACTTCTGTTGACAGAACCTACACTCCAAAGACTGGTAAGAACAGAGGTACAGAGGTAACAAAGAAGGCAACACCAAAGTATGGTTTCATCGTTAAGCCAGAGGCTAACAAAATTGAAATCAAGAAGGAGATCGAAAGCCTCTACAATGTTACAGTTATCGACGTGAACACAATTCGCTATGCCGGCAAGCGTTCATCACGCTATACACGTGCAGGACTCGTGAAGGGTCAGAAGAATGCGTTCAAGAAAGCAATCGTTACTCTCAAGGAGGGCGATACTATTGATTTTTATAGCAATATACAATAATAAGAAATGGCAGTACGTAAGTTTAAACCGGTAACTCCGGGACAAAGACACAAGGTTATTGGCACGTTCGAGGAAATTACTGCATCCGTGCCAGAGAAATCTCTCGTTTACGGTAAGCGCTCTACTGGTGGTCGTAATAACACTGGTAAGATGACAGTACGCTACATGGGCGGTGGTCACAAGCGTAAGTATCGTCTTATCGACTTCAAACGTGAGAAGGATGGTGTTCCAGCAATAGTTAAGACAATTGAGTACGATCCAAACCGTTCGGCTCGTATCGCATTGCTCTACTATGCTGATGGTGAAAAACGTTATATCATTGCTCCTAATGGACTGCAGGTTGGCGCAACTCTGATGTCTGGAGCGGAGGCTGTGCCAGAGATTGGTAATGCTCTTCCACTCGCAAACATCCCAGTGGGTACTGTAATTCACAACATCGAATTACGCCCAGGACAGGGTGCGCTGCTCGTTCGTTCGGCTGGTAATTTCGCTCAGCTGACTTCTCGTGATGGTAGCTACTGTGTAATCAAGCTTCCTTCAGGCGAGACACGTCAGATTCTCAGTGCTTGTAAAGCTACAGTTGGTAGTGTTGGTAACTCTGACCACGCTCTCGAGCAGTCTGGTAAGGCTGGTCGCACACGCTGGTTTGGCAAGCGTCCACACAACCGTGGTGTTGTTATGAACCCACATGATCACCCAATGGGTGGTGGTGAAGGACGTCAGTCTGGAGGTCACCCACGTTCACGCAAGGGCTTGTACGCTAAGGGTCTCAAGACACGCGCACCAAAGAAGCTTTCTAATAAGTATATCATTGAAAGAGCTAACAAGAAGTAATTAAGTTAACAAAGTAAATTATGAGTCGTTCATTAAAAAAAGGTCCATATATCAACGTTTCTCTTGAGAAGAAGATTCTCGCTATGAATGAGAGCGGCAAGAAGACTGTTGTTAAGACTTGGGCCAGAGCTTCAATGATTTCCCCAGATTTCGTGGGTCATACAGTTGCAGTTCATAACGGAAATAAGTTTATTCCGGTTTACATCACTGAGAACATGGTAGGACACAAGCTTGGTGAGTTCTCACCAACACGTCGCTTCGGTGGTCACTCAGGTAACAGAAAGTAATCCCAGGAATAATTAATAATCAAGAATTAAGAATTAAGAATTAAAATGGGAGCAAGAAAGAGAAACGCTGCAGAAGCAAGAAAAGCAGCTCTTAAAACACAATATTTTGCTAAGCTGAATGGCTGTCCCTCTTCTCCACGCAAGATGCGCTACGTTGTAGACATGATTCGCGGCATGGAGGTGGATCGTGCACTTGGTGTGCTCAGATTCTCTAACAAGGCAGCTGCAGCTGACGTTGAGAAGCTTCTCCGCTCAGCTATCGCTAACTGGGAGGCTAAGAATGATCGCAAGGCAGAGGCTGGTGAACTTTATGTATCTAAGGTCTTTGTAGATGAGGGTGTTACTTTGAAGAGAATGAGACCAGCACCACAGGGTCGCGGATATAGAATTCGCAAGCGTTCTAACCACGTTACTCTGTTTGTTGACGCTAAAACTAATGACAAATAATAAATAGAATGGGACAGAAAGTTAATCCGATTAGCAACCGACTTGGTATAGTTAGAGGTTGGGATTCAAATTGGTTCGGTGGAAAGAACTTCGGTGATAACCTCGTTGAGGATATGAAAATCCGTAAGTATCTTAATGAGCGTTTGGCTAAGGCTAGCGTTTCTAAGATTGTCATCGAGCGTACATTGAAATTGGTTACCATTACTATTTGCACCGCTCGTCCGGGTATTGTTATTGGTAAAGGTGGTCAAGATGTTGACAAGTTGAAGGAAGAGTTAAAGAAACTCTATGATAAGGAGATTCAGATTAACATCTTCGAGGTAAAGAAGCCAGAGCTCGACGCTACAATCGTTGCAAACAACATCGCACGTCAGGTTGAGGGTAAGATCGCTTACCGCCGTGCTATCAAGATGGCTGTTGCAAACACAATGCGCGCAGGAGCTGAGGGTATTAAGGTTCAAATTACAGGACGTCTGAATGGTGCTGAAATGGCACGCAAGGAAATGTACAAGGAGGGTCGTACTCCATTGCACACATTCCGCGCAGACATCGATTTCTGTCAGGCAGAGGCTCTTACAAAGGTGGGTCTGCTGGGTATTAAGGTATGGATTTGCCGTGGCGAGGTTTATGGCAAGCGTGACCTTACTCCTAACTTCACACAGGACAAGAGCAACGGCCGTTCTAACGGAGGTAACAATGGTGGCAGAAAGTTCCGTAATAAGAAGAATAAATAATTTAAAGTAAGAAGCTATCATGTTACAACCTAAGAGAGTAAAATATAGAAGACCTCAAGATGGACGTGGAAACAAAGGTAACGCCCACAGAGGAACACAGTTGGCTTTTGGTTCATTTGGTATCAAGACTCTTGAGGCAAAGTGGATTGACAGCCGTCAGATTGAGGCAGCTCGTGTCGCTGTTAACCGTTACATGCAGCGTGAGGGTCAGGTTTGGATTCGTATCTTCCCTGACAAACCATTTACACGTAAGCCTGCCGACGTACGTATGGGTAAGGGTAAGGGAGATCCAGCAGGATGGGTTGCACCTGTAACTCCAGGCCGTATCCTCTTCGAAGTTGAGGGTGTTTCTTTTGACATTGCTAAGGAGGCTCTCCGCCTCGCAGCACAGAAACTGCCAGTGAAGACTAAGTTTGTTGTTAGACGTGATTACGATAAAAACGCTTAAGCTATGAAGATGCAAGAATTAAAAGGACTCGAAACCAAGGAATTGGTAGAGAAGGTAGAGGCAGCGGTTGCTGATTACAATCAGATGAAGTTGAATCATGCAATTTCTCCAATGGAAAATCCATCAGTTATAAAGGCGGCGCGTCGTGATATCGCACGTATGAGGACAGAACTCCGTCAGAGAGAACTTAACAAATAATAATGGTCCAGATGGAAACAAGAAATTTAAGAAAGACAAGACAGGGTGTCGTAATAAGCAACAAAATGGATAAAACCATTGTTATTGCAGCTAAGTTCAAGGAGAAGCACCCAATCTATGGTAAGTTTGTCCAGAAGACAAAGAAGTACCATGCACATGATGAGAATAACGAGGCAAACATCGGTGATACAGTACTCGTTATGGAGACACGTCCTTTGAGTAAGACAAAGAGATGGAGATTAGTTCAAATAGTTGAAAAAGCTAAGTAATTATGATACAAGCAGAATCAAGACTTACAGTATGTGATAACAGCGGTGCACGTGAGGCTCTTTGCATCCGTGTTTTGGGTGGTACCCGTCGCCGTTATGCAAGTGTTGGTGACGTTATTGTCGTTTCTGTCAAGAACGTTATACCATCAAGTGATTTGAAAAAGGGTGCAGTATCGAAGGCTTTAGTTGTTCGCACAAAGAAGGAAATCCGTCGTGCTGATGGTTCATACATCCGTTTCGACGATAACGCTTGTGTATTGCTGAACAATGCAGGTGAAATTCGCGGTAGCCGTATCTTTGGTCCGGTAGCTCGTGAGTTGCGCGCAGTAAACATGAAAGTCGTTTCTTTGGCACCAGAGGTTCTTTAACAGTTTAATGAAAGACGAAAATGAGTAAGTTAAAAATAAGGAAAGACGATACAGTTTACGTATTGGCCGGTAAGGACAAGGGAAAGACTGGTAAGGTGCTGAAAGTCTTAGTTGAAGAGCAGCGTGCTATTGTTGAAGGTGTAAACATGGTTAGCAAGAGCGCAAAGCCAAGCGCAAAGAATCCTCAGGGTGGCTTTGTAAAGCAGGAGGCTCCTATTCATATTTCAAATTTAAGTTTGATTGATCCTAAGAGTGGTAAGCCAACACGTGTTTCTATTAAGCACGAGGGTAAGAATGTTATCCGTGTTGCTAAAAAGTCAGGGGAGGAGATTAAGTAATGAATACAGCACAACTTAAAAAAGTTTATGCCGAGCAGATTGCTCCGGCTTTGGAGAAGCAGTTTAACTACAGCTCTAAGATGCAGGTTCCAGTTCTGAAGAAGATTGTTGTAAATCAGGGTCTGGGAGATGCTACACAGGACAAGAAGATTATTGACGTTGCTATCAACGAGATTACAACTATCACTGGTCAGAAGGCTGTTGCTACATATTCTCGTAAGGATATCGCTAACTTCAAACTGCGTAAGAAGATGCCTATCGGTGTAATGGTTACATTGCGTCGTGAGCGTATGTATGAGTTCCTCGAGAAGCTCGTTCGCGTTGCTCTTCCTCGTATCCGCGACTTCAAGGGTATTGAGAGCAAGTTTGACGGACGTGGTAACTACACTCTTGGTATTCAGGAGCAGATTATCTTCCCAGAGATCAATATCGATTCAGTAGACCGCATTCAGGGTATGAACATTACTTTCGTTACAACAGCTAAGACTGACGAGGAAGGTTATGCACTGCTCAAGGCATTCGGTCTGCCATTTAAGAACGCTAAAAACGATTAAGAGATATGGCAAAAGAATCAATGAAGGCTCGCGAGGTAAAGCGTGCTAAGCTTGTAGCTCGTTACGCAGAGAAACGCGCAGCATTGAAGAAGATTATTGCAACAACTGATGACGCTTCTGAAGCATACGAGGCTGCTCGTAAGCTTCAGGGCTTCCCAAAGAACGCTAACCCAATACGTCTGCACAACCGTTGCAAGATTACTGGTCGTCCAAAGGGATATATGCGTCAGTTCGGTCTTTCTCGTATCCAGTTCCGTGAGATGGCTTCAAGCGGTCTCATCCCTGGAGTAAAGAAGGCAAGTTGGTAATCAACACAGGTAAAGAGAGTTTATTATTTAATATTGTCGGGGTAGTCCCGATTAATTAAAATTTTATTTTTATGACAGATCCAATAGCAGATTATCTGACGAGGTTGAGAAATGCAATCATGGCTAATCACCGTGTTGTAGAAATTCCAGCTTCAAACTTGAAGAAGGAAATCACAAAGATTCTCTTCGAGAAGGGTTACATCTTGAACTACAAGTTCATGGAGGATGGACCACAGGGAACAATTAAGGTTGCTTTGAAGTACAACCCAGTAACAAGGGAGAACGCTATCAAGTGCCTGAAGAGAGTGTCTACACCAGGTCTCCGTAAGTACACTGGTTACAAAGACATGCCGAGAGTAATTAATGGATTAGGTATTGCTATCTTATCTACATCCAAAGGTGTAATGACAGACAAAGAGGCTTCTACACTGAAGATCGGTGGTGAGGTACTTTGCTATGTATATTAATTGGGGAGGATTCGAACATGTCAAGAATAGGAAAATTGCCAATTAGTATTCCTGCTGGCGTTACAGTAGCTCAGGAGAATGGTGTTGTTACTGTAAAGGGTCCAAAGGGCGAGATGAGCCAGAAGGTAGACGCTTCTATCTTCGTAAAGGTTGCCGACGGTCAGGTAGTACTGGAAATTGATGAAAACAGTCCTGTAAACACTAAGCAGAAGCAGGCTTTCCATGGTCTTTACCGCTCTCTCATCAACAACATGGTTGTAGGTGTGAGCCAGGGCTATCAGAAAGTTCTCGAGCTTGTAGGTGTAGGTTATCGTGTTTCTAATCAGGGTAATATTATTGAGTTCTCACTCGGCTATACACACCCTATCTTCATCCAGCTCCCAAGCGAGGTTAAGGTAGAGACAAAGTCTGAGAGAAACCAGAACCCTGTTATTATACTTGAGTCTTGTGACAAAGCTCTTCTCGGTCTTATTTGTGCTAAGATTCGTTCTTTCCGCAAGCCTGAACCTTACAAAGGCAAGGGTATCTTGTTTAAAGGCGAGGTTATCCGTAGAAAGTCTGGTAAGTCAGCATCTAAGTAATTTTAATTTTTTACGATTATGACAACAAAGAAAGTAGAAAGACGAATTAAGATCAAATATAGAATTCGTAAGAATGTTTTCGGCACAGCCGAGCGTCCTCGTTTGAGTGTTTTCCGCAGTAACAAGCAGATTTATGCTCAGATTATTAACGACTTGGAAGGCAAGACTCTTGCTTCTGCTTCTTCACTTGGTCTTGAGGCTATGCCAAAGATCGAGCAGGCAGAGAAAGTTGGTGAATTGGTAGCAAAGAAAGCTCTTGAGGCTGGTGTGACATCTGTGGTTTTCGACCGTAACGGTTATCTTTATCATGGACGTGTAAAGTCACTCGCTGATGCAGCACGTAAAGGTGGACTTAATTTCTAATAGATTATGGCAATGAATAAAGTTAAAATAAACAGTGACGTTGAGTTGAAGGACAGATTGGTTGCCATCAACCGTGTTACAAAGGTAACTAAGGGTGGTCGTACCTTTACATTTGCAGCTATTGTCGTTGTCGGTGACGGTAACGGTGTTATTGGCTGGGGCTTGGGTAAGGCCGGTGAGGTAACTGCAGCAATTGCCAAAGGTGTAGAAGCAGCAAAGAAGAATCTTGTGAAGGTTCCAGTGCTTAAGGGTACTGTTCCACATGAGATGGAGGCTCGTTTCGGTGGTGCTCATGTGCTTATCAAGCCAGCTGCTGCCGGTACAGGACTTGTAGCCGGTGGTGCTATGCGTGCCGTTCTTGAGAGTGTTGGTATAAAGGACGTTCTTGCTAAGTCAAAAGGTTCTTCTAACCCACACAACCTTGTTAAGGCAACAATCGAGGCTCTTAGCCAGATGCGTGATGCTTACACTATTGCAGGTACTCGCGGAATCAGTATGGACAAAGTATTTAGAGGATAAGGAGATATAATTATGGCAACAATTAAGATCAAGCAGATTAAAAGTAAGATCGGTGCTCCAATCGACCAGAAGCGTACACTTCAGGCTCTTGGACTCCGCAAGATTTCACAGGTTGTTGAGTGTGAAGATACTCCATCTATCCGTGGTATGATCCGCAAAGTACACCACTTAGTGACTGTAGTAGAGTAATTTAATGACTAATTAATAACAGAAAAGATTATGAAATTACATAATTTAACACCAGCAGAAGGCTCTACACACTCTCAGCGTAGAATTGGTCGCGGACCAGGTTCTGGACTTGGCGGTACTTCTACACGTGGACACAAGGGTGCTAAGGCTCGTTCTGGTTACAAGAAGAAGATTGGTTTCGAGGGTGGACAGATGCCATTGCAGCGCCGTCTTCCAAAGGCTGGTTTCAAGAACATTAATCATAAGGAGTATTTCGCTGTAAATATTTCTACTCTCCAGAAGATTGCTGAGGAGAAGAATATTTCAAAGATTGGCATAGCAGAACTTGTTGCAGCTGGTCTTACAAGCGGCAAGGAGCTCGTTAAGGTTCTTGGTAACGGCGAACTTACAATCAAGCTCGACGTAGAGGCAAATGCTTTCTCTAAGACAGCTGAGGAAGCTATCAAAGCACAAGGTGGTAACGCAACAATAATCTAAGAAAATGAAGAAGTTTATAGAGACACTGAAGAACATATGGAAGATAGAGGATCTGCGCAGCCGAATCCTTCTTACTCTTGCGTTTGTGGCAATTTACCGTTTAGGTTCGTTTGTAGTATTGCCAGGTATCAATCCTGGTATGCTTGACCAGTTGCAATCACAAACACAGGGTGGCTTGATGTCACTTCTGGATATGTTCTCAGGAGGAGCATTCTCTAATGCATCTATCTTTGCATTGGGAATCATGCCTTACATCTCTGCTTCTATCGTTATGCAGCTTCTCGCCGTTGCTGTGCCTTATTTCCAAAAGATGCAGCGCGAAGGTGAGAGTGGACGTAAAAAGATTAGCATGTACACTCGCTACCTGACAGTGGCTATCCTGCTGTTCCAGGCACCGAGTTACTTGATAAACCTTAAAATGCAGTCAGGAGCAGCCCTGGCAACAGGTATCTCCTGGACTGCGTTTACTATAACTTCTACTCTTATTCTTGCAGCAGGAAGTATGTTCATCCTTTGGTTGGGTGAGCGCATTACAGATAAGGGTATTGGAAACGGTATCTCGCTGATCATTATGATTGGTATTATCGCACGTCTCCCAGAGGCGTTCATTCAGGAATTGGCATCTCGCTTCACCGCACTTACAGGTGGTGGACTTTTTATGTTCCTGGTAGAGATACTCGTTCTATTTGCAGTTGTTTGCGCATCTATTGTTTTGGTTACGGGTGTTCGCAAGATTCCCGTACAATATGCTAAACGTCTTGTAGGTAATAAGCAATATGGTGGAGCCCGTCAGTATATTCCTTTGAAGCTGTTTGCTGCTAATGTTATGCCTATCATCTTTGCTCAGGCATTGATGTTTATCCCATTGGCATTAGTACAGTATTCAGCACCAGAGAATGCGAGCTGGTTTGTTCGCTCATTGATGGATCCCCAGACATGGTTGTACAATGTAATATTCGCAGTTCTGATTATAGCGTTTACGTTCTTCTATACTGCGATAACATTGAATCCAACTCAGATGGCTGAAGATATGAAGCGTAATAATGGTTTCATACCAGGAGTTAAGCCAGGTAAGGATACAGCAGAGTACATCGACACAGTGATGTCTCGTCTGACTTTCCCAGGTTCACTCTTTATTGCACTCATAGCAGTTATGCCAGCTATCGTTGGACTCTTTAATGTACAGGATGCTTTTGCTCAGTTCTTTGGTGGAACATCTTTGCTGATTCTTATCGGTGTTGTACTTGATACGCTTCAGCAGATTGAGAGCCATTTGCTTATGCGTCACTATGATGGTCTGTTAGAGTCAGGCCGTGTGTTAGGACGTGGTGGTGTTGCCGCATATTAATCTGTAAACCTCGGGGATGAGAATATTTCTGAAGACTGAGGATGAAATTGAGTTAATGCGATTGTCTAACCAACTTGTTGGAAAGACATTAGCAGAATTAACAAAGCATATAAAACCAGGTGTTACGACCCTCCAACTGGATAGGATTGCCGAAGAGTTTATCAGAGACAATGGAGCTATCCCAACCTTTAAAGGGTTTCCTAATCCATATGGAGGGCCGTTTCCTGCTAGTATTTGCACTTCAATTAATCATGTTGTAGTGCATGGCGTTCCAAGCGATAAAGACATACTGCATGATGGAGACATCATTTCCGTTGACTGCGGTGTTAGTCTTAATGGTTTCTGTGGCGATTCCTGCTATACATTCTGTGTAGGAGAAGTTAGCAAAGAAAAAAAGGAACTGCTAAAGACAACTAAGGAATCCTTATATAAAGGTATTGAACAAGCTGTCGCAGGAAAACATTTAGGTGATATAAGCAGTGCAATACAAGAACACTGCGAGGCACAAGGATATGGCATTGTCAGGGAACTGACTGGTCATGGCATTGGAAAAGAAATGCATGAAGACCCCAAGATACCCAATTATGGTCGCAAGGGTAACGGCATATTATTAAAGTCTGGCATGTGTTTAGCTATAGAACCAATGGTGACAATGGGTAATCGAGCAATAGGATTGCTTCCAGACCGTTGGTCAATATGTACAAGAGACGCTAAGCCCGCTGCTCACTTTGAACATACTGTTGCTGTGAGAAATGGCAAAGCCGACATTTTATCATCGTTTGAGGAAATAGAAAGTTTAGAAGGTAATTTATATTAATTATGGCAAAACAATCCGCAATTGAGCAAGACGGAACAATTATTGAATCTCTGTCAAATGCAATGTTCCGCGTAGAACTTGAGAATGGTGTGCAGATAATTGCGCATATATCAGGAAAGATGCGCATGCACTATATCAAGATTCTCCCAGGTGACAAGGTAAAGGTAGAGATGAGCCCTTATGATTTGACAAAAGGAAGAATTGTATTCAGATACAAATAAATAATCAACAACATTATGAAGACAAGAGCATCATTGAAGAAGCGTACACCAGAGTGCAAAATCGTACGTCGTAAAGGTCGTCTGTTTCTGATTAACAAGAAGAACCCTAAGTATAAGACACGTCAGGGTTAAGTTAAAAAACCGTAAAAAGTATGCTATGTAATTTATTTTTCTTACCTTTGCATGCTTTTTAGCGAAAAACAGATTTTATTTATTTATTTTTTTTAATTAATTACAATGGCAATAAGAATTGTTGGAGTAGATTTGCCCCAGGAGAAGCGTGGCGAAATCGCATTGACCTATATCTATGGTATTGGTCGAAGTAGTTCAGCAAAGATATTGGATAAGGCCGGCGTGAGCCGTGACCTGAAAGTCAGCGAGTGGAATGACGATCAGGCAGCTAAGATCCGTGAAATTATCGGCGCTGAATTCAAGGTAGAAGGTGATCTCCGTTCAGAGATCCAGTTGAATATCAAGCGACTGATGGATATTGGTTGCTATCGTGGTGTACGTCACCGTCACGGTCTTCCAGTTCGTGGACAGAGCACAAAGAACAATGCTCGTACCCGTAAGGGAAAGAAGAAGACTGTTGCTAACAAGAAGAAGGCTACAAAGTAATTTAAGAATTAAAAGTTAAGAATTTACTATTATGGCAAAGAAAACAGTCACTTCAAAGAAAAGAAATGTGAAGGTTAGCGCAATCGGCCAGCTTCACGTACATAGTTCTTTCAATAATATTATCGTTTCACTTGCTAATGATGAGGGTCAGGTTATTTCATGGTCTTCAGCTGGTAAGATGGGATTCCGCGGTTCTAAGAAGAACACTCCTTATGCAGCTCAGATGGCAGCAGAGGATTGCGCAAAGGTTGCTTTCGATCTTGGTCTTCGCAAGGTTAAGGCATACGTTAAGGGTCCAGGTAACGGTCGTGAGTCAGCTATCCGTGCCGTACACGGTGCAGGTATCGAGGTAATCGAGATTATGGATGTTACTCCACTGCCACACAACGGTTGCCGTCCTCCAAAGCGTCGTCGCGTATAATATTATTTGTGAATTACATTATTTGAAAATATATTTTAACTGAAGTAATTGAAATGATGGGTTGTCCCATCTTTCAATACTTCAATATTTAATTTAACTATGGCAAGATATACAGGACCGAAATCAAGAATTGCTCGCCGTTTTGGAGAACCAATCTTCGGCGCAGACAAAGTTTTGTCTAGGAGAAACTTCCCTCCTGGACAGCATGGCAATAACCGTCGTCGCAAGATGTCGGAGTATGCAGTCATGTTGGCAGAGAAGCAGAAAGCCAAGTACACATACGGTGTTCTTGAGCGCCAGTTCCGCAATATGTTTGAGCACGCAGCTAAGGCTGAGGGTATTACCGGTGAGGTATTGCTCCAGAACTTAGAGAGCCGTCTCGACAATGTTGTATTCCGTATGGGTATAGCACCTACACGTGCAGCTGCCCGTCAGCTTGTAGGTCACAAGCACATAACTGTTGATGGTCAGGTTGTAAACATTCCATCTTACGCTGTTAAGCCAGGTCAGATTATCGCTGTGCGCGAGAAGTCTAAGTCACTTGAGGTTATTGAGGCAGCGCTTGCAGGTTTCAACCACAGCAAGTATCCATGGATAGAGTGGGATGACAATACAAAGAGTGGCAAGTTCTTGCATAAGCCAGAGCGTGCAGACATTCCTGAGAATATTAAGGAGCAGTTAATCGTTGAGTTGTACTCTAAATAATCATTAAGTTAATGGCGATATTAGCATTTCAAAAACCTGATAAAGTAGTAATGTTGGAGGCCAACGACAGATTCGGCAAGTTCGAGTTTCGTCCATTAGAGCCTGGCTTCGGTGTTACCGTTGGTAATGCGTTGCGCCGCATTCTTCTTTCATCACTTGAGGGTTATGCTATCAATACCATCCGCATATCTGGTGTTGAGCATGAATTCTCATCTGTACCTGGTGTAAAGGAAGATGTAACCAACATTATCTTGAATCTGAAGCAAGTTCGATTCAAGCAAGTAGTGGAAGAATTCGAGAACGAGAAAGTCTCAATCACCGTTGAGAATTCTACCGAGTTTAAAGCCGGTGACATAGGCAAGTATCTGACTGGATTTGAAGTGTTAAATCCCGATTTGGTGATTTGTCATTTAGATTCCAAAGCTTCGATGCAGATTGATCTTACAATTAACAAGGGCCGTGGCTACGTGCCATCTGAGGAGAACCGTGAGTTCTGCACTGATGTTAATGTAATTCCAATCGATTCTATTTACACTCCGATTCGTAATGTAAAGTATGCAGTTGAGCCATATCGTGTTGAGCAGAAGACCGACTATGACAAGCTCGTGCTTGAAGTTACAACGGACGGTTCCATTCATCCAAAGGAAGCACTGAAAGAGGCTGCCAAGATTCTTATCTATCACTTCATGTTGTTCTCTGACGAGAAGATTACTCTCGAGAATACAGATGTTGATGGCAATCAGGAATTCGACGAGGAAGTACTCCACATGCGTCAGTTGCTCAAGACTAAGCTTGTTGACATGGACCTCAGCGTTCGTGCCCTCAACTGTCTTAAGGCTGCAGATGTTGAGACACTCGGCGACTTGGTACAGTACAACAAGACTGACCTCTTGAAGTTCCGCAACTTTGGTAAGAAATCGCTCACTGAGCTTGATGATTTGCTCGAGAGTCTGAATCTGTCGTTTGGAACTGATATTTCAAAGTATAAACTGGACAAGGAGTAATATTTGATTAGGGATTAAGGATTAAAGATTAGGGATTAAGGATTAATTGTTAATAATGTTTTTCTGAAGTCTTTTCCTTTCATCAATACCGACTGTCCAATAAAACAAAAACAAAAAAATGAGACACAATAAGAAATTCAACCATTTGGGTCGTACTGCATCTCATCGTAAGGCAATGCTTGCAAACATGGCTATTTCGTTGATTATGCACAAAAGAATCACTACGACCCTTGCTAAGGCTAAGGCCTTGAAGAAGTATGTAGAACCACTGATTACACGTTCTAAGGAGGATACAACAAATTCTCGTCGTGTAGTTTTCAGCTATCTCCAGGACAAGGAAGCTCTGAAGGAGTTGTTCGGAACAGTTGCAGCTAAGGTTGGCGACCGTCCAGGTGGTTACACACGTATCATTAAGCTTGGTATCCGTAAGGGCGACGCTGCTCCTATCGCATTTATCGAGCTTGTAGACTTTGATGAGAACATGGCTAAGACTGAGACAAAGAAGAAGACTCGCCGTTCTCGCAAGTCAACAAAGGCTGAAGAGCCAGCAGTAGAGACTCCTGCAACTGAGGAGACTGTTGCTGAGTAAGCAAAGGCTGAATAATTTGTTTTGAAATATCAAACAGATGATATGCGCCTGTCCGACATTAGTTGGACAGGCGTTTTTTCTCCCTAAGTCTCTCTCTAAGTCAACATCCATAGAGTGTTGTTGTGTCTTTTACAAGAGATTGTTAATAACGATTTTTGTAATATAATCCAACTGAATAAATATTTTTCATTATATTTGCAGTTGAATTGAAATCTATGATTATTGTGTTACTAAACTACTTTTATGAAAAAACTATATCTGCTAATCTTTCTGCTTTGTTTTGCATTATTTATTAATGCCCAGCCGCGCTTTAGTCTGCCCCACGGTATATATGATAGCAGCATAACCGTTGCCATAAGTCATGACGATGCCTCAGCAGAAGTTTATTACACTACAGATGGCAGTATGCCATCACACTTAAGCCATCGTTACACGTCACCTCTTACGATATCCAAGACAACCATTCTTCGTGCCGTTCTAGTGAAGAGCAATGAGAATGTTTCACTAATAACAACTGCTTCTTACCTTTTCCTTTCCTCGTTTCTTTCACAACCCAACAATCCCGAAGGCTATCCCGATAAGTGGGGCAAGTACACACAGCGCAGCGGTACTGCCAAGGCTGACTATGAGATGGACCCAGAGATGACTGGCGACCCTGTCTTGCGCGAGAAGATAACGCAAGGACTGTATACCCTGCCAATACTCTCTATTGTATCTGACAAGGACAACTTCTTTAGTCATGAGAAGAACAGCGAGACAGGAGGAATATATATCTATACAGGTCCGCCAGTAGGCGACAATACAGGGAACGGATGGACTCGCCAGGCCAGTGCCGAACTCTTCGGCGGTCCGCAGCAGCATGACTTCACTACCGATTGCGGCGTGCGCCTCCATGGCGGTCATGGCCGTCTGCCTGAGAAGAACCCCAAGCACTCGTTCCGTCTTGTGTTCAAGAAAGAATACGGACCAAGCAAACTTGAATATCCGCTCTTCGGTGACTCCGCTGAGTTCGACCAGCTCGTGTTGCGTTGCCATTTTGGCAACTCATGGCAGCATCAAGACCCAGTGCGCCGTCCACGTGGTCAGTACACCCGCGACGTATGGGCACGGCGCATGCAGCGCAAGATGGGCCATACGGCAGTAGATGCCCTCTACGTTCACCTGTTTCTCAATGGCATGTATTGGGGACTGTATAATATTGCCGAGCGAGTAGACGAGCAGTTTGGCAAGTCATACTTCGGCGGCAAGAAGAGCGAGTATGACGTGGTGAAGATAGAAGAGGAGGGCGGCCGTCACCTTGAGGCATCAGAAGGAACCCTTGCCAAGTGGAACCGTATGATTGAGACCGTCGGCAAGGCCTCAGACGACACCTATTATTATATGCTTCAAGGCAAAGATGCCTCGGGTAAAGACGATGCGACAATAGAACCGCTGTTGCACGTGGAAAGCTTCATTGACTATATGATAATCAACCAGTATGCCGGGAATACCGACTGGGACCATCATAACTGGTATGCCCTAGCACATAGAGAAGACAAGAGCAAGGGTTTCCGTTTCCTTTGCTGGGACTCAGAACAGATTTTCGAGAGCAGCAGCGACAATGTGGTGCCAGACAATGAAGGCAAGAACTATCCGACTGGCATATTCCACGCCCTGCTGAAGAACGATAAGTTTGCCAACAGATACCTCCAGCGCGCCCAGGAACTGTTGTCCGACGGCGGCATGCTGTCAGAGCGTTCAGTTGTTCAGGTGTGGGACAGTCTGTATAATGTCATTTCGCTTGCCGTCTATGATGAGTCAGCCCGCTGGGGTGATTATCGTCGCGATGTGCATGCCTATACATCAAAAGGTGAACTCTATACCGTAGATAATCATTACATGAAGGAGCGCAACCGCCTGCTCAATAATTATTTCCCTTACCGTTCTGCTAAGGTGCTGAAAGATATTCAAACATTTATAGAGGAGAAAACAGGTATTACAGGCATTAAGGATATCCCTGTTGCCCATGAGCATGCAGACAATGCCTATTATAATATCTCAGGTCAGCGTGTTGCCAGTCCTTCTAAAGGAATTTATATTTGTAATGGCAAGAAGGTGTTAATAAAATAATTCCGTAAGACTAAGGTCGGTTAATTATATCATGAAGAAAGGTAAAAAAACAACAATAATTTCTGTCATTCTCTCCCTTATAACAATTCTTTTAGGAGTGTTATATGCAAGCAGTTCGTATATGATTGCCTATTCACTCTCTCCTGAGAATAATCGTGAAAATGAGGGCAATGCTTATGAATTGCTCTTTAATCGTATGCCTGATATGAAACCTTGGGTAGATAGTCTGCGCTCAAAGCAATTGTTGCGTGATACGTTTGTGTTGATGTCAACAGGCGAACGCCATCATGCTTTGTATCTGCGTGGCGATTCCGCCTGTGGACGCACTGCAATAATTGTCCATGGTTATAAAGATTGTGCTGTGACATATCTTTATTTAGGTCGTATGTATCATAGAGATTTTGGATTTAATGTTCTTCTGCCCGACCTGCATGCTCATGGAAAGAGTGAAGGCAACGATATACAAATGGGCTGGAAGGAGCGTTTGGATGTGAGACATTGGGTGTCAGTGTCAGATTCGTTATTTCGTGATTCTGTCCATGAACCAAAAGTAATTGTTCATGGCGTGTCGATGGGAGCAGCCACAACGATGAATCTCTCGGGCGAGGTGTTGCCTAATAGCGTCTGTGCCTTTGTTGCCGATTGTGGCTATACATCTGTATGGGATGAATTTGCTACTCAGATGCGCCAGCAGTTTTCGTTGCCAGTGTTTCCTGTTATGTATACCACAAGTCTGCTCTGTAAGATACGCAATGGTTGGTCGTTTTCAGAAGCCTCTCCATTGCGTCAGGTAGCTAAGAGCAAATTGCCCATGCTTTTTATTCATGGCGATTCTGATACTTTTGTGCCCACTTGGATGGTGCATAAATTATATGAAGCAAAACCAGAACCCAAACAGTTGTGGATAGTCCCCAATACTGCCCACGCATTGTCATTTCGTAATTATCCTGCCGGTTACACTATTAAGGTTGGAGATTTCCTTGCAAAATACAAATTGAGACGCCCTGTGGATGTATATATGCGATAGCCTCCATGTCGTGGAGAGGGCACAGACGGCTCCACGCTTGAACCGATAATTGATATATATAATGCTGAAATTCAGGCATAATACTATATTGTATTCCTTATCTGATCCCCAATATATCCCATCCTTTTCAGTTTTTAGAAAAAGTTTAGTAAAACTGTATTATAGCCTGTTAAGGTTTGCTGACGTGTAAATAGTCCGATTTTCTTTAAGAATTTCGGACATTTTGTTGTCATAGAGAAGGATTTTTTATATCTTTGCATACATATTCGCGATAACTATGGGAATGATACTTACAAAAGAGATACGTAATACTATTGAGCGTAATGGGCCAAATAAGTTGTATATGGTTCAAGATTTTGCTTATCTGAATAATGATGGACTGGTAACACGTACTCTTTCTAGATTAGAAAAGGAGGGGGTACTTATACGTCTATCGCAAGGAATATACTTATTCCCATCACGAAATAAGTTTGGAATATTACGCCCTTCTATAGAGGAAATAGCTTACGCTGTTGCAGAAAAAGATAAAGCTCGCATAATTCCTTCTGGTTTAACAGCCTTGAATAAGTTAGGACTTTCGACGCAAGTTACTATGAATGCTGTGTATTTGACAGATGCTACAGCAAGAGAACTTACCATAGGAAATCGGAAAATTATTTTTAAGAGGAGCGTTCCCCGTAGTTTTGCATATAAAACGGATTTATTTCCATTAATAGTTGCTGCTATGAAAGAATTGGGAAAAGATAATGTTACGGACAATCAAATTGCCATTATAAAACAAGCAATTGATAAATATGGGGATAAAGATAACATTAGGAGCGATTATAATATGGCTCCACTATGGATTAAACAAAGACTTGCGTTATGAATAATTGGACCAAACTTACAATAGAAGAAAAACGTACAATTTTGGCAAATGTAGCAGAATCCAAGAAAATTGTAGACAATGCCATAGAAAAGGACTATTGGGTCAGTATGGCCTTACGCGCTATCTTTTCTTTACCATATGCTACAGCTTTTGTATTCAAGGGTGGAACAAGTTTGAGCAAAGGCTGGGGATTAATTGAACGATTTTCTGAAGATATAGATTTGGCAATAGATCGTCGATATTTGGGATTCGAAACAGTTGAGAGCAAAAGCCAACGTACCAAATTACGGAAAGATTCAAAGAAATTTATCGACACCATTTTTGCTGTAGATATAGCCAATAAACTAAATGAATTTGGTTTGTCGAATCATTGTAAAGTAATCGTTCCAAAAACTTCAGTCAGTGACCTTGATCCTGCTGTTGTGTATATCGAATATGATTCAATCCTGCAAAATAAAATGCAATATATTGCGGAAAGAGTTAAGATTGAAATAAGCTGCCGTTCTCTCATGGAACCATCTGAAAAAATAGAGATTCGTTCGATGATAGAGGACGCTTATCCAGAAGAAGATTTTGCATTACCAACGTTTGCGATTCCGACGGTTATTCCTGGGCGAACTTTTTTAGAGAAAATATTTTTGTTGCATGAAGAATTCAATCGGCCGAATGGTGGTATACATTTGGACCGCATAACTCGCCACATGTACGATATTATCAAAATGATGGACAATACATTTGCTCTTGAAGCAATTAACAACAAGATTCTATATGAGGATATTGTTTCACATCGTCATCAATTCACGGCATGGAGTGGCCTTGATTATACTACCCATTTGCCACAGAAGATAAATTTTATTCCTCCAGCACATTTAATACCTGTGTTGCAGAATGATTACCGTCAAATGCAAATCGGATTTATCTATACAGAAGCACCTTCTTTTAATGAAATTATACAAAAATTACAAGATTTGCAAAATCAGTTCAGATCATTGCAGTGGAATGTGTAGTTTGGTAATATGAATGGATGTAGTTTATTGACAATGAAAATATTGAAGTATATATTATTTATATGTATTGCACTCCTAATAAGTGCTTGCTCTACCAAAACTGAGTCTCAATGGATAAAAAGTTGTGACGATATTTTGTTGTGGATGCCAATGTCCGATAGTACAAAAATATTCTCTTGGGAAGGGGAAATAATTGATAACATCGCAAATGGGAATGGAACGCTTTCTTATATTGATAAAAATGGAGAAAAGGGTTCCTATGACGTTAATATGTTTTACGGGACATCATCAATAGAGGACATTGTAATGCTGGATGATGGAAGTAAATATGTTGGAGCAATTGTTGACGGAAAAATGGAGGGTTTTGGCATTTTGGCTAAAAATAATGAACTTTATATCGGAACATTTCATGATAGTAAACCGGATGGATTTCTCAAATTATACAAAAATTTAAAAATCTTTTATGAAGGGAATTGGAAAGCAGGAACATTTAATGGGAATGGAACACTTTACAAAGATAATGGTATTGTTAAAACTGGAGAATGGATAAACGGAGAGCTTTCGCAAACTTTAATCGATACTCAATTACCAGAAGGACATTATTTAGGTTATGTCAAAGACGGGAAACCAGATGGTTTAGGCCATTTTTCTTATATTGATGGTTCAACCTATAAAGGGAAATGGAAAAATGGTACATGGGAAGGAGAAGGATTATATGTTTGTAATAGAGATTCTGTTTATGGCATTTGGAAAAATGGTAAAGTCTGTGGAGATGTCGTGTATCGCACTCCCAATTTGTATTTTGAGGGAACATTCCTAGAAAATTCTCCCATAGGTGTTGGTAATTTAACACAAAAAGACGGTTCGTATTATTCAGGATATTGGTTAGATGGAGAAAGAAATGGTCTAGGAGATATGATATTCTCCAATGGAGATTTCTATACGGGTGAATGGGAAAAGAATGTGTTCCATGGTTTTGGTACGTATGAATATTACAAAGAAAAAGCAAAATATCAAGGAGAATGGATAGAGGGGCTTCAAAATGGAATCGGTTTATACGAAAGTCCAGAATTTAGTTATAATGGAGAATGGGATAAAGGCTGGATGGATGGAGATGGTACTCTCATGTTTAGTAATGGGGATATATATCAAGGTACTATCCATGAAAATATAATCGATGGTATAGGATGCTATACTTTTGCAAATGGAAATTTTTATGAAGGTGAGTTTGTAAAAGGTAAAATGAATGGCCTTGGAATATTCCAATTTAAAAATGGAGATAGGTTTGAGGGTGAGTTTGTTGATGGTAAAATTTATGGTGATGGCACCATGTATCTTGTGGGAAAAGATACGGTTGCAATAACTGGATTTTGGCCCCAAGATGGAACTTTCCCAACAGAAGCAAGTCTGTTATTTGCAAATGGGGATTTGTATGAAGGTCCATTACTAAATGGTTTCCCCACTCAAGACGGAATGTGGATTTCAGGAGAAGATAGACGACAAAATATAGATAAAGTTAGTAATTCCATAACTCATAAAGCTAACGAATTATATAAAAAACACAGAGAGACGATCAACTGGTGTTTGGCGGGGGCTAGCGCAATTGTGACAGCTGTAGAAGTTGCATGTGCATCAAGCGTAGTTGGAGCACCTGTCGCTGCAGTCGCACACGCTGTCAATATAGGAATAAATGTTGTCGATGCCAGTTTAGCTATTACATCTGCAGGTCTTGATGTAATGGAAAATATACAACTTGGTGAAGATGACACAGAAGCTATTCAAAATCTCTCATTAGAAGTTGCCCTAAATGTAGGATTTGTATTGGTGCCTAAAGTAGCTAAAGCAACTATTAAACCATTAAAAACTGGTGTAAAAAATATTATTCGAAGCCCTGCTGCCGAGCAGATATTGAAAGGAGGAAAGAATATTATAAAGCAATCTGCTTTAAAGTTTACAAAAGGTAAGATTTTTGGAAAGTCTGTTCGGGTATCTTTAGCCACAACCGGTCGAAAAATTGAAAAGGTTTTAGTCAGCAATTCTATCACCCAAAAACCAATGATTGCATTAGGACGTTTATTGACTAAATTTGAGAATCAGACTGTCCCTTATTCTTTGTATGTAAAATATTTAAAATCCAATCCCAGTTTAAAAAGTAGCCTTAAACTTTCTGCTAAAGGTTCATCTAAGAATCTGGGAGACAATATGAGGCTTTTTGGTACGGATAAATGGGTGAAAAGAAGTGAACGTATACGCCGCTATTTAGGCATGCCTAAACGCCAAATTGAACCGCATCATATAATACCCTCAAATCCCACAACTGAAGTCGGAAGAAAAGCTAGAGATATATGGGTTAAATATTTTGAGAGTGTTGATAATCCCAATAATGGTATGTGGTTGGGGAGAACAAATAAGGAATTAGGTTATAAAGCGTTGGCAAAAGGTTCTAATCATAGCCCAAATTCTGTGGAATATGAACAAAAAGTTGCTACAGCTATATTGGAAACATTTAAAAAATATCAAAAGAAATATGCTAATGATCCTGAAAAAATGCAACAAGTATTAGCTGAAACAGTAGATAATATAAAAAAGCAAATATACAAAGGAGAGTTAGCAATTGGCGGAAATTCTCACACGGTTCATACTGTATCAAGTATATTTTCGGAGAAGAGTATATCAAGTGTTGTTTCTGATGCTGCGCTAGGTATACTTCAGCCGATAATGTAATTTTAATCAAGAAGATTATGAAATTATATCAATTAGCATTTGACTATGACTATGCCTTGGCAGACATTATTGAGTCTCTAAATGGAACTGACTCTTTAGAGTTCAGTTCAGACAATTCTGCAATGATAAAAGACTTCAAGTATGGCTGGATTACTACAGAATCTGACCAAATACCAGCTTTCGTTCTCATTAATATGGACTTGTTGGGATGTAAAGCAAATATTTCGCATATTGTATGTAATTTAATTCCAGAACTAGAACGACATCCAATAAAAATAGCAGATGATGATTATGTGCTATTTTCTAATATATCAACTATATCTGAATGTCTAAATCTTAAGAGATCAAAGGTCACAAGATTCTCTAATGGGGATATAATGGAAATTTCAAATCCAGTGTTTTTACCCAATAATTACCCTCCTCTTTTTAAGACAGAGGATATGCCAGCTGCATTTTTTTGTACCCAAGAGTTTAAAGATTTAATAGATAATCAATCATATACAGGATTGGTGCTAAAAGAGTGTAAAATTAAGTCAAAATCATGGTTTTAAAACTTTATAATAATGGAAACAAATCAACAAATTCAAATGTCAGGCAAAGAACAAACAGTAGAATGTTCAAAGTGCCACAAACAAGTATTACCTAAAGATGGTATTCTGAAAAAAGAAACCTTTGTGTGTAATGAATGCCTTGACAAGGAAAAGAAAAAACATCTCGTCTGGGGAGGCATCGGAACTTTAGTGGCTATTTTTGCTATCATTGCGGTATCGGTATTTGCATTGAAAGATAGCAAGCGAACAGGCGAAGGGTTTGAAGGTGTTGGAGAGATTAAGGATTCGATAAATGTATCTGTTAATACAAATAGCGTAAAATTTGAATTGTCCGCCACAACAGCTGTTAGCTCTTCCGTATCGACTCAGAAACCAATTTCTAATTTAGAGGAATTTAAGCGAGTATTTGCGCAGAACATCGAAAGTGCAGATAATAACAATTGTACGGAGGTGGTAATCCCATCTGTAAGCATGTTCTTTAAAATTAATACTAATTATTTTGTAAATGATGGTGAAGCATTGATTAATGAGTTCGTTTCTGCATACGAAAAAACTAATAAGAAGGCGGTTATCCTAGTTGAAGGTTACACGTGTGACTTAGGTGGAACGAGATTGAATGACTTGCTGTCAGAATCTCGTGCTGAAGCAGTAAAAAAAGCATTGGTTAATGCTGGCATTTCTGAAAATATGGTAGAGATAAAGTGGTATGGCAAATCACGCTATCATAATTTTAAATACAATAATAAAAGTGAACACCGTCGTGTAATTTTGTCTATAAAATAAAGTATATTAGAAGAGTGCAATATCCTCTTGAACGAATAAATACACTCTACTAATCATAATCACTTTTGGCTCAAAATTAAATAGCGTAGGATCATTCCTGCGCTATTTGGTTTGGGGTCAATTTAACACCCCCCATAATTATCTCCTCCTTCTTGATGTGTTGCTGTCATTCTTCTTCTCACCCCAAGGCATTTCAGATGGTGAACCACCGCCACCAGTTCCGACATGAGTTTGTGCAGGACCACCTGAGAGCATTTCAAATGTAGCCCCGAGCAGTTGTGCTTTATAGCATGAATCAGGATGCTTTTGCCGACGGCACACTAATGACCATCCCCGTAGTGGCAAGCAGTGAGGCTGGCACCACAAGCGGCTCGTTCAACACCATCCGCACAGCTACCGCTGATGCCGTGAGCAGCAAGTATACAGATGTGGCGTTCAGCGCAACAATATCAGCGCAATCTGGTAATATGCCAGAGATTCCAGCAAACGCTATCTACTTCTGGGAAGGTGCAAAAGATAATGCTACTGAAAAGGGCGGAGTAGCAACTGGTCATGGCGCATGCGATGGTCGCGTTAACTACCCTCAAGCAGATTATTATACACTTAGCGTTAATGGCAAGAAGGCAAACATTGAAACCGACTATATTCTTATCACCCTTGACAATGCTCTTGAGGCAACAGACGAAATAGCAATCACCGCTTTCCGCAACAAGGACACTGATGCAAATGGAACATTGTATCTGCTCTTTGAAAACGGCTTTGCTATTGATGAAGGTGATAATGTGGTTTGGAACAATGTTAATGAAGCAATTGGTCAGCAGCCAAACACAAACACATATAAGGTGGCAGAAGGCGCTGGTAGCAAGACTATCAAGCTTTCTCGTTCTAAGTCAAGTACAAACGTGTTCATAAGTAAGTTCATTATCACACGCGGTGGTACTGACGGTATCCAGAACGTAGAGGTTGTAACTCCAGCAAACAACGTAATCTACAACCTCTCTGGTCAGAAGGTTGATGCAAGCTACAAGGGCATCATCATCGTAAATGGCAAGAAAGTTGTTGTAGGTAACAGATAGGTGATACCGCAAAATAACCCAAGTCTAATTACCGATTTGGGATAACACAAAAAAACAGCGAATAGCATATATGCCGTTCGCTGTTTTTTGTGTATCATTACTTAATGTATCACCAGCTTGAACTGGAACCTCCGCCGCCAGTGCTGCCACCGCCGAAGTTGCCACCTGTGAAGCCTCCTCCGCCACCGCCTCCTCCTCGCATATTGCTAAGAATAGAACCGATGATTATGCCTTTCAGCAGGTCGTTGTTATGGTGATTGCCGTCGTCTACTATTTTGTCTCTCACCTCCACATGTCCGCAGTTGCCACAGATAAAAACATCCTTTCTGTGTTTCATCCTTTGCGAGTCGTAATAATAATCCGTCGACATGCGGTTCAGTGCCCCCGGTTTCTTACAAGCCTTACACGTCCTCGCCTTTTTGTCGTTACGTCCAATAAAGTATGATGCCACAGCAATGATTATAGCAAGCATAATCAAACCCGTCCAATGGCTTTCTTCTTTCTCTTTCTTCTTGTTAGGGTCCATAGAGTCTTCAAGCACCTTGTAGACGGCACGCATGCCCTTCACCATGCCAGTGTCAGTATCGCCCTGCTTAAAGGCAGGAATCATATACGTTGTCTGAATCCTCTTGCCCAACGCATCGGTGAGAAACCCTTCAAGTCCATATCCCGTATGGAAACGGATGATTCTTTGGTCGGCTACATAAGTTATTAGAAGCCCATTATTCTTCTCCTTGTCGCCGATGCCCCAGTAGCGGAAAAGGCTCTGTGAGAACTCAAACACATCATCGTCGCCAATGGATGGAAGCATCACGACCATTGCCTGGATGCCAGTCTTCTGTTCCAGAGCTGTAAACATGCGGTTGATGGAGTCGCGCGCAGCAATCGATAACAGTCCGTCAGGGTCGCTCACATGCTGGCGCAGATCCTTGACATATACGTTGGGAACGGTCTCTATGGTATATGCCGTTGTTGTGGTTTCGGCCTTTGCTATGTATGATGTTAAGGTTGTTAGAATAACAACAAATAACAATATGCTTTTTCTCATTACTATTATGATAATATGTTTTTACCAGCGTGAACTGCTTCCGCCACCGCCAGAACTTCCGCCGCCATGGCGGCCTCCACTTGATTTGGCAGCAGAGTAAATCATGGCGATAATCATAATTATTCTTACGATGATATAGAGGATGTCCAAAATTATGTTTACGACAGCTTTTATTCCAGTACTATCCCTGATTTCAGATTCTCTGCAGGCCTCGCATTTATAGGTGGCTGTATAGTGTCTTTTATTATGGGCATCTTTGCGTATTCGCATTTTAGAAACAGCCAGTTCCGGTTCGCCGCAACAAGAACACTGACTGCGATACAGGTAGAATATCATGCAAACGACAAATACCGCCACAACAATTATGGCTATGCTAAAGAAATTAGTGGCATTGTCGGATGCCTCTATGCTCTTGTTTATTTCGGTTATTCTTTGGCAAAGGGATTTTGAACAATCAAGAATACCGATATTGATATCTTCGTTCAGGGCTAAAGTGACGGCAATCTGGTCTTGTATTCTCCTTATCTTGGTCTTGGTCAGAACCTCCTCAAATTCTTTATTAGTATAGAAACGTATTAGTTTCTTGTCTTCAACAAAAGTTACAATGAACCTGTATGCCTTTTCTTTTTCGTCTTTTGTCCAATAGTTGAAAAGATTCTCCGAGAAATCGCCAATCTTGTCTTCTCCGATAGATGGCAGTATGACCATCGTACCTCTATAACCTGTTTTTGTCTCTAATGAATCGAAGAGTTGGTTTATTGTTAAGCGCACCTCGGAAGAGAGCAACCAGTGAGGGTCGCTCACATACAGGCGCTGGTCGTTGGCATATACGTTGGGAACGGTCTCAACGGTATATGCCTTTGATGAGTGCTCTGTTGTGTTTGCCGAGATGCCGTTGCTGACAAAGACTGACAGCAATACAATCAGAGACAACAGTATCTTTCTCATTATTTTTAGTTGAACTCCTTAATTGGATGAGAGTTGAGGGATTGCATGTCAATCATACGTCCTTTTTTTCGCATAGCTCAAGGAGCCTCCTCCTTAGCGAAGCGATAACTTCTTTAACTCCCTTTACCTCCTGACTACTTAATTTGCCTTAAAACTGTACCTCAGGAGCTTTCTCTGCACCCTCTTGTGCCTCGAAGTATGCCTTCTTCTCAAAACCAAACATTCCAGCAAGGATATTCTTTGGGAACTTGCGGATGGCGGTGTTATACTCCTTGGCAGCACCGTTGAAGTCGCGGCGAGCCACGGTGATACGGTTCTCTGTTCCTTCCAACTGCGATTGCAGTTCGAGGAAGTTCTGGTTTGCCTTCAGGTCAGGATACTTCTCTACCACGAGCAACAGTTTGCTCAATGCAGAGCTAACACCGTTTTGTGCCTTCTGATACTGTGCCATCTGCTCGGCTGTCATGTTCTCAGCGTCAATCTTCACGCTTGTAGCCTCTGAGCGAGCCTTTACCACTCCCTCAAGAGTCTCCTTCTCGTGAGCCGCATATCCCTTAACAGTATTAACAAGGTTAGGGATAAGGTCTGCCCTGCGCTGATACTGTGTTTCCACGTCAGCCCATTTGTTCTGAACGCCTTCATCCATTGACACGAGGCCGTTGTATCCTGTTACACACCAAACGGCAATCACACAAGCAACAACCAGTGTGATGACAAGTCCTAATCTTTTCTTCAAAATTTCCATTTCTTTTTAATGATTAAATTATTAATACAGTTATCATTTTACAAAAATCATGCCAAATTATTTCGAACTGTTTATATAGTCCAATATCTGCTCCGCATGAATCTTAGTCTTGATCTCTTTTGGCCCAAAGATTTTCTCAATCACGCCATTCTCATCAACAAGATATGTTGTGCGCAGGGTGCCGATGGTGCGACGGCCGCATGCCACCTTTTCGCCCCAGCATCCCAACTGCTGTAATAGAGTTGTTTCGGTGTCGGCTATCAGCGGGAAGTTCAGTTGGTAGGCATCAGCAAATTTCTTTTGCAGCGCCTCCTTGTCCTTGCTCACTCCGATGATGCTATAGCCAGCTGCCTCAAGCTCAGCCTTATGCTCTTGCAGCGAGCATGCCTCGGCGGTGCAACCGCTGGTGTTTGCCTTTGGATAACTGTAAAGTACTATCTTGCGACCCTTATAGTCGCTTGCCTTAATCTCATTACCGTTCTGGTCCTTGCCCAGTATCTCCGGTATTCTGTCTCCGATGTTCATGATTTTTTTTTTTATTTTTGAGTTTTTTGATTTTTTTTTGGGTGGGGGCTATAGGAATTTCTAGGAAGCCCTAGGAGACTCTAGGAAGCTAGGAAACCCTAGGAGGCTTCGCATTCTTCACTCTTCATTCTTCATTCTTCATTATTCGCCTTCGCTCATCAGCTTCGCAGTCTTCATTATTCACTCTTCACTTTCATTATCTCCACAGGTCCGAACATACCAGACTCAAGCAGGGGAGAGTCTTTGGTGAAGAACTTGAAGGCATATACCGTCTTACGACCCTTTGATGGGCGTGGCTTGCCTTCGCGCAACCAGTCGGGCAGTTTTCCCATATAATATCCGGCTGTGGGACTGCCTGGTGCATAAGAATATGTCAGAGCCTCGCCCCATTCAATATCTTCTGGTTCCAGTTCGTCGCCAATCATGCGGTTAGGCCAGAGGTTGGTTATCTCAACCATTATTCTGTTGTTGCCTTTTAGCAAGGCATCGGTTATGTCGCAGGTGAAAGGAGCCTTCCACAGCAGTCCGCAGTCATTGCCGTTAACAGTTACGCGTGCCATGTTCTTCACCTTGCCCAGCGACAACACGAAGCGCGTCTCCTTGTCCTTTAGTTGCTTCTTCTTTATGTTGATGTCGATGGAATATGTGGCGGTACCAGAGAAATACTTGATGTCGTTGTTATCATTGTCGGTCCATGACACGAGCGAATCCATCGTGATATTGGCATACTCAGGGAAGGTGATGTTCCATGTGCCCGTGACAGGCATGCTTTCAATTGTATAGAAATGCTTTGGTTCCGGTTTGCTGCTTGTGCCGTGGCGCAAGATTATGAAGCGCGAACCATACGGTTCAATTTCCAGCGCCATATCTTCTTTTGCCTCGCACGAGTTCATGTCCATGGTATATGGGTTCCATATCTCTGCCGAGCGCCCGTTTATTACAAGTTGCAGAGTTTCGGTTGCCGCCTTGTCCGTTGGATTGCAGATGAAATATATGTCTGTGTCGCCATCTGTTCGTCTGTAGGTCTTGAAGGTCTTTAATGCCCTCATCTGCTCTTTTGCAGGATAACCGCGCTGTAATAGCGACTGGCAGCGTGCCATATAGTCAAACAGTTTCTTAGCACCGCCAGCCTTCCACCACGTCTGCTTCGGTACAAACTGCGTGCCCCATATGCCAAACGACATGCCCGGTTCGAAGTTTGTCCAAGGATTGGCAGCGCCAGCATGCAGCATCATCTTGTTTACGCCAGTGCAATAAGCCCTGTCGCAAACAGCCTTCAGTGATTGCGGGTCGTCCTGCCATGCCTTCAGTGGCCAGCAGGTGAAAGCCTCAGCATATAGAATCTTGCGTTGCAATTTGCGCATTGCCACCTCATGCTTTGCCATGTCCTTCCATCCCCAGTTGGGATATGTCCAGAACTCTGTTGCCACAACAGCCTCTTTGGCTGCATTCAATATCTTGTAGAAGTCGATAACCGTGAACGGACGCTGGCCGCCTGTGCCGTATGGCTCGATAAGCAGATTCAGTCCTGGTGTCTGGCGTGCCAGTTCGTTCATGTAACCGTAGTAGTTTTCTGCAAACAGCGACTGGATAACAACCTGCCAGTCCTTTTTGAACTTAGCCGTCTCTTGCTTGCTGTCTATCGTCTTGCAGCGACCTATCATATAAGGCATGTACGGCATGATGTCGTAACCACAGCGCTTCTTGAATTCCTCTGGCAGTATTCCCGTCCATGTCTGTCCTCCCGCTTCATAACTGTCAATCTCGAAATGGGTGAATGTCTTGCCTGCATGATGTCCTGCAATGTCGATAACCATCTGCGGATAGCCCTGCCAGAACTTCAATACAGCCTCGCGGCTCAGTTTGTCACATTCCAATCCTCTTCCCGATTCAGGCGATTGCGAAGCATTAGTCTTTCCGATGGTTGTCTGACCGATGCGCAGCACAGCCATGCCCTTTGCTAAGTCCTTTGGTATGGTCAGTTCATCTGTCTCTTTGTTAAGGCAATCCGATAGAAAAACCACATCCTCTTTCTTTATTATAGAGTCGTTAGGAATGGCAATTACCGCCACGTCCTCATAGTAGTTCCATGTTGAATCAACCTCAGGCTTTTTCAGCGAAATTTTCTTAGGGAGTTTGCCTGTTGACAACACCATTTCGCTATACACCAGTTTGAGCATTGAGTATTGTGGTTCCACCGTAGGGTATGCACTTGACGACCATCCTGGACAGTTGTGTGTGCCAAATGTCAGTCCCAAGCGTTCACATTCGTCCATAGCCCACCTCATCAGACCCTTCCATTTCTCGCTGCCGATGCTCACCGATGGGTCGTTGACCCTTATCTGGTGCGGACCGCCAATCTGGAAGTTCTGTACTCCCGACAGTCCTGCAGCCTTGAAAGCCTCAAGGTCGGCAGTTATTCCCTCCTTGTTTACAAGTCCGTCCATCCACTGCCAGATGATGATGGAGCGGTGCTCGCCTTTCGGTTCGATGAAGTCATGCTCTAATGTGTTGCCTGTCTGCGCATTTGCTGCCAGAGTCAGCAGACATATAATCGTTAATAGTATTTTCTTCATGTTGTTTTATATGCTACTTATAAATAAATCGTTTTCAATATGCAGTAGTATCGCTTTCTTATCCAGTCCTCCGGCATATCCCGTCAGTTTGCCGTTGCTGCCTATCACCCGATGACAGGGAATAATGATGCTGATGGGATTGTTGTGGCATGCCATTGCCACTGCCCTCGATGCCTTTGCATTGCCTATGCGCCGTGCCAGTTCACCGTATGTTATCGTCGTGCCGTAGGCAATCCTTGTCAGTTCTTGCCATACCTTCATCTGAAACTCTGTCCCATGGGGTGCCAACTGCAAATTGAATTCCATGCGCTTGCGGCAGAAGAATTCTTCCAGTTGGCTGACGGCATCGTCTATTATCGGATTGCTGCCTTCAGTCAGTTGCATGCCGTTTCTGCTTGCCTTGCTTCTCCATGAAGCGTTCAACTCCGTTGCCCATTTGCACAACCGCAGTCCTTCGTCGTCAGCTCCCAACCAAATATCACCATGCGGTGTCGGGCAAAGGCGGGTGGTTGTGATGTCTTTCATCTATCTCAGATATAAAAGCTATTGATGCCAGATTGCTATTTCTCAACAGGCATGCCCGCCGCTTTCCATGCGTTGAAACCGCCTTTCAAGTCGAACACTTTCAGACCTTTCTGTTGCATTTTCTTTGTTGCCGTCTGACTGCGTCTTCCGCTTCGGCAGTAGATGTAGTAAGTCTTTTGCTTGTCCAGTTTGCTGATGCCCTTGTCAAAGGTCTCGTCGTCGAGCACATTCAGCAGTGATGCGCCGCTAAGATGTCCATCAGCATATTCTGCAGGTTGCCTTACATCGATGATTACCGCAGTGCTGTCGCTATTTATTGCTTTATTGTAATCCTCAATGCTCAGCACGTTGCTCTCGTTCTGTGCTGTGCAGCCACAGCAGAAAACAGAGGCAAGAAGTGAAAAAATCCAGTTTCTCATGTTTTTAATGCTTAGTTTTTAATGCTTAATGCGTAATTACATATGCAAATGTACGAAAAAGAATTCAAATGTCAATGATATTTATTAACTTTGCAACGTTGAAGTTTACAAGTTAACGAGTTGTTCGCTCAATTGTAATTATTCATCACCTAAACACAACAACATTAAGCATTAAAAATTAAGCATTAAAATATGGCAACAGTAGACGACAAGAAAATTATCTTCTCGATGGTGGGAGTGTCGAAGATTATCCCACAGAATCAGAAGCAGATACTGAAGAACATCTATCTCTCGTTCTTCTATGGTGCGAAAATAGGTATTATCGGTCTTAACGGTGCTGGTAAGTCAACACTGATGAAGATTATCGCCGGCATTGAGCAGCCTACAATGGGCGAGGTGGTATGGAGTCCGGGATATACCGTGGGCTATCTGCCACAGGACCCTCCACTCAATGAGGAGAAGACCGTTAAGGAAAACGTGATGGAAGGCGTGCAGCATGTGTACGACGCACTGAAGGAATACGACGAGATAAACGATAAGTTTGGTCTTGAGGAGTATTATAGCGACCCAGACAAGATGGACAAGCTGATGCAGCGCCAGGCTGAGTTGCAAGACATCATCGACGCTACCGATGCCTGGAACATGGACTCAAAACTGGAGCGCGCCATGGACGCTCTGCGCTGTCCTCCGGGCGACTGGGCTGTGACCAATCTCTCTGGTGGTGAGCGCCGCCGTGTGGCATTGTGCCGTCTGTTGCTTCAGAAGCCAGATGTGCTTCTGCTCGATGAGCCTACCAACCACCTTGATGCAGAGAGCATCGACTGGCTGGAGCAGCACTTGCAGCAGTATGAGGGTACGGTGATTGCCGTTACCCACGACCGCTACTTCCTCGACGATGTGAGCGAGTGGATTCTCGAACTCGACCGTGGCGAGGGTATTCCTTGGAAGGGCAACTACTCTTCATGGCTCGACCAGAAGACCAAGCGCATGGAACAGGAGGAGAAATCGGCTTCTAAGCGCCGCAAGACCCTTGAGCGCGAGCTTGAGTGGGTGCGCATGGCACCTAAGGCACGCCAGGCAAAGGGTAAGGCACGTCTTAACTCTTATGAGCAGATGCTCAACCAGGAGCAGAAGGAGCGCGAAGAGAAACTCGAGATATTCATCCCTAATGGTCCACGCCTTGGCAATAAGGTAATAGAGGCACAGGGTGTACAAAAGGCCTTTGGCGAGAAGGTGCTTTTCAACAACCTCAACTTCATGCTTCCTCCTAACGGTATCGTGGGTGTCATCGGTCCTAACGGTGCAGGTAAGACCACTCTCTTCCGTCTTATCATGGGCTTGGAGCAGGCCGATGCTGGTACATTTGCTGTGGGCGAGACAGTGAAACTGGCATACGTAGACCAGCAGCACAAGGATATCGACCCAAAGAAGAGTGTATATGATGTGATCTCTCAGGGCAACGAGACCATCCGTATGGGTGGCCGCGACATTAATGCCCGTGCATATATCTCTCGTTTCAACTTCTCAGGCACAGACCAGAGCAAACTGTGCGAGGTGCTCTCTGGTGGTGAGCGCAACCGCTTGCAGCTGGCATTGGCGCTGAAGCAGGAAGGCAACGTGCTGTTGCTCGACGAGCCTACCAATGATATCGACGTGAACACACTGCGCGCTCTTGAGGAAGGTCTTGAGGCTTTCGCTGGTTGCGCGGTGGTTATCAGTCACGACCGCTGGTTCCTCGACCGTATCTGTACCCACATCCTTGCCTTTGAGGGCAATGGTGAGGTGTTCTATTTTGAGGGCAGCTACTCAGAGTATGAAATCAACAAGGCGCGCCGTCTCGGCAATGAGGAGATAAAGAAGGGCCGCTATCGCAAGTTGATGGAGGATTGATTTTAGGGGAGGTGAAGGCCTCTCCCCGGCCCTCCCCTAAGGGAAGGGGGATTGAGATGGGGCTGGAGATTCTAGAGGCTCTAGAAAACCTAGCGGCTTAAAAACCTCATCCTTCGACACCGCTCAGGATAAGCAACCTTAAAAAAAATTTGTCAAAAAATTTCAAAAATAAATTGCGAAATTTTTTGACAAAATTTTTTTTCATTCTAGAGAGAAATTTAGGCTTTTTAGACAGCGAAAATAGTCTTGAAAAGCAAAAATCACGACTTTATTTTTCAAAAACATAGGTTTTGAGCTCCGTTTTCTATGGTTTTGCGTTGCAAAACCTATCATCTTGCAAAGCAAAACCTATGCTTTTGGTGAGTAAAACGATAGGTTTTGGAAAAGCAAAAGGCGATTTTTTTTAAATAATTTAGCGCATGTGGCCTTAAGGTATTGAACCTCAGAGTCTTACAGATTTGCTCGTTTTTTGGCGTTTTTTCGGGCAAAATATTTTTTTGTTCAGAATTCTCGAGTTTTGAGGGCGTTAATTTGGGGTTTTGGAAAATTTTTGTCAAAAAATTTCGGAGGGGCAGAGCCTCTCCCTACGGGAAAAGAGGGAACAGGGAAACCCTAGGAAGCCCTAGGAGCTCTAGGAACCCTTGAAAACAAAAAAACAACTAGCCAGTGATTGTTATTTAAAATAAAACCATTAACTTTGCAAACGATTTGCAAGGTGCATATCAAGGGGTGCTCGATGGCTCGGGCTGAGATTATACCCTATAACCTGATCCGGATAATGCCGGCGTAGGGATGGATATATCAATATGGAAATCTTTTTCAGTCCCTTTTTGTATTATTTTTATTTATACAAAAATGAGAAAAAAAGTTATTAGTATTGCAATGTTATTAGGCATAGTGTGCATGCCGGTGGCGGCCAATCCCATTGAGGATGTTGACTCGCTTAAAAGTGTGCAGCTGCAGTCGGTACAGGTAGTGTCAACGCGTGCTATAGGCAAAACGCCAATGGCATTTAACAATCTCACAAAGAAAGACCTGCAACAAGTAAACTTTGGCAAGGATATTCCTGCATTGCTCTCGCTGACCCCATCGGTCACAGCTACCAGCGATGCAGGCATGGGCATTGGCTATAGCAGTGTCTATGTGCGTGGCACTGACCCAACGCGAATCAATGTTACCGCCAATGGTATTCCGCTCAACGACTCAGAGAGCAGTCAGCTTTATTGGGTGAACATGGGCGACTTCGCCTCAAGCGTAGAGTCGATGCAGGTGCAGCGCGGCGTGGGCACATCTACCAATGGCGCAGGTGCTTTCGGAGCAACGATAAATATGCAGACGGAGAACATTGGAGTAAAACCGTTTGGAGCAATCGACCTCACTGGTGGCGCATACGACACACATAAGGAGACATTCCGCTTTGGAACAGGATTGCTTGGCGGTCATTGGGGATTTCAGGGACGTCTGTCAAACATCTGCAGCGACGGATATATCGACCGTGCCTCTTCAGAACTTGTGTCATACTTCCTGCAAGGTGGTTACTTCTCTGACAACACTGTGGTTAAGTTTGTCACCTTCAACGGCAAGGAAAAGACCTACATGGCGTGGGACTATGCCTCAAAGGCCGATATGGAGAAGTATGGCAGGCGCTACAACCCAAGCGGCAAGTATAAGGATGCTGATGGCAACACCGTTTTCTACGACAATCAGACCGACAACTATCATCAGCAGCACTATCAGCTCATAGCCAGTCATAACCTGCATGAGCGCTGGAAGATGAGCGCAGCACTGCACTATACCCGCGGCGATGGCTATTATGAGCAGATGAAGACTGGACAGAGCTTGTATAAATATAAGTTGAGCAACAATTTTGACGATGAGGCCGACCTCGTGCGCCGCAAGCATGCTGACAGCGATTTCTTTGGTGCGGTGGCATCGGTTAACTACGACGACCGCGACCGCCTGTCTGTTAGCTTTGGTGGAGGCTGGAACCGTTATAATGGCGACCATTATGGCAAGGTGGTGGGAGTTTGGAGTGAGGAGTTTGGAGTGAGGAGTTCAAATAACTTGTCAACTCGTCAACTTGTCAACTCGTCAACTGAACCAACATACTACGACAACGATGCTCGCAAGACCGATGGTAATATCTATGCCAAACTTACATACGAGCTGGTGCCAGGACTCAATGGTTTTGTTGACTTGCAATACCGCCATGTGGCATACCATTCACAGGGTTCGTCGCAGGAGTACGACTCAAATGGCAATCAGTTGCCTTTCGACGTAGACAAGCAGTATGACTTCTTCAATCCTAAGTTTGGTTTGAACTACCTTATTGATAATAATCATTCTGTTTACGCCTCTTATGCTATTGCCCATAAGGAACCTACACGCAATGATTTCGAGGATATGATGGCAGAGGCCAATGCAGTGGAGCCACAGCAGGAACGCCTTGGCGACCTTGAAGTTGGTTATAAGTACCAGTCGGAGAAATTCTCTGCCGGTGCCAACCTTTATTACATGCACTACAAAAATCAGTTTGTGCTTACTGGTGCGCAAGACTATAACGGAGAGATGGTGGCGCGCAACATTCCAAAGAGCTATCGCATGGGCATTGAGCTGCAAGCCGCGCTCACCCCATTCAAGGGCTTTCGCTGGGATGTCAACGCAACCTTTAGCCGCAACTGCGCCAAGGACATGCAGTTGGATATGATTGATGAAGACTGGAACTACATAGGCACAGCCTCTGCCGGCGACACTCATCTGGCTTTCTCGCCCGATGTTATTGTGAATAATGCGCTGAGCTACGAGTGGAAAGGACTGAAAGCATCTCTTCGCTCTAAGTCTGTGGGTGAGCAGTATATGACCAACTCCAACTGCCGCAGTTATATTGATTACGATGGCAGTGAGGTGAGCGCAATGATTGACAAGTATTTCGTGAGCGACCTCGATATCTCATACACCTTCAGGGTAAAAGGACTGAAACGTGCAACTATAGGCTGCACAATATATAACATCTTCAACGAAGAGTACGAGACACATGGCGCGTGCGGACTCTACTTTACAAAGGGAGCAGACGGTAAGCCACAGCCATACCATGCCGGTGGATGGAGCTATTCCGTTTATTCTGCCCAGGCACCGGTGCATGCGCTTGCTCACTTGTCGGTGGAGTGGTGATTGTAGGAGGGGCTAGGAAGCCCTAGGAGGCTATAGGAAATCCTAGGAAATCTAGAACCTCTAGAAGAAAAAATAAAAAAAAATGGAGTTTTTAACGCTATTAGACATCATAGGATTTGTAGTTGGTCTTGCCTATCTCTACTTTGAATATAAGGCAAGCATCTACCTTTGGATAGCCAGCATCATTATGCCGGCAGTAGATATGTTTCTGTATTACGAGGCAGGACTGTATGCCGACTTCGGCATGGCCATATACTATTGCCTTGCCGCTGTGTATGGATGGTGTATGTGGAAGATAAAGCCAAAAACGAAGTCGGGCAGTATCGCCCCCGACCAAGAACAGCAAGGGAAAGGCATCAAGCATTATCCCCTCCGGCAGATATTGCCTGCTGCGGTGGTCTTTGTGGCAGTATGGTTGCTGATATATTATATCCTCGTAAGATTCACTAATAGCGATGTGCCCGTGACAGACAGTTTCACTACAGCCCTGAGTGTGATAGCCATGTGGGCTTTGGCAAAGAAATATGTTGAGCAGTGGCTGCTGTGGCTCGTTGTCGATGCCGTTTGCACCGTGCTTTATGTTTACAAGGGTATTCCGTTCAAGGCCGCCATATATGGTTTATACACCATTGTTGCCGTGGCAGGATATCTGAAGTGGAAGAAGATGGCACAACGGGCTTGATGTAAAAACTATCTTTTTAATACAATATTTAATAATAAATGCTTACCTTTGCAAGGGTAAGCATTTATTTATATCTAAAACTATAGCAATATATGATAACATCACTGAAACGAATTATTACCGCATTATTTATTATGTTGCCAATGACTGTCTTTGCGCAGGCCACAGGCAATGATGCTTCAACCTATCAGACCAACCAGCCCTTTGGCTGGGCAACGTGCAGCAATGTCAGCGGCAAGGAGTATGTTGTGGATGGCGGCATGCGCAGTGCCAATCCAAAGACCATAGTGCTCTATAGCAGTGGCGGCGACGACCGCAACGCTATCCTCAATGCCATCCAGCAGAATGATATCATAATACTTGATGGTTCAAAAGGCGACTTCATCGTTTCCAAGAGCATGGATATGGGTAGTCTGAAGAACAAGACCATAGTAGGCCGCAACAGCGCGCGTCTCTGCACCAAGTGGTATATCACCCCAGAATTGAAGTCTGTGCTTGAGGCCGCTAATCTCGGTCAGTACTCAAGCAGCGCAGGCACCGGCGGCACGCTGAGCAATGGCACAAGGGTGGATGAGGAACGCGAGCTGCACACACGTCAGACAATAATCAACTATAGCGGGGATGCCAGTGAGGCATATCGCAAGTCGGGACTGTTTACCCTTGGCACAAACAATGAGAATATCATAATCCGCAATCTGATACTTCAAGGTCCTGGCAGCGTTGACGTAGGAGGTTATGACCTCGTGTCTAACTACGGTGCCACTCATGTATGGATAGACCACTGTGAGTTTATCGATGGCATGGACGGCAACCTCGACAGTGGCAAGCGTGAGGGCAGTGAGCAGTTTGTCACCTACTCATGGAACATTTTCCGATATACCGACCGCAGCTACTCCCATCCCTACTCAAATGGCATGGGATGGAACAAGGGCTACTTGCAGTATTGTACATATGCCTACAATATCTGGGGCGCTGGTTGCAAAAACCGTCTGCCACAGGCCGACTGGGTGTATATTCATGTGCTCAACAACCATTACGATTGTGCGGGCAACAGCGTAGCCATAGCCATCAACGCCAATTCCCATGCACTTGTGGAAGGCAACTATGCCGAACAGGGAGTGAAGAACCAGTTCAAACCGGGCAATCAGAGTGATATGTATTATGTGGCACGCAACAACTATAACTTTGGCAGTTATAACGACAAGAGCAATACCAGTATGTCGCTTGAGGTGCCTTACAAGTATTCGTTTATTCCAGTAGCCGATGTGCCATCTGTGCTTGGCGGCAAGCATGGTGCCGGAGCAACCATAGACGATATGATAGATGCCTATCTCAATCCAGTGATGACAGCGCCAGCCACCTACTACTCACGCCGCATGACCGAGTCACATGGTAAGGCATGGTCGGCCGACAAGAGCTGGGACTATGTGAGCGGACTTGTTACTAAGTCATTGCTGAAGTGCACCACGCAGTATCCCGACGATGAGTGGAGCAAGACGGCCTATGAGTGGTGTAAGCAATATGCTGATAAAGCATTAAACAGCGACGGCTCGTTCAAATCGTTCAAAAAAGGAAACATCGACAACATAGCATCTGGCAAGGTGTTCTTCGAACTCTATCATCGCGAAAAGGCAAAGGGCACAGCTGAGGGTGAAGCCAATGCTACAAAGTATAAGGCTGCAGCCGAGTATCTTTACAAATATCTGCGCAACGACTACTCACGCATACAGACGGGCGATGGTAAGGGAGGCTTCTTCCACAAGGACATCTATCCCAATCAGATGTGGCTCGATGGCTTGTATATGGGTGCTGCCTTCTATGCCGAGTATCTCTATAACTTCGCCCCTAACGATACAGAAGGGTGGAGCGATGTGGCACAGCAGTTTATCATCATCCATCGCCACACCTACGACGCAGCTAAGAAACTCAACTACCATGGATGGAGTGCCGACCCGACAGACTCTAACTCGTTCTGGGCAAAGCAGAGCGGTGACTACATGGGTTGTTCAAGTGAGTTCTGGGGCAGAGGCATGGGATGGTATTTCGCAGCCCTTGTCGATGTGCTTGAGATGATGCCACAGTCGCATGCCGACTATTCCGCCTTGAAGTCAATCTTGGCACAGGTGGCAGCAGGACTGCAGCAGTGGCAGGACAAGGAGAGCGGTGTGTGGTATCAGCTGTTGCAGTATGACGACACCTTTGTTGGCGAGTGCGGCAGCAAAAACTATCTCGAGGCATCGGCTTCGTGCATGTTCACCTATTCTTATCTCAAGGCATTGCGCCTGGGACTTATCCCAGAGTCTTATCGTGCCACGGCAGAGAAGGCTTATCAGGGAGTGTTGAAGACTTTCGTAACGGAAAACAGCGACAAGTCACTCAACCTAATCAAGAGTTGCAAGTCGGCAGGTCTCGGTCCTGCAAAGAGTCCGCAGCGCGACGGCAGTGCCAGTTACTATCTTTGTGGCAGCGATGTTACGGTGGTGAGCAACGAGGGCAAGAGCATCGGTCCATTCATCATGGCGAGTCTGGAGTGGGAGCAAGCGTATGGCGGTGATGAACCGTCAGAGCCAGAGACACCCGAAAATCCCGCAACACCAGAGGTGCCCGATGACTCAGACGAGCCATCAGAACCAGGAACGATAGTTTACAAAGAGTTTACGCAAGACATGGTGCTGCTTACTACAACCGAAAAACTTACAGGTCGCAACTGGATTGAAGGAGGAGAGACATCATCGACCAAGGCTGGCACCATAGATCCGCTTACAGGTTCTACTGTAACGAAGTATAGCGGAGGAGGCATCATGCTAAAGAAAGGCAACAGCGCCAAGGCCCTTGCCACATACATTACAGGAGTATCTAAGGTTATTGCCTACGGATGTACGGCAGGAAGCAGTGACCGCACCTTGGTTGTAAGTGCAACAGCAGAAGAAGGAGGCGAGGCCGTAGCAGCCAAAGCAACCTCATCAGGTTATCAGTCAGTAGCCGTTGCCCTGGCGCTTGATGGCACAAAGAAATACAAGGTTGAGTACACAGGAGTAGATGCCTCTGATGAGGAAAAGGGTTCTGACATGGTGCTCCACGGTATTAAGTTTGTTGCTGGTGCGGCCTCAGGCATATCAGAGATAGAAACCGGCGCGATGGCTCACGAGGTCTATACCATAAGTGGCGTAAAGGTTGGCTCCAGCCAGGACAATCTGCCAAAAGGAATATATATCATCAATACAAAGAAAGTTGTGGTGAGATAAAGTTATGAACAAAAAAAATCTTAATCTTACAGCACTCGCTGCCCTCATAGGAGCGGCAATGCCCGAAGCAGCAGAAGCAGCCAACAAGGCAAAGGCAACGCCCGAGCGTCCTAATATCATATTCATTCTTGCTGATGACCTTGGCATCGGTGACCTCTCGTGCTTTGGCAGCAAGCATGTGAAGACTCCGAATATAGACCGTCTGTCGGAAACAGGCACTACATTCACGCAATGTTATGCAGGCAGCGGCATCTCAAGTCCGTCGCGCTGTGCGCTGATGACAGGCAAGAACACAGGCAACACCACCATTCGCGACAATATGTGTACGGCTGGCGGCATCCGTGGCATAAAGATTAATCCTCGTGGCGATACAACCTACGTGCGCCGTGCCAACCTCTTGCCCACAGACACAACACTGGCAACAGTGCTCTCGGCAGCAGGCTATCGCACCTGTCTTGTAAACAAGTGGCATCTCGACGGTTATGACCCCAATGCGGCACCTCACTATCGTGGCTTCCATGAGTTTTATGGATGGACCATATCTACTGTGCACTCAAATGCACCGTACTATTATCCTTATTACCGTTTCCATGGAGACAAACTGATAAATATTAAGGAGAATGAGGGTGATAAGCACATTAAGCACAACACCGACATCTCTACCGACGATGCCATTGCCTTCATTGAGCGCAATAAGAATAATCCTTTCTTCCTTTATCTGGCATACGATGCTCCTCACGAACCATATATCATTGATGAGACCGACTGGTATGACGACCGCAGCGATTGGACTGAAAACACAAAGCGTTATGCCTCGCTCATCACTCACATGGACCGTGCTATCGGTCGACTGGTTGACCGTCTTGAAACATTAGGCTTGCGCGAGAACACAATAATAATGTTTACCTCAGACAATGGAGCCGCCGTTCAGGCTCCTATCGCCGAACTGGGTTGCACGGCTGGTTTCCGTGGCCGTAAGGGACAACTCTATGAGGGAGGCATCCGTGTGCCGCTGATAGTAAATCAACCGGGCAAGGTGCCTGTGCAGAAACTGAAAAACATCGTTTACTTCCCTGATATCATGCCTACCTTTGCTGATTTGGCAAAGGCAGAAAAATCATTGCCGCAGAATCTTGGCGGCATAAGCATCAAACCGCTGTTGCATGGTGACTCGCTGGCTACTGACCACCGTTTGCTCTATTGGGAGTTTCCCGGCAAGCAGCGTGCGGCAAGGTTTGGCGACTGGAAGTGTGTGACCATAAAGAAAGATGCTCCGCTGGAACTTTACAATCTTAGAGAAGACCCTGAAGAGCGCAACAACCTTGCAGAGAAATACCCTGAAACCGTGCAGTGGTTTGACGAGCAAATGAAGAAGATACGACGCCCATCACCTTATTGGCCGCTGGAGGGGGAGGCTGGGGAGTATTAGGAGGCCATAGGAAGGCCCTAGGAAATTCTAGGAAATCCTAGGATCTCTAGACCCTAAGAGGCCAAAAGCCCCCTAATAAACCCCAAGGCTCCTAATAAATCCTAGGCTCTCCTAGATCTTCCTAGATCCTCCTAGGCCCTCCTAGGCTTTCCTAGAACTTCCTAGGTCTTCCTAAAGAAAATAAATAAACAAAAATCAAAAAAACAACAATCATGAGCAAAATCTTCAAAAAGGCAGTAGTTTGGAAGAACCTCTATTTCTATCGTAAGAGCGATGCCATATATCAGCTTACGGTTGAGTTTTGCCATCGCTTTCTTCCGCTTTATGGCGACCGCACTGTTGACCAGATGGTGCAGGCTGCTCGTAGCGGTAAGCAGAATATCATTGAGGGAAGCGAAGACGGACTTACAAGCTCTGAAATGGAGATTAAGCTGCTTAATGTTGCACGCGGTAGTTTGCAGGAGTTGAGGGCGGATTATCAGGACTATATAAAATCGCATCATCTTGAAGTGTGGAATACGGACAATCCACGACGGCTGCGCCTTCGTGATTTCTGTTACTCCAACAATGACTATGATGCCTATGCTCCGATGGTTGAGAAAATGAACGATGAGGAATATGCCAATCTAATGCTTACCCTTTGCCATCAGACTGACAAACTGATGTGCGCATACTTGGAAAAACTAGAGCATAGATTCGTTACAGAGGGAGGCATCAAAGAACGCATGTATGCCGCCCGCACTGGTTACAGGCAGGAACAAGATGCTTATATGGCTAATCTGGAAAATGAGAACAAAGAACTGAAAGAGGAAAACGCTATACTGAAAAGGAAAATCATAGAAATAGAAACTGAATTGAGCAGACTTAAGAACTCTTGAAAACCTAAGATTAAGTTATCCTAGCTCTGCCTAGGATGTCCTAGACTTTCCTAGGACTTCCTATAGCTCTCTATGCTATACAGATAATACAGCTCAAACGTGGTACGTATTAATCGCCAATTTGCTGACAACAGTCCTTTCAAGAAGTATAAAAAGGAAATGCGCATTCTTACAGGTGGTAACAATGATTCGCCTCACACTCATGTACTACATCAACTTTATCTCGTTTATGGAGAATCCAGACAAAACATGGGATGACATGCTTGAAAGAGAAGTACAAAAAGCACTACCAGAACCTATGTTTTCATTAGGGGGCTTGCTTTTATCACAAAAAAGTCCGAATCCTTAATTATAAAGGAGTTCGGACTAAGGTTTTGTGCTATTTTGAGTTTTACCGGATAGCAATAATTTGTTATTTAAAACTTTTTTATCACACCCTCTCAAAAATGATTATTATTAAATATATAGCAGTTACCCACATTGCAAAATTCCAAGCATATCCCAATACTGCTGTTATTGAGAAACTGAATAACTCATTTCTTGATTTTGACCAAAACCAGCGTGGAGGAATATCCATTCTAAAAGCAAATATTCCGAACAAAAGTCCTATAACAAATAGAACTGCTGTAATAATAAGAATGTAAAAGTCTCCTTCTGCGACACAACCACACAATCCTATTAACCCTAATGTGTTAATGATGGGGGCTAGTAAGTTTATTATGTAAGATATTATTAAAATCATTGTCGTTGTTTTTTTTGTCACAAATTTTAGTTCACCTATGTGCGCTTAGATTTTTTATTAGACACTTCAGTAGCTTTGTTGATTATGGCATCTTGATTTTTCTCCACTATAGAAGATATGCTATTTATAACGTTCTCATCTATTTCACCTATTAGTTCTTTACATTGAACTTCTGCTTGTTCTTTTATTTCATTTGTGATAGAGGATGCCAAGGATTTGATGCAAGTAACAATAGCCAAACCATCATCAGTGTAACCAACAACTGGAAGAAAATCTGCAATAAGGTCTGTCGGCATTACAAAGTAGGCTAATGGAGCCACTATCAACAGTTTATTATCTAAAGATGTATTTGGTGATTTAAATACATTGTAAAGTAACAAAACAGGATAGATTATTGTTGCCCCAGCCTTCTTTGCCACATTGATTAATTTATCATCTATCTGACTTTCAGAGAACCACTTTTTTATTTTTTCATTATTTTCGGCAAAATATTGCGTAATCTTCTCCTGTAAACTTTCTTCAGATGTACCAGGTTCATTTGAATTGACTATATTTTCGGCTCCCGCACTTTGGGGGGCTGTAGTTTCGCCCTGTTGTGTTTTTGAGTTATCAGCACCATTTTCGTCATTATTCTTTCCAAAGGCATTGTACAAAGAAACTTTGGGAACTTCGATATCTTTTATTTTTTCAAAGAATTTCACTGTCATAGTACAAAAAAGTAAATAAAAATAGAATGCTTTTTATACTCTGTCTGTTTCAATTGTCATCGATTTATATATCTGTATATCTTACTGTTTTGTAATCTCTTCTGATTAATCCACATGTAATGAGCATTATCTGTAGTCTTATATTTAACAAAACCTATGCCTCTCAGAAATTTAAATGCTTTATCATTACCAAGAAAACATGATGTTCTTACTTTTCTCCCTTTATTAATTAACTTTTCTATCATTAAAATTAGGCCACGATAATATAATATGGATAAGCTGACAGATTTACCCCAACCTCCTCCATGAATAGAAACTACATCAAAAGAATTAGACTCGTTGTATAGATATATGAAACCTATTTCTTTATTGTTCTTGCAAGTATATAAAATATAACATTTTACGAACATTTTATAATCTTTCAGAAACTCACTCCATTCTTTGTCAGAGTTAATGTCAGAAACCATTAATTCCCATTCACCTAATGGGAAGCGCTCGCATATTTTTTCGTTAGAGAACGCTTCCCATTTGATGATGGAGTCACTTATAAGTTCTAACATTAATTATTTCAATGTCTTTCGTTTAGCTTTTAGTTCGGCAAGGTCACTTTTTGCCCTTTCTAAACTTATTCTAGCATTATTTGCAGCAGGAGAGTTAGAACCAAACTGCGCCCGCATTGATGCTAAATATTCTTTTTGTTGATTGACGCGTTTTTGTGCAGTTAAAATCTTCTCGTCGCATTCTGCTTTTGTTTTAGGTCCTGATCCCATAAATGTTATGTATTAATATTATGTCTACTCTATTGTTATTTAGGATTTTCGACTTTCTCCTATTTATTGTGTCTATTGCTCATTTTATCATTATATAGTTAATGCAAAATTAAACAATATTTATGAAATATCAAATGATTTCATCTCTTTTTTGTGAAATATGGTTATGAGGTATTTGGGTTGTAAGGTAATGAGGTTGTTGTTAAAATAAAAAATGCGTTTTAAACTCCATGCGTTTGCCTGTGATTGGATGCTCGAACTCTATGTATTCAGCATGCAGGCACAACCGCTGAGCACGGGTGCCGTATAGCTCGTCGCCTGTGATGGGGATGTTGAGGCCGTTAGTGTGGGCGCAGTGGACGCGCAGCTGGTGGGTTCGGCCTGTGATGGGGTAGAGGTGGACGAGGGCTTGGCCGTCTCTTTCTTCTACTACATTATATAATGTATGTGCCTCTTTGCCGTTTTCAAAGTCAACCTTTTGGCGAGGACGGTCGTTGATGTCGGCAATGAGCGGTAGGCGGATTTCGCCTTCATGCTTTTCTGGTATTCCGTCGAGCAGTGCGCAGTAGCGTTTCTTTACGGTGCGCTGTTCAAACTGCTGTTGCAGTTGCTGATGAATATCCTTGTTCTTTGCCAATACAAGCAGCCCGCTTGTTGCCATGTCAAGACGGTGGACGCATATCGGACCGGTGGCATCAGGCCATCGCCCACTCATTATTGACCATACCGATGGCATGTTGTTTCTGCCGGGAGTGGTTAGCAGACCGGCGGGTTTGTTTATTACGGCAAGCCAATCATCCTCATATATTGTTTCTATCTCCCCCTCCCAGTTGCGCAGCATAGGGTCGTCGTCAACGTTTAACCCTTGTAGCATGTGTCCGAGTATAGGTTTGCACTTGCTGCTGCACGACGGATAGAAATGGCGGTGGTGGCGTATTTCGCCCACAGGCGACTCTCCCCACCAGAACTCGCCCATGCACAGCGGTTTCAAACCGTGCTCATAAGCATACTGCAACAGTTTTGGTGCGCAACACTCGCCCGCTCCCGATGGCGGAATGCCCATCGTGGTCTCTGCGAAAATCTCTGTAAGCGTGCGCCTTTCGCCCAAGGCGTTGAGCATAGAGAACTGTTCGAATATCCACCGTTGCAAGGCGTCCGACATCTGTTTGCGCTGGTGCTTTAACTCCGCTATTTCATTGTTGAACGCAGAGAGAGCCAGTTCGGTTTGGTCTATCTCTTCGGCATAACGTTTCTTCAATCGGCGGAGTTCTGCCTTCATGAACTGGCTTTCTTGGACAAGGGTGGCCTCACCCCCGTCCCCTCTCCCATAGAGAGGGGAGTGGTTGCTCCGATTGCGTTCTGTGTCTTCGATTGCGTTTTCGGGCGGATACGCTGATCCGCCCCTACACTCCTGAACTCCTGAAGAAGAACTTCTTATAAAATCCCTCCTCTTCTTCGCTTCTGCCATCTCTGCCTTGTATTCATTGATAGCTTCGGTCGCCTCGGACTTCTGCTTTTCAAGCAATTCTATTAGATGTATCCGCTCGGAAGAATTTTCAAGTGCTTTAACCTTTCGATTGATATTGCTTATTTCCTCCTCGTGGGTCTTGAAATACCCATTGGGCTGCAGGATATCATAAACAGCCGGCACGAAGTAAGGATGATTGTTGCTGTTGGCAAGCAGTCCTGAGAATGCCGCGAGAAATCCAGTACGCCCTTCAGCATCCTCGGCAATCAGCACACCGAACATCTTACCCTTGTTTATCTCTTCTTGCCATTCATCCACAGATGATATATACTCCTGCACCATCTCTGCGGCCTTTATGCAAGCAGGATGAGGCTCATAGCAAAACGGAAAGGTGAATCTTTCCGGCATGCTCACTGATATGTCTAAAGGATGAAATCTGTTCATGGTAAGGCAAAGGTACTGATTTTATCCGTAAAACAACATGTAAACAATGATTATTGCACTTTTTTTCGTTTTAAAAACTCAACAACAAGTCTTAATTCAAAATTATTTTACTACCTTTGCAGTCTCAATAAGAGATGCTCTGATAGTTCAATGGATAGAACAACTCTCTCCTAAAGAGTAGATCCGAGTTCGATTCTCGGTCGGAGTACCAGGATATATTTACAAATAAAGACGCGCTTGTTGGCGCGTCTTTATTTTGTTTATACAAGTGCTTAGCATTTTATCCCTGATGCACCACAATCTGTGAGTATGGGAATGATATGCCGCGCTCGTTGAATGTCTTGTAAATATTCTGGTTTGTCTGGAAATGCACAGCCCAGTAGTCGCTTGCCTTTACCCATACACGCACGGTGATGTCGACACTGCTCTCTGAGAGTTTGCCCAGTTCGATGAATGGAGCAGGAGTCTTCAGAATGCGCTCATCGGCAGCGAGAATCTCACGAATCACGCCTTCCACCTTGTTGTAATCCTCACCATATTCAATGTTTACCACGAAGTCGAGACGGCGCTCATCCTTGTGACTATAGTTAGTGCAGATGGCATTGCTCATAGAACCATTTGGAGCATAAACAACCTTATTGTCTGGTGTAACCAGTACGGTGTGGAAAATCTGTATCTCCTGTACTGTTCCAGATGCTCCATTGTCTGACTCGATATAGTCGCCTACCTTATAAGGACGGAACACCAGGATGATGATACCGCCGGCAAAGTTTTGCAACTGGCCAGACAGAGCCATACCCACTGCAACACCAGCTGATGCGAGCAATGCTGCAAAACCAGTCAGCTCTATGCCCAGTTTGCCGATTACTGCCAAACCGAGCATTATCAGCAGCAGGATATTTACTAAGCTTTTGAGGAATGTCTGTACACCTGGTTCTACCTTTTGCTTGACTAAGAGTTTGGCAAAAAGTTTGTTTGCCCAGTTTACAATAAGTTTACCTACAAGGAAAATAACTATTGCGCCCAATATGCGCCATCCCAAATCGATTCCAGAGTCGAGCAGTTTGCTTAACACCTCGTTAATCTGTGTTGTGTAATTTGAAGTTAATAAAGTCATAAAATGTATTTTTTATATATTATCCTGTAAAAACGGGTGCAAAGGTAATTATTTTAATTAAGAATTAAGAATTAATAATGAAGAATGAAGAATGGAGAATGAAGAATGAAGAATGGAGAATGGAGAATGGAGAATGAAGAATGAGAGTTTTATTGTTTTTATCAAACAACTTGTCTACTCGTCTACTTGTCTACTTGTTAACTAAAGAAACAACTCGTCAACTTGTCAACTCGTCAACTGAATTTACAAATCCCTTTGACGCCCATTTCAGTGAGCGCCAACGGTAGATGAAGATAACGCCGCGGATATTCTCGTCGAGAGCAAAGCTAATCCACATACCTATTAGTCCCCAACCCCAATGGATTCCGAGCAGATAACTAAAGCCTACGCTTACCAACCACTGCACAATCACTCCTACATAGAACTGGTAGTTTACATCGCCAGTGGCCCTTAGTGCCTGAGTTGCCCAAATGTTTATTGCTCGCCCGATTTCCAATGCCACTTCTATCCAGAGTATTATTATGCCCATCTCTATGATATTGCGGTTGTCGGTAAGCCATTCCAGTCCATGCGCACCGAAGCAGGCAAGCAGCAAGGCAAGCGTAACCGACACGATGATGGCCAGGCGACGGGTGTAGCATCCCAACAGATAGGCTGCCTTTATCTTCTGTTCTCCTACAAGATGTCCAATGAGAATGGCTCCACCCTGACCAACGGCAATGGAGAAGAGATAGACAAAGAATACCATGTTCCAGCAATAGGTGCGTGTGGCAAGTGCTTCATTGCCCAATATATTGATAAGGAAGGTGATTGCCACCTGCGAACCGCAGTAACTCATTTCCTCGCCTGCCGCTGGTAATCCGATTTTCAGCAAGTTTTTAAGTTCGACCCATGGGAACGGACGGAATAGGCGCAAAGGGAACGACGGTATGTGCTTGCGGAAAAGGATGATGAAGAGAATAAGCATGCTCACACCACGAGCAATACTTGTGGAGATAGCAGCACCCTCTACGCCCATAGCTGGCATGCCAAACTTGCCGAATATAAGTGTGTAGTTGCCAATGATGTTAAGGATATTAACCACCAGTGTTACCATCATAGGGTAGATAACCTTGTCGGCGCTGCGCAACGATGCCGATATGGCAAGCGAAATAGCTTGGAAGAAAGCAAAGGCACCCACTATGCGCATATAACTGACACCTTCGCCCAACAGTTCAGGGCGCAGTCCCATCAGGTCAAGCATCCAATGGCAACCGAAATAGAGAAGGGCACTCATAACTAAACCCATACCCGCGTTAAGTGCTATTGCCACACCTGTAGCCTGCACCATGCGCTCCTTTAGTCCTGCACCTAAATATTGCGCACAGAGTACCGTTGTTCCGAAACTGATTACCTGAAAAACAAGTACGGCAAGGTTTACCAACTGGTTTACAACGCCAACGGCAGCCACAGCATTGTCTGAATGCTGACTGAGCATCATCGTGTCGACAACACCGAGCATCATCACCAACGCCGTTTCAATGAATATCGGCAGAACCAGTTTGCTGAGTTTATTTTTCATTGTATGTTTAGTTGATGAGAGATGAGGGTTGAGAGATGAGAGTTTGTTTGATTCAGTTGACTGGTTGTTTCTTTAGTTGACAAGTTGTTAGCATCTGAAAGTAATGTCTTCTATCTCCCTCTATCTTCTTCTATCTTCTTCTATCTCGTTCTATCTTTAAAAGAGCACTCCCTAATATAATTTCCTGAAAACGGGTGCAAAGGTAATAAAAAATGGCGGGATGTCCCGCCATTTTTTATTGTAATTATTAATTGTTGAATTAATAACCAGGGTTCTGCCATGCGTCCTTACCTTCCTCAGAGAGGTTTGTGCCATCTGCATTCTGCAACATATCGATAAATGTCTGTGGGATTGGGCGGAGGTTGTGTCTGTCTGCTACGTTTGGTGCAGCCTCGAACATTTCCCATACATAATAATCTATAAAGTTTTCACTTAGCAGCAGCGCCAGAGTCCATGCAGATTGCAGTAGGCACGGGCACAAACCTCTTGAGCGTCGGTCTTGAACTTGGCAACCGGTTTGTCACCAGGTTTCAAACACTTGCGCATCAGCTTGCCGCACTTGGTGTGGAGTTCAATCCACTCTATGTGGTGTTCCTCACTCATGGGGTGCTCGGCGCTTCCTACAGTTACCTTGTATCCGCCTTCTATTTTCTCAACTACGGGCACATGCTTTTCCTCTGCTCCGTCTGTGGCGTTCTCACTCATCAGTGCCATGGGCTTGCCACAACATACTAATTCTCCGTTTCCACAATGCAGTACCTCAACTATGTTGCCGCAGACTGCACATTTGTAAATCTCCTTTCTCTTTGTCATAATCTTTATGTTTTAATTGTTAGACATGGCAAAGATATGGTAAAAGTCATGGTGTTGTTCTGATGTTATGATTTTTTAGGCAAGACTATCATTTATTAGTAAGCGTAGAAAATAAATGACTAGGCATTTCAAAACGCTAAAAAACAAACGTTATGACACCTTCTGCAAAAGTGCCATAACGTATAATAGTTAATGCTAAATGAGTTAAAATAACGGACTTATGTTAGAAACTCATTTCAAATTTCTCGTTTGCCTTTATCTCATATTCCTTGCCGTTAAGCAATAGTCTGCCTTTGCCGTATGGGGCAAGGATGCTTATGCTGTGGCGGTCGGAACGTATTGATATTGGTCCATGAGGTGTGGGCACCTTTCCTTCCATCCATTCCAAATCGCCAAGCACAGGACATATAGTATATTCCTCATAACCAGCTTTGGTTGGCTGCACACCAAGATAATATTTGCCAAGCAAATAGATAGGACTGGCTCCCCATGCATGGCAAAGACTCTTGCCATATGGTCTTCCATACATTGCGAGGTGTTGTGTCCCCGATTCCTCTGGGTTGTATTTCTCCCAGAAACTTGTTGCTCCCTCTTGTAACATGCCTCCCCAGTAGTTGCGCATTTCCTTGAGCACCTCTTTCTGCATGCCCATCTGGCATAGTGCTTCCAGTTCATAGAAGCGCATATATGGAGTGGTGATGGCTGGCACGTCGGGGTTGAGCATTGCAGATTGCATCACTTTTTGCTTGTCATCATCAGACAGGTAATCGTATATGATGGCAAACATATTAGGGAATTTCGTGATTTGCGCATTCATCTCACCATCCTCGATGGCGTGCATGAAAGCCTGCTGCTCCTCGTTCCAGAATGTTGGCTTTAGTTTTGAGCGCAATGCCTCTTCCAGTTTGCCGTATTTCTCGGCGTCGGCATTGTATTCATCTGTTGTTATGCTGCCCTGTGGCGGTTCTGCCAGAGGATTGTCGCGCAGCACCGTGGCACACATCTTCATTGTTTCAAGCGATTTGCAAAGCAGAATCTGCTCAAAGCACAATGTGCCGCGCTTATGCATAGGGAAATCCACCCAGTCTACGAATATCCAGTCGTCGTGCTTGCCCTCTGCCATGCCTTCTTCATTCGTGCGTCCCAATACATAATCCATCATAGTCTGCATGCGAGGATAAATCTCACGCACGAAATCTATGTCGGCGGTATAGATATAGAAATCGTAAACCGACTTAAACCAGTAGAACGTATAGTCCATGATGGTGTTGATATGTGCGGTCACAGGGTCTTTGCCACGCAACTGTCTAATAGTGCGGCGCACACAGTCGCTGTCGAAGCGCAGATAATAGTTCATGAGATACGACTGTATGGCATCGCCCGACCATGTCCATCGGTCGCGCTTGATGCCATCTACAAAGAACTCGCGTGTAGTCAAATCCATTGTGTATGCCGACACCTTCCATATATTATTCAGCAACGGGTCGTTGCATTTGAACGAGCCGCTCTTCTTGTTGTCATACGGAGAATACTCATAATCCATGTTGACGGTGGCAAAACGCACGGAACCTTCAGTCTTGATGCAGACGAAGCGGAAAGCTTTAGAACCAAGACTCTCTGGTTGCAACATTCCTTTTTTAACTTCTATCCTATCCAGCGTTTCGCAATGTTCGAAGTCGAGAGCCTCTTCCTTGCTTTCACCATAATATATATATATTATACCGCTGCCTTTGATGCCAATCAGATTAAGATAGCCAAACGTTTCCTTGCCAAAGTCAAACAGGCGGGCATCGTTTACCGTTGTCTCAACCACAGGCTGCTGTCGTCGTGTGTTTAGTCTGTATTCCGAAGGACGCTGGCTTGGCGAGTTGAAGCCCCAGCTTGCAGCAGGTACGTATATTCCCGAACCGTGAGCCACACCGTTCTCGTCAATCCATATCTTATCTTCGTATGTGGCCAGCCATGTGGAGTCTGTCTTTATGGTCTTTCCGTCGATGAATAGAGCAGGTGGAGATGCTACATTCCATACCTTCAGGTTCAGTTTGTGCTCACCTGCTGGGATAACAAATGTCTCGGGCATGCCAAGCTGCAACTTGCCGTCAAGCATAAGATTGAAGTTGCCTTCTGTCCTTATGCTTATGGTCTCTTCTTGGTCGAGAGTGAAAGCCTTTGAAAACTCCACCGTCTGCCAATGGCTGTCCTGCTTCCAGAACGGAGGAAACATAGCCCCGCGCTCTGTGCGGCGGTTGTTGAATATGTTGCCCATCCATATCTCGAAGTCGCCGGGGTACCATATCCAGGTGGCTGAGTTGCTGGCACACTCCTTCACTCCTGAAGATAACTTAGAATCCTTCTCCATATCGCTCCTTGGTTATCTGTTCGAGAGTCTTGCCCTGTGTCTTTGGTGCCCATATTACTCCAACCGTCAGTGATATGATGAACAGTACCATCATCATTGTTCCAGCAAGTGTGAATCCCTCACCATGCTCGCCATAGATATTAACGAAGTAAAGTCCCCATACCGCCGAAACGCCGCGCACCACGAAGAACATGATGCCCTGAGCAGCGGCACGATACTTGGCAGGGAACAGCTCTGAAGCCCAAAGGGCATAGAATGTCTGCACGGAGATACCTGCCTGCATAGCCCATAGGCCTGTGAATATGATAAGTCCAGCCATGCTGCTTATGCCAACCATGATAACGATAATCCATGCCAGCACACCGCAACTTACACCAAAGCCATAGAGCATGCGTTGATTAACCTTGTCGACGGTGAGTGAGCAGATGAATGTCATGAAGATAATCACAACCCACTGGCCAGCAGCCATAAGGTTTGCCATCTCATTAGAGAGTCCGCCTGCAGTCTCATAGATATGTGGCTGGAAGAATCCCATCACCGAGCATACCATGTTCCATGTTAGGTATATTCCTGCAAGGAAAAGCATTGAGCGCACACATGTCTTGTTGCGGAACAGTTCGCCAAACGAAGAGAACACGCTCTTCTGCTTGATGCCGCTCTCAAGTTCTGCCTTTTTGGCCGCAACCCACTCTGCGCTCTCGTCGAGTCTGCGCTGCAGCAGCCATGCTATGAGGGCAACGATAAACAGTGAGGCAAACACAATTCTTGAACTGAACACATTGAGCTCAGCACCCTGTATGTCGCTGCCCATAATGGCAGTGGCTACGGTTTGCACCACAGGGAACAGCACGCCTGCCTCGCCGCTTGTGGCTGGGGCAAGCAGAGTGCCAAGTATGAGTATGATGAGCGGACCAATGCCCCATGCCATCTGCGAAATGCAGATGTTGCGGCCGCGGTTGCCAGTTTCAGAGTTTTCTGATATATATGTCCACGAAGCAGGAACACCCACACCGACAGAGATACCAGTGATAAGGAAACCAGCAAGCAGGGTGGGGAAGTTTACTGCCAGCATAATAACCAGCACGCCCAGCATATAAACCAGCATGTTGTATGTATAGATAGCCTTACGCCCGTATTTGTCGGCAAGGAAACCTCCTATTATTGCTCCAATGGCTGCTCCAAGACAGTTGGCACTAATGAAATTGAGCCAGCCAAGGTGCATCTCCGTCAGACTGAGATAATTCTGCCATAGTGTGAGTCCGCTGGCTCCGGCAACAATGGCTCCTGCATCAAGATAATTGGTCAGCGATACAGCCATTGTGCTCTTCAAACTTCCTTTTTTCTTTTCCATGTTTTATAGTTTTTAGTTATATTCTGTAATCCGATTACAAAGGCCTTGTAAAACTATTACAAAGAGGTTGTAATATTATTACAATAGCTTTGTAGGAGCTTTACAAGCGCTTTGTAATTTCGCAAAAAATAATATTCTGATGTAATTTTATAAGCAACTATCCTAGTTTACTTTTTTAAGTCAAATGTAAAATAGAATCCTCCGGTTACGCTCCAGTAGAAATCCTCAAGCATAGGATTGTACATTATCTGCGCTGATACAGGGATGCTCATCTTGTCGTTGAGCTCAAACTCATGACCTGCGCTCAGGTTTAAGTTGCAAACCTCGAACTTGTCGTTGCCATAGTAGTCGGGAGCCTTGAAAGGCAGTATGCCAACGGCAGCCTTCAAGTCAATGACAGATACAGACTGCTCGTAAGACAGTTCGAGATATGATGGGCAGTTGGTCTGGTTTACTATTGAATACCAAGAAAGCGTGAGCGGAATATTCTCACTCAGTGTCCAGCTGAGACCCAGGTCTAGATAGTTGTCGTCAAACTCCGAACCATAATACTCCCTGTAGTTTGTAACAGAGAATGTAAGATTCTTCCATGATAATTCTGCAGAGAGGTCAAACTCATTGAATTCGTCCTTTTTAAATGCTTTTGTGCCCCATGCGCCAACGCTTACAGCCCAGTCGCCTTTCTCATAGTTGAGGTAAGCAGATGGTTGGAAACTACCCTTGGCAAGCTCCATGCCGCGCCATAGGTATTTGTTTGTCACATCAGCACCCACTGTCATAGACAGTGTGCTGCTTTCCTGTGCCTTGACATTAGCACTTGTTCCAAGTAGGCAAATGAAGGCAAATGCAATTGCAAAAATCTTATTAATTTTCATTATTCTGTATAAATTTTATCTGTTATTGACAAAAAACTTCACAAAGATAATAAAGTTCGGGTTTTTTGCGTATCTTTGTGCAGAAATTTTATAAGATTTTTTTAAAATATTTAATTTATAGTCTGTCTTGTAATATATTTACGGCATTGGTAGAGAACAAAGTAGAACCAGGTGGTAACATCATAGAGATTAAGCACGTGTCTAAATGGTTCGGAGACAAACAAGTGCTGGATGATGTTAATTTAAATGTAAAAAAGGGTGAGTTTGTTACTATTCTTGGCCCTTCAGGATGTGGAAAGACAACACTTCTGCGTATCTTGGCTGGTTTTGAGATGGCAACCGAGGGAGAATTTCTCTTAGAGGGTGCTGGCATCACGCAAACGCCACCGCATCTGAGGCCTATGAATACAGTGTTTCAGCGTTATGCTCTTTTCCCCCATCTTAATGTTTACGACAATATTGCATTCGGCTTAAAACTGAAGAAGACTAAGTCGTCAGAGATAGAGGAGAAGGTTAGGCGCGCGTTGAAGATGGTGGGACTTACTGACTATGAGCATCGTGATGTCAACTCGCTCTCTGGCGGTCAGCAACAGCGCGTGGCCATAGCTCGTGCCATTGTCAACAAACCTCAGGTGCTTCTGCTTGATGAGCCGTTGGCAGCGCTTGACCTCAAAATGCGTAAGGATATGCAGATGGAACTCAAGGAGATGCACAAGACGCTTGGCATCACCTTTATATATGTTACCCACGACCAGGAGGAAGCGCTTACGCTTAGTGACACTATTGTGGTGATGAGCGAGGGCGTGATTCAGCAGATAGGTACCCCTACCGACATATACAATGAGCCAGAGAACTGTTTCGTTGCCGATTTCATTGGCGAGAGCAACATCCTTAATGGCACAATGGTGGAGGACAGATTGGTAAGGTTCATGAACACCGAGTTTAAGTGTGTCGATGAGGGCTTCGGCAAAAATGTGCCTGTTGATGTGGTTATACGTCCAGAAGATATATATATCATGCCGCCTACCGACAGCGGAATGATACATGGCAAGGTGGTTTCTTGTATCTTTAAAGGTGTGCATTACGAGATGACCGTGGTTACTCCTGATGGTTATGAACTGATGATTCAAGACTATAATGCCTTTGAACCAAACGAGGATGTGAGTCTTATCATAAAGGCCTCAGATATTCATGTCATGAAAAAAGAACGTACATGCAACACGTTTGATGCTGTCGTTGTTGACGATACTCACATCGAGATGCTTGGCGCAACGTTCACCTGTCTGTCGCATGGACTGGCAGAGGGAACCAAGATAAAGGCTGAGGTTGACTTCGATAAGATTGACCTTACCGACGACAAAGAGGATGGTGCTCTTGAGGGTGATGTGCGACTGATACTTTATAAGGGCAACCATTATCATCTTACAATCGTTACCGATGATGACGACTATCTCTATGTAGACACTAACGATGTCTGGGACGATGGCGATATGGTGGGTATTAATATTTTGCCTGAGGATATTAGGATTAAGGCGTGAGGTTGTGAGGTTTTAAGGTTGCTTGTCCTGAGCAATGCCGAAGGATGAGGTTATTTGTCCTGAGCGGCGTTGAAGGATGAGGTTTTAGAAACCTAATGCCTTTTAACTGAAAACTCAAAAGTGTTATGATGACTGATGAACATTATAAATAAAATAAAACGGTTCTTTTCCAAGCGCAGCTCGTGGTCATTGCCCTATGTGCTGTTTCTAATGCTGTTTGTGGTGCTTCCTCTGATTCTTATCGGAGTGTATGCGTTTATGGATAATGATGGCAATTTTACTGTTGCCAACTTCGTTAAGCTTGTTGAGCAGCCTGAGGCTCTTAATACTTTCATTTATTCCGTAGACATAGCAGTAATCACCACATTTCTCTGCATACTGCTGGGTTATCCGGCAGCGTATATACTGAGTAATAGCGAGTTTAACCGCTCAAAGACATTGGTGCTGTTGTTTATACTCCCTATGTGGGTAAACATCTTGATACGCACGCTTGCCACAGTGTCGCTCTTTGATATTACTGGTATTCCCCTTGGCGAGGGAGCACTGCTCTTTGGTTTGACTTACGACTTCCTGCCTTTCATGATTTATCCTATCTACAACACGATGATGAAGATAGACAAGAGTCTTATTGAGGCTGCGCAAGACCTTGGGGCAAACCGCATAAGCGTGTTCTTAAAGGTTATTCTGCCATTGTCAATGCCTGGTGTGGTAAGTGGTATTATGATGGTTTTCCTGCCAACGATTTCTACATTCGCCATATCTGAGTTGCTTACAATGAACGATATCCGTCTCTTTGGCTCAATCATTCAGGAGAATATCATGTTGAGTGATACAATGAACTATGGAGCTGCCCTCTCGCTCATAATGCTGTTGATTATAGGATTCACAAGCATGTTCAGCAATGAAGAAGGTGAGCAAACCAATCAAGGAATTATTTAGTTTCTGCAAATTAAAGATGAGGGATGAACGTTGAACGTTGAGGGATGAGAGATGAGGGTTTGCATGTCAAGCATACGTCTGAACTCCTGAACTCCAGTACTCCTAAACTCCTAAAAAGAACAAACAAAATTAAATAAATGAACTATAAGAAATATCTGGCCAAAGGCTATCTGTGGTTTCTGTTGGCAGTGCTATATACTCCGATTATTATCATCGCCATATTCTCTTTCACAGAGACTAAGGTGCTGGGCAACTGGACTGGTTTCTCTCTTAAACTATACACCAACCTGTTTGAGGGAAGAATGTCTGACTCACTTATCAGTGCCATACAGAACACTGTGGTAATTGCTATTATCGCTTCTGTTTTGGCAACGATACTTGGAAGCATCGCTGCTATTGGCATCTATAATCTTAGGAGCAGACAGCGCCATGCGGTTACGTTCCTTAATAACATTCCTTTGATTAATCCTGATATCATCACGGGTATATCATTGTTCCTGCTTTTCGTGGCTTTGGGCGTATCACAGGGATACACTACGGTTATCTTGGCCCATGTCACTTTCTGCACACCATACGTAGTGCTGAGTGTCATGCCGCGACTCATGGGAATGAATCCTAATGTCTATGAGGCTGCGCTCGACCTTGGCGCAACACCGTTCCAGGCTTTGCGAAAGGTGATAATGCCAGAGATTAAACCAGGTATTATCAGTGGTTTCATACTCTCGTTCACTCTCTCCATCGATGATTTCGCAGTGAGTCTTTTCACAAAGGGTAATATTGGTTTGGAAACACTCTCCACATTTATATATTCTGATGCGCGTAAGGGTGGACTTACCCCAGAGCTCCGACCGCTGTCAACGATAATTTTCGTTACTGTGCTTGTGCTTCTGATAATTATAAACAGAAGACAGGCAAAGGCAAGCAATGCATGATGAGAGGAAAGAGGAATTATAAGATTTAGAAAAGAATAAGGTTAAAATAATGATCAACAACCGATATAAATATATTCTTAGCATGGCGCTTGCTGCGGTGCTTATGGTTATAATGCCTAAGACTGCTAATGCTGCTGACCGTGAGCATACGCTGAAGGTTTACAACTGGGCCGACTACATCGACGAGTCGCTGCTTGACGAGTTTGAGGTGTGGTATAAGGAGCAGACTGGCGAGGAGGTGGAGATTATCTACCAGCTCTTTGACATCAACGAGGTGATGCTCGCTAAGATTGAGAAAGGACATGAGGACTTCGATGTTGTTTGTCCTTCAGAGTATATCATCGACCGTATGCTTGCCAATGATATGCTCCTGCCTATAAACCGCGATTTTGGCAATACCCCAGACTATATAAAATATGTGTCTCCATATGCGCAAGACCAGTTTGCAAGACTTGACAAGCCTGGCAAGCGTGCGGCTGATTATTGTGTTGGATATATGTGGGGAACAACGGGTTTGCTCTACAATCCTAAATATGTCAGCGATGAGGAGGCTGAATCATGGACCATTATTTGGAATGACCGTCTTGAGGGTAAGATTCTGATGAAAGACGCTTACAGGGATATCTATGGTCCTATGCTTATGTATGCCCGTTATACTGATATCCTTAGCGGAAAGGTAACCAGAGAGCAGCTTATGAACGACTCATCTGATGAGGCCATTGCCTCTGTGGAGCGACTGCTTAAGGCTGCCAAGAAGAATATTGCAGGATGGGAGGTTGACTTTGGTAAGGAGATGATGACCAAGGAAAAGGCTTATATCAATGTAAGCTGGAGCGGCGATGCTGTTTGGGCTATTGAAGAGGCTGCGGCCGTGGGCATCGAACTGAGGTATAAGGTGCCTCAGGAGGGTTCTAATGTTTGGTTCGACGGATGGGTTATCCCTAAATATGCGGTAAACACTAAGGCAGCGTCTTATTTCATCAATTTCATGTGTAAGCCAGAGAATGCCCTGCGTAATATGGATGAGATTGGCTATGTCAGTGTTATTGCCTCGCCAGAGGTTCTTGAGGCAAAGATTGACAGTACTCTCGAGGAGTATGTAGACCTATCTTATTTCTTTGGTGAGCATGCAGACAGTGTTCCCGTTGACGGAATACAGTATCCTGACATCAGTGTTGTTGAGCGTGCCGCACTGATGCGCGATTGCGGCAGTCGCACCAAGAATATGCTTGAGATGTGGAGCCGTGTTAAAGGTGATAATCTTGATGTGCGCGGACTGGTTATGACCATAGTGCTCTTCACTGCTCTCATAGCATGGGTTATATACAGAAAGGTTAAGGCTTATAAGAAGAATAACCGCCGCAGAAAAAGAAAACGCAGAAAATAGGCTAGGGAAGACATGAAAAAGGTTATAATATTGGCTGTATGTGCATCGCTGGCGCTTAGCGGATGTGGCACTTATGCTGGTCAGGGAGCAAATACCGGTGCAGGACTGGGCTCTATTTTAGGTTCTGCCATAGGCGGAATCTCTGGCGGACATCGTGGCAGCGATATTGGTACGGTTGTAGGAATGGCAGGTGGCGCAGTTATCGGTGCCGCTATGGGCTCTTCGGCCGACAAGGCAAGGAAAAGGAAAGTTGAGCAGTCTCAATATCCTTATGAGAATGTTGGTGAGGGTGGTGATGCGGAAAGCGGATTCGACCCTAATAATACAGGCGACGACCGTATTGTTTTTGATGAGGCCACAACTGGTGTAAACGGAGAAATGACCGACAAAACATCAGGTTTTGGTTTTAGCAATGGTGATGTAGAAATACGTAACATTGCCTTTGTTGACAGCGATGGCGATGGCATACTTAAAGCCAGTGAGGAATGTAAGGTGTCATTTGAGATTATGAACCGCTCACGTCAGCCTTTGCATAATGTTACTCCAATGGTAAAGGAGACTACAGGCAACAAGCGCGTTTATATATCGCCCAGCATACTAATAGAGCGGATAATGCCGCATCGTGGCATTAGGTATACGGCGGCTGTGGTTGGAGCAAGCAAACTAAAAAATGGAGAGATAATAATACAGCCAGGTGTTGTTATAGGTGACAAAGAGGTTATAATGCCAGGCAGTGAGATAAAAATAACAACGAGGAAGCGTTAATGGCTTCCTCGTTGTTATTTTTGGGGCTTATATATTTTCTAGGGGTTCTAGGTTTTCTAGATTTTCTAGATGCTCTAGATTCTCTAGTTCTTCTAGGCCTTCTAGTTCCTCTAGGTTTTTCTAGTCCCTCCTATTCCTTATCATTCAATTCCTTTAGCTCCTGCCACTCGGGTTTCATGCTGAATGGGCGGGGGCGTGAATGTTTGAACTCAAATTCTGGTATCTCTATCTCCTCTACATACTTATATGGGATAAAAGTAAGAAATAGGGGTTCTACCCTCACAGTCTCAACGCCTTTCTTTATAATTCCAAGCTCATCGGCAGCCTTCCATGACAGGTCTATGATTCTGCCTTTTACAAATGGACCACGGTCATTTACTCTCACCACTACAGACTTGCCGTTTCTTGGATTGGTCACTTTTAATAATGTGCCGAAATCGTAGTGGCGGTGGGCGCAAGTCATGCTGTCGTGGTGGAATATCTCCCCGTTGGCTGTCTTTCTGCCTGTAAATTTCTTTGCGTAAAACGATGCCTTGCCTTTCTGCAATGGCTGGGCAATGGCTGATAATGAAGAATGGACAATGAAGAATGAAGAAAATAGGAATATCTTAGCAACATAGTTTTTAATGTCGCGCTTATGATATAAGATATCGATATTGAATATTTTTTTCATTCCTTTTTTTTACACTAAATCCCAATGTCCTCCTGCAAAAGGACATTGGGTTGTGTTTCATTCTTTTTTACTTATTATTCCTTAATGCGGAAAAGGTTGGTTAAACCACTCCCTGCGCCATCATGGCATTTGCCACCTTCATGAATCCGGCAATGTTGGCACCCTTCACATAGTCTATATATCCGTTAGGCTGCTTGCCGTACTTCACGCACTGCTCGTGTATGTTGTGCATAATCTGGTGCAACTGCTTGTCCACCTCCTCTGCGCTCCAACTCAGGCGGATAGAGTTTTGAGTCATCTCCAGTCCTGATGTAGCAACACCACCTGCATTTACAGCCTTGCCCGGAGCAAACAACTGACCTGCCTCAGTGAACTTCTCTACTGCCTCTGCCGTGCATCCCATGTTGGAAACCTCAGCCACGCATAGTGGTTTGTTGGCAAGCAGCATAGCCGCATCAGCACCATTCAGTTCGTTCTGTGTAGCACATGGCAATGCAATGTCGCACTTCACCTCCCATGGCTTCTTGCCTGGAATGAATGTTGCCTCAGGGAACTCCTCTGCGTATGGTGCACAGATGTCGTTGCCGCTGGCACGCAGTTCAAGCATATATTCTATCTTCTCATCATCCAGTCCCTGTGGGTCGTAAATGTATCCGTCAGGACCACTGATTGTTATTACCTTTGCTCCCAGTTCGGTTGCTTTCTTTGCTGCTCCCCATGCCACATTGCCGAATCCGCTAATGGCCACTGTCTTGCCCTTGATGTCAAGACCATGAGTGCGCAACATATCCTCTACGAAGTACAACGCGCCAAAGCCAGTAGCCTCAGGACGTATGCGTGAACCGCCCCATTCCAGTCCTTTGCCTGTAAGCACGCCGTTCCACTGATGAGTAAGCTTCTTGTACATACCGAACAGATAACCAATCTCTCTTGCGCCAACACCAATGTCGCCAGCAGGGATATCCTCGTCCGGGCCGATATTGCGGTACAACTCTGTCATGAATGCCTGGCAGAAGCGCATCACCTCATTGTCAGAACGTCCGCGTATAGAGAAATCGCTGCCGCCCTTGCCACCGCCCATTGGCAGTGTGGTGAGAGCATTCTTGAATGTCTGCTCAAAGCCGAGGAACTTAAGTATAGATAGGTTTACTGAAGGATGGAAACGCAATCCTCCCTTGTATGGACCAATGGCACTGTTAAACTGAACGCGGTAACCGATGTTTACATGCACTTCGCCCTTGTCGTCAACCCAAGGCACACGGAATGTGATTACACGTTCAGGCTCTACGATACGCTCAATGAGTTTGGCTTTTTCAAACTCAGGGTGCTGATTGTAAACATCCTCAATTGATGTCAGCACTTCTCTTACAGCCTGCAAATACTCTTTCTCGCCTGGATGCTTCTGCTCCAGCTGCTGCATGATTTTCTCAACTTCCATAGTAAATGTTATTAAAAGGTTTATATGTTTTTTTTAGTTGACGAGTTGATGAGTTGTTTTTAGTTATCTCTCATCCTTCATTGTCATTTTGTCATTAGTTACACCGCAAAAATAGGGATTTTTCTTTAAACGGCAAAGAAAAATCCCTTAATTTTTACTTATGGAGTTAACAAGTGTAAAATATTACTCGTTAACTTTAAATCTTCTCCAAAGCCTGCTTGATATCATCAAGAATGTCCTCAACATCCTCAATACCTACAGACAGGCGGATGAGGTCTGGTGCTACTCCTGCCTCAAGCAGTTGCTCCTCGCTCAACTGACGGTGTGTATGACTTGCTGGATGCAGCACGCAAGTGCGTGAGTCTGCCACATGAGTCACGATGTTTATCATCTCCAGAGAGTCCATCCATTTTATGGCAGTCTCTCTGTTGCCCTTCAGTCCGAAGGCAATCACGCCGCAAGAACCATTAGGCAGATATTTCTCACCCAGGTCGTGGCAACTGTCACCCTTTAGTCCGCTGTATCTTACCCATGCCACGCGCTCATCATTCTTCAGGAACTCAGCCACCTTCTGTGCGTTAGAGCAATGCTGGCGCATGCGCAGTGCCAGAGTCTCAAGGCCAAGGTTAAGCAGGAATGAGTTCTGAGGTGCTGGTATAGAACCGAGGTCACGCATCAGCTGAGCCACGAGCTTGGTCATATAAGCCATCTTGCCAAATGCCTTGGTGTATGTTAGTCCGTGGTAAGAGTCATCAGGTGTACACAATCCAGGGAACTTCTCCGCATGCTCTTCCCAGTTGAAGTTGCCGCTGTCAACAACGCAACCGCCCACCTGTGTGGCATGACCATCCATATACTTTGTTGTAGAGTGTGTCACAATGTCTGCACCCCATTCAAAAGGACGACAGTTGATAGGTGTTGGGAATGTGTTGTCTACAATCAGAGGCACACCGTTCTTGTGAGCTATGCGTGCAAACTTCTCTATGTCGAGCACCTTGCATCCTGGGTTTGATATAGTCTCACCGAAAAGCAGTTTTGTGTTTGGACGGAAAGCAGCCTGTATCTCCTCTTCCGATGCATCCTGATTGATGAATGTGCACTCTATGCCGAGTTTCTTCATTGTTACACCAAACAGGTTGTATGTGCCGCCATAAATCTCATTTGATGTGATGAAGTGGTCGCCAGACTGACAGATGTTGAATACGGCGTAGAAGTTTGCTGCCTGTCCGCTTGATGTGAGCATTGCGCCTACGCCGCCCTCCAATTGTGCAATCTTCTTTGCCACGAAGTCGTTAGTTGGGTTTTGCAGACGAGTATAAAAATATCCCTCTTTCTCAAGGTCAAATAACTTGGCCATCTCGTCAGAGTTGTCATATTTAAATGTTGTGCTCTGTATTATTGGCGGTTCCACTGGTTGTCCGTTCTCTGGCTTCCATCCTCCGCGTACGCAGAGTGAGCCTGGTCTTAGTTTCTTTTCCATATATTCAGTTAATATTATAATGTCTGCAAAAGTACAAATATTTTGGTAATAATAAATAAGATGATGTGCAAAATGTTTTCCAAAACAAATAATCACCTGTATATTTTGTCAATCTCAGAGATATTGCTTATTTTTGCATGATATATATTGATAATATATGAGCACCAAGATACCACACGAATGGAATGAGTTTTATTTGAAAGATGTCTCGTTCATCAACCTGATGACACGCCGCATCTTCAATGTGTTGATTATCGCCAATCCTTACGATGCCTTCATGCTTGAGGACGATGGGCGTGTTGACGAGAAGATATTCGAGGAATACACCGAACTGGGTATGCGCTACCCGCCTACGTTTACTCAAGTGAGTACCATTGAGGAGGCCAATGTGGCAATGAAAAACATGGCTTTCGACTTGGTTATCTGTATGCCGGGTACTGCCGACAATGATGCCTTCAGTGTGGCTAGAGCTGTTAAGGCTGAGGCTCCCGACATTCCTTGCGTGGTGCTCACACCGTTCTCGCATGGTATCACTAAGCGAATGCAAGACGAAGACCTTTCTATCTTCGACTATGTGTTCTGCTGGCTAGGCAATACCAACCTCATCCTGTCTATCATCAAACTGATAGAAGACAAGATGAATATCGACCATGACATCCGTGAGGCAGGCGTGCAGATGATTCTGCTCGTTGAGGACAGCATCAGGTTCTATTCATCCATACTGCCTAATCTCTACAACTATATTCTTCAGCAGAGTCAGCGATTCTCTAAGGAAGCGCTCAACTCCCATGCGGCAGCCCAGCGAAAGCGCGGACGCCCTAAGGTGGTGCTGGCGCGCAACTATGAAGAGGCAATGGCCATCTATGAGAAATATCATGACAATACGCTTGGAGTAATCAGCGACGCACGTTATCCGATGAAGCAATGCATTACCGACCAGCGCCCTCTTGGGCGTCCCGGAGGTGAGGGCAGTGACCCAGAGGCCGGTCTGAAACTGCTTCGTGAGATACGCCGCCGCGATGAGTATGTGCCTGTTATATTGCAGAGTGCCGAGTCGGACAACCGTTATAAGGCAGAACAGGAAGGGTTCCTTTTTATTGACAAGAACTCAAAGACGATGAACATCGACCTTCGTCTGCTCATTGAGGAGCACATGGGCTTTGGCGATTTCATTTTCCGTGACCCTGAGGCACGCAATGAGATAGCCCGCATCAGTTCGCTCAAGGAACTGCAAGACAATATCTTTAAGATTCCCAACGACTCGATGCTCTACCACATCAGCCGCAACCACATGAGCCGCTGGCTCTGTGCTCGTGCCATCTTCCCTGTATCGGCGTTCTTAAAACATGTTACATGGCATAAGTTGCAGGATGTTGATGCCCACCGAAAGATTATCTTCGAGGCCATAGTGCAGTACCGAAAGATGAAGAACATAGGTGTGGTGGCAGAGTTCGACCGTGCTAAGTTCGACAGTTACAGCCACTTTGCCCGTATCGGCGAAGGCTCTTTGGGAGGCAAAGGCCGTGGTCTTGCATTCCTCGATAATATCATTAAGCGTCATCCCGAGCTCAACCAGTTTGAGAATGCCAGCGTGTCCATACCAAGAACGGTGGTGCTGTGTACAGATTTCTTCGATGAGTTCATGGAGAAAAACAAGCTCTATGACATAGCTCTGAGCGATGCCGATGACAGCGTGATACTGGAACACTTCCTGAGGGCGCAACTTCCCGATGCGCTGATAGCCGACTTCTTCACATTCTTTGAGGCGGTAAAATCACCGATAGCCGTGCGCTCATCATCACTGCTTGAGGATTCCCACTATCAGCCGTTTGCTGGAATATATTCCACATACATGATTCCATATCTTGACGACAAGTACGACATGCTGCGCATGCTCGCCTGTGCCATCAAGGGTGTCTATGCGTCGGTGTTCTATCGCGACTCCAAGGCCTACATGACCGCCACGAGCAATGTCATCGACCAGGAGAAAATGGCTGTGATACTTCAAGAGGTGGTGGGCAACAGATATGACGACCGCTTCTATCCTACGTTCAGTGGTGTGCTGCGCTCACTCAACTATTATCCTATAGGCAACGAGAAAGCTGAGGACGGAATTGCCAATCTTGCCCTTGGACTTGGAAAGTATATCGTAGACGGCGGGCAGACGCTCCGTGTTAGTCCGCATCATCCTAATCAGGTGTTGCAGATGAGCGAGATGGAGATAGCTTTGCGCGACACACAAACCCGTTTCTATGCCCTCGACCTCAGTCATGTGGGCAATGACTTCAAGGTGGACGATGGCTTCAATATAATGAAGCTGCGCGTGAAGGAGGCCGACAAGGACGGTTCTCTGCGTTACATTGCCTCTACCTTCGACCCTTACGACCAGGTAATCCGTGATGGTATCTATGAGGGAGGTCGCAAGGTAATCAGTTTCTGCGGTGTGCTCCAGCAAGGAGTATTCCCATTGCCTGAGTTGTTGCAGATGGCTCAGAAGTTTGGTGCAGAGGATATGCGCCGCCCAGTTGAGATTGAGTTTGCATGTAATCTTAACGACGATAAGACCGGTGAACTTTATCTGCTCCAGATACGTCCTATCGTTGACAGCAAGCAGATGCTTGACGAGGATCTTGACGCCATATCTGATGAGCAGTGCCTGTTGCGTTCAGACAACTCATTGGGTCATGGTGTAAGTGAGGATGTGGTTGATGTGGTATATGTGAAGACCGGTGACAATTTCTCGGCTGCTAATAATCCAGCCATAGCCGATGATGTGGAGCGGATAAACCGCCGCTTCCTTGATGAGGGTAAGAACTATGTGCTTATTGGTCCTGGCCGTTGGGGCTCAAGTGACAACTGGCTGGGCATTCCAGTGAAATGGCCTCACATCAGTGCTGCGCGCATCATCGTTGAGGCAGGCCTGGAAAACTATCGTGTCGATCCGAGTCAGGGCACTCACTTCTTCCAGAACCTCACATCGTTTGGCGTGGGCTATTTCACAATCAATGCCTATATGAACGACGGATTGTTCCGTCAAGACCTTCTCGACGCTATGCCTGCCATAACAGAAACGCAGTATGTGCGCCATGTCCGCTTCGACAAACCGCTGAAGATAATGATGGATGGCAAGAAGCAGAAGGGATTGGTGGTTGTATGAGTTTACTGCCCTCCCAATCTCCCGAAATACTCAATCACGTCGTCCCATGACTTAAACGTGTCGGAACCGAAGTCAATGCGTGCGCTCATGAAGTCGAGCGAGCCATTGGCTTCGGTTGCGTCTATTAGGTAGTCGCCGTAAAGCAAGTCCTTGCGGTTGGTAAGTATGATGCGGTTATATGTAGGCACTCCAAGATTCTCAAATGCCCATTCCTGCATGCGTGCCGCATACGAGCGGTCGTTGGTGGGCAGAGCAGCTACAAGACGCACGTCGTAGTTCTCTATCAGCAATCCGAAAGCCTTTTGTGCGCTTGGCAGAATCCTGCCTTCCTTTTCCAGTGTCTTCTCAATGCTGATATATACTATGCCACGCTGGCGACCGTTCTGCTGGTCGTCAATCCAGCGTATCACGGGAATCACCGAGTGCATCAGTATGCTGTCGTTCAGACGGTGCTCGCCATGGAAGTCGAGCACATTAGTGTAATATCCCGCGAAGAGGTCGCGCGTGTGTACCGTTGGGTCTTCAAGTCCGAACAATCCCCATACCCGCTTGTCCTCCTCTGGCGTTATCGCTGCAAAGCACTTCTCTGTGGCTTCCTGATATTCCCCTTGCAACTGCTTGGTCATCATAAACTCCTGAATGCCATCCTTGCGTGGGTTTTGGAATACTACCTTTCCCAGCATGCCATGCTTCAGTATCGTCTCTCCCATCTGGAAAGCAGGGTTCACCAGTATGCGGTCGTAGCCATGCAACTGCTCCGTGTACATGCCGCCCATTGATGTTCCGATAATCAGGTTTGGCTGTTCTTCCTCGCAAGTGCGGTGAAGCAGTTCTAAAGCCTCTGCTGGATGAATAGGGATATCGGGTGCTATCACCGTTGCGTTAGGCATAAACTCGCGCAGTCTTGTCACCGTGCCCGACTGTCCTGAAGAGGCAAAGCCGTGAACATACATCACCTTCTTGCCCTTCATCAGTTCAGGATATTGTTTTATGTAGGGGTTCTCCATTTTTCTATCTATGTTTTTACAAAGGTAACCAATAATTTTTAATTAGGTAAAGCAGGAGGTTAAATTTTGAAATTTTTTGACACGACCTTCAATATAAAGCCCTCAAAACTCGAGAATTTTGAAACAAAAAATATTTTGCTCGAAAAAACGCCGAAAAACGCGCATAACTCTAAAACCTTGAACCTCAAAACCTTATAACCTTAAAACCCAAAATATGCAATATTTTTAGCTCTTTGCTTTTCCAAAACCTATCGTTTTACTCACCAAAAGCATAGGTTTTGCTTTCCAAGATGATAGGTTTTGCAACGCAAAACCATAGATATTGGAGCTCAAAACCTATGTTTTTGAAAAATAAAACCGTGATTTTTGCTTTTCAAGAGCTTTTTCGCTGCCTAAAAAGTCTAAATTTTTCTCTAGATTGAAAAATATTTTTGTCAAAAATTTTTACAAATTTACTACGAAAAATTTTGACAAAATTATTTTTACAAAATCAAAATAAATGGTAATTCTGCTAGTACATAAAATTATTTTTGTAATTTTGCTTTTCATACTTATATGATATTACTTTATGAACAAAATAGAGATTACTGACTGTTATCGCCGTCATGAGGCAGGGCTTACCGTGAGTATCAATAGCCTGAAACGCAAAAACCGCCTGTTTGTTGTTTCAGAACTGCTGTTGTTCCTCTTGTCTATATCTGCCGTTGTGGCATACACCGTTTATGGCACGATGCTTCTCATTGCCGCAGCCATACTGCTGTTTGTTGGTTACATCATCGTTAGGCGCATCGACGTGCGCAATGCTGAGCGCATAGAGGCACTTACCGCTCTCAGGTCTGTTTACAAGAAGGAGCTGATGTATCATGCTGGCAACTACTCCTGCTTTGCCGATGGCAACGAGTATATTGACCCAAAGCATCCGTTTACGTTTGACATGGATATTTTCGGTCCGCAGTCACTCTATCAGCGCATCAACCGCACGGTGACAAAGGGAGGAGCAGACAAACTGGCGGAAAACCTTAGTACACTGAATGGCGATAAGAAATACATAGACAACAGGGCAGAAACAATCCATAAGTTGGCTAAGATGGAGACGTGGCGCACTGAGTTTATGGCTCAGGGGCAGCGCGCAGTGATAGACACCGACAGCATCATCAGTGCAATAAACGATGTCAAGGTCATGCGCCTGTCTGCCTATCCTCTGTCAATACTCTCGCTGGTTGTGGCGCTGTTGCTGATAGTGGTGTTTGCCGCAGTGGTGGTTTTGTCGTTTATGGGCATGATACCGCCAAGCATCTCTGTTACATGGGGCACTTTGCAACTGCTGCTGGTGATGATGGTGTTCAACAAAGCGCTGAAGCAGATTGGTAAGGCGGTGAACAAACTGCACGGACAGATGCGCCAGTATGTAAGTCTGATTCGCCTAATATCCGAGAACGAGATTATCACTACTGATTACCCTCTCCTTGGGAATGGGCAGGGCGAGTCTCCACTAACCGCCTTCGATGAATTGCGCCGCATCCTCAGTGGACTTGACCGTCGCGGCAATGTGCTTGCATTGATGATTACAGACATGTTTTTGCTGAGCGATTACTTCCTCGTGCGCCGCTTCCTTCGCTGGCAGAGTCAATATATTGACAGGGTGGAGGAGTGGATAAACAATGTGAGCAATGTTGATGCTTTGGTGTCGATGGCAACCTTTGCCTATAACGAACCGCTGGCAGTTAGGGCTGAGATAGTCAATTCTAAGGAGGTGGTGTATGAGGCAACCGGACTTTATCATCCTTTTATTGGCGATAAGGCGGTAAGAAACGATTTCAGTATTGTCAATAACAACTACTACATCATCACAGGTGCCAACATGGCGGGCAAGAGCACCTTCCTTCGCTCTCTTGGCATCAACTATATTCTTGCCCGCAACGGTATGCCGGTGTTTGCCGATAGTCTTCGGGTTTCTATATATAATCTGTTTACCAGCATGCGCACCAGCGACGACCTCTCTGGCGGCATAAGTTATTTCAATGCAGAACTGTTGAGGCTAAAGCAGTTGGTGTCACTCGTTGCTTGCCCGGACACCACTCCTTCGGAGGGGAAGGGGGAGGTCTTAATCATCCTCGACGAAATCCTCAAAGGCACCAACTCGCTCGACAAACTAAACGGCTCGCGCATGTTCCTTGAGGCAATGGCAACGCAGTCGGTCAGCGGCATCATCGCCACTCACGACCTTGAACTGTCGAAGATGTCAGACGAGCGGCCCGACCGTTTCCATAACTACTGTTTCGAGATAGAACTCTCCAACGATATTACCTATAACTATAAGATAACCCCAGGCGTTGCGCGCAATCAGAATGCTACTTATCTGCTGCGTGGCGTGTTGAGCGATTTGGGGGTAGAGTCTTAAAGTTTTGAATGGCCCTCACTGGGATGGCTTAATATTTGAATTGCATAATATGAGCATTTCTACTCAGATCGCAATTATGTATAAAAATATTCTTTGTATCTCATTGGAATTCAAGAAAAAAGTTTATATTTGCAGTGCTAATGCTATTAAAAAATGAATGACATGAAAAAGTTAATTTGCCTAATCGTTTCTTTATGTGTGATGTCTGTAAGTTATGCACAGTTAAGAGTTTATTCAAGTGGTAAAGTTGGAATAGCAAGAGATACAACAACCACTGCCAGAGCTCTTTTGACTATTGGTAATGGGACTAATGATAGTCAACATAATAATGCAATATATTCAGACT
>JAZLCN010000015.1:0-37184 GCA_045614255.1 Prevotella sp.
TCTGGACAAGTCATATCATCATTATAACCAATACAAATATCGATTTCGGAAGGATTAGAATTTAAAAGATTTGGAATGTTTGAAAAACTGTGACAATCAATTAGCAAGGTTGAGAGTGTAAAGTAAACTGTGTCAAGCTACAATAAAAGTAGTAAGACATAGTTTACTTTACACTCTCTTATTTCCCCGAACCTACATTTATCCAGCCATAGTGCTACATAGTCATGCAGTTCAGCACAATCACTACCCATCTTGCCCTCTCGTAGAACGATAATATTGCCCTCCTTTATTTCTATGTTATTCAATTCCTGTTCTATCCTATTCGTTAAGCTACTACACCAACATCTTTTCTCAAAACTGTATAGAAAAAACTCTTAGTTATATAATTGGAAAATTCTTTTTTTCTCTCTTATTACAATTTCATGCCAGTCAACAGAATATCCTACAAAAAACGAATCATCATTATTATAAGCGTTCTCTTCACTTTTTATTTTATCAGCAACAGAATGAGACAGTGATTGAAAACAACTAATCATGTTTTTATCAAGTTTCTCACCAAACAACGCCAATTCCACATTGCCATAATCTCTTGTTCGAAATTCTACGTTTTCATAACATAATTTACTAATACGGAAACAGCGATAAGCGAATTGAGAAAGTCCAAACCATTGAAATATTTTTCCAAGTTTATAATAATTATATAGATCTGACTCTTCTTAGTAAGTCATAATGGTAAAATTAAATTATACAGATTAAAAGACTATAGTTCTATTGCAGAAGTAAGTTCAGTTGTTTGAATTATTTAAAATCCTGCGAACTAATTCTAATATACCTAATTTGGCAGTTATCGGCAACAAAAACCCTCGCAATGTAATAAGGGATGTCATCAGGCAAGTCTTGCAAGAATTCCCACTGTGACCTTCTCATGAAGAATGGTATCGAATCTGCATTAGCAATACCTCTCCTTGTTGTTTTTGCATCACAATAACAATAGGTCTTACCATTTTTCGTAACCTCGAAATCATAACAAGGTTCTTGTCTCTCTTTGCTCGCCCATATCACTCTATAGCCTTTAGAACTACGATATTTGGACGCCAAATCTTTAAATACGATTTCTTCTCCCAAATCACCTTCATTAGAATCAGCAAAACCTTTATCGTCAACCTTCCCATCGAGCATAGACAAAGCTGCAGGGAGCTTCTTGATGTTTGCAACTATTAAACGCAATTCGTCACTCGTGAGTTCAGAAGACGCTAAAGTAGCCAGCGATTCCATTTTACCGCTTTGGGCAATGATTAAAGCTTGTTCTCTTTGACTTTCAGACAGCATATCCACTATTAATGTGGCGCGTTTCGGATAGTACCAATGAAAATATGCTGCAAGTTTTTCTTTGGAAATCTCTGAATTATTAATCCAATTATAAAGTTTGTTTAATGAAGAACTAATAGCAGAAGTGTTTCCTTGGTTTTTAGAATATTGAGAAGACAGTTCGCAGTCTATTTCCGTTGCCAACATCTCTAATGTAAACTCTTGATTAAGAAGATTTAAACTATTGAACTTCTTATCCAAAAGTTTATCCCCTATCTTTGAGTTTCCTATGCTATACAGAGTATCATAAATCTCTTTTAATTCTTTAGGGAGAGAAACGTCTGCATATAACTGGCCATTTGCCATACAAAGGTTTCCTGATTGATTAGGAAGGAGGTTGTATTTGGAAAATACGAACCTGTCGCAATCTAAGAAATACTTTGCACATTTATACAACCATGCTACAATCTCAGCAGAAGTCTTGCCAAAAGAATACACATTCTCTTTAGCTTCTATCTGCTTGGCAAGACTTTCAAATGTATATTTCAGGTCACGGAAAATTGAAAAATCAATAACATCAAACCATGCTTGATAATCTTTTTCCAATGGCAGGCTGCTATTGTTCAACAATCGACAATTATCAAACAATTCTGTATCTGGTTTTGACTCTTTAAAAGGTAGTTGGATACTTGATAAAGATACAAACTGGTTATCTCCATTTATAACAATATTGTGGTTTAGTAGATGACGTTTATACTGGGATAAATATAGATTATAGAATTGATGATTGGAAATTTGTGTACCATTATACTTATTGCATAACCTTGCCAGATGAAAAGCATTTTTCATCTTGTTGTTTGCAACATAATCGAGAACCTGACAGTACAGTAATGCAGAGGATTCAAACAACTTTCTGTTTACCTCATTAGAAGTGGGCTCCAATTCAATTCCCTCACGTTCTGTTGTAGGCATGAACTTGAAGCTGTTCAGCAAGAATGGCATTCCTATTTCTTCTGTGCCAACCAAAGGCAAACCACAGAACAATCGGGATAAATCTTTAGGGTATGGAAGAATTTCATCATTCTTATAACTAAATGCAGTTGCCACATCACCTAAAGAAAAATAAGCGAAGTCCTGTGTCTTGTTTCTTTTATCTGCATTTATTACAAAGGTTATATTACTGTTTCTGCTTATTGCCTTTCTTGAAATTTTATAACACTTCACTTCCGCATCGGTTCGATCATCCTCAATAATTACCGATTTTACCTTATCCATAAAGCACAAAGTATATGGCAAGACGTCATATAGATAATCCAATTCGATATCAGTCGGAAGCAAAGAAGGCAATCCTGGTAACGGAATACCAAGTTTATAAGAAAACGAAGTGTTGAAACCTGGCTTTTGCGCTTGCTTTTCAAGAGATTCCTTAAAACTTTCTTTTGCTTGGGTAATTTGCTCTATCAGTGCCTGCTTGTTTGTAAAACAAGAACGATTAAGAGATAAGAAGAATTTGTATGATTCATTTTCATCATCAACACAAAGGCCTTCTATTTCCATTGTTGAAGACAAGATATGAGTTGACACCAATCCCGTACCAAACTTACCGATATTGTCTTTATGAACTTCATCATCTTGCTTGTTCGAATCTGGCGAAATAAGGTTCAATGCATCGCGCAGTGAAAAAGGAGCACCATCATGGGCAAAAGTAATTCTGTCGTCAGATACAATCAATTTTACATTTACCGACTTGTTGTAGTCGCTTGCATTCTGAAGCAGTTCCCAAAACCAACGTTTTTTCGCTCCATTGATACGGTTTTTTAGCAAGGATAGTTTTTCTATTAATCGTTGCGCCGGAATGGAACGTAATTGTTCATTTTCTTCCTTATCAACCTTACCCTTTATGTCTATCATTACAAATGAAAGTTTAGAAATACATATTGACTACAGCATCATAAGCATCTATATAATGCTGATTGCTTAGACCTGCGTTCATATTTATGAGGAGAGTACATACAAAAAAACTTAAATCAAGAAGACCTCTTCTTATATTATCTAACATTTTTGCTCTTTCTTCATTATAGTTCATTGACAAATCATTCTGCATGTTTTGAACCTGTACTTCTATTTCGTTTTTCAAGTTCTGAAGTTGCAACTTATAATTATCTATAAAAGGATCTAAACCCAGATTTTCTATCTGGTTAAGGAATGAGGCGATTTGTTCTAAGGTGAATGAACCACTTGAGTGTACTTTCATTTCACTGTCAATACGATATGTTTTAATTTCAATTCCATCAATTTTCAAGTAATAACTCCAACTTCCCCAGTAATAATCATTTCTTAATACGACTCTTCCTCCATAAAGATTCTTTTGAAATCTTTCATTTAGCATAATCAAATTCTCAGAATCTTCTAAGTTCACACCTTCTCTAACATCCATGTTATTAACAACAACATAGACATTCTCGTTTTTTATAATTGCTTCCATATCATTTATATTTATTCATTAGAATCATAGAAATTTTTAAAATCAGAGCACATCTATCTGTGTGCAAAGATACATCATTTTTATAAATAAACAAAAGAATGTTTATCCTAATAATATTAACACAAAATCATCAAAAACGTCACTTTTTGCTTTATCATATTGAATAACAGGAAATTACATAGAGTGACGAACATTTTCATGTCGTCACTATCGTCACTCGGCAAAATATTATCAATTTTAGTTCAATCCACACTCAAGCTGCAGATAATCATAGACATAGTCGACTCAAATCAACCGTTATAGTGCATATTTTTATTCTTTTTAGTTCTATTTATACATCCAATTTACTCATCCTAATTGGTTACATGAATCAAGCTAAAAACAAAACAAGTTGTTTTGGTTTGCGAAATGATAGGTTTTGAAATGTCAAATGATAGGTTTTGAAGACCAAAACAAGTTGAATTGCAGCAGTGACGTTAGTGACGACACGAAAAAGTTCATCACTCCATAAAACAAATTGATAATCAATGGTTTAGATATCAAAGTGACGTTTTATGAAAATTATGACATTTTATTTGAAAATAAAATTGTTCATTATAGCATTATGGTTATTGGTGGTAAAAACAACAAAGGTTGAATGCATAAAAAAATGAGCGAGACCTAAGTCCCGCTCATTAAAAATATAGTTAATTGCTCAACATTAATCGTTGTTAGCAAAACCATAACCATTAGTGAAACCACCTGTTGACATTACGTTTGGTGAGAATGGGAAGAGGTAGATAGGAGCCTTGTTATAGTCGTACTTGTAGAACAAGTAGTCGCTATACTCCTTCTCATTGTCAACAATAGCAGAACCCCATGCTGTAGCTTTATAACCGTCAGCCTCAAGAGCTGCAATCTCATCAGCTGTGAGAGCTGTGAACAGACCCTTAATAGCAAGGTTGGTAGCAGGTGTGTCTGTGCCATAGTCAAGTCCCATAGCAGCCCAGTCGTCGTGCTGACCACGCCATGATGGGTAGAGCACTGGATCGTTCTCCATACCTGCAGGGCACTGTGCTGTAAGACGGTGCTTATAGATAGACTTAGCATCTACATTCTTTGTCCATACCTGGGCAGAGATAGTGTTGCCATTGTCAAAGGTATAGCTTCCATTAGTCTTCAGTCCCTCAATCATCTTCGCTGTAAGGTTCTTGATAAACTGAATCTTCTCATTAAGCAAACCAGTACGGATAAGAGTGAAACGGCGGTCGCCCTCACCAGCAAACTCGAAACCACGCTCGTCGATGATAGCCTTGAGCAGTGAACCGCTCTTTGCAATGAAACCGTTTACATCAGCCTTTGCCTCGCTGCCAAATGCGCGTGTGCGTACCTTTGTAAGATACTCCTTAGCTGTAGCATCCTCGCCAAGTGCAGCACAAGCCTCTGCCAAGCCGAGATAAACTTCAGACATACGCATATAAGGAGCATTAATACCTGAGCGGCGCTGCTTAGCTACCCATGGCTCTGCCTGACGGTTCTCGTCGAACTTATTGCAAGAGATACCACCACCCTTGATTGTTGAACCTGGTGTGAATGGGATGAGAGCCTCAACACCCTTACCATCACTACCTGTTACACCACAAGAAACGTCGCGACGAAGGTCGGCTGGATCGAACACGCCATAGTAGAAGGCAGGATTGATACGACCCTGACCATAAGCCTTGCAAGGATAAGCGTTGCTACCGCCACCACCTGAAGGACGACCAAGTGAGTAAGAGCGTGGGTCGTTACCGTTTGCACCCTGTGTGAATGGTTCCTCATAGATAGACTCGTCGGCATAACTTGCGTCTGCGCCATGGAGCTGCTGGAAGAAGTACTGATATGGATTGCTGTATACACGTCCTTCCTTGTCCTCTGTACGTGGGTCGGTCATGTGGAACTTAGCTGTACCAGGAGCATTGATTGCATTCTGGAAGTGGGTCTTTGCTATTGCATAGAACTCTCTCCAGTCTGAACGGCGACCGAATGTTGCACCATTGTTCTCTGTGCCTACTGTCTCGATTGTCACTGGCTCACCCTGTGCATCAACAGGAGCGATGTCACCACGACGTGTCTGATAACCACCTGCCTCAAGAGCAATACGGCCTATGAGGGCATTAACATAAGTCTTAGAGAATGTGTTCTTGGTAGCTCCTACTGGACGCATCAATGGCTCAACCTTCTGAAGGTCGGCAATAATCATCTCATAGATAGCATCACGAGACATCAGTTTGCCTGCTGGCTTGCCCATCTCGCTAACGTATGGTATATCACCATAATACTTGATAAGCTCGCGATAAGCAGTGGCACGCAAAGCAATAGCCTCGCCATAAAGCTGACTAAGGTCTGTTGGCTGCTTCTGCTCCATCATCTCTGCATAACCTGAAGTGGCCTCGATAGCAGAAGCAATGGCATTAGCCTTACCTATTACAGAGAACAGCACACTATAAGCATTGCTTGGTGCTTCCTTACCATACTGAACTGCATCGTAGGTTGAAGCCAGTTCGCCATTATTGTAGAATGTTTCGGGCACGTGGCGTGGCAACTGAGCCTCATACTTCTCTGGATGACGCATGATGTCAGAACCAGCGATATCGAAGGCATAGAAAAGACCGTCACCAAAGATGTGTGAACTGATGGCGCCATGCCATTCAGCGTATGCTCCGTCCATGGCGGCACGAGCCGTTGTCATGTTAGAGAATACGAAGTTTGCGTCGGCATTTGACTTTGAACTGGTCTCAAGATAGTCCTCACACGATGTAGTTGTCAAGAGGCCTGCCGCACAAAACGCTAAATATAATATCTTATTTTTCATATTTATTGTTTCTATTTATTTTTCAATTTCATTTGAAGTACTGAGATTTCAAGGTCAGTATAACCCCATAACCATATGTACTTATGAACTTATGTACTTATGAACTTATAAACTAAACCTTACAACCTAAATTAGAATGTTACGTTAAGTCCTACAGTGTAAGAACGTGATCTTGGATATGAGCGGAAGTCATAGTTAGGTGTTGGGAAACCATCGTATGAGCTGTCTGCATGTGGGTTTACGTCAACCTCTGGATCAAGACCGCTATAACCAGTGAGGCAGAACAGGTTGCTGCCTGTGAAGTAGAAGCGTACATTCTGCAAGCCAACGGTCTTGAGCCATGTCTTAGGCAGGCTGTAACCGATTGTCAATGTCTGGAGTTTAAGGTATGAAGCATCTTCAATAAACTCTGAGTTAACGATACCGTACTCTGAGTATGGCAATGCATACTTAGCACCAGCATTCATAGAGCGAAGCTCATTAGGATCTGTAACAGCGTAAAGCTCACCGTTCTGATTTACGTTGTACATCTTCCAGCAGTCAGCAATTTCTGCCAAACGGCTATAACCGAGACCTGTGTCCTTGTTGCCCATCATGTCGTACATCACGTTAGCATTGTAGATGTCACCACCAATCTGATATGTGAAGTTTGCTGAGAAGTCAAGGTTCTTCCAACGGCCTGTGAAGTTGAAACCACCAGTAACGTCAGGCTGTGCCTCACCAATGATTGTTACGTCGTCGGTTGTGGTTGCACCCTCACCATCGACATTAGCGAACTTAGCCATACCTGGGAATGCCTGCTGTCCGTCTGGACGCTTGTAAGCATCGCCACAACCTACAGCATAGTTACCCACCTGTGTATCGTGGATGCCTGGCTTCAAAGTCCATACACCATTCTCAACATTGAAGTCGTCAACGGTATAGTAGCCCTCGCTCTTGAAACCCTGAATCAAACCTACTGGCTGACCCTCACGGATGATATAGTCGAAGTTTGGCAGACGCATGGTTGAACCCCAGTTGGTATGAGCACTGGCGATAACATTGTCGGCAAGTTTCTCAACCTTATTAACATTGTGGTTCATTGTCATACCAAAGCTAAGGTTCCAATCCTTATTGCGCAGAATCTGATAGTTAAGAGTAAACTCAACACCCTTATTAGATGTCTCACCTACATTCTGGAACTGATAGCTGAATCCTGATGTTGGGTCGCAAGGAACGCGCATGAGGATGTCTTCTGTGTTGTTCCAGTAGAAGTCGATAGTACCACGGAGCTTACCGCCAAGCACACCCCAGTCGAGACCGATGTTGCGTGAGATTGTTGTCTCCCACTTCAAGTCTGGATTACCGAGGCAGTCGGCTGGCACGTATGTTGGCTTTGACACACCGTCAACAGTTGCAGAAGAAGTCTTCCACAGAGTGTTGAAGAGTGATGCGCTGATACCGTCGTTACCAGATGTACCATAAGATACGCGGAACTTCAAGTTGTCTAGCCACTCTCTTGTTCCTTCCATGAATGGTTCCTCAGAGATGCGCCATCCGGCAGCAACTGCAGGGAAGTAGCCCCAGTGATTATCCTTAGAGAACTTAGAAGAACCGTCGGCACGCATTGTAGCAGTGAAGAGATAGCGATCGTAGAGTGAGTAGTTGATACGTCCGAACCATGACAATGTGTGTGATGGTGTGCCGATAGTGTTGTTGTATTCATCGAGACCTAAGGTCTTGTCAGACATGTTCATATTTGCAAAAGCATAACCCATATCCCACTCATCAGGATAGCCTACACCCTTGATGTAGCTTGAGTTTGACTTGCTTGAAGACACCTCGTTACCAACGAGTACACCAAGTTTGTGGTCATCGCCCAATCCTTGAACATCGTAGTTCAATGTGGTGCTCCAACGTGTGTAGTAACCATCACCCTTGGTAAGCTTAGCAGTGTTATACTTCTCACCCTCTGCCTTGTTGCCTGTCCAGTTCTGTGTCTCATTCCAGTTGCGGTTCAGGTAAAGTTCAGTCTTAGCGGTGAGGCCCTTGATTGGAGTCCATGTCAATGCGTTGTTAACGCCTACGCGATATCTCTTTCTCAGGTTCTCATAGTTATCCATGATTGCCACTGGATTGAAAGATGGGTCAGCGCTGGCATCACCCATACCGAAGTCTGATGGGTCGCCTGAGCCTAAAGGCTCGTCGATTGGGCGGTAGCGGTAGGCCTGTGTTGCAAGTTCATACTTGCTGCCCTTGAACTGCATCTCAGAGTAACGTGCATCGATATTCCACACAAGATTGTCTGTTATGTTCTGAGCAAGTTTGAAGTTTGCGCTCCAACGACGGAAACCTGAGTTCTTCAATGTACCATCGTCATTGCGATAGTTAACAGTGGCATAGTACTTGGTTGTCTTGTTGCCGCCACTGATTGAGAGGTCGTGGTTCCATGTGCTGGCATCGTCCATAACATCGTCAAGATAGTTGTGAACGCCCATATTCTTATAATCATTAATATGATTGCCATAAGCAGAGCCCAAGCCGTAATACTTGGCTACGCCGTCAGCGAACGCACTACCCAATGCTGTTGCATAGCTCCAGTTGTAGAGCACATTGTCGTAAGCGCTGAGCACGTCGAGCTGCTCTGGCTTCTCTCTCAGCTGGTAGTAAACATTATACTTAACCTGAGTCTTGCCTTCCTTAGCGCTCTTCGTTGTAATCAGGATTACACCATTGGCACCACGGGCACCATAGATTGCAGTAGAAGCAGCATCCTTAAGCACGTCGATAGTCTCGATATTGTCGGCTGGGATGTCGTCAATACTGCTTACCTGAATACCATCTACTACATAAAGTGGCTCATTGCTCTGAGTGATAGAACCGCCACCACGCACACGGATAGACATTGTAGCACCTGGACGTCCGTCCTGAGAGATAACGTTAACACCTGGCAACTGGCCCTGCAATGCCTCTGCGATATTGGCAACAGGATTCTGTGCCAGTTTATCACCGCTTACAGATGCCACAGAACCAGTGAGGTCCTTACGGCGCATTGTACCGTAACCTACAACTACGATTTCATCGAGAGACTTGTCGGTTGACTTCAGCACGGCATTGATTGTCTGCTGTTTAGCAACAGTAAACTTCTGTGGCTTATAACCTACATAAGAGATTGTGAGTACTGTACCTTCCTTGACATTAGGCAAGGAAAATTTACCATTGATGTCGGTAACGGCACCTGCATTGCCACCAGCTGAAATAGTGGCACCGATTAGAGGTTCTCCGTTAGCATCTTTGACTGTTCCGCTTATTACCTTCTGCGCAGCGGCATACAAGCAAAAAGCAGATGCGAGCAAAGCCATAGAGGCTCTTTTCATCTTTTGTTTCATAAATTTAGTTATTAGTTAAAAATATTTTAGGTATATTCCCTTAATTACAGTTAGGTTTGGTCTATTATTTACATTGCAAAGATAATGATAATTATTTTAGTACAATAAAGCTTTATCTATTATTTTTAATAAATGTAAAAAAACGGGATTAGACAGTGCATCTAATCCCGTTTTTTGTTGATATCAATTATACTTATAACAATGTCAGTGTGTAAAGATAAACTACTGCGGCTGGCATCGCCATTAGCGAGGAGTCAAAGCGGTCAAGCATTCCGCCATGGCCAGGCAATATATTGCCGCTGTCCTTAATGCCAATGGTGCGCTTGAAAAGACTCTCAACCAAATCGCCCCATGTTCCAAACACTGCAACAATCAATCCAAGGCCAACCCATTCATAGGCATTTAGACTAAGATCATTGTATCCGTATGATTCTGCAAGATGGCATATCAAAACGGCTATGGCAGACACAAACACGAAACCACCGATAGAACCTTCCCAACTCTTTCCTGGACTGATACGTGGAAACAGTTTATGCTTACCAAGCAGCGAACCGCAGAGATAGGCTCCAGTGTCATTGATCCACAAGAACACAAATACGCTTAACGGTGCCACCCATGAATACACAACACCTTCATGAGAACCACGGAATGCCAACACACCGAGCATTGAGAATGGAAGGGCGATATACATCTGACTCATCATGGTATAAGCCCATGTATGTATTGGATCGGGATTCTTGGCATACAGTTCTGTTATCATAAGATAAACCACTGTAATAAGATATGGTATAAACACTGTTGATGGTGTGAGCTCGCTGCAGAAACCTATCACGGCAATGAAGAAATATACTCCTGCCACCGTACATATCAAACGGTTGGTGTCTACCCCATCGCGCTCATTTACAAGTCCTGTAAATTCCCATATGGTCAAACCTGTTACAATAGCAAACAGGAATGTCATGGCTAATGGGTTTATAAAACTAACCACTATGGCCGCCACGAAAAATATGCCAGTAATGGCACGGATGATAAAATTCTTCATAATATTTATTTGTTAGTTGACGAGTTGATGAGTTGACAAGTTAATGAGTTGACGAGTTACTTGTAGGGGCAGATCAGCGTATCTGCCCGATGAGTCAAGCATGCTTGCTAACTAATTTGGCACTTGTTCACTATTTGCCTTTTCCTCCAGTTCTCTTGCTCTTGCCTCTGCCATTGCTTCTGCCTGAGCGCGTTGTTCTGCTTCGAGAAGTTCTTCGGCACGGCTTACCCATGGACGCTTGCCAAAGATTCGCTCCACGTCGTCGGCAAAGATAACCTCACGTTCCACAAGTAATTGAGCCAGCTCTGCATGACCATCTTTATGTTCAGTCAGTATCTGCTTGGCGCGATCATACTGCTGGTTAATCAGTGAAAGCACCTCATCATCCATGACCTTTGCTGTGGTTTCGCTATATGGGCGCTGGAACTGATATTCCGAATTATTGTAATAGCAGATATTAGGAAGTCTGTCGCTCATTCCGGCATAAGCAATCATGCCATAGGCACTCTTGGTGACACGCTCGAGGTCGTTCATGGCACCTGTTGACACCTGGCCGATAAACAATTCCTCTGCGGCACGTCCACCGAGAAGTGAGCATATCTCGTCAAGCATAGCCTCCTTAGTAGTAATCTGACGCTCCTCTGGCAGATACCATGCGGCACCAAGCGCACGACCGCGTGGCACGATGCTCACCTTAACCAGCGGATTGGCATGTTCTGTAAACCATGATATCGTTGCGTGTCCAGCCTCATGAATAGCTATTGCTTTCTTCTCGTCGGCAGTCATCACCTTGGTCTTTTTCTCCAAACCGCCAATAATGCGGTCTACTGCATCAAGGAAGTCTTGCTTGCCTACAGCACTGCTATTATGACGCGCAGCTATCAACGCAGCCTCATTGCATACATTGGCAATATCAGCACCAGAGAATCCTGGCGTCTGACGGGCAAGAAAATCGATATCCACAGTATCATCTGTTTTAACAGGCGAGAGATGAACCTGGAATATTTCCTTACGCTCGTTGAGGTCAGGCAGATCTACATGTATCTGACGGTCAAAACGACCTGCACGGAGCAGGGCTGAGTCAAGAATATCGGCACGGTTGGTTGCTGCAAGGATTATCACACCGCTATTTGTGCCAAAACCATCCATTTCGGTAAGCAGCGCATTAAGTGTATTCTCGCGTTCATCATTTCCACCCATTGAAGGACTTTTGCTGCGCGCTCTTCCTACGGCGTCAATCTCGTCGATGAAGATGATACATGGCGCTTTGGCCTTAGCCTGGGTGAACAAGTCGCGAACACGGCTTGCACCAACTCCAACAAACATCTCAACAAAGTCAGAACCGCTCATAGAGAAGAATGGAACACCTGCCTCACCTGCAACGGCTTTAGCCAAAAGAGTTTTACCTGTTCCTGGAGGGCCTACGAGCAATGCGCCTTTGGGTATCTTACCTCCTAATTCAGTATATTTCTTAGGGTTCTTCAGGAAGTCAACAATTTCTTGAACCTCCTGCTTAGCGCCAGCCTGACCAGCCACATCCTTAAATGTGATGTTAAGCTCTCCGTCTTTCTCATACATCTTGGCTTTGCTTTTGCCTACGTTGAAAATTCCACCAGGGCCGCCGCCACCGCCGCCACTCATACGGCGCATTATAAACACCCAAAGACCAACGAGCACAACAATAGGTAAGAGGTTCCAAAGAAGCATGCTGAGGAAATCGTCTTCTTTCTTATTGTCATAGCTATAGTCGCCAGTAAATTTCTGCTTAACTCTGGCACTATCTACAAACTCCTCTACTTGGTCAACAGAACCAAACTGAACCTTTACAGTTGGTTCCTTTCCAGTTTGTGCAATATCGCGCTTAAAAACATCGCGAACATGCTCTGGCTTAACATACATATGAAGTATGTTCTGCTCCTTATTAACCACAATCTTATCTGCATAACCTTTCATCACAAGGCTTTTGAAGTTGTGGTAACTTGACTCTGTCTCTATACTTGAGTTCTGATTGCCTTGTGTAAAATAAAGAGTCACCAATAGCAGGATTACAGATATATAAATCCAACCAAGGTTGAATTTAGGCATTTTAGGAGCATTAGGCTGCTGATTCTTATTATCTGCCATTATTAATCTAAATCTGGTATAATTGTTAACAGAGCATCATTCCATAGGTGCTCCAAATCATAATACTCACGAACATCTGGCAAGAAGATGTGTACCATTACATCACCATAATCCATGGCAACCCACTGGGCATTCTCCAAACCAGCAACACGACTTGGTTTCTCACCGAGTTTAATACGCGCAAAGTCGCCAACCGACTCTGCTATAGCCTCCACCTGAGCTGGTGAAGAACCTTGACATACAATAAAATAGCGGCAGATTGCACCTGTAATCTTAGTGAGGTCTGCCACAACTATATTGCTTCCCTTCTTTTCCTGAATTCCTTCTGTAATTGTTTGAACTAATTGCTTTGTCTGTTCCATTAAATATAAATATGTATAAAAATCTATGCAAAGTTAATGCAAATCAGAATAACAACAAAAAAAATTGAGATTTATTAAGCAAATGATTGCTATAAACAATGCAAGAGATTAATTATTCATGAGTATAGGATAATCTGTTGGAGGGGACAACTTTGTTGTTTTACATGGCAGAACAGAATACTTTCGCATGAAAAATGACCCCAAAAGAAGAAAAATACAAGAAATTTGAAAAAAAATCGAGAAAAGTTTTGCAGATTACAGAAAAAGCACTAACTTTGCACCCGCAATCAGACAAATAGTCATTGCAAACAAACTTTGGGGTATGGTGTAATGGTAACACTGCAGATTCTGGTCCTGCCTTTTCTGGTTCGAGTCCGGATACCCCAACAAAAAGGTTTCCTTCGGGAAACCTTTTTTCGTTATATGCGCTTTCTTAACTTTAATCACAAAAATAAGTCAGGCGCACCGAAGCGCGCCTGACAATATTGGGAGTATTTTTTTGTTTACAATTTCTTATACACCATATCAATTTTTGTGTATTTCTTTTCTTTACCATTGCTCCAATGTTCGAAAAGACCAAGAGGTTTAGTCAGAGGTTCGCCATTTGTCTTATAAACAGCACCACTTGGAGTATTTGGAATGCTTGCAGCCTCACGCAAATACTCATCACAATAGTTGAAGCTGCCAAACTCTGGCCACTCACTAATAAGCAAGTCCATTGCCACGGCATCGGCAGCGAGTGGATCTTGCGATGCTATGATTGAGCAACACCACTCGTTATTGAATGGTTGCTTCTGCCATTTCGGATTAGGAGCGCCATTAACATCACGTGAGCCATAGGTTCCATCAATAAGGTTTAGAAGGCATTTGCCACCCATGTGCTTATGTGCAATAAAGTCAACAAAAGTCTTGTAGCCAGGTTTGCCATGTCGCTTATCAGGACTAAAGTTGTTGTGTGCGTTTTTACGCCATTGCAAAGCGATATCAGTTGCACCATACCAGTTCTTTGCTGTAAGGGTTACGCCTGGACCTTTGTGAGTCTTCAATAATGCGCTATTTATAAGATAGTCGGCATCGACTATGCACTTTGCCAATCCGCGTGCCAGTTTGCCATTATCCTGAGAGTATTGTATCTGCTCTGGATAATATTCACATTTTATCCTGCCATTGCCACCAACATTATCAATAAAGGTAACTTTGGGGAACTCAAGCTTTACCTTATTATATATACTATCTGTGATGCAGCGGCTCGGTTCGCAGATAATGATGTCGCGCTGGTCTACCCCACCCTTGTTAACCATTGAGCGCACAAGCGCCAAAGTTACAAATGGCGAAGAGTTCAGTTCGATAGTGTCATGATGTGTTATGGCATTATTCATATTCAGTTTGATAGCAATCTTCTCACCTCGCTTATAACCGCGGTTACCACGAGCATGAGTCTTATTGAAATTCATGAATAATGCCTTCCATGCTTTCTTTATATTAGTCTGATTAGTAAGCGTCATAACCATCTCATCGACCATGGCATCAGCCTTGGTCTGAGAATTCCAACGGTCTTCAACCCAAAGACCTGTCTTGCCATCCCAAGTGGCCACACCTGGAGAATGAATCCATGCCACACGTCCAGGGAAGTTACCAATACCCTCTCCCATCGGCTGATTAGCACCTACGAAAAGGCGTGGCTTTGGTGCATTGAAATCGCCGAAGAACATACGGTCGCGGTTTACTGGAGCGCTGAGCAACTGTATTGTTGTTGACGGACCGAGATCTGGATCTTTCCATGAACGCAGTTCCCATACCACCTTGCCATCAGGGGTAATCTCTACTGCTTGAAGAGGCGCATTGAGAGTATCGAGAGGCACCTTATTCCATTCATTATACCAGTTATTGATTATAACATTGCCATTCTTCAAACGCAATGCCTTCTGAGCCTGAGTAAAACCTATTTTGCTGGCATCGTAAGACCATACTGTCTCGCCATTGCGCTTTATCTCTCTCACATTGCCGCGACGGCCTACAACCAACAGATTGCCATTTGGCTGCTCAGCAACTGACCATGCACCGCCTAACTGCCAACGGTTTATCTCCTTGCCGTTGGCGTTATACTCACCAACAAAACCCATGCCCATATTGGCTACGAGCAGTGTGCCAGAAGATGAAAGGCGAGCATTACGGAACTGTCCGTGAACTGAACCTTTCTCATTGTATGGAAGTTCAAACTCCTGAACTATACGAGTTGAAGGAATCTCCATCACAATGGCTTTGGCTGGTTTTCCATTCTGAATAAAGATGACATGATTCTTGCCTATTGGCTGGATGGTGTGAATCTCAGTACCTTCTGGTGCAGGATAACTCCAGATGGTCTTATCATCTTGAGTAACTTCTGCAATACCATACTGATGAGCAATGAGGATATGGCCATCGCGCAGAAGTACAGCGTCACTTATCTCACCGCGATCTTTCTTGTTGTAATACTGCCATCTGACCTTGCCATCCTTAACGATAAACATACGCAGTTTCTTACTCTGACCTGCATAAAAGAAGTCATGACGAGAAAGGTCTGTTGAAATCTCTGATTGCGCACATGCCCCTATCACAAATAGGAATAGCGCCAACATAGTGAAAATACTTTTTTTCATAAATTATAATAGTAGATTAGTTAAGAGTATACAACTTAAGTTGCTTGTTTTAAGTTTGTAGATAAAGAAGACCACGAATTAACCGAATTACGCTAATTAATATCTATTGATAAAAATTCTTCATGCTATTCGTATAATTCGTGGTCTTTAATTTAGGTAAGCAAACCTACTTTTACATTAGGATTATCCTCTGTTTTCGGCATCGATAGCTTTAATCTTTTCGCGAACAAGGTTGAAATCATCCTTAAGCTTCTGCACCTTGCGGTTCATCTCATCAATCAGGCTATTACCTTTCTTGCTGCTTGCGTTAAGGAAGCCAAGATTGTTCTCGTAAGTCTGTATTTCACTCTTCAGAGCATCATATTGACGCATAAGACGTGCGCGCTCATTATCAAGTGCACTCTCACCCTGCTCCGCTACATTCTTAATCTTATTCTTGAAATTGTTAAGACGTCGCTTTGCGACATTTACATTCATCTCTTTGTAGAGCTTGTCGAGAACCTCATGGTATTCTTTGTACAACTTGTCTTTCTCTCTGAAAGGCACATGGCCTACGGCATTATACTCAGCGACAAGTTTCTGCACTGTCTCCTGAATATTCTCTCCAGCCTCAGCGGCAACAGCCTTCAGTTGCTCTATGATTGAACGTTTCTTCTCAAGATTAGAATGCTCTTCATTGCGCTGTCCCGCGTTGGCTGCATTGCGTGCCTCAAAGAAATGATTACAAGCAGCAAGGAATTCTTCCCACAACTGGTCGCCAAGTTTCTTTGGAACCACACCAATGGTTTTCCATTCCTTCTGGAGAAGAATAAGCTTATCACTTGTTGACTTCCAGTCTGTGCTGTCTTTAAGAGCATTGGCCTTCTCAACAAGAGCGCGTTTCTTATCTGCATTATCTTTGAACGAGTCTTTCAATACCTTGAAATATTCTGCCTTGCGAGCGAAGAAGTCGTCACAAGCTGCACGGAAGCGCTCAAAAATTTTAACGTTCATCTTCTGAGGAGCAAAACCAATGGTCTTCCACTCTGTCTGAATATCAATAATTTCCTTTGTCTTCTTCTCCCAGTCGCCAGAGCCCTTGCACTCCTCTGCAACGAGAGTTTCTACTCTTTCGCAAAGAACTGTTTTGCGGGCAAGATTATCTTCCTCTTTAGCGCGCAAATCCTCGAAATACTGCTGATGGCGCTTGTTTACAACAGTAGAAGCAGCCTTGAAACGTGACCATATCTCCTCACGAAGTTCTTTTGCCACAGGACCTATCTCTCGATATTCCTGATGCAGTTTCTGCAACTGATGGAATGCGCTTATAAGGTCTTCCTCCTCTGCCAATTTCTCCGCAGCCTCACAAAGACGGGTCTTTAATTCAAGATTCTTCTTGAAATCATACTCGCGTGCCTCGCTATTCAACTTCAGCAAGTCGTAATACTGCTCAACATACAACTGGTAGCTCCTCCACAGTTCATTTGCCTTTGAAGCTGGTATATTCTTTATATCCTTCCATTCCTGCTGCAACACCTTAAATTCCTGATATGACTTATTTGCCTCCTCAGGGGTTGTAAGCATGGTCTTTATCTTTTCTATTATATCAAGCTTTTTCTGCAAGTTTGCTTCTTTTTCAGCCTCCTGCTCGCGGAACACCTTGGCACGCTTTTCACGTATTACCAACATCTCTGACTTAAAGGCCTCTTCAACCTCATCAGGTCGCACCTGATAAGCCGCTGGGTCACCGCCCTCCTCGAGATACTGCTTGAGTTCTGCATCGCGCTCTGCATTATGTAGCTTATAGAACAAAGTCTTCAGGTAATCAACCTCGTCTTTCTTTGGCGATTCCTCCTGGGCAATTTCACGGATTCGCTCAAGAATCTCGGCCTTGGTTTCATAGACCTTACGTTCTGCCTCCTCTGATTCTGGTGTTTCTACTTGAGAAGCATCATCAAGGACAGCCTCAGCTGGTTGCTCAACAACTGCTTCTTCTACTTTGTTCACTTCTTCTGTCATACCCTGTGAAAGGGTCATTTCTTGAGAGTCCATCATTTAAACTTTTAATTTAGTTAATGATTCGAATGTTACAATATTACATAAAATTTAGCCACAAACTTAATTAAAAATATTGTAACGACCTAATTTTCAATATTATTTTTTGATTTTTCGTCCTTAAATCAAGCGTTTATAACGCAAAATCCACCAAGAAAGTCCTGAAATGGCTATTGATAATACCAATGCAATAATGAAACCATAACTGCTTGCTTCCATTCCATTAACAAGGTTCATACCAAACAAGCTGGCTATGAGCGTTGGAAACATCATGATAATCGACACAGATGTGAGAGTACGCATCACAGTATTCATATTGTTGTTAATGATACTTTGATAGGTAGCCATAGTTGATTCAAGAATGTTGGCATAGATATGCGCAGTTTCACGCGCCTGCGTAATCTCAATGTTTACGTCCTCGATAAGGTCGGCATCAAGTTCGTCTATCTGCAACTTAAACTTCAGTTTAGACAACAATGTCTCATTACCGCGGATTGAGGTAATAAAATATGTGAGCGAATCCTGAAGACGGCTCAAACCTATAAGCGACTCATTATTAACACCACGGTCGAGATTACGCTTAGCTGTTTCAATAAGTCCATTGATTTGCTTCAAACGCTTAAGATACCACACTGCTGATGACAGGAACAGGCGGAATATCATATCAACATAGTCGGTAAATCCCTCTGCTCTCTTCTGCTGGAAACTTACAAAGTCTATCATCATGTTTGTTTCATAATAACAAACAGTGATGGTAACATCACGCTTATGAATGATACCCAATGGCACAGTAGTATAAGGCGTGCGCGAACGTATCTCCTTGACGTATGGTATACGCAGGATGATTAGCATCCATCCATCGTCATACTCATAACGAGCACGCTCATCGGCGTCACTAATGTCAGAAAAGAAATAATCTGGGATATTGAATCTTTCTTCAAGTTCTTGCTGATCATCTTCTGTTGGACATGTAACCTGTATCCAACAATTTGGCTGCCACTCATTGATGGCATGCAACCCTCCTGTAGTGTTCCAGTATGTTTTCATTTGCTAATCCTCAATAATTAATTTGGCAGGAGGATTAGCAAATATTGCAAAATCCTCACGCCTTACTGATTGTAATTCTCCGCGTGATAATCGTCCATTTCTATATTAAAATTGATTTTTTGCCGTGCAAAGATAATTGTTTTTTTCAATATCACAAGCAAAAAGTTGGTAAAATTAACTCTTTGCTTGCATTTTCCACACATTATATTATTCCAAACCGTCCAGATGATTTTTCAATGTCATCAGTTCTTGCTTTATCTCTGTAAGACGGTCTATAACCTCTGCTGTCTTGTCGGCTCCATCGCGATTGCTGCTGATAATACTTTTTGCCGCAGCTATCTTAAAGCCTCTTACCTTTACAAGATTATGAATGAGTCGTATCTGCTCAATATCCTTCTCTGCATATTGCCGAACCTTGCTTGGTCCCTTAGTCTTTGGTCTTAGATAAGGAAACTCCTGTTCCCAATATCTCAGAGTACTTTCATTAAGCCCAAACATTTCAGCCACCTCACTTATTGAGTAATACAACTTCAGATTCTTATTTAAATTAAGCGCCATAATCTTTGAATTGCTTATTGTTATATTAATTATTTTGCAAAGATAATATAAAAAATGAAGAATAAAGACGAGGCATATAAGTTTTTTAAGTCAAATTGTTCATTAAAACATAGAAATGATATCTATAATTACTTTTTGTAATTGGTATTATTCCGCACACCTATTTATAAATAGTTACAAAAATAGGGTCAGCTAAATGCCAACCCCATTCCTAATTTATGTTCAAGAAACATCTTACTAAATCAACCCTTCATCTTATAAGCGCTTCGTCCATATGCAATGATTATGAGGAAACAGATGAATGGCAATACAAACGATACGTTAACTGCCGGCATGCCCATTATCTCCTTCATATCGATAATCATTCCTTGCAGCGGTGGCATAAGTGCACCACCCACGATTGCCATCACGAGGAAAGCAGCACCAAGCTTAGTGTCTTGAGTGTCTACATTCTCAAGGGCTATACCATAGATTGACGGGAACATGATTGACATGAACAGACTTATGAGCACAAGACTATACAATCCGAATATGCCATTGATGGTTATAGCACCAAAAGTACAAACAGAGGCACCGATACCAAAAATCATCAGCAATTTACGAGTATTGACAAACTTCATGATATATGTTCCAATAAAGCGTCCGCCAAGGTTGAGCGACATCGCCACAATATTAAACTTCTGTGCTGTTGCCTTGTCTATGCCAAGACGGTCGGCATACTGGATAATAAATGTCCAAACCATTATCTGAGCACCCACATAGAACATCTGCGAGAATACACCGTTGCGGTAAATTTTGTTGTTCCAAAGGTTTGACAATGTTTGCTTCACTGTATGCACATCGCCATCAACACCCTCTTCTTCCTTAACCTTAGGCATCTTGGTAATGGCAATAATCACAAATACGCAGAGGACAACCAAACCGAGAGCAACATAAGGGTCACGGATAACGGCAAGGTCGTGCAAACGTATGGCAGCCTTTTCCATATCAGACAGGGTGTGAAAGAAAGTCTGACCTGCAGCATCACGGGCATCTGACTGAAGGAAAGGCAACACTATGAATGATGCTACTGCCATACCACTCAGCGACCCCACAGGATTGAATGCTTGTGCCATATTCAGACGGCGTGTTGATGTCTCCTTATCACCAAGCGAGAGGATAAACGGATTGGCTGTAGTCTCAAGAAAAGCCAAACCAAACGTAAGGATATAGAGTGACAAGCAGAAGAATGTGAACTCCTGATATTCTGCAGCAGGAATAAACAGGAATGCGCCAAAAGCGTAAAGTCCCAGTCCAAGCAGAATACCACTCTTATAACTGTATTTGCGTATAAACAAAGCTGCAGGAATGGCCATCGTAGCATAACCGCCATAGAAGGCAAACTGAATCATCGACGCCTTGGCAGCCGAGAGTTCCATAACAGTTTGGAAAGCAGCCACCATTGGGTTGGTAATATCATTGGCAAAGCCCCACAGCGCAAACAGAGATGTGATAAGTATAAATGTCAAAAGGTACTTTTTGGGTACCAGTGGTTTCTTTTGTTCCATAGTTTTATTATTTTTAGCTGATGAGTTGGATAATCTTGAATATACCTAAATTCCCAGGAGTCCTAGGATGCCCTAAGATTACTAGGATGCTCTAGGAACCCTAGGATGTATAGGATGCTCTAGGATACCCTAGAATTTCCTAGGAGACCTAGGATTTCCAGATATCCTAGGTATCCTTCTTATCAACTTATTTATACACTGGTCCGTAAGTCTCACATGCTCTATAGTCAGCACCTTCCTTATCCATGCCGAAAGCATTCCAGCATGCAGGTCGGAAAATCTGATCCTCAGGCACATTGTGCATACAAACAGGGATACGGAGCATTGATGCGAGAGTAATAAGATCGGCACCAATATGTCCATAGCTGATAGCACCATGGTTTGCTCCCCAGTTGTTCATCACAGAGTAAACATCCTTGAAAGCATCCTTTGTAGCGTCAAGACGTGGCACGAACCATGTTGTAGGCCATGTTGGGTCTGTACGCATATTGAGTGTCTCAAACACATCCTGATCAACATCGGCAGTCCATCCCTCTGCAATCTGCAATACAGGACCTAAGCCCTTGATAAGATTCAGACGACTCATGGTTACAGGCATGCCACCCTTGCTCAAGAACTGAGAAGAGAAACCACCACCACGGAAGTAGTCACGGTCGGCAGGCATCCAGTTAGTATTCTTCAAGCAAGCCTCAACATCAGCTTCTGTCATTTCCCATGATGGTTTCATACATGGTTCACCAGCTGCATTTACACTTGCGCCTGTTGCGTCGAGTGTTGTTGCACCAGAGTTGATGAGATGTATCATACCACCTGCAGCCAGTCCTGTCAGTTCCTTACCTGTAACACGCTTAACAGCCTCTGGGCTCCAGTATGTACGCACGTCAGAGAACATCTGTCCGCAACCAGTGAGCAGTTTACCAAAGAGCATTGACACACCATTCAAAGCATCATTCTCTGTAGCCAGCACGTATGCCTCACGAATACCATTCCAGTCGAAAGTGCTGCAGAGCAGTGCCTCAGAGAAATCACCATTTGGTTTCCAGTCTGTCCACTGACGCTGTCCTTGGAATCCAGCAGCAATGGCATTGTGTCCGATAGCCTCTTCCTTGAATCCCATCTCACGCAGTTTAGGATTACCAAACATCAGGTCACGAATGATGATAGTCATCTTAACAACAAACTCCCAGTCTTCATCCTTGCCTTGACGATCCTTCTGCTTCTCTGGACGGTTCTTGTCCCAACCCTCATTTGGTTTGCAGTATTTCTCTGTCCATGCCATGGCCTTAGCATATTCCTCCTGGTCGTAGATGCCTTCATCCATACGGCGGAGAATCTCCACTTCATCAACGCTCTCACTGCGCATGCCTAGATAATCCTGGAAGAAGTCTTGATCGACGATACTTCCTGCAATACCCATACACTGGCTTCCAACGCTCAGATAACTCTTTCCGCGCATTGTAGCCACAGCCTGTGCTGCACGCGCCCAGCGCAGAATCTTCTCTGCCACATCAGCAGGTATTGTATTGTCTGATAAGTCTTGAACATCATGACCATAGATACCAAACGCTGGCAATCCCTTCTGTGCATGACCTGCAAGCACTGCAGCAAGATAAACAGCACCTGGACGCTCTGTTCCATTGAATCCCCATACTGCCTTTGGCCAGTGTGGATGCATATCCATAGTTTCTGATCCGTAACACCAGCATGATGTAACAGAAATGGTAGCACCTACGCCACACTTCTCAAACTTCTCTGCGCATGCAGCAGTCTCTGCCACGCGGCCGATAGTGCCGTCGGCTATAACACACTCCACAGGTGTGCCATCAGCATTGTGAACATTATTACTAATCAGCTCGGCAACAGCCTTAGCCAAACACATTGTCTTCTCTTCCAGTCCTTCGCGGATGCCACCCTGACGGGCATCAATAACAGGACGTATACCAATTTTTGGATAATTGCTCATATTTTAAATTTTAGTTTTTTGTTATAAGTTTTCCTATGATTTCCTAGGGATTCTTAGGTCATTCTAAATTTTTCTATAGCTCGCCCCAAGTTTCCCAGAGCTCGCCTAATTCTAAGTATTTGCCCAAGAAACACGCTTCTGGTCACCAATAATCTCTTGCACCTCTTTTACAAGCTGTTCATCGGCAGGTTCCTTGATATACTCAATATTCTTCAATAGATTCTCTGGACGTGTTGTGCTAAAAAGCGTTGATGCTATGCGGTCGTTCTGAATTGAGAACTGCATGGCAAGTTTCTCAATAGGATAACCCTTTACCTTACAATGCTCTGCAGCTTTTACACAAGCCTCAACCAATGCCTTTGGAGCCGGATGCCACTCTGGCACGCCGCGCTCAGTGAGCAAGCCCATAGAGAATGGCGAAGCACTGATTACTCCCACACCGTTTTCCTCAAAGAAATCAAGGAAATCTACGAGTTTGTCGTCGTTCAAACAGTAGTGGCAGAAGTTAAGCACGCTCTCTACTGTTCCCTTCGGGGTATGTTCAATTACCCACTTCAAGTTCTCCAACTGAAGGTCAGTAATACCCACATGACCAACCACGCCTTTCTCCTTGAGTGCAACAAGCGCAGGCAGTGTCTCGTCTACAATTTGATTAAGATCGGCAAACTCTACATCGTGAACGTTTATTATATCTATAAAATCGATGTTCAGGCGTTCCATACTCTCATAAACACTGCGGGTAACACGCTCTGCCGAATAGTCCCATGTGTTCTTGCCGTCCTCGCCATAGCGTCCTACCTTGGTAGACAGATAGTATTTATCACGAGGGATTTGCTTCAGAGCCTTACCAAGCACTGTTTCTGCCTTATAATGTCCATAATATGGAGAAACATCAATAAAATTGATGCCTGCGTCAATAGCAGCAAACACCGAGTCTATACCCCTGCCCTCATCAAATGAATGGAACACTCCACCCAGTGAAGAAGCGCCATAACCAATTTCAGAAATCTTTAATCCTGTGTTTCCAAGTTCTTTGTATTTCATATTGCGCAATAGTTTTATAGTTTTAATTGTTTATTGGGCAAAGTTAATTAAAATATCGGAAAACACGAAAACGAGAGGTAAAAATTTGCTAATCTCGCTGAAACAAAGTAACTTTGCACACCGATTTACAATATATTGAAAAATCAAGAATTATGATGACAGCAAATGAAATACGTGACTCGTTCAAGAAATTCTTCGAGTCAAAACAACATCTTATCGTGCCTTCTGCACCGATGGTTATTAAGGATGACCCCACATTGATGTTTACTAATGCGGGAATGAACCAATGGAAAGACATTATTTTAGGCACTCGTGACCCAGAACCACGCCGCCGTGCCGACACACAGAAGTGTCTGCGTGTGAGCGGTAAGCACAACGACCTTGAGGAGGTTGGGCACGACACCTACCACCACACCATGTTCGAGATGCTTGGCAACTGGTCGTTTGGCGACTATTTCAAGCAGGGAGCCATCGACATGGCATGGGAATATCTTGTTGATGTAATAGGACTGAATCCTGAGGATATTTATGTTACTGTGTTCGAGGGTGACCCAAGCGAGAACCTTGAGCGCGATGACGAGGCTGAGCAGTATTGGCTGAAGCATGTGCCTGCCGACCATATCATCAACGGCAATAAGCACGACAATTTCTGGGAAATGGGCGATACAGGTCCTTGTGGTCCTTGCTCAGAGATTCATGTTGACTCTCGCACACCAGAGGAGAAGGCAAAGAAACCTGGTCGTGAGCTTGTAAACATGGACGACCCACAGGTTATCGAAATATGGAACCTTGTGTTCATGCAGTATAATCGTAAGGCAGATGGTTCACTGGAGCGTCTGGCAATGAACGTTATTGACACAGGTATGGGTTTTGAGCGTCTTGTTCGCATGCTGCAGGGCAAACACTCAAACTACGACACTGACATCTTCCAGCCTATCATCAAGGCTGAGGAGCAGATTAGCGGATATGAGTATGGCAAGAGCGAGGAGACAGATGTAGCAATGCGTGTGTGCGCAGACCACTTGCGCGCCGTAGCATTCTCGATTGCTGATGGCCAGTTGCCAAGCAATGCCAAGGCAGGCTACGTTATCCGCCGCATCCTGCGCCGTGCCGTTCGCTATGCATACACTTTCCTCGGACAGAAAGAGGCATTTATGTTTAAGCTTATTCCTACTCTCGTTCACGAGATGGGCGATGCTTTCCCTGAGTTGAAGGCACAGCAGCAGCTTATTACTCGTGTGATCAAGGAAGAGGAAGACTCATTCCTGCGCACACTGGAGAAGGGTATCAGCATGCTTAACAACGCTATGGAGGCGTTGAAGGCAGAAGGCAAGAATGAGCTTGATGGCGTTCAGGCATTCCGTCTTTTCGACACTTACGGTTTCCCTCTCGACCTCACAGAACTTATCTGCAGAGAGAACGGTTTTACTGTAGACGAAAAGCAGTTTGATGTAGAGATGCAGAAGCAGAAGGAGCGCGCACGTAATGCAGCTCAGGTGGAGAATGGCGACTGGGTAATAGTAAACGAGTCTACTGAACAACAGTTCGTAGGTTACGATTATACAGAGCACAACTGCCACATCCTGCGCTACCGCAAGGTGACACAGAAGAAGAACGAGTTCTTCGAGCTGGTACTCGACTACACTCCTTTCTATGGCGAGATGGGTGGACAGGTTGGCGATAAGGGTGTACTTGTCAATGAGACAGAGACTATCGACATTATTGACACAAAGCGCGAGAACAACCAGAGTGTACACATCGTGAAGAAGCTGCCAGAGAATATTGAGGCTGAGTTCATGGCATGTGTAGACACAGATAAACGCGACGGTAGTGCTGCCAACCATACAGCAACACACTTGCTCGACTATGCACTGAAGCAGGTTTTGGGCGACCATGTAGAGCAGAAGGGTTCATTCGTAAGCGATGATACTCTGCGTTTCGACTTCTCTCATTTCCAGAAGGTAACAGACGAGGAATTGCGTGAGGTTGAGCGCATGGTGAATGACATGATTCGTCAGAACATCGCTCTTGATGAGCATCGCGACATTCCTATGGAAGAGGCTAAGCAACTGGGCGCCATCGCCCTGTTCGGCGAGAAATACGGCGACAAAGTGCGCGTGGTTCGCTTCGGTCCTTCATGCGAGTTCTGTGGTGGTATTCATGCAAGCTCAACAGGTAAGATTGGTATGTTTAAGATTATCTCTGAGAGTTCAGTTGCTGCCGGCATCCGTCGTATCGAGGCAAAGACAGGCAAGGAATGCGAGGAGATGTTCTACAATATCGAAGACACAATGAAGGCCATCCGTGCTTTGTTTAACAATGCAAAAGACCTTAAGAGTGTTATCGGCAAGTATATCGATGAGCACGATTCAATGAGAAAGGAGATTGAGCAGTTCCAGGCTCAGGCTGTTGAGCGCGCAAAAGAGAGTCTCATCGAGAAGGCACGCGACGTTAACGGAGTGAAGGTTATCACTGCCAAATTGCCTATGGAGGCTGCGGCAGCAAAGGATCTTGTATTCAAGATACGTCAGGCTGTGCCAGAGTCTCTGCTTTGTGTTATCGGAACATTCGCACAGGACAAGCCAATGCTCAGCGTAATGCTCAGCGACGATATGGTTAGCGAGCACAACCTCAATGCCGGCCAATTGGTACGTGAGGCTGCCAAGCTGATCCAGGGTGGCGGTGGCGGTCAGCCACACTATGCTACAGCTGGAGGCAAGAACCTTGACGGTCTAAGCGCAGCTATCGACAAGGTTGTAGAACTTGCCAACATTTAAATCCAGAAAATGGTTTATTCTCTGACTACATTTTAACATAAGTCACAGAACCATATAAAACAAAACCGCGAATTACCCGAATATAACGAATACAGATTCGCTTTGTTCGTGGAATTCGCGGTTTACAATTTATTCAACATCCATCACACAGATGAAAATAATAGGTAAAATAACAGATTTCTATAAAAGCATAGATCAGTGGCAGCAAAACTTTCGTCCTGCTACAAAGCATCGCGAAGATGAAAATGTTTGCAAGAACTGCGGTTTGCATTATAAAGGAAGTTTCTGTCCTAATTGTGGACAAACAGCAAATACCAAGCGTTTCACATTCCGAAACGCTATAATGATGACTCTCGAGGTGTGGGGCATGGGCAACAGAAGCATGCCACGAACCATGCTGGAATTGATTGTGCGTCCTGGATATATGATTAAGGATTATCTCAACGGCAAGCGCATTGCATACTTTCCTCCTGTAAAGATGCTTTTTGTTTTCTGCATCTTCCTGTCTTTTGCGTTGTTTGTTCTGCCTGTTGATTATCTGGATGATTTGTCTGAACTAGAGACTAGCGAAATCGTTTTTGGCGAAGAAAGCCAAAAGGCTCCACAAATAACCACTGAGGTTTTAATACAAAGTTTATACCACGAGATGGTTACTTGGCTTGACAATCATAAAGTTGTTGAGCTATTGGTAGTCCATTTTTTCATCATCATATCTAGTTTTCTCTTTTTCAGAAAAACATCTGACGGATATAAACTAACATTGACCGAACATTTCTTCTCTCAGATGTATATTGCAAGTCAGATGATGATGCTTTCCATCATATATTTGTTCTTCACCCTTGAATATTCAAGGACAGATATCTATCCATTACCTTTTATGGCAATGATACTTATCTATATATACAACTACAAACAATTATTTGGATGGGGATGGCTGCGCACTATATCAAGGACAATACTTGTGTTCCTATTTATCCTGCTCGGTTTCTTTGTTATTCTTATAATATTCAGTTGTATTATTTTCTTTATGGCTGACAATGGATATTTAAATCTCGATATTTCAGATTTAGATTCCTAATCACCAAACTCCAGATAGCCTTCTACCCACTCCGCCTTATGCATATTAGCCTCGGCCGACGGATTACTAACGCTGAGTCCCATAAGGCGGATTGGTTTAAAGGTGGAATACTCCACTTCCTTTAACAATCGCTTTGCCACTGGCAGTATATCGTCTTTTGTATGCAGCAATCTATGCTGCGTCAAACTACGTGTTATTTGAGTAAAATCAGAATACTTAACCTTTAGGGTAAGTGTCCTGCCATCAAAGTCTTGCTTTTTAAGTCGTCGTTCCAACTCAAGAACGATATGATAAAGTTCTATCAGCACAGCCGCATTGGTTGAAATATCTGTTTCAAACGTTTGCTCACAACCAACCGACTTACGCACATACTCAACCTCTACAGGCCTTAAGTCTATACCTCGCGCAAAATCATAATAAGTCTGCCCCATCTTGCCGAATGTCTCTTGCAAGTGTTTCAAGCTAACCTTTCGCAAATCGCCGCCAGTGAAGATACCCATATAGTGCATGCGACTGGCCGTACGCGGTCCCACACCCCAGAATTTCTCTATGCTAAGATTATCGATAAAGTCTATAGCCCTGTCTGGATGAATTATGGTCATGCCATCAGGTTTACGATAATCAGAAGCAATTTTAGCAAGAAACTTATTATACGAAACGCCTGCAGATGCGGTTAGTTGCAATTCTTCACATATCCTCTGCCTTATCTCTATAGCGATATCTTTAGCCAGCATAATGCCTCTCTTATTGTTGGTAACATCAAGAAAAGCCTCATCAATGGATAGAGGTTCTATAATGTCAGTATAATCATGAAATATCTTATGAATCTGCCCCGACACCGCCTTGTATTTTTCATGATCACCAGGCACTATTATAAGTTGAGGGCATAGTTGCTTGGCTTTTACAATTGACATTGCTGAACGTACCCCGAAACGGCGTGCCTCATAGCTTGATGTTGAAACAACACCACGCTGTCCATCATGCCCCACAGCTATTGGCAACCCACGCAGTTCTGGGTTATCTCGCTGCTCCACTGCCGCAAAGAAGGCATCCATGTCAATATGTATTATCTTGCGAGTCATCTCGTCGTGGTTATTTCATAGCAATAGTGCAAACATATCCTTTTACCTCGTCTACGATTGTCTCTGTGTTCTCTTGTCCAGTGAGCAAGGTCCTCAAATCTCGCCTTATGCCCTCACCGCTCAGTTTTAGCACAGCCTCCTTGCGCGTCCATAGTTTTATGAATTCAACATCTGGTTTGCTTGATGACACAACACTCTCATATTCACTGTCACTCAACACATGACGCGCTAAATCATCTTTATACGGACGAATCGTCTCAATATCTATGCCTATAGGTTCATCAGAGACGGCTACAGCCACAGCAATACGGCAATGACTTATATTAAAATGTATATCTGGATTATTGCGTAAAACAGGTTTGCCACCCTCAAGATAATCAAACAAAGGATTCTCCTCAATGCCATATTCTGAAGACAGAGCCTCTTTCAGCAACAGGTACGATGCCACACACTGCCTACGCCCAAGCTCATGCTTGAACTTCATAGTCTGAACCATTCGCTGTTCAGATATATCCATGATGGCTGCCTCAAGGTTTAACCCATTTATATTGTCATCTATATAATACATACTTTATTATTCTGTCTGTTCCTTTGGCCAGTTCACTAAAAACAACTTTTCTGATGCACGAGTGAAGGCTGTATACAACCAGTGAATATAGTCAGGCGAGAGCATATCATCTGTAACATATCCTTGATCAAGATAAACATGCTCCCACTGGCCTCCCTGTGCTTTATGGCAGGTAATGGCATAAGCAAATTTTACTTGCAAGGCGTTAAAGTATGGATCTTGCTTAAGTTTCTTCAATCTGTCGGCCTTCAATGGTATATCAGAATAATCCTCCATTACATTATTATACAGTATTTCCATCTGTTCACGGGTAAGTGCTGGCGATTCCGTTGTCAGGGTGTCAAGAATTGCCGTAGCTGTAATCTCGTAATCATCATAATCGGGAAACTCAACGGTAATATCAGCAAAACGTAATCCATATAATTCACGGTTATTTCTTATCCGTCTTACACGCATGCGGTCGCCATTAGCGATGAACGCCTGTGCAGCCTGCCCATTATCTCCCTCGGAAGGCATTTCCCAGTGATAATTGTTTCTTACAACCATCAGCATATCACCACTGCTTAACTCCTCCTCACGGCCAAGTATCATATTTCGTATGCCCTGATTATAGATATTTGCCCGTTTGTTGCTGCGGGTTACCACCATTGTCTCATCTATCCCTACCCTACTGTAACTGGTAGCCATAGTCTCAATGAGTTCATCACCATTTACTACACAGATATCAGCAAAGCACTTAAGACGTATCTTTGGCAACACATCAATCATTAGACCAGCAGGTGAACATACGGTTCTAATTCTTGTTGCATTAAATAGTATACCAGACTCACTACTTTGGCGCAACACCTCATTAAGGTCACAGTCAAACACCTTCAAACCATACCCTCTCAAGAAATCAGATTGCAATGCAGGACTTTCTTCTTCTCCCACTGGCGGCAACTGAGCCCTGTCACCAATGAGCATCATGCGGCAGTTGCGACCATTGTAAACATATTGTATCAAGTCGTCAAGCAGTCTGCCACTGCCAAAGTTTGAGTCCAAGGAACCACTATTGGCAATCATCGAAGCCTCATCAATAATAAATAATGTGTTGCTTTGCAGATTGTCGTTAAGATTGAAAGCCGACATATCCCCAGCTGTACGCTGACGATAGATACGCCGATGGATGGTATAAGCTGTATGTCCCGCATACAATGACAGCACCTTGGCGGCTCTGCCAGTTGGAGCTAGCATTACCAATTTCTGATTTAACGCAGCAAGAGTCTTTACAAAGGCTGCCGCAAGTGTGGTCTTTCCCGTTCCTGCACACCCTCTAACAAGCATTACGCTCTGCTCGTCACGGTCAAGCATAAAACTACAGAACATATCTACTGCCGTAGCTTGTTCTGCGGTTGGTTCTACCTCCAATGCCCCTAGTATGCGATATTTAAGTTCGTCTGTCAGCATTTTTTACTAAACAATCCCCTTTTTCTGATTTTTTTGTTCTACCTTTGCAAAGGTAATGCATGTCGAGCGGAGAACAAAATAAATTTATTTATTTTTTATCCCGAGACGAAGCTTAGCTTATCAAAAGGTAATGCAAGTTGAGCGGAGACGGGTTGTTGAGCGAAAGCGACGGGTTGAATAAACATTTAAAATAGTGAAGAGTGAAAAACAAAAGGTTTTTATCTGTAAACATATTGCTTGGTATCATAGCAATGATATTGTTAGCCTTATGTGTAAACAGTATACTTAAACCTATTGTCTTCAATAAGAAGCGGCAAGACAGGGAAAATGCTGTAAAGTCAAGCCTAATTGTTATCAGAAAGGCACAAGCAGCATATCTCGCAGCCAACGGCAATTATAGCAATTCGCTCGACACGCTGGTAAGCCACAAGCTGCTTAATCCAAGCGATATATATATACCATATAGTGAAGGCATACCATTCGAGTTGGAAACAGATTCAATAATTCTGCGCAACGGAAATACTTACCCGCTGATGCAATGCGGCGCAAGATATGACGAGTATCTGTATGGCATGGACGAAAAGCAAATAGAGCTGCTTATTGTCAAAGCAACTATCTATGGTCGCTATCCAGGCCTGAAAATAGGTGACATCAATACCCCAAACAACAATAAAGGCAACTGGGAATAAACAGTAAAACAACATGAGCAACGAAAATAACATACAATCGATTAATGCCAAGCGACTGACAATACGCATCAGCCGCTTCCATCTATCATTTTCCACCTCAAAAATCACCACAGAAGATAATCCGATATCTTACGAACAATATGCCATGCGTAGTGGCATATCCACAGCTGCCAACTTGCGTGAGGCACTAAAGACTGCCCTTCTGCCTCAGGATGATTATCATAGCGTTTTAGCCATGATTGACTCCCCTGTGCTGATGGTGCCCGCAGATATATATAGCGAAGAAGAAAGCAGTAAAATGTACTGCCACTCATTTCCGTCACATAGCACTGACATAGTTTTGCGCAATGTGCTTCCCGACTTGAACGCTGTAGCTGTATTCAGCATCAATAAAGACTTGAAACTTGTTCTCGAAGACCATTACCCAACAGTAAAGTTCACATCTGTTGCAAGTCCAGTATGGAGTCACCTCCACCAACGTAGCTATACAGGCATACACAACAAGCTATACGGATATTTCCACGACAAGAAACTGGAGATAATAAGTTTCAGCAAAAAGCGCTTTAAGTTCTGCAATACATTCGAAACAAGCAATGTTTATGACTCTGTTTACTTCTTGTTAAACACATGGAATCAGCTGATGATGCAAACAGAGCAAGACGAATTACATCTTGTTGGCGACATACCAGAACAAGAAATTATTACAGAAGAGTTGAAAAAGTATCTCAAGAAGGTATATATCATCAACCCATCTGCTGATTTTAACGAGGCACCAGCCACACAGATAAAAAACATGCCTTACGACTTAATGACACTATATGTCAAAGGGAGATAACTTACAATAGAAAGACATGAGAATAATTACAGGAGAATATAAAGGAAGACATTTCGATGTGCCGCGCACTTTTAAGGCACGTCCTACCACGGATTTCGCTAAGGAAAACATCTTCAATGTGCTCAACCAATATATAGATTTCGAGGATATCACCGCACTCGACCTCTTCTCTGGCACAGGCAGCATATCTCTTGAGCTCGTGTCAAGGGGCTGCGCACGTGTTATTGGCGTGGAGATGGATCGTGACCATCACCGTTTTATCACTGAATGTCTTAAGAAACTGGACACCGACCGCTGCATACCGCTGCGTGGCGATGTATTCCGCTTCATCAAGTCGTGCAAGCAACAGTTCAATTTCATCTTTGCCGATCCGCCATACGCTCTGCGCAACCTTGCTACTATCCCAGATTTAATATTCGAGAAAAACCTTTTGGCAGAAGGAGGCATCTTCGTGTTCGAGCACGGCAAGGACAACGATTTCTCGCAGCATCCCCGCTTCGTTGAGCACCGCCATTATGGCAGCGTAAACTTTACAATTTTCAGATAACAAAATATGGGAGCAGAAACTCCCATATTTTGTTTATTTAATTTTCAATCACATACTATATTTGCATATAAATTCCAGTTCAGACATGGACGCAAGACTGATTTTAAATACTGGCATTGAAAACATAGACACCGTTTATGGCGGGGTTAGAGGCACAACGCTATCATCCCGACATAATCTGCGTCATTGGCAGACACTGGTACAAGGCGGCGTAAAAACGGTTATTGAACTGCGAGAGGGCGACCACTCTGACAGACTATGCAGATTGTGCGAGCAAAACAACATACGCTATTTCCCCTTTTCAATTGACAGCCACACTGTTCCCAATGATATTATCGCCCCAAAACTGCAGCAATTCTTTGAGATTATAGACAATGGAGATTTCTACATCGCCTGTGCAATGGGACTGCATCGCACAGACATGGCACTGGCCATATATTGGATATTTCATGGTGCAGACCTTAAGCTGCCTCCGCCATATCTAAAGGGTCATTTTCCACCACCCGATTCTGGGAGAAAAGGTGTTGACCCAAGCAAGATATTCCGCCGTCTAAACAGTCTATACGAATATCTAAACGAGAATAGAATAATTGAGATACCCGATAAAACAACTTTCATATTGAGGAGAAAGGAGTTGATTGAGTATTCAAAGAGCAAGGCATATATATAGAGAAGAGGCTGACCACTACATCTGGTCAGCCTCATTTCTATATAATAATTCTAATTAATCAAGTATATTAAAAGAATAATAATCTCTCAACCCAATAAACTGCTATTCCAGCAAGGTAGCCTACAAGCACAATCCATGAGATGTGCTTCATATACCATCCGAAGGTTATCTTCTCAAGTCCCATCACCACAACACCTGCTGCAGAGCCAATAATGAGCATTGAGCCACCCACACCAGCACAATAAGCAAGCAACTGCCAGAAAAGACCGTCAACAGCCAAATCTCCGACTTCTGCCAATGGATACATTCCCATACAGCCTGCAACCAATGGAACATTATCAACAATACTTGACAGCACACCAATAATTCCTGTTACAAGATAATGGTTACCCTCAAACACTGTGTTAAGTCCATCACCAAGCAAGTGGAGAGCGCCAATAACCTCAAGACATGCAACTGCCATAAGAATACCCAAGAAGAACAGTATTGTACTCATATCTATTCTTGCAAGCATATCTGTTACACGCTTCATTGTTCCTACATTATCCTCTGCATTAGGCAAATTACTATAGAACACCTCAGTAACTGTCCAAAGAACACCAAGGACTAACAATATGCCCACAAACGGAGGCAGATGAGTAATCGACTTAAATATTGGAACGAATATAAGACCTCCCACACCTAATAAGAATATGGTGCGACGCTGTGATTCATTAAGCAGATTACGTTCTCCCTCTACCTTTATTTTCTGGGCTATTTCCATTTTACCATGAAGCATTGTGGAAAGCAGGAAAGCAGGAACAAGCATTGACACAAGTGATGGGATGAACAATTCGGTAATCACGCCACCAGCAGATACTAAACCTTTATTCCACAGCATAATAGTCGTAACATCGCCTATCGGTGAGAAAGCACCTCCAGAGTTGGCAGAAATGATAACCAAAGAAGCATAAATCAGGCGGTCTTTCATGTCCGGCACAAGACGTCTGATAATCATTACCATGACAATAGCCGTGGTAAGATTGTCAAGAATAGCTGACAGGAAAAACGTCAGTAATGCAATGCGCCATAACATGGATTTCTTGCTGCGGGTCTTTATTGTATTAGCCACAAAATTAAAGCCGCCATTCTGATCAATGAGCTCCACGATAGTCATTGCGCCCATCAAAAAGAAAAGAGTGGTTGCCGTACTACCCAAATGTTTTTCCATAATCTCACTTACAGCCAAAGCCATATTATTTCCATCAGCTTCAGGCAAGAAAGAGCCAGGATTAAGCATAAACAGCGTCCAGCACACTACAAACATCAGCAGAGCAACCGCCGCCTTGTTTACTTTAGTCACATGCTCTATCGCAATAAAGAAATAACCAATAATAAATGCGATGATAATAGCAATAGATAATGTTGTCATTTGTAAATAATTGTTTTTAGGTTTGTTATTCGACGTGCAAAGGTAATAATAAATGTCAGTACTACCACTGCTTTAACTTTTATTAATCACGCAATCGTTTTCGTCAATGATATTTTTGATAAAAAAACATTAATACATGATAGTTTTAAATATAAAAACATTATCTTTGCAAATAGTTTTTAATAAATACTGCTAACGAATCAAAACAGATATGGAAGAGAAAAAGTATTTCTTTGCTGTCGACTTGGGTGCAACAAGCGGCAGAACTATTATTGGTACGCTCAACAACGACCGCATTGAGCTTGAAGAACTAACACGCTTTGACAATAATCTCATTGAGACTGGTGGAAAATTCTACTGGGACATCTATGCTCTCTACTTCGAGATAATCAAAGGTCTGAAACTTGCAGCTCAGCGCCAGCTCAACATAACCAGCATTGGTATCGACACTTGGGGTGTTGACTTTGTTTTTGTTGGCGAGGACGGTGCGTTCCTGCGCAACCCACGCGCTTACCGCGACCCACACACCTTTGGCATGATGGAAGACTACTTCGAGAATGCCATCAGCAAGGAAGAGGTGTATGGCATCACTGGTATACAGTTTATGAACTTCAACTCGTTGTTCCAGCTCTATGCTATGAAGAAGAATGACGATGCAGCCATGAAGCACGCAAGCAATATTCTGTTCGTACCAGACGCACTGAGCTATATGCTCACAGGCAAGATGGTTTGCGAGTATACCATAGCTTCTACAAGTCAGATTCTCGACCCAAAGACAAAGCAGCTTGACGAGAAACTGCTGGCAAGCGTAGGTCTGACACGCGACAATTTTGGACCTATCACAAACCCAGCAGTAGAAATTGGCAAGCTGACAGAGGAAGTGCAGAAGATGACAGGTCTTGGCGCAATCCCAGTGATTGCTGTTGCTGGCCACGATACAGGTGCAGCTGTAGCAGCCGTTCCTGCTAAGGACGAGAAGTTCGCTTACCTGAGCAGCGGCACATGGAGCCTTATGGGTATTGAGACAAAAGAGGCTATCATCAATGATTTGAGCTATGAGCGCAACTTCACCAACGAGGGTGGCATCGAAGGAACCACACGTTTCCTGAAGAATATCTGTGGAATGTGGCTCTACGAGCGCTGCCGCAAGGAATGGACAGATGCGCCAAAGTCTCACACAGAGCTTATTGCTGAGGCAATGAAGCAGCCTGCATTCCAAAGCATCATCAATCCAGACGATGCTATGTTTGCTAATCCTTCATCTATGATTGACGCTATTCAGACATATTGCCGCGAGACAGAGCAGCACGTACCAGAAGGCTATGCTGAGATTTGCCGTTGTATCTTCGACAGTCTTGCTCTTCGCTATCGTCAGGTATTTGGTTATCTCAAGGAGATGGCTTCATTCCCAATCGAGGTTCTGCACATCATCGGCGGTGGCAGTTTGAACAACGACCTCAACCAATTCACAGCCAACTCAACTGGCGCTATAGTACTGGCTGGTCCACAGGAAGGAACAGCTCTTGGCAACATCATGCTCCAGGCAAAGGCAAGCGGTGACGTTAAGGATATCTGGGACATGCGCCGCATTATTGCCAACAGCCTTGAGCTTAAGCGTTTCGAGCCAAAGGACAAGGAGGCATGGGATGCAGCTTACGATAAGTTCCTGGCAGTAGTAGCCAAGAAGGGCTAGAAACTAAGACTTGTAGGCCTTCCTAGAGTCTCCT
>JAZLCN010000016.1:0-85764 GCA_045614255.1 Prevotella sp.
GTATGACATTCCCTAATGAGCGCATGTTCATATTCCCATTGCCAGTGCCTGTTAAAGCAAAATGGTTTGTTATAGGCTACGCTGTAATTGAACTGGTGCTTGCCTACTCATCATCAGGCGATGGCGTGGCACACATGGCCCACCTGGGTGGAATGCTCTTTGGTTTCTTTATGATTAGATATTGGAACAAGCAGTCGGGCGTAAACAGAGGTGGCGGTAATGACTTTTTTGAAAGTCTGCGCCGTAACTTCGAGCAGCGCATGAACAGGGAAGAACCTAAGAAACCTGATATGCGCGCTGAGAGAGGCGGACAGAGAGAGACCGACTGGGAATACAACCAAAGGAAAAAGGAAAACCAGGAAGAGATAAACCGCATTCTTGATAAGATTCGCAAGAGCGGTTATGACAGTCTGACCCCAGAGGAGAAGAAGACTCTCTTTGAAAGTACCCGAAAGTAGAAACATGAAAAAGTTTTTTGTCAAGACATTAGCAGTGATAAACCTGCTGTTTGTCATACTTATGGTTATCGTAGGCTATTCTTATTATGTTGACCCTGCGGTAATCAAGTATTTCTCTGTGCTGGGATTGGTGTTCCCCATATTTCTGGTTATTAACATGACCTTTCTGGTGTTGTGGATATTCATCAACTGGCGTTATGTTATTCTGCCAGTGATTGGTTTTGCCGTGGTGTTTGTCCCAATTACTATATATGTGCCATTGAATATGCCAGCCGCAATGCCAAGTGGAGTGATAAAGGTGTTGTCGTTTAATGTGTTAAGCTATCACGGCACGGAAGGCGGCTCAACCTTTGACACTATATATACTTATCTTAATGAAAGCAACAGCGATATAATATGCCTTCAGGAAGACAACGGCATTGGCGGAAAGATGTTGGCCAAACTTAATAATATGCTCCCATATCATAAGACCGTTCAAGTGGGCGGCGGACCTTTTTACAACAGACTTGGCGTTTATAGTCGCTTCCCGATATTGAAGACAGAGGAGATTGACTATGGGTCAAGGGGCAATGGAAGTGTGGCGTTCTTTCTCAAGGTATATGGCGACACTGTTATCGTGATAAACAATCATTTTGAAAGCAACAAACTGTCAGGTGAAGATAGAAACACCTATAAGGATATGCTTAAAGGCAATTTGAACGAAGAACAGACCAAGAGCGAGTCGAAACGCCTCATTGTCAAGCTGAGCAATGCTGCTGTTACCCGTTCGAAACAGGCAAAGATGGTTCGCGAGTTTATCGATGCTCATTCCGATTATCCAATGATAGTGTGTGGCGACTTCAATGACAACCCTCTTTCACACACCCGTTATCTTCTTGCCAAAGACATGATTGACTGCTTTGTTGAGTCGGGCAGGGGCTTAGGACTCAGTTACAATCAGAAGGGATTTAATGTGAGAATTGATAATATCCTCTGCTCCAAACACTATGAGCCATACAATTGCAAAGTAGGCAGTGAGATAAAGGTTTCTGACCATTATCCAATCTATTGCTGGATAAAAATGCAAGGTAAATGAGAAAAAATGCGTGAAAAACAGTAATAAATTTTCCGAAGTGTAAAAAAATGACTATATTTGCACGCTAAAAGTGTACATGGGTATACTATGCGCATGAATCAATAATTAAAAATAATATAAAAAATGCAAAACAAAGGAATTGTAAAGATTATCGCAATCGCTCTGACACTCGTTTGCTGCTTCTATCTTTCTTTCTCATTTGTAACCAAATATCATGATGATAAGGTTGCTGCAATGAGCGAGGAGGCTGGACAGGAGTATCTCGACTCTGTTATGAACGAAAAGATTTATCTTGGCACTTACTCTTACAAGCAGTGCCGCGAGATGGGAATTGGTCTTGGTCTGGACCTTAAGGGAGGTATGAACGTTATCCTTGAGGTGTCAGTGCCTGACGTAATCGCTGTTTTGGCAGACCATAAGACCGATGCAGCGTTTGTTAAGTCAATGCAAGAGGCTAGAAAGGCAGAGGAGACAAGTCAGGACGACTTTATCTCTTTGTTTATTGAGCGTTATAAGGCAAATGCACCTGGACATCGTTTGGCAGAGATTTTTGCTACACAGCAGATGAAGGGCAAGGTTAACACAAAGAGCACTGACTCTGAGGTTGAGCAGGCTTTGCGTGAGGAGGTTATGTCAGCTGTTGACAACTCTTTCAACGTTGTTCGCAACCGTATCGATAAGTTCGGTGTTGTACAGCCAAACATCCAGAAGCTTGAGGGACAGACTGGCCGTATCATGGTAGAAATGCCAGGTGTTAAGGAGCCAGAGCGTGTTCGTAAGTTGCTTCAGGGTAGTGCAAACCTTGAGTTCTGGGAGACATACAACAGCCAGGAAATCGTTCCTGCATTGTCACAGCTTAACTCTAAGTATGCAGCTCTTGAGAGTGCAAATGACACTGTTGCTGCTGAGGCTCCAGTAGCTGAGGCTGCAGCTGACACAACAAAGGCAGAAGGTCTTGCTGCTGCTTTTGCTGCAAAGAACGACTCTCTCGACCTTGCAGGTCAGGCAGAGGCTTTCAAGAAGCAGAACCCTCTCTTCTCTGTGCTTCAGCCAGTAAATGGCCAAAGCCTGAGCGTAGTAGGTTATGCTTTGGCTCGTGATACAGCCGATGTAAACAAGATTATCTATTCTGACGTTGCTGCTCAGGTAATTCCATCAGACTGCCGTCTGCTCTGGAGTGCTAAGGCTGCTGAACTCTCAACATCTGGTGATATATTTGAGCTTCATGCAATCAAGGTGACAGAACCTTCTGGACGCGCTCCATTAGAGGGTGATGTTGTTACTACAGCAAAGGACGACTTTAATCAGGTTACTAGCGCACCTTGCGTTTCAATGCAGATGAACTCAGACGGCGCACGCCGTTGGGCACAGCTCACAAAGCAGAACATCGGCCGTGCTATTGCCATTGTTCTTGATGATGCTGTTTACAGCGCACCACGCGTAAATGGTGAGATTGCAGGTGGTAGCTCAGAAATCTCTGGTAACTTCACTATCGAGGATACAAAGGACCTTGCAAACACACTGAATTCAGGTAAGATGCCTGCTCCTACACGTATCGTACAGGAAGAGGTTGTTGGTCCTACACTCGGTGCACAGTCAATCCAGCAGGGATTGTGGTCATTCGTGGCTGCATTCATTATCCTGATGTTCTACATGGTATTCCTTTACAACTGGAAACCAGGTATGGTTGCAAACTGCGCATTGCTTCTCAACCTGTTCTTCACACTTGGTATTCTTACATCGTTCCAGGCTGCTCTTACCATGTCAGGTATTGCCGGTATCGTGCTCTCGCTCGGTATGGCTGTGGATGCTAACGTGCTTATCTATGAGCGTACTAAGGAAGAGCTTCGCAAGGGATTGAACGTTAAAGAGGCAGTAGCAAAGGGTTATAGCAATGCTTTCTCTGCTATCTTCGACTCTAACCTTACTTCTATCATCACAGGTGTTATCCTCTATGTGTTTGGTACAGGTCCTATCCGCGGTTTCGCCACAACATTGATTATCGGTATCTGTGTATCATTCTTCACTGCAGTGTTCCTCACACGCGTTGTTTATGAGAACAGACTGAACAAGGGCAAGTGGCAGAACCTCACATTCTGCACAAGTTTCACAAAGAACTGGATGCAGAACACTAAGTTCAACTTCATGGGCGCATATCGCAAGACATTCACTATTTGGGGTGTTGCCGCAGTATTGTTCATCATCTGCTTAGGTGTACGTGGTTTGAGCCAAAGCATCGATTTCACTGGTGGTCGCAACTATGTTGTTACACTTGACAAGCAGGTAAATGTTGAGGATGTTCGTGGTGTTCTTGAAAGCGCTTTCGTAAATACAATTGGTGAGAAGGCTGGTCAGCCAGCTAACACAACAGTTATCGCTCTGGGTACAGACGGTAAGACAGTTCGTGTATCAACCAACTGGGATATTGAGTCTAACGACCCAACTGTTGACGACAAGGCTGAGACAATTCTTTATGAGACATTGAAGAAGGCAGAACTTGTATCACAGGAGAGTGTTGATGCATTCAAGAACCCAGATGTTCGTGAGGGTGGTTCTATCATCAGCAGCTCAAAGGTTGGTCCTTCTATTGCTAAGGATATCACACACGGTGCTATCATCAGTGTTATCATCGCTCTTGTAGCCATCTTCTTGTACATTCTTGTAAGATTCCAGAATGTAGCATTCTCTGTTGGCTCAACAGTAGCATTGGCATTGGATACACTCATCGTTATCGGATTCTATTCAGCATTACACTCATGGGTTCCAATGTCTCTTGAGATTGACCAGACATTTATCGGTGCTATCCTTACCGTTATTGGTTACTCTATCAACGACAAGGTGGTTGTGTTCGACCGTGTACGTGAGAACATTCAGCTCTTCGGTAAGCGTGACCGTCAGACACTGTTCAACGATTCATTGAACCAGACACTTGCTCGTACAATCAATACATCAGGTACAACACTGGTTGTATTGCTCTGTATCTTCATTTTCGGTGGAAACAGCATCCGCAGTTTCTCATTCGCAATGATTCTCGGTGTAATCTTCGGTACATTGTCTTCTATCTTCGTCGCTGCTCCTATTGCTTACCTCACAATGGGTAAGAAGATTAAGGAGGATGATGAGACAGCTCAGAAATAAGTACTCACTAATACATCATTATAACTCCGCGGCTGCATCAAATTTCTGGTGTGGCCGCTTTTTTTATTTTATATGTAGCTAAATATTTGGATGTTTAGATAATTAAACGTATTTTTGCATATTAAATATGTAATGAACAAAACAGTTTTTTTATGATACTATCAATGACAGGCTACGGCAAGGCTACCGTGGCTTATAACGACAAAAAGATTACGGCAGAGGTGAAGTCGCTCAACAGCAAGGCTCTTGACGTTTCAGTGCGCATCGCTCCGCTATATCGCGAGAAGGAAATGGAAATCAGACAGGCCATCGCTGCTGCAGTAGAGCGTGGTAAGGTTGATTTCTGTATATATGTAGAGCGCGAGGCTGCTGCTGAGGCTACTCCTGTTAATGGGGCATTGGTTAGCGCATATTATAATCAGCTCAAGAATATAGCTGCTCAGTCAGGAATACCAGAACCACAGGATTGGTTTGCCACTCTGCTCAGAATGCCAGATGTGATGACACGCACAGAGATTGAGGTGCTCACCGATGAGGAGTGGCAGGCTGCTCGTGAGGCGGTTGACGCTGCGTTGCAGGGCCTTACAGAGTTCCGCAAACAGGAAGGCATTGCTCTGCAGAAGAAGTTTGAGGAGAAGATAAAGAACATCGGCGACCTCTTGGCATCTATCGAGCAATACGAAGGACAGCGTGTGGAAAAGATTCGCAGCCGTATTGTTGATGCTCTCAACGCTATCCCTGAGGTTGAGTACGATAAGAACCGTCTGGAGCAGGAACTTATCTATTATATCGAAAAACTCGACATCAATGAGGAGAAGCAGCGCCTTACCAATCACCTGAACTACTTTATAGAGACAATGAACGAAGGTCACGGTCAAGGCAAGAAACTTGGTTTCATAGCTCAGGAGATGGGACGCGAAATAAACACCACTGGCTCAAAAAGCAATATGGCAGAGATGCAAAACATCGTCGTGATGATGAAGGATGAGCTCGAGCAGATTAAGGAACAGGTTTTGAATGTGATGTAGGAACCTCCCCTAACCCCTCCGAAGGAGGGGGATTGGGTATAGTGGTATTTTATGGTCAAATTTGGGTATGAAACTACTGATGGCGATATTTATCAGGCATTATTGGATAATGCCAAGGATAATCGTAAACATATGACAGAAGCAGAGTCTGTTTTATGGGGATTCCTTAGAAGTTCTGCATTAGGTGTACGCTTCCGACGCCAACATCCTATAGGTGAATATATACCAGATTTCGATTGCTTGCGAAAGCGTTTAATTGTAGAAGTTGATGGGGCATACCATTTCGTTTATGAACAACAAATAAGTGATGAAGAAAGAACTAAATACCTGAATGAAAGAGGTTTTACTGTTGTTAGATTTACAAATGATGAAATTTTAAGCGACATCGAAAGTGTTATTGCAAAAATAAAAAGAATAATTGATATGCAAAAAGATATAATGACAGATTCTCTATCTGAAACTCCCCTCCTTCGGAGGGGGCGGGGGAGGTTAATAATCTTCTCTGCCCCCAGCGGCAGTGGCAAGTCGACCATCATTAATTGGCTGATGCAGCATGAGGAACTGCGTATGGCATTCTCTATCAGCTGTACCAGTCGCGCTCCTCGTGGCACAGAGCAGGATGGTGTGGAGTATTTCTTCCTGACACCAGAGGAGTTTCGTGCAAAGATAGCCAACGATGAGTTTCTGGAGTACGAGGAAGTATACACCGACCGTTTCTATGGCACATTGAAGGCGCAAGTAGAAAAGCAGTCGGCTGCCGGTCAGAATGTTGTCTTTGATGTCGACGTCAAGGGCGGCGTGAATATCAAGGAGTATTATGGCGACCGTGCACTGAGCATCTTTATCCAGCCGCCGTCGGTAGAAGAACTGCGCCGCCGTCTTGTTGGCAGGGCTACCGATGCTCCAGAGGTGATAGAGCAGCGCATCGCACGAGCAGAGTTTGAGCTCTCCTTCGCTCCAAAATTCGATTGCGTGATTGTCAACGACGACCTTAGCAAGGCACAACAAGAGGCTTACGATACTATCAAAGCCTTCCTAAAAATCTGATCATGCAACCCCAAAAAACTTTAGATGAACTAGAAGCACTAGAAGCTCTAGATTCTCTAGAAACCCTAGATATACATCTCAATCCCCCTCCTTCGGAGGGGTCAGGGGAGGCTTTATCCCCCTCCTTCGGAGGGGTCAGGGGAGGTCCCATCATCGGCATTTTCGGAGGTTCCTTCAACCCTATTCACAACGGGCACATTGCATTGTGTAAGGCTTTCCTTGCCCAGTGCAATCTTGACGAGGTGTGGCTGATGGTGTCGCCACAGAATCCGTTGAAGATAAACACCGCCTTGCTTGATGACGAGCAAAGGTTTCGTTTAGCGCAAAAAGCGATAGAGAATGAGGCGGGAATAAAGGCGTGCGACTATGAGTTCCATCTGCCACGTCCTTCCTATACATGGAACACGTTGCAGTCTTTAAGCAACGATTATCCCCATTGCCGCTTCACACTGCTTATCGGTGGCGACAACTGGGCTTGCTTCGACCGCTGGTATCGAAGCGAGGATATCCTGAACAATTATAAGATAGCTGTTTATCCACGTAGCGGTTCTGAGATAGACGCAATGCAACTGCCGCCCAATGTGTCGCTCATCAATACCCCATTATTTGATATAAGCAGTACTGAGATTCGCCAACGAGTAGCATCAGGCCTGCCCATTAGCGGCATGGTGCCTGAAAATATTCAGGAAGAGGTGAATTTATTATATAGGTCTTTTTAGGTCATTACAAAGCTTTTGTAGTATTATTACAAACACCTTGTAATGTCTTTACAAACATCTTGTAATGTCATTACAAGCGCCTTGTAATGGGTTTAATCCCATTTTGAGCGTCCGCAAAGTATGCGTAGACGATTGCCTACGGCTTTAGATATGTGCTTGAAGTTGCCATGGCGCAAGTTGAGATATAGTTCTTCAAACGAACGTCCTATCTTTATCAATGGATGTCCCCATCCCATTGTCTTGAATGCCCTATGCTTGTATCCTACATTCTCAATGACATATTTCGGGTGTTTGAGCGGGAACTCAAGTTCATGGCGCTTCATTGTGAATATGCGTCTTAATCCACGAGGCAGCAATTCATTAGAACCAGCATAGTGTGTGCCTTCGGCAGTGGCACCGGCGTTGTTTATCATGTTCACTCTCGGGATGATGCTTAGTCCTGAGTTGAACAGCATAGAAGCATGGAAGATTGTCTCATAGTATTCTTTGCCTAAAGAGCGGTGATACTTGCAGAACTTTACGAAGTCTTTCTGATACTTGCGCTCTTTTATCATCGCTTCCAGCTGCTTCATGTTAAATTCATCATCCAGGAAAGAGTAGTCGCCTTCCCACTGTTCCACAACCCTTCTCCATGTAGCCCATCCGTTGATAGAAAAGGTGGTGGTGAAGAAATAGTCGTAAGGCATGTCCTTGGTAATCTCATCGTAGTTGAGTCCGGTGATGATGCTTATGCGCTGGTCGTTCTCATAGCGGTCGAGCATTTCCTTACAGAATGGAAAGAACGACTGCGATGGAATGTCGTCGTCCTCAAACTTTATACATTTATCGTATAATGAGAAAGCCCATTTCAGCGACAGATAATTGGAAGGGTCGCACCCCCTGTTCTCCTCACGGTAGTTGCGGTGCACCTCACACTCCCAGTCAATATTTGCATCGGCAACAATATCCCTGCACCTCATCATATTGTCAATATCCCTCTCGCCTCTTGCCCCATCCTGATAGAGCAATAGTTTCGACGGACGTGCTATCTTTATCTGTTCAAACAGTTTTGACAGCATGTCGGGACGGTTGAAGAACAACACCAGTACGGCGATGTCGGTTTTGTATGGATGCTTCATATATGTAAGGAATATGTTTGGCAAAATTAACTATTTTATTTTATTAAAGCAAGTATTTGCCTTATTTATGTTTTGATTATAAATAATAATTGCTAAATTTGCAACATAAAAATATTTTTATGATTATAGGATATACAACTGGAGTTTACGACCTTTTCCACATCGGTCATCTTAACCTCCTGAAGAATGCGAAGGGCATGTGCGACAAACTTGTTGTCGGTGTGACCGTAGACGAGCTTGTGGCTTATAAAGGCAAGAAGTCAATGATTCCCTTCGAGGATAGAATAGAGATTGTGCGCAGCATCAAGTATGTTGATGCCGCCGTGCCACAGTATGACATGGATAAGCTTACTGCCTGCAAGAAACTGGGAGCCAAGTTCCTGTTTGTTGGCGACGACTGGTATGCCACAGACAAATGGCGCGAGTATGAGAAGCAGTTCAATGCCGAAGGCATCCAGATAGTTTACTTCCCTTACACCAAGGGCATATCGTCAACCCAGATAACCAAAGCATTGAATGCAGTGCGTGGTGATAATCTGGAGGATGTGAAGTAATTTTTGAGTTGATGAGTTTTTAAGTTGATAAACTCATAAACTCATAAACTCGTAAACTCACAAACTAATAAACTCACAAACTCACAAATGATAGACAAGAATTTTTGCTTAAGCTCATATATAGCTTTCCGCTATATCTTTAAAGAAGGCGTAAATTTCTATGAAGGTATGGCACACAGGCATTTCAAACCCATTGCCGACGACAAGCGTATAGCAGTGGCAGATGCCAAGGAGATAGATAGCGACATACAGGCGCAGTTTGATGCTCTTTACGAGAAGTATGATAATATCGGCATACTGCTCTCTGGCGGTATGGATAGTGCTATTCTCGCTTCCTATCTCAAACCAGGCAGTCATGCCTACACCTTTGTGGCGCAAGGCACTAAGGTGTTTAATGCCGACGAGGAGCGCGCCGCTCATTACTGTAAGAAGTTTGGTTTGCATCACCATCTGGTCGACATCTCTTTCGACGACTATAAGGAATACACTCCTATCGTGATGAAGACCAAGTGTGCGCCGGTACACTCTATCGAACCACAGATATACAAGGCTGCCCTGATGGCAAAGGCCGACGGTGTGCAGATGATTGTGGTGGGCGAGAGCGCCGACCTTATCTTCGGTGGCATGGACCAGCTTATTTCAAAGGATTGGCTGCTCGACGACTTTGCCAAGCGCTACACCTTCCTCGACCCACAGTTGGTGCTTGAGAATCCTGCTGATGTGAGCGAACTCTATGAGCGTTTCCGCCAGGGCGAGCATATCGACTTCCTGTCGTTCATGGACAATGTGTTCTCTATCGAGAGTAGCAGCTCGTATATGAATGCCTTTGCCACAGCCGAACTGCCATACTACGACCCATACGCTCGTCTTGTGATGCGCGACCCACTTGACCTTCACCGTGTGAGAAACGGCGAACCGAAGTATCTGGTGCGCGACCTCTATGCCATGAAGTATCCAGAGGTGCCCATCCCCGACAAGATACCTATGCCACGCCCTGTGGATATGATATTCAAAGACTGGGCTGGTCCGCAGCACAAGGAGTTCCGCAAGGACATACCTATGGACAAACTCACTGGCAACCAGAAGTGGCAGTTGTGGTGTGCGGAGCAGTTTCTTAATGCATACGATAAATGAAACGTAAGTGGGTAATACTGAAACAGAGAATAGCAGAATGGTGGCTTAATAACATAGGCTACCATTTTGCTGCATGGCGCCAGCAGCGCTTTGTCAAAAGCCTGAAAGACCGCAACGAGATAAGGGTGGCTTTCGTTGCCAATAATGTGGCCATGTGGAAATATCAGTCGCTTTACGACCGTCTGTCGCAAGACCCTCGTTTCAAACTCTTTGTCATTCTCTCACCCTCAATCAGTTATCAGCAGGAACACAGGATGCGCGACCTTCTGGCCATGCGCAAGTATTTCTCAGAGCATAGGATTGATTTTGTTGACTGGAAGATAGAGAATGGCGAAGATGCCATTGACATAAGAAAGGCAATCAATCCCGACATCGTTTTCTACACCCAGCCATATCATGGCGTTTATCATCACAAGCACTGTTTTCTGAATTTCACCGACCGCCTGCTCTGCTATTACCCATACGCATTCCTGCAGATACAGGATAAGTATATCTACGACCAGGTTTACAATAACATTGCGTGGAAGATTTATCTGGCCAACGACTACTCTCGCGATGATGCCCGCATGCTTGCCCGCAACAAAGGCAGAAACGTAGTTGTGGTGGGCTATCCCAGCAGCGACCTCTATCAGAATGTCAAGTTGCCCGAGGTGTGGAAAGACGATAACCACAGCCGTAAGCGCTTGATATGGGCTCCTCATTTCACAGTGGCCAACGACGGTTCGGCGTTCTCACGCTCTAACTTCCTGTATCTGTCCGATTTCATGTTGCAACTTGCCGACAAATACAAGGACAAACTGCAGATTGCGTTCAAACCGCATCCAAGTTTGCTGCGTGAACTTTATAATCATCCGGAGTGGGGACCTAAGCGCACTGATGATTATTATAACCAGTGGAACAGCAAATCCAATACTCAACTTGAAACAGGCGACTATGTGGCATTGTTCAGTGGCTCGGATGCCATGGTGCATGACAGTGGTTCGTTTATTGTTGACTATCAGTATTTCCGCAAACCGGTGATGTATGTATCGCAAGACATTGCATTGTCAAAGAAATATGGCAATGAGTTCAGCAAGATGGCTTACGACCAGCATTACATTGGAAAGACCTACGAAGACATAGAGCGTTTCATCGTCGATGTGGTTTTGGGTGGTAATGACACCATGGAATCATCACGCAATGAGTTCTATAATAAATACCTGCTGCCCCCTAATGGTAGGAGTGTGGCAGACAACACATACGATGACATTGTAAAATCATTAAATCTTAAACAGTAGTTATGGCAACAAAGGTGCGCGACTCGAATATGGAACTGCTACGCATTGTGGCAATGGTGTTGGTAATGATTGTTCATGCCGATTTCCGTGCCCTTCATGTGCCCACCGTCGAAGAAACGGTCATTGCACCCGTCTCGTCGATGATGCGTTTTCTTGTTGAGTCGCTGTCTATAATATCTGTAACGGTTTTTGTGCTCTTGTCGGGATGGTATGGCATCAAGGTCAGGGCTGGCAGGTTATGTGAGTTTGTTTTTCAGGTGGCGTTCTTTGCCTTGGCTTGCTTTGGTGTGGCACTGCTTACTGGGCATGCCTCGCTCGACGTTGCAGCCATGCGCCATCTGCTGTTGCTTGAACAATACGACTATTGGTTTTTCAAGTCTTATCTCATAATGTATATATTAGCGCCCTTGGCCAATGCCTTCTTTGAAAAGGCATCGAAGCGTGAGGTCGAGGTGCTGCTGGTGCTTTTCTTCTCTATCCAGACGCTCTGGGGGTGGCTGTCTAAGGGGGCCGGAGGCTTCAACTACGGTTATTCGGGCTTGTCGTTCTTAGGACTGTATATGCTGGCACGCTATGTCAGACTTTATCCTGGTTGGCTGTCGCGCCTAAACCGAAACCGCTATTTGCTTATTTATGTGACGATAGCCGTTGTCAATGCTGTTATGGCCTATGTGTTTATCCGCAGCGGCAATCCCAAACTTGAAGGTTTGCTTCGTCTTTACACCTATCCTTTGGCTATCTTCCAGGCATTATGCTTCATGCTTTATTTCACTAAGATAAGTCTGCGCAGCAAGTTTGTAAATTGGATTGCCGTTTCATGCTTTGCTATCTATCTGGTACATTCCAACATGATGATAGGTAATCCAATATACGACGACCTGATACGCCAGTGGTTTAGAACGGAGTCAACCCTGCTCTTTATCATGTATACAACAGGACTAATCTTTATAGTGTTCTGGATTTCAATACTGTTGGATAAGTTGCGCATGTTGTTGTGGAAGGGATTGGAAAGTTTAAGAAGATAGAGGAAGATAGAAGGAGATAGAGGGAGATAAAAGGAGATAAAGGACAATAGCAGGAGATAAAGGACAATAGAATAAATGTGTATGATGAAGACAAAGACTCCGCGCCTTGAGTGGCTCGATGCCCTGCGTGGCTTTACCATGATACTGGTTGTGGCCAACCATGTCAGTCAGTTTGGATTTGGACAAGAGTGGAAGCAGTCTTCCGCCTTGTCGTTCCTCATTCTGTTCCGCATGCCATTGTTCTTCTTTGTCAGCGGTTTTCTTGCCTATAAGGCATCTCAGGTGTGGAACCTGCGTGAGCTTGGTTCTCTGTTGCTCAAGAAGATGCGTGTTCAGATTATCCCCACAGCAGTTTTCTTCCTGTTATTCTGCCTACTCATCTGTCCTAAGTTTTTAGATAGCGTGGTCCACAATTTCCATTCGCCCATGAAGGGTGGCTATTGGTTTACCATCGCACTGCTTTGGATGTTTGTTATCTATTACATCTTCTCATATCTGGAAAGTAAGTTGCGTGTGCGTTCATGGGTGCCAATAACCTTGCTGTTTGTGGCTTCGCTGGCGCTCTATGAAACCTGCTATCTGCCAAAATACTTCCCTTGGGCATTAGGTTACAGAGGACAGCCTGTGCAGTGGCTCTACGATACCTGTCTGAGCGAGGTGATGAAGTATCTGCCGTTTTTTGTTTTAGGAGTCATCGTGCACCGTTACTGGCAGCAGGCGCAGAAGCTAATGGATTCGAAATGGTTTTATCCTATAGTGGTGGCTGTTGTTATCTGGGCAACGGTTGACTACCTTAAGCTTCATGTCTTGCGCATGGCATGGGCCAATGTGCCAAGCACGCTGTCTAAGTTCGGTCTGCTACTGATAGTATTTATGTATTTCCGCTATTATAAAGACCATTTCACTAAGTTTACAATAGCTGGCAACTGTCTGCAGTATATTGGCCGCCGCACTCTCGACATCTATCTGCTGCATTTCTTCTTTATGCCCAATGTGCCAACGATAGGCACTTACCTTAATTCCTATAAGGGCAACTTCGTGCTCGACATTGTTCTGTCGGTTTTGATGGCTCTTGTCATCATAGGCTTTTGCATAGTGGCTTCAAATATTTTGCGTGTCAGCCCGCTCTTCCGCAAATACCTGTTTGGCAAATAAGGCTAACTATTTCTGTTGCCCGTGAGCAATCCCAGTAATTTTGGTGTCCACTTTTCCATCATTACATATACAACTACGCACATGGCATAGATGATTATTGGCACTGCAAAATATTGCAGGCACAACAGCCATGCGTTTGTGGTGTGCATGAACAGCATCTTGCCCGCAAAGAAACCCAGTGGCAGGGCTACGTCATGATGAAGGGCATAAACAAAGAAACTGCTGTTTGACAGAAGCGGACGATTGAATAGTGATTGTCCTCTCTTAGTGTATTCGTATGCAATGTTTACCGCCGCCAATGTGCCGGCAAGAGTAAACAGCGGGTCTGCTTGGTAGCACCAGTATGGCGATGTGCCGCAGAGTATCAGCGTGACAACAAATGCAACTGCCGTAATCAGATATATAGCATATCTTGCAGTCTTGTTTTCAAGATATAAGCTCTTGTCGTTGAGGCTCAGGTAGGCGCCGAGCGTGAAGAAAAACACCGATGATGATGACAGACTGATATGTGGCCATATCCTCAGCAGGAACAGTGCGCCAAGAATAGCGATGCCCCAGATACGCAGGCGGCGTACAAACAGGTAGACCAGAGGACTGAGCAGTGCCATGATAATGAGGTCGCGCACAAACCAGAACGTGCCCATCAGCGGTTTGGTTTTCAGCGTCTGCATGCCCAAGAGGTTCACTTGTTCGGTAAGACTGCGCTGGTGGTCCCAGAACATGTGCTTGATGTCGATGCTTGCCAGATAGTCGGATATGCTTCCTTCAGCTCCGGTAAACTTTATTTTTATCCACATTACTGCTATAACCATTGGTATGATGATTATTGGCCAGAGCAGATATGGTATCATTAGTGACTGGAAGCGCGATTTCAGTTTCTTTTTGTAGACGCCTAAATCGTATTGTGTCACTTTATTGAAAAACAAGTATCCCGAGATAAAGAAGAATGCAGGCACGCCAATAAGTGCTATTATTCCAGAAAAGGCAAGTTTCACAATGTTGTAGTAGTCAGCGCCAGATAAGTCTGCCCAGTCAAACCCATAGTAAACATTGCCCATGCAGTGCTGCATCACAACTATGAATGTCAATGGGAACCTCAGTTCCTTTATAATGCTTGAGTCGGTCTTTGTCATTACTGCTTCTTGCGTTTTCTAATAAAGTCAATACACTCATCGAGAATCTTCACCTTTGCGGTTTTCATTATCAGGAAATACAGCATTGCCGCAGTGATAAACCTTACGAAAAGCAGCAGGTAAAGGTTGGTAATAGCCTCGGTCAGCACAAAGGTCAGCGACATCACCGCCGCGGCAGATATGGCAAACGGCATCGTGTCGCGCAAAAACATGAAGAGGCTATAGCCAATAAGCCTGTTGACACATCCGTGCCACACAAACACCCACATCACAGCAAGTGCGGTATATGTAATCACCATGGTGCGTATCCCGTAGTCAGCAAGCAATATCATCAGAATAATTTGCAGTACTCCTAATATAGCTGTACACCACATATACATATCACTGCGCCCGCGACTAAGTATGGTGTTGTTAAGCACTGTTACTATTGGCATAAAGGCACCGCTGACGCACAGTATCTGGAGCAGAACGGCACTCTCCTGCCATTTCTCGGTAATGGCTATGATGATAAACTCGTTGGATACCATGCCGAAACCCAGCAATAGCGGGAACGATATGAACGAGGTGAAGCGCACCAGTTTTCTTAAAACCCTCAACCGCCTCTCTTTGTCATCGCCCACATTTACCATTACCGGCTGAGACACTTGTAGCATCATTCCTTGCAGCAGATAGAAGCACTTGGTGTTCCACTGATATGCCTGGTTGTAATATCCAGCTGCCTGCACGGTGTAGTATTTGCCAAGCAGAATGTTCAGGATGTTATTGTTTATGCAGTTCAGTATGGTCGACATTAGTAGCTTACAGCTAAACCTGAACATCCTGCGCACTGGTCCGAAGTCGAAATCAAACGACGGACGCCAACTGGAGTAATGCCACATCAACAGCGTGTTGATAAGAATATATAGGTTGGTCTGTGTTGCAAGCGACCAATAAGAACATCCGCTCCATGCCATTATCACGCCAACACCGCTCGACACTACCACGGCCGTCATGCCAGCCTTTGCCATCTGCTTTGCCAAGAGGTTCTTGTGAAGGAATGCCATCTGTGCCGTTCCGAAGCTTGAGAACACAAAACCTAAGAAAGCATAACGGCTCAGCGGTGTCAGCTCAGGCGTGTTATAGTAGTTGGCAATGAGCGGAGCACAGAAAAACAATATAGCATAGAGCGTGCTGCCCATTAGGATGTTAAACCAGAACACAGAATTGTAGTCCTTGTGTGTAGGCTCTTTTATGTTTACCAGCGCAGCCCTGAAGCCACTGTTCTGCAGTTCGTTAGCAATAAGCGAGAACACAGCGATCATGGCAATCATGCCATAGTCGGTGGGCGACAGCAACCTGGCCAAAATAATGCCGAACAGCAGCCCAAGCAACTGCTGAACGCCATTGCTCAGTCCGCCCCAGAACAATCCTTTGGCAGTCTTGTCTTTCAGTGAGTTGTCTTTCTGATTATCTTTTATGCTGTCTGTCCCCATTGTTTTTCTTAGTTCGCTTTTTGCTGCATAGTTTTGCTTCTGTTGAATGTTGTTTGTAACGTAATTTCTATCACGGAATTTCCGTGACTGAATTTCCGTGATGCAAATATACAATATTTATGTTGAAATGTCAAAATGAAGTCGTCATTTTTAGGGTCATTTGTTTGTTTTCATCTCGTTTTTCACCTGGTTTCTGTATTGTGATGGATTAAGGATTAAAGATTAAAAGTAAGGCGTATCCGCCCGAACGGAACCTCCCAACCCCATAACCTCACCGCCTCCCAACCAAAAACCTAAAAAAAGCGAAAACGTCACTTTGGGGGTTAATCCATTGATAACCAGTTGGTTCATTAAAGTGATGAACTTTTTCGTGTCGTCACTAACGTCACTGCTGCAAAACAAGTTGTTTTGGTCTTCAAAACCTATCTCTTTGCAATGCAAAACCTATCATTTCGCAGACCAAAACAACTTGTTTTGTTTTTAGAGGTGGATGTTAGGACTGTGACTGATTGTGTTTTCCAGAAATCACTTGTCAGTTTTTGCTTTGTTAAACTGATTTACTTGTCAATATTTTATTTGTTTTACTAAAAAACTTGTCAACATTTTTTGTTGCTTATATCCTATATGGCCGGATTGCAAATCCGCCCGAACGGCATGTTTTGTTTTTTTTAAGGAGTTCTGCAGTGTAGGAGTGCAGACGTATGCTTGGCACGCAAATGTCTTTTATCCCCCATCCTTTCCATCCCCCTCTAGCTCCCCCTTTTTCTATCCTGAGCTTTGTCGAAGGGGCAAGTGGGAGAATGGTTTGCTAGCAAAAACAAATTAGGCGCACCAAACAGTGCGCCTAATATCATATTGTATCTATCTTCTCCCCTCTCCAGGGAGAGGGGCGGGGGAGAGGCTTTATCCCACCTGACTGCCTGGCTTAACCTCGCGCAATACAGATGTGACGCGGAGGGAACCGTCGTGGTCGACAGCAGAGAGAATCATGCCCTGACTCTCGATGCCCATCATTGTGCGAGGAGCAAAGTTGGCAACGAAGAGCACCTGCTTGCCCACAAGGTCTTCAGGATTGTTCCACTCAGCTATGCCTGAGAGGATGGTGCGGTCGGTGCCGCTGCCATCGTCGATGGTGAAGTGGAGCAGTTTCTTTGACTTCTTCACCTTCTCACAACTCTTAACATAACCCACACGGATGTCGAGCTTTTCGAAATCCTCGAAGCTTACGGTTGGCTTGATAGGCTCAGCCTTGTAGGCTGCTGCCTCGTTGGCCTTCTTTGTGGCCTCAAGCTTGTCGAGCTGCTTCTGGATAACCTCATCCTCAATCTTCTCGAACAGCAGTTCTGGCTCTGCCAACTGATGACCAGCCTTGATGAGGTCGGTCTGTCCCAGCTGTTCCCACTCGAAGCTGTCGATGTTGAGCATGCTTCTGAGCTTAGCACTGCTGAAAGGCAGGAATGGCTCGAAGGCGATGGCGAGGTTGGCCACCAACTGGAGTGATATGTTAAGGATGGTCTCCACGCGCTTAGGGTCGGTCTTCCATACCTTCCATGGCTCGCACTCTGTGATGTAGCGGTTACCGATGCGGGCGAGGTTCATGGCCTCTTTCTGTGCGTCGCGGAACTTAAAGGTATCGAGCAGTTCCTCTACCTTTGCCTTTACGTCCTTGAACTCGTTGAGCGCAGCGCTGTCTACATCCAGCAGCTCGCCGCATGCAGGCACTACGCCGCCCCAGTATTTCTTTGTGAGTTGCAGCGCGCGGTTTACGAAATTGCCGTAAACAGCCACCAACTCGTTGTTATTGTTGTCCTGGAAATTCTTCCAAGTAAAGTTGTTGTCCTTTGTCTCAGGTGCATTGGCTGTGAGCACATAGCGCAGCACATCCTGCTTGCCTGGCATATCCTCGAGATACTCGTGCAACCATACAGCCCAGTTCTTTGATGTTGAGATTTTGTCGTCCTCAAGATTCAGGAACTCGTTTGATGGCACGTTGTCAGGCATGATATACTTGCCGTGAGCCTTCATCATCACAGGGAAGATGATGCAGTGGAACACGATGTTGTCCTTGCCGATGAAGTGAACCAGACGAGTGTCTTCGTCCTGCCACCATTTCTCCCAAGAGCCCCACTTCTCCGGTTCCTTGTCGCATAGCTCTTTTGTGTTTGACACATATCCGATAGGAGCATCAAACCAAACATAGAGCACCTTGCCGTCGGCACCTTCAACAGGAACAGGGATACCCCAGTCGAGGTCGCGTGTCATGGCGCGTGGCTGCAGGTCCATGTCAAGCCATGACTTGCACTGGCCATAAACGTTTGGACGCCACTCTTTATGATTCTCAAGAATCCACTCCTTGAGCCACTGCTGATACTCGTTGAGTGGCAGATACCAGTTCTTGGTGTCCTTGAGCACAGGTGTCTCGCCTGTCTCCTTTGAACGTGGGTTGATTAACTCTGTTGGCTCCAACGCACGTCCGCAACCCTCTTCACACTGGTTGCCGTAAGCCTGCTTGTGGCAGTATGGGCACTCGCCCACCACGTCGCGGTCGGTGAGGAACTTGCCGCTCTTCTCGTCGTAGAACTGCTTTGTGGTCTGCTCTACCAGTTTGCCCTCGTCATAAAGCTTGCGGAAGAACTCTGCTGCAAACTTATGGTGAATGTCAGAAGTGGTGCGGCTGTACACGTCGAATGAGATGCCGAACTCCTTGAAACTGTTTTTGATTATGTTGTGGTAGCGGTCAACAACATCCTGTGGGGTGATACCTTCCTTGCGGGCACGCTGGGTAACAGGCACACCGTGCTCGTCGCTACCGCCGATGAATATCACCTCCTGCTTCTTCAGACGGAGATAGCGTGCATAGATGTCTGCCGGCACGTAAACACCAGCCAAGTGACCGATGTGAATACCTCCGTTGGCGTATGGCAAAGCCGAAGTGATGGTGGTTCTTTTAAACTTCTTTTGTTCCATATATATTGTCTTATTTGTTTCCAAACTGCAAAGATAAACAAATTAATGAAGAATGAAGAATGAAGAATTAAGAATTTGCTGCCGCGGTGCGATTGAAGAATATTTTAAATGAAGAATGAAGAATTTTCACTCTTCATTCTTCGCATTCGTTCATCAGCTTCGCATTCTTCATTCTTCATTCTTCATTCTTAATTCTTAATTCTTCATTATTCGCTCAATTTCTTCAAACCTCTCAATACGCCTTAGTCTTTCATGCTCAAACTCATCAGTTTGTTCTAACTCCCAAACCACATGGAAGGGGATGTGAATGGCGTGATAGCCTGCTGATAGGGCAGGGGCGATGTCGCTCTTGAATGAGTTGCCCACAGAGAGCATCCTTTCAGCAGCAATGCTTAATTTGTCGCTCAGTTGGCGGAAGGTGCTCTCGTCTTTGTTGGATACAATCTCTATGTGACTGAAATAATGCTCCAAACCCGAACGCTTGATTTTGTTTTCCTGCTCCTGAAGTTCGCCTTTGGTCAGTAACACCAGCTTGTAGTCGTGCAACCTCTCCAACGTCTCTTCCACTCCAGGCAGTGGCGTGCATGGCATCAAGAGCAGTTGCTTGCCTCTTTGTATCAGTTCCTCTAGCGATGCCTGTGATATCTTGCCTTTGCTCATTCGCAGCGCACTCTCTATTACAGATATGGTAAACGCCTTACTGCCATAACCAAGTAATGGCATGTTGCCCCGCTCGGTGTTGAACAGAGCCGTGGCCGCCTCTTCTGCATCACACCACTCAGTGAGCAGTTCGCAGTATCTCAATTCCACTGCCTCGAAGTGCGACTGGCAGTCCCACAGTGTGTCGTCAGCATCGAAGACGATAGCCTCTATGTTTTTTAATTTAGTCATATTTTTTTTAGGAGTGTAGGAGTATTTAAAAGGAGTTCAGGAGTTCAGGAGTTTAGGAGTTTTTCGCCTACGCTCAACAACACGTCAGACGTATGCTTGGCACGCAAGCCCTCATCTCTCATCCCTCATCAATTTTAGGAGTGTAGGAGTGAAAGGAGTGTAGACGTATGTTTTTTTATGAAGTTAAAGGGAGTCAAAGGAAGTTATCGCTTCGCTAAGGAGTTAGAGGACGTATGTTTGACATGCAAACCCTCATCCCTCATCGTTCAACGTTCATCCTTCATCTGAGTTCCCTTCCCTTCGGGAGGGGATAGGGGTAGGTTCCCTCTTTATTCCCCCGCCAAATGGTTTAAGTATATCTCCAGGTTTGTATATCCGTTAGCAGAAAGTTTCGCTCCGTCGGCAGCGTCTTTAGGATTCAGACCGTGGCGCTTTTCCCATTTGTCGGGCATGCCGTCGTGGTCGGTGTCGCGAGGTGCCTTCTTGCTCTTGAGCAGTGGCCATCCGCCCACATCATTCTGTGAGTCGATGATGCCGCAAGGCTTGTCTGTGCTGCTCACCTTATATCTCTGTCTGTATCTCGTTCCCTCGTAAGTGGCATAACCGCCTTCTACCTCCTTCATTATTCTCGTGTCGATGGCATCGCGCTTAGGCAATGACGCACCGGCATGCTGCAGCACATGACGATAAGCCTCCTCTGCCGTATGCTCTCTGATAGGCATGGCTGGCCATGGTTGCATGAGCCTTATGTCGCCGAGCTTTGTCATGTCGGTAATCTGCACGCCACCGTTCCAGTTGTCGGCAGTCACTTCCGGATAACCCTCTACATGGTTCTTGTCGATGAACCACTTGCCGAGTTTGATAATTTTATACGACGGATTGGCTATTCTGTATTGCACCTTGCCCGGCTCTGTGGCAGGTCCAGCCTTGTAGTAGTTTGCCACCATGTTGATTTCTGTATGTCCGTTGCCGTTCTTGTCGGTGTTCTCACCTCCATAGCAACTGTTGAATCCCCAGTTGTAAATCACGTTGTTGCGGTAGTCGTTGCTTCCCGAAGCACCCGTGAAGCGTGGGTTGCGACTGGTATGATGAGCAATGAGGTTGTGGTGGTAGGTAGAGAGGTTGGAACCCCAGATGCCTCCGAAACCGTGCATGCCCTTGGAGTGGTTGGAGCCAGACAGACTCTCTGTTATCATGCACCACTGTATGGTAACGTTCTTGCAGTGATAGATAGAAAGCGTTTCGTCAATGCTCCAGCTCACAGACACATGATCAAGGATGATGTTCCTCAGATGGCGACTGGCACTCAGACCGTCGCTCTCTCTGCCACTCTCATCTCCCACACGCACACGGATATGTCTTATTATCACCTCGCTGGCACCGATAGACAACGGATAGCGCTTTATGCAGATGCCGTCGCCGGGCGCTGTCTGTCCGGCAATGGTGATATGAGGATGCTTTATTCTCAGCGGACTCTTCAGGTCTATCGTACCCGATATGCGGAATACCACGGTTCTCGGTCCTTCAGCCTCTACAGCCGCACGCAGACTTCCATCGCCAGAGTCGTTGAGGTTGGTCACTTCATACACCTTGCCGCCTCTGCCGCCAACGGTATATTTGCCATAGCCTTCAGCCGAAGGGAATGCCAGTTGTCCCTCAGCGGCAGCCACTGCTGCCATCATTAATAAGCAAATAAATGAATACAGTCTTCTTCTCATTTTTTTAGTTGTAAGTGGTTATTAGTTCTGCAAAGATAAGTATTTAAAATGAAGAATTATGAACTTTTATAATGAAGAATGAAGAGCTCATGGAAAAAACTTTTATTCTTCATTTTATTGTAGTTTGCCATCATTGTATGTTTCTTTGTTAAAAAATAATAAAATAAGACCGATGTATTAATAATTGTCGTAAAAAGTGGTTTTTATGTTATATTTTTGCAAGCAATTTTACAAAAATAGTATCATTTTATCAAAAAGCAATATAAACAACAATGTCACAAGTTAAATTCTACCAACCGGAACAGCAGGTTCCATTGGAAATGCACAAAGTGCGCATGGTACAGAAAATATCACTCCTGCCTGTTGAGGAGCGACTGAAAAAGATACAAGAAGCTGGAAACAATACATTCCTGTTGCAGAACAGGGACATATATCTCGATATGCTCACCGATTCTGGTGTAAACGCGATGACCGACCTTCAGATGGCAGCTTCAATGCGTGCCGATGACTCGTATGCAGGTTCAGAAACATTCCATCGTGTAAAGGCAGCTGTTAAGGAAGTGTTTGGCACAGACAATATACTGCCAGCCCACCAAGGACGTGCTTGCGAGAATATCCTTGCGTCGGCATTGGTAAAACCGGGACAGGTGGCACTGATGAACTTCCACTTCACCACTACCAAGGCGCATGTTACCCGTATGGGCGGAACCGTAGAGGAACTTGTTCATGAGAAGGGATTAAAGCCACAGTCAAACGACCCGTTCAAGGGCGACTTCGACCTGCGTAAGCTGCGTGCCACCATCAAGGAGAAGGGTGCTGAGAATGTGGCTTTCGTTCGCGTTGAGGCTGGTACCAACCTCATCGGCGGTCAGCCTGTATCACTAGAAAACATGCTTGCCGTAACTGATATCTGTCATGATAATGGTATTGTAAGTGTGCTCGACGCATCACTCTTGCAAGATAATGTTTACTTCATGAAGACCCGTGAGGCGCGCTGCAAGTATATGGACATCAAGGCTATTTATCATCTGCTTGCCGACCACTTCGATATTATCTACTTCTCAGCCCGTAAGTTAGGATTTGCCAAGGGTGGTCTTATCACCAGCAAAGACCCTAAGTACACCAAGATGATGATGGAGTATATTCCTCTCTATGAGGGATTCCTCACATACGGAGGTATCGACGTTCGCACCATGGAGGCTATGGCTCAGGGACTCTACGAGAGTTTGGATATGGAATACATCAACCAAGGTCCTGAGTTTATCAATTATCTGGCAAAGGAACTCGATGATTATGGCGTGCCTGTAATCCTGCCTGCTGGCGGTCTGGGCTGCCACCTCAATGCTGGCGCCTTTATCCCAGACATGCCACACGATAAATACCCAGCTGCAGCTGTTGCTGCCGCACTTTATATTGCTGGAGGTATTCGTGGTATGGAGCGCGGTACTCTGTCAGAGCAGCGCAATCCTGACGGAACAGAACCATTCTCTGAGCTGGAGCTTATGCGTTTGGCTGTGCCACGCCGTGTTTACACACTGTCACAGTTGAAGTATGTTGCCGACCGTGTTAAGTGGCTTTGGGACAACAGAGAACTTATTGGCGGACTTGAGTGGGTTGAGGAACCATCTGTTCTTCGTTTCTTCTTCGGTCGCCTGAAAGAGATTGGCTACTGGCAGGAACAGCTTGCTGAGAAGTTCCGCAAAGACTTCGGTGATTCGCTATAATATGGCATAGCTTATACTTTTATAGTATTTTTAATGATATTGCGGTGGAAGCGTTGTCGCTTCCATCGCTTGCTATATGGACGGGGGATGAGAGATGAGTGATGAGTGATTGCTTGTCAAGCTATCGTCTACACTCCTTAAATTAGATGAGAGATGAGGGTTGAGAGATGAGAGATGAGGACTTGGATGATGTAGGGGCAGATACGCCGATCTGCCCCTACATTGTTCATCAACTGAATCAATCAACTTGTCAACTAGTCAACTCGTTAACTTGTCAACTGAAGGATCAACTCGTCAACTAAATCAAACATTATAAATCAGCCATCCCACATATATTATATATAGTGTAGCGAGCACGGCACCTTCCCAGCGCGAGAGAGTGTATTTGGTGAACGACATCAGCCATAGCAGAAGCATGCTTAATAGCATCACGGCAAAGTCAATCGTTGTAAGGCCAGAGATGTGCATTGGCGTTACCATGCCAGTTAGTCCTATGATAAACAGAATGTTGAACACATTACTGCCTATCACATTGCCAATGGCAATGCCGCTCTGTCCTTTTCGTGCCGATACGATGCTTGTGGCAAGTTCGGGCAATGATGTGCCAGCAGCCACGATGGTTAGTCCTATTACTGCCTCCGACACACCCATGAGTCGTGCTATCTCTGTGGCATTGTCCACAAATATGTTACTGCCAAATATCAGTGCGCTAAGTCCGAAAACCACTCCAAATGCTGGATGATATAAGAAGGCAGGCCATTTACTGCCATTATGCTTGTTTTCATTTTCCTTTTCATTTTCATTTTTGTTTTCTTCTACGTTGTCCTTTGCGCCCATTACCGTATATATGGTAAATACGGCGAACATTATAAATAGCACAAACGCCTCCGTTCTGGTGATGCTGTAGTTGAGTCCCATCTGAAGCAGCATCAGCGAGGCAAAAACAGCAAATGGTATGTCTTTCCTAACCGTGCTCTTAAGAATGGTTATTGGTGCAACCATTGCAGCTGCTCCAACTATTAACATCGCATTGAAGATGTTGCTGCCCACAACATTGCCCACGGCGAGGTCGGCAGTGCCTTTCAGGGCAGAGGCAAAACTCACACAAAACTCAGGCATTGATGTGCCCATGGCCACGATGGTAAGGCCAATGACTATCTCTGGCACATTCATTCGTTTGGCAATGGCCACGGCGCCGTCTGTGAGGCGGTCTGCACCCCACAGAACGAGCACCATGCCAATAACGATTAATAATATACTTATAATCATTATTGAGCCTCTTTATAGTAAGCCAATGATTTGTTTGGCGTTTTCGCCGTCAAAGTATATCACTTCTGTCTCAGGCTGGAATTTGAAGTCTGTAAAACGGAACATCTGCATAGCAGCCCACTGTTCATCCTCAGATACGCATGTCTCTAAGTGGAAATGTCCTATAGGTGTTGTTGCTATCTTGCCCGCGTCATGAATAGCGGCAGCCAATTTGTTTGCGGGAGTCTTTATTATTTTAAGCATACGCTCGCCCATGTCTGGTGTGAAATCATACTCCTCTGCCTTGATTGCACTGCCTGTAGGTTTGTATGTCAACTTGGTCTTTAATCCGAAAAAAGTTTTCTCTACTGATATGTTTTCGTTAGCGAAGATAGCCTGTGCCATCTCCATTTTCTTAATGTTTGCCATAATTTTTTTATGATTAGTTATTTACCTTTATAATATAATTATTACTTGTGGACGCTAAATGCTGTGGCATCCAACGCTCATTGCTTGTTGTTATGCTCCAGATAGTCAGGAATATGCATAACATTATTTATAAAGGTATTGCTAACGAATGATATGTCTCAAGACGATAAAGTAGTCGTCTGAGACCAGCAGAAGTAGCGGTGCCTTGTGGCGCCCGCTCTTTCTGCCGTAGAAGGGATTTAAGTGGTTGCTATAATGTGTATAAGACGCTCTTGCTGCTGACTTCACCGTCCTTGCAAAACTATTAGGCAATAACCTCTGAGGCTTAGAGTTGCAAATGCGGTGTGCATTGCTTCCCATATCGCTGAAAAGTGCCTCTGCCGATGGCTGCTCAGGATTAGACAGGTCAGTAAGGCGGTCGTTGTTACATAGTTTGAAGTCTATCTCAATGCCATCATCCGTTAACGCCATCGACTGGTTGTTGCCTGATGCCATGCAACAATTCCCGCCCATCAAGATGAGCAGTGTCAGTATGATGATTTGCAACAGATGACTCATAAACTTAGTTTTGTATTAGATAGTCCTTTTCAAACTTTTTTATTATCAACTGCAAAAGTACATAATAAAATTTATAATGGAGAAATTTTACTTGTATAATATTATTCTCCGAGATAGTAAGATGTTACTGGCGCTTGTGGGTATCCCATCGAGCGGTGAGCCACATAACTGCGGTAGATGCCGTCTTGCATCAGTGTCACGCGGCGGTCCTTGGCTGGTATATTGGTTGTGTATATGCGCAGTTCGCCAGGCATAGACATAACCATCTCCTCACGCCAGTCGCCATATAGGTCGGCAATAAGTTGCAGGCTGCCCTCTATGCCATCGCCAACGGTGCTCTTGTCCTTCCATTTCACAATCTGCTGACTCCATCGCTTGCCGTTGCGGCGCATGTCTGTCATCTCCTCGCGTGAGAGGTTGAAGTTAAGTGTCTCGCGCTGTAGGTCGGCGTCCCACCACACCCAACTGCCAGTAGGCGGTATGTCGCTGTTGCGGCGAATGTACTTGCCATCGGAGGTAAGCAGATACTGGTCGGTGCTGCCGCCCTTCTTGTCTTCTGTGGCAAAACACTCCAGTCCAGGATGCTCAGGGTCGAAGTCGGCCACCATGCCACTGCCCACATGCTTTGTCTCGTGCCCGATGTTCCAAACCTGTTCGCCAGTCTTGGCGTCAACCATACACACTCCGCGTCCATTGGTGTGGAATGGTTCGAGACACAAGAACACCTCCATGCCCGGTCGGCGTGGGTCTATGTCGGTGAGATATGCCCTGTCGGGATGTCCCAGTCCGGCCGACCACAGTGCTGTGCCATTATCATCTATCATGCAAGAACCAAGCAGTATCTCATCGCGGCCGTCGCCATCGACATCACCGCTCACAAGGCTATGTGCTCCCATGCTGCGTATGATAGGATTCTCCTCATCGCCGTCCCATCGCCATGCCCTTACAAGCTTGTCGCCGCGCAGTTCCCATGCGTCCACCACCATCAGCTTGTATGTGCCGCGGCAAGCAAGTATGTAAGGTGTCTTGCCGTCGAGATAAGCCATACCTATCTGGTTGCGGTTCTGGCGCACCAGGTTGCCATAGCGGTCGTTACGCTCAGGCCAGTCAACACGGACAATCTCTTTGCCCGTCATGCCGTCCCATACGCTCAGATACTCCTCGCCACTGTCCACGCGTCCTTTGCTGTTGCGCTTGGTTGTCTCAGGTGCAGTCTTCAGTGCCACCTCTGCCTTGCCGTCGCCATTGAAGTCGTAGGCTATGAAAGGCGAGTACCATACTCCAGGCTCAATACCCTGTCCAAGGTCTTTTGACCAGAGGAAGGTGCCGTCGCTCAGGTATGCCTCTATCTGGTATGTGCGTCCGTCGAGAGTGCCAGGCATGCCTGGGTCTACATTGCTGTCAGGTGTGCGCACAATAAAATCGTATGTGCCGTCGCCATTGAGGTCTGCCACCGCCACCTTGCCCACACGCATCTTAGGGTCGCGCAGTTTTACTGTGCGGTAGTTGGTTAGCAGCGACTTGTTTACCGTAATTTTCTCCGATGTGCTTATCGTCTTGCCCTTGGCGTTGAGTGTGGTAATCCAGTATTGAGCGTCACCATCTGCTGACGACTTGTCGGTGAAGTCGCATACATTCTTGATGGCCTTGCCTGTTAATCGTTTCTGCTTGCCATTTACAGAGCGGTAAACGTGGAAGGCGGTTTCTGCGGGGTCTGAAGCAAGGAGTCGCCAACTAAGGTGTATCCCCTTGCCGTCTGTCGATGGCGCAGCCACAAGTCCGCGGTTAAGAGACTCGCAGATGCGTTCTGTGGCATATCCCTCAACCTGTGGTTTGTATTCATGACCAGGAGTAAGATTTTCGAAATAATAGTTTCTTTCGCGTAGATCTTGCGCATTCAGCCCCTGCTGTGCGATGGCCAGCACGACTGCCGCCAATAGTAGTCTGTATTTTTTCATAAGATAGTCTTTTTATTTTAGGTGTTTTATTTTATGCAAAGATAATGAATTTAATGAAAAAAGAATATGTGTTGTTGATTTTTTTTATCACTATGTGTATCTTGGTTGAAAGAGACAACTCTTCATCAAACTGTGCTCCCTCTTGGAAAGAGACAACTTTGCATTAAACAGTGCTCCCTTCCCTTTCTAGTCCTGAGCATAGTCGAAGGGAGGGTTAGGGAGAGGCTTTTAATTCTATTCTGTCTCTTATATTTTTTCGCAACCTCTCCCGTCCTCTCCTTGCCGTAAGGAGAGGCTCCACCTCTCTCCTAAATCCTCTCTCCTCAGGCGAGAGGACTTAACCGCTCCTCCTCGTCGCTCTTACACTAAGGTAGGCGGGGCATCAAAACCCTCGCCTGATTGTTTTATGCAACTGGGGTTTCAGTTCGGGCGGATTTGTAATCCGGCCGCATAGAATAGAAGCATTTGTAATGCGAAAAAACAGAATGTTTGCGTTTGCCACCCATTGGATAAGGAATATACTCTGCATCAAACTGCGCTCCCTCTTGAAAAGGGGGAGTTAGAGGGGGATGGAGAGAGTTAGAAGTTAGAAGTTAGAAGTTAGAAGTTAGAAGTTAGAAGTATCACTATCCCCTCCCAACCTCCCCTTTTCAAGGGGCGGCTATGCGGTCGGATTGCAAATCCGCCCGAACAGGAATCCCTTAAATCCCGGAATCCTTAGACAAAGAAACCTTTGACAAAGTTCAGGACAAGAAAGGGTCGGCTATGCGGTCGGATTACAAATCCGCCCGAACAGAAATCCCTTAAATCCCATAATCCCTAGACAAAGAAACAAGGAATCCCTTAAATCCCCACAATCCTTAGAAAAAGAAAACAAGAAATCCATCAAATCCCAAAATCCTTAGAAAAATATCGAATCCTCAGAGCAAATATTTTACGAAAATTTTTGACAAAAACTCAAAATAAGCCCCAAATGCTGGCGTTTTTCTGAAACTTTTTATCGGTGGGAGCAAAATATTCTCTAAATCGGTGTGCAATCTTAAAACCCTGAACATCAAAACCTTACAGCCTTAAATTGAAAAGTGTGCAAAAATTTTTGCCTTTTTCATTTTCAAAACCTATCGTTTTGCACACCAAAAGCATAGGTTTTGCTTTTCAAGATGATAGGTTTTGCAACGCAAAACCATAGAAAACGGAGCTCAAAACCTATGTTTTTGGAGAAAAAAGACCCATTTTTTGCTCTTCAACACCATTTTCACCGCCTCCAAACCTCAGATTTTTCTCTAGAATGAGATTTTTTTCGGACGAAATTTTTTTTGAAAAATTTTGACAAAATGGTATGACTCGTGCAAGTAATCCCGATGCTTCTACAAAGCAACCTTTGTCGCCTTGCCACCAACCTTTACAATCACCACATTTCCCTGCTGCATATTGGTGTGGATGGTGGCAGTGTTGAGCGATGTCTTTGCATCACCCAACTTTGTGCCAGCCATGGTGTACACCTCTACAATTGTGCCATCGTCAGCACCAGTAACGGTGATTGTGCCACCATTGCTCTGAACCTCTACAGGAAGAGACGTTATATTTGCTATGCCAGTCTTTATAGTCCCAAAATACATCCATGGCGCAGTAGATTTATAAGTGTCAAAAACATCATCAGGCACATATAGCGTAGCATCCCAACAGCTAAATATATGAGAGTTAATAGCAGGTGGCGTTTTGGCTAGTATGGTAACTTTTTTCACATGATTGCAGAAGTAGAAAGCATACTCTCCAATATTTACAATACTTTCAGGCAAAAATATGCTTTCAAGACTGTTGCATCCGTAAAAAGCATTAATACCGATACTGGTTACACCCTCTGGGATATTAATAGAAGAAAGAGCGTGGCAATTACAAAACAAGCCATCTGGAATACTTGTCAGATTTTCTGAAAGTTTGACAGTCGTAAGCGATGTACAATAAGAAAAAGCATCTATATCAATACTTGTTACACTATTGGGTATCTCTATAGTCTTTAGATTATTACACTTATAAAACGCTAAACTGTCAATTCTTGATACAGTATCAGAAAACTTTATTGATTTTAAGTTTTTGTAGGATGCAAAAACCCATTTATTAATACGTGTGACTCCATCGGGTATTACAACATCATATATCGGTTTGCCATCAACGCATAAATTCTGGGCATAACTTAATGGATTAGATTGAAAATTTTCAAATTTTATGCCACACCAAACAGAGAGGTCTGATATATTTACATCCTTTATATAGAAGCAACCCGAAAAAGCGTATGCACCAATCGATTTTATATCATCAGAAAAAACAACTGTTGTGAGGTTTGTGCAATCCATAAAACTATAGGCTCCGATAACCTCAATCCCGGGGTTGATTACCAATTTAAGTATTTTCTCTTTATAATTCCACCAAGGACAATCAGCGGTAGTCATAAAATCCTTCATGGCCCCTGTTCCTGAAATGATGAGCGTGCCAGTGTTTTCCTCAAAAGTATAGGTAACATTATTACCATACATGCCGCTATCATCTGCCTTAGCCGTCATTGGCAGAGCGAAAACCAACAATGCAAAAAGAAGTTTTTTCATAATAGTATTTTTAAGTTTCAGGTTTTTCTAAGGTAAGAAATCGGGCAGATACGCCGTTCTGCTCCTACATCGTTCATCAACTAAGTCAATTAACTTGTCAACTTGTTAACTCGTCAACTAAGGTTTTGGATGCAAATATAATATTATTTTAGCAAACTGGATGTAAAGATATCTTAAAAAATAAAAAGAATAAATTCTTGAAGTCCCGATTTTCTCTAATCCACTCGTCTTTTCAATAGATAAAGATTATTTTGAGATAATTTTATAATCAACTGATATTAACAATGCCTATGCAAGGAGTTTAACACAATCCGGTTATCCAAAATATATCTTACTTTCTTCTATTTCTTGATAAAAATATTTAACTTTGTAGCAGAAACTTACAAACTAAAAATAATTATGAAAGGTTACAAATCAAAACAACACAACCAACCCATAAGGCGATATTGCCGTACAATGGAACTGAAAAATGATAAGGCTCTTATTGCCGAGTATATCAAGCGTCACAGTGAGGGCGAGGCATGGCCCGAAATTATAGCAGGCATTCGTGAGGTGGGAATATTGGAAATGGAGATTTATATTCTTGGCAACCGCCTGTTTATGATAGTTGAGACAGCAGAAGATTTCGATTGGGATGCCTCAATGGCTCGCCTCGCCACATTGCCACGACAGCAGGAATGGGAAGACTTTATGGCCATATTCCAAGATTGCAACGAGGGTGATACGGCAGATGAGAAATGGAAGATGATGGACCGAATGTTTTATCTTTATTAATGGGGGAAGGGGACCAACCCCTGGCTCCTCCCATCCTTCGACAAAACTCAGGGCAGGAAAGGGAAGGAAATGAAGATAAAGGGAGGTTGAAGAAGATAGAGGAAGATAAAGGACATTTGCGTGTCAAGCACATGTTTGAACTTCTGAAAAACGATTTGCATTCCAAACACATGGCCCTTAACTCCATTAAACTCCCTTTAACTCCTGAAACAATCCCTCCCTCTCTCCCAAAAAAATAAACTCATGAACTTAAAAACTCAAAAACTTAAGAACTATATCTTGTCTGCAGTATGTTTCTTGGCTGCAAACATGGTTGTTAATGCCCAGCCGCTGGTGGCAGGTGGTCAGTTTATGGACCTTATTCAACCAATGCCAGGCAGTGTGATGTCAACGTCATCTGATTGGGGCGACGTGAAATCCCGATGGACAGATAATGGTATGGAAGATGCCGTGCGCTCTTATTGGGGAGGCAACATAGTGAAAGGCGATGACGGCAGGTACCACATGTATATAGCAGGATGGCTGGAGAACAGCAGTCGCGGCCATGCCACATGGTCGAGCGGTTCGCGCATCTATCATATTGTGGCCGACAACCCATGCGGACCATATACCTATGTAAGTGATATTGGTGCTGGTCATAACCCTGAGATATATAAGACCGGCGACACGTATGTGATATACAAGATAAGTTCTTTGGGCTATTATAAATCAAAGACGCTTGGCGACACATGGGAGAAAGGCGAATACGAGTTCGACCTCAGAGGGCGTATCCTTATCGCTGGCGATAATCGCGAGACAAGTCTTTCCAACTGCACCTTTGCCAAGCGTCAGGACGGATCGTTTGTTATGATGGACCGTGGTGGAAGCGTGTGGATAAGTCGTGACGGACTTCAGGACCCATGGCATCAGATAACAGACAAAACAACCTATAGCGGCAACCGCCGTTACTATGAAGACCCTGTTATCTGGCGCGACCATCTGCAGTATCACATGATTGTCAACGACTGGAATGCCCGCAAGGCCTACTACAACCGTTCTTTAGACGGGCGCACATGGATTGTTGAGGCTGGCACTGCCTATAGCGCCGATGAAACGCAATATCCCAGAATCTTCTCTGTTCATGCCGACGGTACAGAGGAACGCTGGCACAAGTATGAACGCCCAAAAGTTTTGCAGGATAATATAGGTCGTGCGGAATATATCAATTTCGCTGTGATAGATACCGAGAAATCTAACGATAAGGGCAGCGATACGCACAGTTCCAAGAATATCGTGATGCCTTTGATAAAGCCGCTCGTTCTTGAGGTACTTAACAGTGAGACCATCACAGCCGGCACTACCGAGATACGTGTAAGGGTGAAGGCTGAGGCTGGGTTCAACCCCAATACCGACCTTGACCTTGAGTCTCTGCGCTTCGGTGCTCATGGCAAGGTTAACTACGGCAATGGTTTTAAGGTCGCATCATCCGTGGCAGACGCAGATGACATTATCATCACCTTCACAGGTGCGTTTGGCGAGAGCGGCATCACTGCCGCCGAGTTTGCACCAAAGATGCTCGGCAAGAAGAAGGATGGCAGCATTGCCTTTGGTTATGCCGGTTTACCATACGTCGACTACAAACCGGCTATGCTGTCGGCATTAAGACCCAACGTGCCTGTTGATGGCGGCAATCTTACTATTGATGTGACCAACTATGGATTGTCTGCGTCGGCACAGGGCTCCTTGAAACTCTACGATGCCGACAACGCCCTTATAGGACAGGCAGACCTTGCTCCGGTAGCTCCTTACGAGACCGTGACAGTTGACATTGCCCCAAAGACAACAGTAAAGTCGCGCCTTAGCAAGTTTATTGCCATCTTCTACTCAGGCAATAAGGAAGTGGTGCGTGAGGAAATACCAACCACTGAACTTACTGCCGCCTGGGATGCGCTTCAGAAGGAGATTACTGCTGCCAAGCAGCTCCTTGCAAGTGCTGTCAATGGTCATGAAGACCTTCATACTGCTGTGACCGATGCTGAAAAATACCTCGCCAGTTATAGTCTTACAGAAATCATTGCGACAACTGAAAGGCTGATAAGTGCAGTCAACAGTTTCAAGATGTCAAATGCTTCATCATCGAATGGCGTATCGATAACCATTGTCAATCCTTCGATGGACAAGATAGAGCCATGGACGGTGCTTCATGTTGATGCCAACGACCCTCCGGGCTTTAAGATAAATGCCAACGGCGCCAACTATGGTTTTACAGGCAATTTCATGGAAACATGGGTGAGTGCGGTATCTGCCCTCGGCAGAGCAAACTATGCATGGCAGTCGCTCGGCAATATGCCTGCCGGACGCTACAGACTTAAAGCCAAGGTTATTGCCTGTCGCCAAAGTGGCAGCGGTGGTGCTGCAGTAGAGGGAGTGAGCATATTCCTGAACGACAAGCACACGCCTTGCGCAACAGCTAGCGGCAGTGCCGAAGAATTCAGTGTGATAATGTGGCTGGAGCAGGCCGGCGAACTTAAGTTCGGTCTTAACATCGGGGCTTCTACCATTGCCAACTGGGTGGCGTGGGATAATGTCGTGCTCGAATATTTCGGTACCGATGACGGTGAAATCAGCGACACCGACAACCGCATGCGCTTCGACCCTTATGTGAGCTATTATTTCAAGAATGCCAGTTCTACAGCCAAGCAGGTATATATTCAGAAGCCCTCTCTTACGTCTGCCACCGACAATCACGTATATCGCACAAGCAGCAAGACCAATGCCGCCGAACTCTCTATTGTCGACGGTGCTCAGGAAGGTTATTTCTTAGTGAGAGATGTTGAGACCGGACTCTATCTCTCTGGCAAGACAGCCAATGCCAATGGCGGACAGTGGACATTCGATTCTCTGCCAACCGAGGTGATTCTTAGCGACAATACCTCTTCAAAGCAGTCGTCATGGACCCTCACCGGCGATGCTGCCACCTTCTATCTTATTGGCAACGGCGGTGATATGTATGCCAATGCCTACAAAGCCTCCAGTGGCGACAAGGTGCAGAGTTATCGTGCTGCCGACCAAGGCAGTCAGTGGTATATCCTCTCCACTGGGAAAACTATAGACACCGGTATTGCTGAACTTGCCCAATCACAAGGTGATATGTGCTATTATACTCTTAGCGGTACTCCTGTTAGAAATCCAAGGAATGGGATTTTTATAGAGTGCAAAGCCAATTCAATTCCAAGAAAGATTGTTGTTAAATAGGAACATGCTGTAATCTCCTGTGGGAGGTTGATGAGCAGAGTCCTTAAGTGGACGAGTAGACAAGTTATTTGTACTTGGAAGTAATGGCTTAACTACTTAACTCCTAAAAAATAAAAATAACTCGTAAATAAAACGTTATGATTCACACCCCAACCATCAAACATTATGTATTGGTAATTGCCATGGCATTCGCTGGTCAGGCATTTGCTCAGTCGGCTATTGACAGAAAAACCATAGAGGTAAGTGCCGAGCAGCTGGCATCCTCGCCCGCAGGACCTTACGACGCCACATGGGAGTCTGTTGCCAGAAACTACAATACTCCAGAGTGGTTTAAGGATGCTAAGTTCGGCATCTTCATCCACTGGGGACCATATTCTGTGGCTGCTGCAGGCAGCGAGTGGTATCCGCGCCACATGTATGGCGGCATGGCCAAACACCATAGTGGCACCTGGGGCAAGCAGAGCGAATTTGGATATAAGGATTTCCTCCCGTTATTCAAAGCTGAGAAGTTTGATGCTGAGGAGTGGGCAGAACTGTTTCGTGAGGCAGGTGCACGATATGTGATACCTACAGCCGAACATCATGACGGTTTTGCTATGTATGACAGCGAACTGACACGTTGGGATGCAAAGGAGATGGGACCAATGCGTGATGTCATAGGCGAACTGGCCAATGCGGTGCGACGCGAAGGAATGAAGTTTGGCGTGTCTAACCACCGTGTGGAGAATTGGGATTTCATGTACCCTAAAATACCAGTAGAACAGACAGACCTTTTTAATCCAGATTATGCCGACTTCTACGGACCTCCACAGAAACCAACAGAACAATCGGGCATGGGTCCCAAGGCTGTGCATACAGAACAGAACGGTGCCACCGAAGCCGTCATAGACCATACTGCCCTTGAAGGACGTCATCCACAAAGCGATGCATTTATGAACGAATGGCAGTTTAGGGTGATGGAAATCATCGATAAGTATCAGCCCGACGCCATGTTCTTCGACAATGGCATCAACTACCGCTCCATGGACCCCTGGAAGCTGCGCGTGGCAAAGTATTATTATAACAGTGCCTGGCAGTGGGGCAAGGAGGTGAGCATTCAGTCGAAAGGCAACGCCTATCTCTATGGCACCATAAAAGACTGCGAGCGTCAGAACAGGGCGCCAAAGGAAAAGACCGATTACTATTGGCAGGTGGACGATCCCATTGGTCATAAGTTCGGTTATGTGGAAGGTTTGCGGTTGCAAACAGCAGAGGGCGTTATTCGTAAACTGGTGGAAAATATATCCAAGAACGGCAACCTTTGTCTTAACGTTTCCCCAAAGGGCGACGGCTCAATACCCGAAGACCAGCAAAAGGTGTTGCGCAATATCGGCAAATGGCTCAAACGCTATGGCGAAGCAGTATATGAAACAAGGGCTTGTGATGTGTGGGGCGAAGGACCACGCATTGCAGGTCATAAGAATGAAACAGAACTGAGGTTCACAAAAAAAGGCAATGGCGTTTTGTATGCCTTTGCCATGAGATGGAACGGCAAACCTTTCTATATCCATCATCTAAAAGACAAGGAGGTGGAGAAAGTGGTGTGTTTAGCTAATGGAAAAGAGGTTGAGTTTAAACAAACAGAAATGGGACTGTTGGTAAACGCCTCGCTCATTGTTGCAGACCCCGCAGTGGCATTTAAAATAGTATTTAAGTTGAATGGCAAGCGTGTGCTCTTCATCGGCGACTCTGTTACCGATGGCGGGTGGGGCAGAAGTGGCGGCAGCATGAAACCGTCTAACGAGCGCAATCACACAGACCTGAACCATATCTACGGACATAGTTTCATGATGCTGTGCGCTGCTCATCTGGAGAGCAAACTGCCAGACGCTGGGTGGAAGTTCTTCAATCGTGGCATCAGCGGCAACACGCTTAACGACCTGGAAAATCGCTGGCAGCAGGATGCCCTCAGTCTCAACCCCGATGTGGTATCTATACTTATCGGTACAAACGACATTTCCTATCATCTTGATTCTCTGAAAAACAACCCAACAAAAGAGTTTGATTTCAAGGCTTGGGAGAGCAGATATCGCTCTTTGCTCGACCTCCTGCGCAAGCAAAACCCTGATGTCAGACTTATGCTTGCAGCGCCGTTTGTAAGCAAAGACGGCAGAGTGGGCAAGGCTGCCAATTACAATTTGCGCCACAAACTCATCGAGCGCTTGGCTAAGATTGTAGAGCGTATAGCAAAAGACTATAACGCCCAATATCTGCCATACACCAAGATGTTTGCTCAACTCACTTCTGAGCAGCCTAAGCCTGGCTACTGGATTTGGGATGGCATTCACCCCACCCCTGCCGGTCATCAGCGCATGGCAGACATGTGGCTGGAGATGTTTTGTTGTGATGAATAGTTAGATGACATAAAGAAAACATTCAGCATCCCAACGCCCCAACATATTTTTTTGTCATTTCCAATAGTTTTTGTATTTTTGCATTTTAATGAGGCATGCTTCTCTAAATCATAAATAAAAACTTTATCAGATAACAATGAAAAGATTATTTTATACTCTTGCTATGATAGTTGTTGCAACAGCAATCTCGGCGCAGCATAAAACGGAAGTAAAGGATTTTAATCTGGCGGGACCCTTTAAAGTGACTAAGCCGTTGGCGCTCGACACAGTAGATGTGAAGGGCAACAAGTACGATGAGAAGTCGCAGATGGAGTCGCTGCCACTTTCGGCGGCCCCAACGGGAACATTCAGCGGCGAGGTGCTGCCTAAACTGGATGACAGCCGCAGTGTGGGTGTGCTTACGTTTTATGTTAACAATAAGGATTATCTGAATGGCAAGCTCACCGTTAAGGGACCAAAGAACTACAAGCTGTACATTGATGGCAAGGAGTCGAAAGGTGACATCAAACTGGCTCCCGAGCATCACACATTTGCCATACGCTATCTGGCAGAACCGAAAGACACAGACTCTATCAGTGTGACCTTTGACACACAGAAGAAGGTGGAATACACACTGAGCAAAAAGCATACGTATATGTTCAGCGACCTGAACAACGGTAAGCGTGTGCGTGGCATGTCGCTATCGGCAGACGGCAGTTTGGTGGTAGTGTCGTATCAGACAACAGCACCTGGCGGCAAGAGCCAGTGGGCATACGAACTGCGAGAGACAAAGACAGGCAAACTGCTCAGGATGCTCAGCAGCAGTCCTCGCTGGATGCCTCAGAGCATTGCCTATCTCGTTGACGAGAAAGAGGGCGACACAAGAAAACTCTACAAGGTGAACCCGCTGACTGGCGAGCGCACTGTCTTTGCCGACAATCTGCCTGAGGGCAGCTTTAATATCAGTCCTAAAGAGGACTACCTCATCATGAGCAACCGTGAGGAGGGACCAAAGGAAGACCCAGAGATATATGAGATTGTGGAGATGGACGACCGCCAACCAGGATGGCGCAGCAGAAGCTATCTGTCAAAACACGATATTGCCACTGGCGTGACACAGCGCATCACCTTCGGCAGCAAGGGCGAATGGCTCATGGATATTAGCCGCGACGGAACAAAACTGCTCATCGGCACATCACGCTCACGATTGGAGAAGCGTCCGACAACGGTGTGGGATGTGGTGATTATGGATGCAAAGACCTTGAAGACCGACACGCTGATAAAGGACGGTGAGTTCTTGGCTGGGGCAAACCTTTCGCCAGATGCTACAAAACTGATTGTTCAGGCCACACCAGAGGCTTTCAACCGCATTGGCTGCATATTGCCTGAGAACGTTACGCCTAACATGTATGAGTATGAACTGTATCTTTTTGACATTGCTACCAAGCAGGTGAAACCTATGACCAAGGACTTTGCGCCAGCGGTGAGCGATGTGGAATGGTCGGCTGCCGACGGAAAGATATATTTCACAGCTGAAGACCGCGACTATGTGCGCTTCTACTGCATGAATCCTGAGAACGGAAAGATAGAGCAGATGCCTGTGGCTGGCGACTACGTGTTCCGCACATCGCTGGCAAGCAATGCTCAGATGTTTGCATACTTGTCATACGAAGCCATATCACCGGCATCGGCATACGTGATGAATCTGAAGACCAGGAAACAGCAACAGTATTTCGATGGAAAGACGGCATTGGGCGATGCGGAGATAGGTACATGCCAAGACTGGAACTACCAGAACTCTAAGGGCGACACCGTTTATGGCCGCTTCTATCTGCCAAAGAACTTTGACCCATCAAAGAAGTACCCGATGATTGTGTATTACTATGGCGGCTGCTCGCCTACACCGAGAACATTTGAGTCGCCATACGCTCCGCACTTCTGGAACTCGCTGGGTTATGTGGCTTATATCCTGCAACCAAGCGGTGCTACGGGCTTCGGACAGGAATGGTCGTCACGCCATGTGAACACTGCAGGACGCGGACCGGCTGAGGACATCATCGAGGGAACACGCAAGTTCTGCGAAGAACATCCTTATGTCGATTCAACGAAGATTGGTTGCATGGGAGCGTCGTATGGCGGTTTTATGACCATGTACCTGCAGACACAGACTGACCTGTTTGCGGCAGCCGTGAGTCATGCGGGTATCGCCAACCACACCAGCTACTGGGGACAGGGCTACTGGGGATATAACTATAGTGAGGTGAGCATGGCAAACAGTTATCCATGGTCGCACCGCGAACTGTATGTTGACCGCTCGCCACTGTTCAATGCCGACAAGATACATACTCCATTGCTCCTGTTGCATGGCGATGTAGATACCAACGTGCCACCGATAGAGAGTCTTCAGATGTTCACTGCTCTGAAACTATTAGGCAGAGACGTGGCTCTGGTGCAGGTAAAGGGTGAGAACCACCACGTGCTCGACTACAACCGCCGCAACAAGTGGGTGGCAGCACAGATGGCGTGGTTCCAGAAGTGGCTCAAGGGCGACTCAACATGGTGGGACGCAATGTTCCCTAAGAAGCATTTGTAGAATGCCTCCCCAACCCCTCCTTGGAGGGGCTTTGGCTTAGAGGTTAAAGGGAGTTGTGCTTTCTTAGAGGTTAAAGGGAATTATACTTTCTTAGAAGTTAAAGGAAGTCAAAGGGAGTTATCACTTCGCTTTGCTCGTTGAGGAGTTAAAGGACGTATGCTTTATGTGCAAGCAACTCGTCAACTTGTCAACTCGTCAACTCGTTAACTAAAATATTATCATGCAAGAATTTGAAAATAAACTGTCGAAAGACTTACATCAATATCTTATTGCCATGGGCAAGGTGGATGAGAGAATGCCCGAATGTCCAGACGTAGAAGAAAAATGGGAACCGATAGCCCAGTCGTATTTGGTAGATGGCATAAGGGAGTTTGCCGATTACCCAACCGTATCATTAGGTTGGATGATGTATATAGGCATGGCTGTGGCTAAGTATTGGGACTCAGAATGGGAAATATATTCTAAGATTGATGACCTGTATGCATACATCCGCGACAAGCGGGGATACGACTGCTTGGATGAGTATGTGCGTGAGGAGGTGCTGCAATTAAAAGATGAGGCTTTTGTAAATATGGAAAAGCTGGTAGGGGAGTGTGCCTCACGAATACATCATGCCTTGCTCAAACAACAGTTTGAACCAGGCACCAAAGAGGCTTTCCATGGTTATGTGGCATGTCTGCATCAGTTATACCTGATGGGAATGGCGATGCAACTTAATGTCATGGGTTATCACATGACAAAGATGGATGTCTGATATGACACTGCGCCAACTGCTTGTCTCTGTCGATGCAGAGAAATATAAAAACCATCCGCTCTTTCAGCAACTCTTAAGCGTAAGACCCGAGTTCGGGACAACCAGAAGAATTGCTGTAAGACAGCAGGATGGTTACTTGTCTGTTACCAATGTACACCTCGGTTCATTGGGCGACATCGTTTCTTATCCCATAGATGTAGAAGACGGCATCTCTATATCCAACGACGATTTGCTTTGTGCCATTCTTGGCGAGATGTCACGCAACGGCTTTAGCGATACCGACAATGCCGACTTCTGGAACGGAATGACTGATTTGCAAAAGGCGAAGTTGCTGAGATGAGGCTTGGATTAACGATTAACGATTAACGTTGAACGATGAGCGTTGAACGATTAACGATGAGCGTTGGACGATTAACGATTAACGAAATTTGTCTTTATGTCATGAAATCAATACGGGCAGATACGCCGATCTGCCCATACATACAAAATCCCTTAAATCCTCGAATCCTTAGAATTAAAGTCTGTCTCTATGTCAAAATAATTCCGTTCGGGCGGATTTGTAATCCGACCGCATTGAATAGAAGCATTTGTAATGCGAAAAACACTACCAATCTGCCCCTACATACAAAATCCCTTAAATCCTCGAATCCTAAGAACAAAGTCTGTCCTGCTAAAGCTTAAACACGCTGCAATCATTTGCCTCTATGCGCACAGATATATTCTTAAGTATATTCTTGTGAAAGTTATCAGATGTGTTGAACTTGCTTATAATCTCTTTCGCCTCGTTCATCATTCCTATTTCCCTGTAATACTCTGCTTTCATCAAATCGTCTGTGATGGCGTGGTTAATAAGCCAAAGGCAGTTGGCAGTGTACAGATTGTTTTCCTCCTCAGTAAGCTCCCTCTCCTTTTCGTATGTGCGGTGGTAGTAGTCGTTGAAAGCAAAGTGAAGCATAAACCTGCAATTCTTTTCCTGGTAGTCACTGCCGAACCCCTCGTTTGCAAACTGATGGTATGCCTCCAGAGTCTCATCAAAGGTAAGTGTGCCGCGGTCATGTGAATACTCGTCATCAGACATTCTGGTGTTTTCTTCGGTCCTAAAGTAATACTTGCCACACTCTGGGCATTTCTGTATCTGCGATATCTCAGGCAGCATTGGCGCAATACGTTTGCCATCCGACCACTGGGTGGCTCCGAAAGTATTTCCAGAGATAAGGGACAACAACATTTTCTCCTCGCTGCAATATGGGCAAGTAACAATTTGGGCATTTCCTATTAACATATCCTTTTTAGTTTAAATGATTATCATCCTAGGATTTTATGAACCTTAAAACTCAGTACCTTAAAACATTCTGTCACTCCCCTCTCTAGGGAGAGGGGTTGGGGGTGAGGCTTCTTATCCCTTATGTCCCGGTCCCTCCGGGAACCAGCCTTTCCTTACTCGCTCCTTCTGCTGGTATAATTCCAAAATGCTCCAGAAGGATGAGAAAGCAGTGACACCGAGTATTGTTGAGGCAATAAGATTATCAACGATGAACGACAAAACGCAAAACACTATACCAGCAATGAGGAACATCCACCAGCACCTCACGCCCAGATAATATTCTGCTTTGATAACAATGGGATGAAACAATCCGATAATTAAAAATGTGGCAAGCCCCACTATGATTCCTGTGATATTCATAAATAACGTGTTATTGAACGAATCTGAAAAAATATTGTTTACATTGCTTATTAACTTGATTGCAAAGGTAGTAAATTATTGATATAAAGATGAGTTGGGTATAGTAAAACTTATGAATAGAGTGTAAAAAGATATAAAGTATCGGTCATTCTTTTATATCCGTCAAGATACATAATTATCATAGTGTGGATTTTTGGAGTCAATGGTTTATTACCTTTGAGCAACCTCCAGAACCTCTAACGTGTATTTTAAAAGTTGACTTATAAGGTAAGTCCTAAAAGGTAAATTGACAACTTTAAAATATTTTTTTAATAATAAAATTGCTATTAAATATTTTTTAGTATATTTGCAACGTCCTTAGGGATATAGACTTTTTTGAAATAACGAAGCGTTATGCTCGACTTGCTAATGGAAACGTGAGAAACTTCTATTGATATGCAAGGACAGTATGATGGTTCATGCGTATAGCGTGGACTGGTTACTGCATCTCCATATCAGGGTAATTCTCACGACCTCCATTAGAAGAAGTGGCAAATCAGTTCCACGCTTCATAACTTTAAACGCTCTTTGGGGGCTGGAGGGCAAGTTCTTATCATGAATGACCTATTAAATTTTAATGCCCTTATGGCATGGACCGCCTTTGGAACTAATGATTATTCTGGTTTGGAAGAATACGGAGGCGAAATCTACAACTATTTCGTTCATAATCCGAGTGAAATTTTGAAATTGGACAATCCTCTCCTAATTGGAAAAATTTTCCAAGTATGTCTTGGTTTTCAAGAACCAGACGAAGATATACAGGAGGTTAGAGCGGAAAATGCTTTCATTTGCTTTTCTCAAGCCATGGAATCTAACAGGTCCAACGTTCATGATGAAGCATCAGCTAGATTGATGATGCTTTTAATACGAGAACAAAGACATTTGATAAACAAGGTGGAACAATCATGCCAAAATGAACATGTTAATCCATATAGCATATTTGATTTAGTTAATAATGGATTGCCCAATGATATGCCTATGGCAACAAATACAAAGATGCTTTTCACTGCATATTATCTTTATGATGGTATAATAGATAAAGCAAATGTCGGCAATGAATTTGTCAATGCAAATGAAAAGCATGCTTTTGAGAATGTAAAGGAGCACGTTCTCAAATATTGTAGTCTGTTGAATAATACAACATCAGAAAGGAATGTCGAATTAGGCAATATTGTTTTTAATAAGATTTGCGAAAGACTGCGAAAGGATATTATGCTTTGTTCGAATGGTATGTAAATAACAAAACAATTAATATGACAGAAGGAATTAATATGGGGCGTAAATCCCCTTGGACAAAAGAAGAGTACGTTTCTGTTTACAACAAAGTAAGCAGTTATGCAAATCGTTTGTCTGCACAGTTGTTAAGAGAAGAAGGTGCGAAGTCGGCTGCAGAGGCAATAGCAGCATACAACATCTATAAGTGCCCGGCAATTTACCTTTTTGTTCACTACCATTATGGTATGTTTGAAGATTTAAGGATGACTGGCGAAGAAACATCAACGTATCTTATGATGTTCTTGCCCAATGTTAAGTACTTTACACGAGAATTAAAAAAGGCTTTTTCTTCAGGACAAGTTTTTATAGATGATTCTGGTAATGAACTTGCTTCAAAACTGATTGATATGTGTGAGGAGATTATATATATTGAAGAAAACTTCTAAAACATGGAATATACATGGATTACTCAGAATTACAAAAATCCAGCTTGGCCTATTTGCTAAATGAAACTGGAATGCAACAGGCAGAAGGACGTGTGCGTTCAATATCTCTTTTAGAGGAAATGTCTTTGATTGGTTTTATCCCCTATACAAAAGATTTTACCATTCAATCCATTTTGAATCCAGCTAATTTGAACAGTCGTTTGTTTGTGGCACCTTATTTTGTAAAATTTTCTCAAGATACTCCTGCCTATCCGTATTTTAAGAGAATATCAATGGCCAAAGGAAAACAATACAGAGTAGATGGTAAACTCTATATTGACCCTATATTAAGCGATATTTTGCATAATACACCGCTTCAAAACGTAAAACCTAAAATGCCATTTGATGGCAATCAACTTTTACAACAATTAAAGAAACGCAGCGTTACGGAAGACTTGTTTATAAAAAATGAAGACAAAACCTACGATTATATTGGCCGTGAAGGTGAATATGAACTGTCCTGTGGTCTGGAAAATATTGTTTCAATTTCTAATAGTTTCCTTTGTCTTTGCTCATATATGAATAAAGTAACAGGTCTGCCAAGTTATACAGTTTTAACTGCCAAGGATACGATAAGAGTGTTACCTGAAAATGAAGACGAATAATTCATACTACTTTGACAACATTGCCTCTGTATTTGTTTTTGGCAAATACAGAGGCATGCCGTTGGGTTACGTCATATCTCAAGATTCTTCCTACATTTACTGGTGCATAAACAATATTCCAGAATTCACAATAAGCAAAGAAACATTGGAGCAGATACGTGGATTGTTTCCTATGTTTATTATCACGAAAAACTTTTCAAATCATATCGAGAGCCTAGAGTTCACTGAGTATTTTCAAGAATATGATAAAGGTTGTGATGAAGATGATGAGGCTACATACGAACGCTATTGTGGTTCTTATGCTCAAGACGAAATGGGGTATAGCGATGATGATATTGACACAATTTTCGATGGCGACCCACTGGCATATTGGAATATAGATTAAACAAAAAGACACTTTATATAATTTTACCAATCATACGTCTCAACATAACCATCGAAATCCACTTCGCCAGTCCAACCAGCCTGACGGAAGAGGTCGCGCACTTCTTCCTGCATCGCCGGAGGAATAAGGCGGGTGCCATTGCGATACTCGAAAAAATAGGTGCGGTTATATCTCGCAATAAGCGCAGCACGCACCCACTGCTCCACATGTTTGGGCATGTCGTTGGTGAATATCTGCGTCATGCCTTTGGCGCATCTCACCTTCGATGCAGGGCGATAAAGCGGACATCTTTCTGTTGCCACATCGTCATGATAAGGATTTACACTAACGCAAAACACCTTATTGTGAGGTATATGTTTGCCTATCTTCAAGCGCAAACACTGCTCACCAATAGGACAGTCTGCCATGTGGCACACCATATAGTCGCGCTCTATCTGCTGAATAAATAGTTCTTTGTCTGTCATGATACTGCAAATATACGGAAAAAGAATAAGAAGAACAAACAGAATAATATAAATTTACATTAGTCCGTGGCGTTCGGACTGCAAGTAAATGGCGTTCATACTCATAGTCCGAACGCCACGGATTCAGAGTCCGAAGCCGTTTCGTACTATCAAACTGCCGATGTTTAAAACTTTAATAGTCCCCTAACTTGTAATAATTTACCCAAATAGAGCTTGTTGTTACGACTTTTTAATAAATTTGTAAGTGGATTGAGGTAACTCTATCCGAGACATGTGAAAAAAAGAAGAAGCGTTATGCTTATCTTGTACTTGAAAACGTAGGAAATTTTCAATTAGGATACAAGGATGGTATAGTGGTTCTCACGCTTAGTTTGGGATTTATACTTTGCTGATTATCAGTTACACAATAACGGGAGTTCTATGGAATGATACCATAAAGTTCCCGTTGTTTTTATTTCCACAAGATGTAATATTTTATAGATGTACACGATTCTTGGTCGGTAAGTCAAAAAAAAATAGAGTTACCGACAAAGAATCCAAAGATTTTGCATACCTTTGCATAAACTTAAATGATTGTAGTATGAACGAGGTTATCATAGGCAGAAAGGCAGAGCAGGAAATTCTGCGCCAGCGTATTGAATCAAAGTCTCCTGAACTTATTGCTATTTATGGAAGACGCCGTATCGGTAAGACCTATTTGGTAAGACAATATTTTAATGATACCTTTAGTTTTTACTCCACTGGTATTTATCAAGGAACGAAGAAGGAACAACTTGGTGAGTTCACTCGTCAGTTAGAGCATTATTCGGGTCGCAAATGGAAAGTTGCAAAGGATTGGTTTGATGCGTTTGCTCAGTTGCGTGAATATCTTGAGTCTATTGATGGCGATAGCCCCATTGTTGTATTTCTAGATGAGTTGCCTTGGATGGATACCCAAAAGAGCCGATTCATTAAAGCCTTTGAATACTTTTGGAACTCCTGGGGTGCGACTAACAATCGCTTGAAACTTATCGTTTGTGGTAGTGCTACCACTTGGATGCGAGAGAATGTTCTTTCTGACAAAGGTGGATTGTATAATAGAACCACTCGAAGTATCTATCTCGCTCCATTTTCATTATATGAGACTGAGCAGTACCTTATATCACGTGGAATAAATTGGAATCGCTACCAGATTGCAGAATGTTATATGATACTTGGCGGTACTCCATTGTACCTTCAGATGCTTGAACGAGACAAGAGTCTAACTCAAAATGTGGATAATCTTTTCTTTGTGCAAAATGCTCCACTATCAAGAGAATACAACTTCTTATTCCGTTCGCTATTCAACGAAGCCACGTTACACAGGCAGATTATTGAAGTACTGGCAAGCAAGGCTTCTGGTTTGACTCGCAATGAAATTATGGCAGCCACCAAAATTGAAGATGGTGGAGCTCTGACAAAAGCGCTTCGCAACCTCTGTGATTGTGACTTTATCCGTCAGTACACAGCATTCGGAAAGAGTGAGCGTGGCACAATATATCAATTGACGGACTTATTCACACTATTCCACCTTCGCTATGTAAAAGGATATCGTGGCCAGGACGAAAACCATTGGCAAAACATGATCGACTCTCCATCTCGTAGAGCGTGGAGTGGTTATTCATTTGAACAGTTGAGTCTGCATCATATTCGACAGATTAAGCAGAAATTGGGCATTAGTGGTGTGCAAAGTGATATATGTGGTTGGAAAGGTGATGGGGCACAAATTGACTTGCTCATTGACCGCAGAGACCAAACCATAAACTTATGTGAAATGAAGTTCTCACAAGGCGAGTTTGAAATCACTAAACAGTATGATGAACGCCTGAGGGAGCGTGCCGAGATTTTCCGTTCAGCAACCAAGACACGTAAAGCTATACATCAAACATTCGTAACCACCTACGGCTTAAAAAAGAACATGTATAGCGGAACTGTACAAAGCGAAGTGGTTCTTGATGATTTGTTTTTAGAGTAGCTGAATAATAAAGCTATAACCTCATACATTGTAAGCAAAAAAGCGAAACAACCTTCCAATCATTGATTGATATATCCACACTCTTTCTCCCCTTCTACCTCAGCACCACTTTCCTGCCCGAACTGATAACAATTCCTTTGTAGCAAGGGGAAACTCTCATCCCCATGAGGTTGTATGTGTTGTCTGTTGATGGGGTAGCGGTATTGGTTATATTACTGATGCCTGTTTTGATAGGGCTGGCTATATGTTTCGTCATGAAGTCGTACATGCGCTGCAGGTCGGCGGCGGTCTGTGGCACGGCATGACCGGAACTGTAGTCGACAAGTGTTTCTGTGGTTGCGCCCACAGCATCGAGCTTCGCCTTCATCAGTGCCGCCTGTGAGGCATAGAGCCCCTGCGGGTCTTTGTCACTGTCCTTGTAGTAGTCGTTGCTGTTATAGAAAAACAACGTAGGAGCAGAGGCGCTGCTCTTGATTGTGGATAAAGCACCCTGTATGGTCCAAGGACTGCTTGGATTGGCTGTTACAAATGCCTTCATGCGAGTGTATTCATTGGATGCTGTCAGGGCATGTTCATAGTCAAACATACCAGGTCCGAGCAAGGCACACTGCACAGTGCTGCTTTCCTCGGCAAAGCGACCTCTTGATGCATCATCAAAACCCTCTGTTTGTCCGTCACCCACGGCAAGAGCGGCTGCCGTAGAACCACGTGAGAAACCAGTAACAGCTACCTCGCCATTCAGTCCCATCTGTTTGCCTACGCCACGCACGGTGCGGATGGCAGACTTAACCTTGCGGGCGGCATCGGGATTTACCTCGATGGCTCCCAGACTCTTGTTTGCTCCTCCAGTGTAACGGCCTTGTCCCCAATCGCAATACTTAGGATGGTCGCAAACAGCCCATGCAAAACCCAATGCCGATGCTCCCTCTACGAAACTGTCGTTGAAGGCGCCCCAGAAGTAAGGCAGATACATGCGCTTGTGCTTGTTAGCATCGGTCAACTTGCCGCTTGAATTAGTAGCGAAGCTGTTGCTGTATGAGAATGTCACCAATACCGGCACAGACACAGACGGATTGGCAGGATAAACAAGGTCGAGATATAGTGAGTCGCCCTTGCTGTCTTTGTAAACATCGGGGAAGTTATACACCTTAGGGTCGTCAAGATAATATGCTATGTCGCGACTGATGCGATAACCCTCCATGAGGATGTATGAGCGACTTGGCGAACAATCGAGTCCGCAGAACTTGCCATTCTGCAGGCTGCTGTTGATGGCAATTATGTCGGCATTGAGCGTTGGCGATACGGCCTTGCTGTGTTTGGCATAATCCAGTTCTATCACCTGATAGCCTTGACCGAGCAACCATGCCACATCGTCGGCATTGCTGTTTTGTCCAATCTTTGTGATGGCAAGATTTTCCAAATATACGATGGTCATTGGTTTGCCGTTCACATCCTTTGCTACCGTGCCTGCAGGCTTTGTTGTTTTGTAATTGATTGCCGCGCCAGTGGTTGCGCTACGCCATGTTCCTGTAGCTGCCATTCCCGCTGTTGGCATAAGCAGGCATAGTATGATGATAGTCAAAACAAATATTTTTTTCATTGCTTTCATTTATTTTCTTTCTGGGTGTAAAATTAATAAAATATATTTGATTAGGCTTATAAGTTTATGAGTTTTTGAGGAACTCGTCAACTAAATGTATTAACTTGTCAACTCGTCAACTCGTCAACTAAAACAATCAACTTGTTTACTAAAATTCCGCTATGCGCAAAAACCAATGCGTTGACGAACGGCTTGAAGCTTTCTTATCGGTTTAGGAATGTCGCAGGCATGAATCTCCGTTAGCGCCTTGACGTCGCAATCGCCCGACAGGATAACTCGTGCTGCCATGGCGGGAAGGATGTCGGTCTCTATCATGTTTACCACATGGCGGGCGTTACCGAAACTCTTGTCGCGCTGCTCATAGTCAGAGCGCAGTCGCAAGGTAAGAGCCTCATGCGCCTCAGCCGTCAGAGTATATTGGTTGCGCTCAAGATAGTTTTCCGCGATACGCATCAGCTCGCCGTCGTTATAGTCGTCAAACACATATATATTTGAATCCGGGATACGTGATTTCAGTCCTGGGTTCATGTCAAACATCCTCCTCATCTCATCAGGATAACCAGCGAGTATCAACATCCAGTCGCGCTTCGACTCATCGGCAAGTGCCGTCATCAGAGTCTCAATGACAAACTTTCCCGGGTCTTTGGGGTCGTGTGGCTGATATAGTTGGTATGCCTCATCGATAAAGAGTATTCCGCCCTGAGCATCCTCGATGGCGCGAAGCGTGTTCTTCTCCTCATTGCTGTAGAATTGTCCAATCAGTTTTGAGCGCTCTTTCACCACCACATGACCATAAGACAATACTCCTGTATCGGCAAGCATCTTTCCCATCATCTTGGCTACAGTTGTCTTGCCCGTGCCGGGCGCACCGAGGAACATGGCATGCAGAGGTATCGATGGGGTGGGCAGTCCGCTGTCGCGACGCAGTTTGTTAAACCGTACCACCTTCTCGTATGAAGCGAGTTTGTTTTTCACAGAAGTCAAACCAATCATCTGGTCGAGTGTCAGTGGCTCCGGCTCAATCGGTTCCTCTTCCTCCTCGTCATCATAATCGCTATCATCATAGTTGTCATCCTCACTGTTGGTCTCGTCTGTATCAGAAGAACAGTCTTCTGCCTCATTCTCGTTCTCCTCGGTTTTGTCATCATCTGGATACGGTTCGTATGGCTCTTCCTGAACCGACCAACAGGTAGTTTCTGTATTCTCTTCGTCCTCTTCAAGTTGTGACTTGATGAAATCATCTAAAAGTTCGTCGAAATCTTTGTCGTTATCGGAAACGCTTTCATTGGCGTCGCCGTTTTCTGGTAATGATACTATGTTCTCGTTCTCTGTTTTGTTATCAGCATTATTATAAATGTGTGATAACGCTAATGTTTTAATTTTTCTCATATTATTATAGTTTATTTTTGTTTATAAGTTTTTTGTTTGTGAGTTTATGAGTTTTTTAGTTATGAGTTTTTTATCAACTTACCAACTCGCCAACTCACCAACTCAATTTGTATCAACATGTCAAAGAACGCACAACCCCAAAGCACACAGGAAACGACAAGGCGCACCTATGGCTGTCAGGCTGCAAAATGCTATACTAAAAAGTTGGTGTTACTCAGTTATGCACACCACATCTCAGCATTGCCCGGTGGGGCAGCACTGCTTAAAAAATTTAATAGATGTAGATGTCTCATAACTGAAAATAAATGTATAAAACTATAATAAATGAGTTTGCACCATAATAGGCATATTACCCATCATGGTGCAAAGATATGAAAAGCGTGGCAAATTACAAAATTTTTCTGAAAATATTTTTGAATGTCATTTAAATAATAAAACAACAAGGACATTCGCAAAGCATCAGCGAATGTCCTTGTTTGAGTTGACAACAGTAATTATTTATTTCACAATAATCTTGCAGTTGTTATTGCCTTTTGCTCCGCGAGCATTCAATATGTTCAGTCCTCTGTTCAGGCTTCCTGCATTGATTGTTATCTGGCGTTCGCCATTCTTAACTGGTATCTGCTTAACCACCTGTCCGTTACCATTTACTACAACAATCTCTTTGGCGTTGCTGCCCTCACCCAGTTCAACAGTAATGTTGTCGGTCTGCTCTGCAATAGTAGGACTTACGCGCATGCCTTTCAGCTTTGCCACTTGCTTGATACTGCTGGTTTCACGGTTGATTTCGAAGAAAATATGATTATAATTATCGTAGGATTCATCTTCTGCACCAATATACAGCTTGCCATTTATTTTTAAGAGTTCATAATAATCGCTATAACCTGCCATTCCAAAATCTGTTTCAATGCCATATAATTCTGTACCATCTTCTGATACTACACTTAAACCTGTTGGATATCTTCCTACAGATATAGTTCTGTGATCGATTACGCCATCACCATCTGCATCTCTTTCATCTGTAATAGCCTCTCTTTGTGAATATTTTGGAACTAAGGTTTCATATTTCTCATCATTGTTGAACAACGTTTGTGAAATACTAAATCCTTTTTCAACGCAACGGTTGTTGTCATAGTCATTAAATTCGAAATATATTGGTTCTATAGTCCTAGTCCCCTCATCCTCATCATAATTGTACCAATCTCCTGTATATGTATCTGTATAATTATTATATCTATAATAGATATATTTGTCTTCAGGGTTCCAGTAATAGTAAGAGTAAGGATAGGCCTTTCCAAATGTCTCAAATCTGTAATAGCGATCTTCTGTATTTGGCCAAAGTTGGTAACCTTCTTTTTCAGTGTATTCGTTCATGTTAAATAACCCTTTGGCTTCTTCCCATGTTTCTGCATATTCATAACTCTTATCATCCTCATAACCATGCAAAACCGGTGCACCATAATGTCTGCGTTGTTCAATCTCTTTGTATTTTGATTCTCCCAAATTTAGAGTTATCGTTTTCTCTACTTCAAAGTTGCTATCATAAATTTTGAATATACTGGCCGTTTTGCCATATTCACTCTCATCCATAATTAATTTCACTTTCCCGTCATAGCAGAACTCTTTTGGGGCTACGCGGATGTAACCTTTACCTTTTCCACTCTCTGACAACTGTGCATTTGCACTGCTGAATGCAGCCAATGCAATTGCTGATAATAATAATTTTTTCATCTTGCTTGTTATTTTGATTGTTATTAAAAAAGTATGCAAGAGATAGGCGCATAAAAATGGCGTGGGCATCCTTATGCACTTAACCATAGGGCAGACCTCGGAATGGAACCCCTACCACCATACAAGAATGCTACCACGCCAAGGCGTGAGCATGCTCATAACTGGTGGAAAGAGGCACGAGGTGCTCTCCCTGATGCTAATAAGTCCGACTATTCCAAATGATTTCCGAGGTCTTTTGGGTTAAGCGCGAAATATCAAGCTATGCATATTGGTTCGGTATTTCTCCTCCGAACCGAATGCAAAGATAAATAATATTTTATGAAACCAAAAATATTATAAAGTAATTTTTTTGAATAACACAAAGATTGCCGTCAAACAAAATCCTATTTCCGATACTTAATTCTAAAATAGTCCAGCAATGCTTTGTAATTGTCTTGTGCAGTAAGGCAAGTGTCTGTAAGATAACCGTTGATGTTGCCCCATTCACGAAGTCCACGATAATAGAACATCTTTAAGTCATCGGTAATAATAAAAGGAACATGATTATTTGAAAGACATTCCTTGAATATTAGGAGTCTGCCCACGCGCCCATTGCCGTCTTGAAAAGGATGAATCCTCTCAAAGCGGACATGAAAATCGAGGATGTCGTTGAATGATGGAGTGCCGACCGAGTTGTATTGCTTCAACAGCGATTTCATCTCTTTGTGAACATCTTCCGGACTTGTGGTCTCCATTCCACCCACCTCGTTAGGCAGTCGTTTATATTCACCAACGGCAAACCAATCCTTGCGGCTATCAGAAGTTCCAGTCTTTAATATCAGATGCAATTGCTTGATGAAGTCTTCTGTCAGTTTGGATTCTGCATGGTCGATGATGTAGTCAATGCACTTGAAGTGGTTGACTGTCTCCAATACATCATCTACGTTTACGGCAGTATCAGTGATGCCAATAGTGTTTGTTTCAAAAATATAGCGTGTCTGGTCATGGGTGAGCTTGCTGCCCTCCATGTGATTAGAGTTATAAGTCAAATCAATCTGTGTGCGATGATAAATGCCGCCACTCAGTTTGGCAGTCTTCTCCTCACGCAGTTGGGAAAGCAGTGGCGAAGCTTTCTTCAAAGAAACCTTCCTGCCAGGCAACTCAGCATCAGAAGGTATGCTCCAAGTTTTTCCTGTAATAAAAGCACCTTCTATTTTACCGTTGGTACAGTAGTTGCGCACGGTCCTTTCAGAAACGCCATATTTCTCGGCAAATTGATTTACTGATATATATTCCATTTACTCTTATCGGCAAATAATCACTGATTTTTCCTTGCAAAGATAGCATTTCTTGCCGATACCGGCAAGAAATGCTAATAAAATATAGGTAAAATCAATGTTTACTTTCTCTTTGATTTCTTCATGATAAGCTGTGATTTCAGTTCTTTCTGACCATTTACGGTAGCTGTGAGGTTTACCACAACACTATTGTCAGCCTCAGGGTGGAGGTCCTTGCAGCGTACCACTTCAATGCCGCCCCAACCATCTGCGAGTACAGTTGTCAGCGCATAATGACCGTTGTCAATGGTGATGGCCTTCTTGCCATCCACCTTTGTCTCTTTTGTCACTATCGGCATGTCGAGTTCTGGCAGCGCATAGAATCCCATGCGGATTTTTCGTGGAGCATTTGTCTTTACTATGTCGGCACGAACCACACCATTGGCTGTTACCTTCTCTGTAAGGTCTATTGTGATGCTCTTATCGTTTTCCATCTCAGCCGTTCTGCAGAACCATCCCGCATCATTGAGGCCCTCACCATTATAACTGTTTATCTTAAGCCACTTGCCGTCAGCACCCTCAACAACATAACTCATTGCCACCTCACCGTTCTTGCCGTCAGTCTGCCATGGCAGTGATGAGTTGTAAGCCAGTCGGTTGTAGTTCTCAAGCCCGTAATAGAATCCGCTGTTGCGTGTAAACACATTGCGAAACTCAGCCATTCCCAGTGCGGCATGGTCGGAAATAAGTATCTTGGTTTTTCCTGAATAGACATTATGCGGAGCCTTCTTCTTCATCTTAGCCCATGCACCCTCAGTCTCGCGAGTGGTCCAGAAAGGATTATCGGCTGGCATATACAGGGCAAGGAATAGCTTTGCCATCCAGAACACACTGCCGCGGCATGAATAATGTTGCAGGCAGTCCTCAAAATGGTCGTAGAAACCGAGGTTTGGCAGACCGTCTTCAGCAATGAAATTAGGGTTCTGAAGGAACTGAAGAATAGCGCCCGAGCAGATGCGTCGCATCCAACCGTAGTCTATATCAGGACTATTGAGCATGCCGGTGAGTGCGAGTGGTATGGCTGCGCCCATGCGATAGGTGATGCTTCTTCCCCACATCTGTATCTTGCCGTCGCGACCAAACATATATGGATATTGTTTTGTTATGTCCGACAGATTCTTCATGTACTGCTCTGCCTCTGCAGGGTAGTATTTCTTGCCGAAGCTCTCTGCCCATAGCGGACCGTACATCTGGAATGCCCACATGCTATAATAGTCAAACAGAGGCGAATCATGATACCATCCATCGGCGACATAGGCATTCAGATTGGCACGCATCAGTTCCTCAAGATATTTTGTGTTGACCTGATAGCCCTCTTTGTGCAAGAAACTGAGCAGGCACTGGTTGAAGAATCTCCAGTTCATATCAATCGTTCCGCCCTCGGCATATGTTTTGAATACAGCAGCAAGTTTGTCGCGAGTGTCTTGTGGCAGCGGGTGCCAGAACACTTCTGGTGCCATAAGCAGTGAAACGGCAAGTCCGCCCAGTTCTACGAGCTTCTGTCCGCCATGCCCCCTGCCTTTCTTCTCTGGCACATAAACAGGACTTTGCGGGTCTAAGAACGATGCTATCTGATAACGGTAATAGTCGGCCACCTTCACACCATTAAGAGTAAGGTTAGGCTCTTCCTTCAGCAATGGTCCTGCCAGGAACATCGTGCGGCATAGTTCCTCCATGCGCGCCGTTGGCACATCGTTGGCATTGCGCGGATAACTCTTGCCTTCCTGCTTAGGCAGGTCGAAAGGGTCTTTGATATTATCAACATATTGAAAGGCACAGCCAAGAAGATATTCGGCCGCTTGTTTCCAATGGTCACGACTCATGCCTGTGTAAGGACTGAGCTTTTTGTTGGGACTTTCTACTTCAAAAGTTTTATCCGTGTTGTTGGCACTCGCCATAAACGGCAAGAACATAATCAGCAATAGCAGTAACTGTTTATTCATATTTGCGGTTTTTTAGTATGATATCGGGAATATTCTAAACGATTACAAAAGTAGGAATAAAAAGCGGAACAACCATGCAAATGTGTAAGAAATCTCGCCATGCAACCTTTTATCTTTAGGTCTTTCGTTGTTTTTTTATTGACTTTAGTAAAAAACGTAATCAAAATATGTAGTCTTTTGTGAACATCAATAAAAATTCTTATATTTGCAAATAGAAACAATTGCGATTATGAACAGACTGTTTTTTTTGATAACGTTGCTCCTTGCTTCTGCGGCGGTAAAAGCACAGGGCACGGTTGACGATTATAAGCGTGCATACAGCATAAGGCATAAATACAGCAATAAGGTGACGGGTAATGTTGTTGCCCACTTATACTACGGCAACAATAAGCAGGACACCCACATGTGGTGCTCGACATTCAACGGCGACTCCACCGTTTATTATGATGTAAATACCGCTACGGGCGAAAAGACTCTGCTGCCGGGCAATCCTGTGCCTCCACGTCGACGACAGCAGAACCGCGGACCGCAGCGCCACTGGATGGAGGTGCCCGACGAGAAGGACGGGCATAGTAGGATGAGAGGCGCAGACGGGCATAACCGTTATCTGTTTCATAAAGACAACAATCTGTATCTTAAGAACCTCAAGGACAGCACAGAGACACAGGTGACATTCGATGGCAAGGACATTTGCTACTATTCGGCATGGGGCATTTGGTCGCCCGACAATAAATATTATGCTACGGTAAAAATCAAACCTGCTCCCAAGCGCTACGTCACATATACGCTTTCATCGCCACGCAATCAGGTGCAGCCAATATACTCAAAACAGGAGTATGCCAAACCGGGCGACTCGCTCAACTACCGCATACCAGTGGTTATTGACGTGGAGAACAAAAGGGTGATAGAACCCTCTACGGAACTCTTCCGTTCGCAGTATCGTGTGAGTCGTCCTGAGTGGGACGCCGACGGAAAGACACTAACATTCGAATTCAACGAGCGCGGACACAAGTGCTACCGAATACTGGAGATGGACCTACAAGGCAATGTTCGCACTCTGATAGAGGAGACTAACGACAAGTATGTGGCTTATTCGCGCAACCTGCGACGCGATTTCGATGGCGACAACAAGATTCTTTGGAAGAGCGACCGTGACGGTCATGCACATTTATATATCTACGACCGCAAGAAAGGCAAACTGACACAGGTGACAAAGGGCGACTTCTGGGTGCGCGACGTGCAGCATATTGATTTTGAGAAAGGAAAGAAGAAGGGTGTGATATACTTCTCTGCCAATGGCATGGGGTATAAGAACATGGGAACGGTGCAATCGAGCCTCGACGGCAAGATTCCGCAGGAAGACCCTTACAACGTGCATTACTATAGAATAGATACTGATGGCAAGAATCTTGTATGTCTCACTCCTGAACAAGGCAACCACAAGGCGACATTCAATCATCAGTTCACATCGCTTATCGACACATACTCTTCGGTAGACAAAGCGCCAGTAACAGTATTGCGAAGCACTAAAGACGGAAAAATTATCAGCACACTCGAAACGGCAGACATATCACGCCTTGAGGCCACTGGATGGAAAGCGCCCGAGGTGTTTGTTGCTCCGGGACGCGATGGCAAGACAGATATGTGGGGCATCATTCAGCGCCCGTCAAACTTCGACCCAAACAAGAAATATCCAGTCATCGAGTATATCTATTCTGGTCCTGGCGACCAATACGTGCCAAAGTCGTTCACACCATGGCTATATAATCTGGCAGACCTTGCCGAACTCGGTTTCATCGTGGTGCAGCTCGATGCCATGACCACCTCATTCCGCTCGTTGGACTTCGAGCAGGTGTGCTATAAGAATCTTAAGGATGCAGGATTTCCCGACCGCATAGAGTGGATAAAGGCTGCCGCCCAGAAGTACCCGTATATGGATATTGAGAATATGGGCATCTATGGTTGCTCGGCAGGCGGACAAGAGGCTCTCGGCGCCTTGCTGTTTCATGGCGATTTCTATAAAGTGGCCTACTCGGCATGCGGATGTCATGACAACCGCATGGACAAGATTTGGTGGAACGAGCAGTGGATGGGCTATCCTGTTGATTCTTCTTATATAGCTTCTTCAAACGTGGAGCATGCGAAGAATCTCAAGGGCAAGCTGATGCTTGTGGTGGGTGAGATGGATGATAATGTAGATCCGTCGTCAACCTATCAGGTGGTAAGTGCATTGCAGCGTGCAGGCAAGGACTTCGAGTTTATTCTTCTGCCAGGTGCCCGCCATACCATGGGCGAAAGCTATGGTGAACACAAACGCTACGACTTCTTCGTTAAGCATCTGCTGAAGAAAGACCCGCCAGCTTGGGATGAACTGAAAAGATAGCACGATACAGATTACCTAACTAATAATACATAAATTAAATGCTACGAACTATTTTTTTATTATTTTTGACTATTGCCTTAAGTGTAACGGCTAAAGCTTCAACAAAGCAGACTATAGACTCTCTGCAACAAATTATCACTGGAGCGACAGAAAGCGGAAAGACATACGACATAACGAAGTATGGCGCCCGTGGTGATGGAAAGAAAGACTGCAAACCGGCTTTCGACAAAATTATGAATATCGCGCGTAAGAAGGGTGGTGCTCATGTTGTTGTGCCGAAGGGCGTATATCAGTTGAATGGTCCTATCCACTTGGCAGACAATGTTTGTCTGGAACTGCAAGAAGGAAGCACCTTGCGCTTCTCTGCAGAACCACACTACTATCTGCCAGCAGTGAAAACCAGTTGGGAGGGCACATACCTTTATAACTATTCGCCATTTATATATGGTTATGGTCTGAAGAATGTTTCTATCGTGGGCAAGGGCGTTATCGACGGCAACTGTGCAGAGACTTTCGCTACATGGAAACCATTGCAAAAGGCGGGACAGATGCGCTCAAGAGATATGAACCATCAGGGGGTGCCTGTTGAAGACCGCCGGTTTGGTGAGGGTGATTATCTGCGCCCACATCTCATACAACTCTACAACTGCAAGGGCGTAACCATTGAAGACGTGTTTGTAACCAATTCTCCATTTTGGTGCATCCATCTGTTGGATTGCGAGAACATCATCTGCCGTGGCATACGCTATGATGCCAAACTTGTAAACAACGATGGCATTGATTTGGAGTGTTCACGTAACGTGCTGATAGAAGATGTTCACTTCAACAACGGCGATGATAACGTGGCAATCAAGAGCGGACGCGATAATGACGGATGGACACACGGCAAACCTTCAGAGAATATCATCGTGCGCAACTGTCATTTCAAGGGCTTGCATGCCGTGGTGATAGGTTCTGAGATGAGTGCGGGTGTTCAGAACGTGTTTGTAGAAAATTGCGACTATGCTGGCTATTGCAAGCGTGGTCTTTACATAAAGACTAATCCAGACCGTGGAGGATTTGTTAAGAACATCTATGTAAACAACTGTGTGTTCGACGAGGTGGAAGACTTGTTCTATGTAACCAGCATGTATGCAGGTGAGGGATTGGACAACAATCACTTTACCGAAATAGACAACCTTTATGTTAACGGCATCAAATGTCGCAAGGTGCGACAGGCTGCTCTGGTGCTTCAGGGCACACCTCAGAAACCTATCCGCAATGTCAAGTTCCAAAACATCGAGGTTGGCGAGTGTAAGAATGCCATGAGTTTCGAGAACACTGAACCGGTGCAGATTAGCAATTGCTTTATTGGCGGAAAGGTTGGTGTGCCTACGCAGGCTGCCGCAAAGGACAAACTATTTGAGAAAGATAAATAACTGTTCAATAAAAAATTAAACCACGAATTTCGCTAATTTAACTGATTATTACGTGTTTTTAATTAATTTGCTTACTTAGTTAAATTCGTGGTTTAATAAATAAAACAACCACCAATTTCGCTAATTTAACTGATTATTACGTGTCTTTAATTAATTCGCTCAATTAGTTAAATTCGTGGTTTAATAAATAATACGACCACCAATTTCGCTAATTTAACTGATTATTATGTGTCTTTAATTAATTCGCTAAATTAGTTAAATTCGTTGTTTAATAAAGAATGCAACCACCGATTACTAATTATTACGTAGTGTTTAATTAATTCGCTAAATTAGTTAAATTCGTGGTTTAATGAAAGAATAATCCTGTGGGGCTTCGACAATTCTCGTGTCGAAAAAACGTGTTATCTTCAAAACAAGTTGAATTGGTCTGCCAAATGATAGGTTTTGGAAATCTAAATGATAGGTTTTGAAGACCAAAACAACTTGTTTTGAAGTTGCGTTTTCACCCTTTTAAGAGTGACGTTGGTGACGTTAGGAAAATGTTCATCACCTTCTATAACCCACAAATTATCAGTGGGTTAAAAGCAAAAGTGACGTTTTCGCAAAAAAATGGCTTTTGAAAAAGAAATCTCTGCTGAACCCTCTTCGTATTATACCATATCAGTTTATTAGAAGTTATTACTCGGACTATTCTATTACACAAATTCCTCTATCCTCCTGCAAATAAAAATGTTCTCGGTTAAAACTATATTTATCACCGTAATTTCTTGTTAAGTTTTGCAAGACACTGTAATATCCACTTTTTCGATAACAAATAGCTTTACTTATATCCAAAGAAGAGGTAAATGACAATTCTTTTGCATTGTTATGATATTTACATAAAAAACTAGGTTCGGAGAGAGGGTCTGAATTATCTTTAATTCTGATAAAATTTACTCCTTTTGTTTTTCCTCTTTTAAAATCATCATACTTCTCATAAAAAGTCATAGTGATAGTTTCTATACATTCGACCAATTTAAATGAGTATTCTTCTTTGTTAAACTTTCTCAGGATATAAATTCTATGTTCGCCTTTGAGCTTGGTTTCATGTATAGTTGCCTTTAGCAAATTCATATTTGTCTTTGCTATTCCATTAACATGTCCTCCAGAACAATATCCCAGGAAATCTGTATCTTTCCACATTTCCACGACAAATATATTTTTACTAATTATCTTTTTTATCATAGCTACTTAATTATTGTTTATTCATTCTACGTATTGTTTGCTATCCCAATGGAACTCCAATTCCTTTTTATAAGATTGATTACATTGGGGACATCCGAATTCAGTTTTAATAATCACGTCCTCAGTTCCATCATCAAGCCTCACTGTTTCTTCTACTTTTATATCCCCAAGTTGAACACCGCATTGGGGACAAAAGAAAATATTCTTGTTGTTATGTCCTTTACCTTGACTCTCTTGTAATCTGGCTGGAACCCAACCATTTCTTCTATGTCTTTCTATCAGCCGATCAAACAAATCGTCATTACAACAGGCCAAACATGACGGACAGATAACCCAACCATTCTCACATTTCTTACTATCTCGACTATCAATAAGCCCCTTTTTACAATTATTGCATTGACTTAGGTATATTTCTACCCGATGTTGAGAACATAAGCTATTAGCGCAAGAAAAGAATCGACTACCATTTAACAAAGTCCCCCTTGAAGAGAATATCATATGACCGCAACTTCTGCAAATAAGCCGAGCATATAACTTTTCGGCCTGCCTTACTTCACTAGCAAAGTTTGCAACGGTTTCTACAGGGATATTGCCTTTATCTGTAACCGCAATCAGTTTATATCCCAATATTTCGGAAGCATGATAAAGTGAGTATTTAGTCCAATCATTTTGTTTTTCTAAAGTCTGTTCATCTAGCATATTACAGAAGCATTCATCACTTCTGCACCAATAGAATGGCAGATTCGAGACTTTTTCTCTGGAATCAGCAACTTTGGGAGTACAGTAAAATACACCTTGAATGTTTCTGGGTGTAAGAAATTCTTTATTCCAGATATTCGTATCGCTATATCCTTTCTTAGAATCTAATTCGTGATGACGATAATGGAAATATGCTTTTATCTTACTGAGTTCAGAATTATCATAGGGTAATTTAATGAAATCTTCCCCAACCTCCGCATCTGGAAACATTTTCTTTAAAGACTCGAATGTGTTGGCGTATACTATGGGCGATTCTGCTCTTTGTGCAAATTCCTCTGGTTTCTGGTTTGGCGATATTACTTTATAATCCCAAGCCCCCAAAAGGCTTTTCTTTCTCGAATAGAACATGTTACTATTCGGATATATTTCCATGGTGGATGGACTATAGTATGTCAGAACAATGTGGAGGGACACATCATTCTTGTTGAGATTATCAGGAGAATTCCCATTCACAAAAGAGAATGTACGATATTTAGAACCAAATCTTATTAACGACTGTCTAAGACGTTCTACTTGAAAATCCTCAGTCCTAATATAATCCTTACTTTCTATACTTTCAATGAATAGACCTAGAATAGCATCAGATGGTCCTGGTGTCCTTTTCCAAATATAAGGTTTGATAGGTTCATGCAATATGCAAGGACATGAAGATTGGCTTAACACCCGTTTCCTTTGTCCGTTTTCATTGATAATTTTGTATGACTTTATAATAGTTTTGCATTTGGCGAGTACGTCAGCAGTTAACTCTTGGTTGTTATCAGCATTGCAACAATCGTGATATTGTAGAGTTGCATATCTGTTTATCAGATAATCAATCGTCTGTTTAAGTCTTTCTTCCGTGAGTTTTGAATCATCAAATGTGTATTGAAGAGCGTAATGAATAAATCCCAGAAAAGATGAATTGTGCATCAATCCTCCATCACAAGTAGGAATAAAATACTTGATTCCAAGGTCTATTCTAGGATATGCTTTGTTACTGTGACTTACTGCAAAATCCAATATGCCATTAAAATCCTGAATTTTCTTTCCTCCACTATTCTTTAAAGTTAATAGTGCATCACAAAACATCGGAGCTACCAAGTCGATATTGTCGCCAGGTGTAGTTATAAAATATCTGATGTCAACAAGTGCCTGATACCTTATGTCTCTCATTTTCTGTATCAGCAGAAAATCTGTATCTATCAGTTTCAAACGAACATCATGTAGGTACCTTTTGACAATTGATAGTCGTCTTAGAGAACCAACATAAGAGTAAACTATTTCAAGATAATCATAATTGAAGAACTTCTTCCCCTCATGCTCCATCCAGTATTTGAAGTGGATTAAACCATTAAGAGAGGTTTTATATAGTTTCTGTAAATGCTCGCGTTCTTCAGGCTGTGTCCCGAAATCTAGTATATAATCTATTTTTTGGTAAAAAGCAATATTACCAAATTCAGTTGATGGAGCAATTTCTTTTAAAGCGATTTCAACCTCATTAATTTCAACTGGTTGTAGATTGGGATTTAGTTCTTTTAATAAGTTTATCAGAACTTTCTGCCTGTTTAGTGAAAATGCAAAAAGATTTGTACCGATATAATAACAAGCTGTTCTAGCAACATCAGAGGATACAGTCGAAAGTGATTGTTGCAAAGTCTCCTTGCTCCATTCGGTCATATATAAAGCCCAGAAAAGAGTCATGTGACAATGCCGATTATTGCCGCTTTTATAGTTATACAAACAGTCGTTAAAAACTAAAGTCCAGTCTGTTACTTTGTTGGTGTCAAATTCGGTGATTTCAAAATCTACTATATCTTGTCCTTCTTTCTTTTCGTCAACCCTTCCATTAGACAAAATCTGCTTCCCTATTACAAATAACCTCCTCTTCTTATTGTTATGGGGCAAATCCTTCTCATAGAGCAAGAAATTAATGGTAGAGTCACATGAGCTCCAACCTACGGTAGAGTGGTTATAGCCCTTCTCATCCTGTACATTCACTTGTCCATATTTACAAAAGACTAAAGGATTCTTCTGTATTTCATCAAATCTCTCTTTGGTAGAGGAAGCCTTGTAACACATAGCAATTATATTTCTTGATTAAACACTATTGGGGTAACTACTTTGCCATTTCTAAATGTCAAGGTAGCTATATCAATAACATTACCTTTTGTGGCATTGTTGAAGTGATACAATTCCGTCTTTACATACTTTCCAGCAAATGCAGTTATCGAGAACGGAATACTAGTAAGGTCACTTTTCTTGTTATACAGTTTGACCTTTATTTTGTATTGCCCATCTGGAAGACGATGATCCCACACTATATTTTCTTGTGGATTTTCCCCTTCATTGTCGGGTATGGCATCATGGTCTAATGCACAAACTCCACCATTATATTCTGCACTCATATTACTATAATAAATGTCCTTGTCACTATCTATGTTACCTCCAGGCAGCACTAAATGTAAATCCAAATCATCTGCCGTATCCCATTTAAGGTTAATTCTACATAGTCCATTTGATCCTTCCAAATTTGAATCTTGGATAGAATGAACGAAGTCTTGTTGGGTTGAAATAATATCAGATTTTGTACGCAATGATACAAGTTCATCATTATGCTTAGCCAAAGACTTATTCAATTTATTTAATTCTGTACGATGAACTCGTCTTAAAGCACTAATCTGAGTTTCTTTCTTTTCCTGAGACACTCTTTTGGCCTTTATAGCCTCTATCTTTGCCTTATATTTCTCAATAGCTAATGATTTTTGTGCTGTTACTACTTCTATTTTTTGAGAAACAGAATCTCTCTTTTTTTTATTTTCAGTCAATTCTTTTTCTAACTCTTCGGCTTTTTTCGTTATGCTATTATTAAACAGAGTTTCATCATGTTTGCGTTCCTCTTCGACATCCCTTTTTACACTCTCAAACAGTGCTGTAGGTATTTTGTCTTTTGCTGTTTCTTCGGGTAGAATTTTGTATATTTCCTTATATAAATCATGCTGTCTCTTTTTGCTCCCAATTTCAGATATTTGTTCAAGCCATTCTTCACAATTATAATACTTATAAGAACAGCAATCGTATTCGGGTCTTTCAGGAACACGAACAGGCATGGAATCCACTGAAACATATTTACGAGTCAACTTATCGAATGCGTCTATAAAGGAATCTATTGCGCTACCATTTTCAATCACAACAATGTTTTCATCATTATTTTTTTCGGCAAGTATAGTCCAATTGTACGAACCATCAATTACAATTTGGTCATCTACGATACAGAACTTGTTATGAATTAGAGTCGGAGGCTCAGCGATAAATAGATTAGCTCCCGCCTGGATTAATTTATTAAAAGGCAAACCTTTAGGTCTGTTATTAATCAAGTCATTGTTTATCAACAGATCCACTTCTATTCCTCTTTTGCAAATTCTCAGAAGGCTATTGAATATGAAAGGATTAGTGAACCACGCCATTGCAATTTTTATGGAATTCTTAGCTCTTGATAGATACTTGATAACTATTTCCTGGATATTATCAAAGTATGCCTCACAATGAGTTAGCTTCTCACCGTAGTCAACATCTATTTGCTTGACAGTTTCTTCCTTCTCAGACGCTATATCTGCTATAAGTAAATTCGCCGGGCATGATTCAACATAACCATCTTTCCACATTTGATACTGGACTTCTTCCGAAGCACTCATATAAATACTCCGAAAGAACGTTTGAGCATCAATCCCGTTTGACCTACATTCTGAAACCAAATATGAATAGTCTTGTAAATGTAAGGATCCTATTTGTTCTGTAATTGCATACAAAGCATCTTGCTCTGATACAATCCCTTGCATGATAAGTTTCTTTATTAAATTTGCCTCCCCCATAGTCACTACTTGTTTTTATCTATTTCATTAAGTTTTTCTAGTATAACACCAGAATACAAAAAAAGTACTGTATTGGAACTATTTTTCCCGTCCTTATCACCATAGAGTATACCGACCACTTTATCGCCATCAACAATTGGACTACCGCTACTGCCTTGGCTTAGTGGTTCCACAAATTGACACTCAAAATAGTTGTCGTAGAATGAGACGATTCGCCCCTTTTGTTGCTTAAAAAACCAATTTTCCTTAATTGTCGATCTGAAAATGTTTGATTGCAGTCCTGGTTCAACACTTATTGTATGCTTAAAGCTACAACTTAAAAGTTCTCTGCCTTCAGATATAGGTGTCCCAGCAAGTTTCAGGGGACTGCTTACTCCATCAAGTCGATAAACAGCTAAATCGTATCCATCTGATTTTTTTTCAGAATTAATATCAAAGAATATAGCTCTTTCTTTATCAAGAGAGTAAGATGTTCCATTTATCTTGACAATAGGTTTAATTCCGTCTTCAATGACATGCCCAGCTGTAATGAACAAATCTCCAACAATTACGCCAGAACCATCCTTGTTGGAATCTATAGGAAAAATGTATTGCTTATAGTTCATATCATTTTAATATTAAGACTGCGACAAATGATATCGCTGCAACCTTTTGCTAGAGCTTCGGATAGTTGCTTCTCCATTGACTTTTGCAGTTGACCGTTGGTTTCCTGCATCTTTTTTAGGATTTCGTTGAACTCTTTGGACTTCTTGTTACTTGCCTCAGTCTGACCTTTGAACAAAACAAGTTTGGCCGTACCTTGGAGATATGACGTAATATCTGTTTCCTCGTCAATTAATTCACAATAATTGGTAAACCGTGATTTAACTTTGTAATTTATAATATCACCTATCTTATAGACTTGCATTGGGGTTAGTTTTTCTTGTTCCATCTTATAGTAAAAGGTAGATTTTCAGCAGAAAACCAGTACGATGTAAATATTTAATTATCTCGAAACGGTACAAAGAGAAAGCAAATCTAACGTTTTATACATATTTAGCACTCCTCTTTTTCGCATCTTAGGCATTAAAGTGACAAATCTTCTTTGTGCAAAATTAGTAATAAATCTTCAAATTTTGAAGTCTCATGAACTCTTTGGCATAATATCCTACATATTTAATAATCTTCTAACAATTTTAATATCTTCATCTCTATTCCTGAGCAGTTTATAACGTGAATTATGGGTAAATTCGTAATATGGAATTTCAATTAATCTATATCCATACAGGGGGAGAATATCGCGCCTTCTTTGGTCGTATAAAGCTCTTTGCTCGTCTCTATGCATTTTACTCGCAGGGCAGTATCTATTTCCGAACATGCCTTTTTAAAATGTTGAATTTCAAGATATTCTACAACAATTTTTAATTTGTCATAATAAGCATCTACTTTTAATGAATTCCCATTGTCATCAAGCAAAAAATCAAAAGTTGCTTGATGAATAGCATTTAATCCTAATACTTCATCACAAAGGCCAATGATATAATATTCGTCACTATTTTCTCTTGATTTGGGATTTCTTTTATTATTTCTAGGAAATAAAGAATTAGTGGCTCCTGTAGTTACTTCAATGTCTGTGTCAAAGAAGAACCAATTACGGTTTTTTGCTTTCTGCTGTTTAATGGCAAACGGTATGAGTGAAAGATTGTTTGTATCATCAAGTTCTCTTAATATCTTTCTTATAGGCAGACCATCCTTGTGATCTTTTTTGAAAATATTTGCCTGAATAAAATACGGCATAAGATCCTTTGCTGGAACTAAACCAACATTTGAGTTTTCATTGAAAAACTTCCTCAAAACATTATTTATTCTATCAATCAAGAAAGTCTCGTTTCTCTTTTCAATCTCATTTGCCATACTTTACTAAATATATTAACCTCCAACTTGCAAAAAAGCGAGTTCTTATTATTTACAAATTAAGAATCAAACACCAGTTTTCTACCCGCAATTCAATAATAACTTTTTATATCCCCCTCTCAGCCCAATCACCCCTGTCGAGATTACGATAGCCGATGGCTTCGGCGATGTGGTGGTTCTGCACTTTCTCGCTGCCTTCGAGGTCGGCGATGGTGCGGGAAACTTTCAAGATGCGACTGTAAGCACGGGCGGAGAGTTTGAGGCGCTCCATTGCCATGCGCAACATATCCATAGAGGCGGCATCGGGCTCTGCAAACTGGTGGAGCATGCGCTCGGTCATTTGGGCGTTGCAATGGATGCGAGTCCCATCCCAGCCTCCCCCTTGTGGAAGGTGACTGAAACGCTCGGTTTGTATGTTGCGGGCACGAATAACACGCTCGCGTATGTTGGCAGAAGGTTCGCCTGGCTGCATCTTAGATAGTTCTGCAAACGGTACAGCTTGAAGTTCACAATGTATATCTATACGGTCTAGTAACGGACCGCTGATCTTATTCATGTAGCGCTGAATTTGTCCTGGAGTACAAGCGCAATGATGTGTTGGGTCGCCATAATATCCACAAGGACAAGGGTTCATGGAAGCAACAAACATGAACGAACATGGATATTCTACATTATATTTTGCGCGGCTGATGCTGATGCGGCGGTCCTCGAGCGGTTGGCGAAGCACTTCAAGGACGGCTCTTGAGATCTCTGGCAACTCGTCTATGAATAGGACACCATTATGTGCCAGACTTATCTCGCCTGGTTGAGGATTCTGACCGCCACCAACGAGGGCTACCTGAGATATTGTGTGGTGAGGGCTGCGGAACGGACGCTGACTGATGAGGCTCGTATCACGACTCAGTTTGCCAGCAACACTATGTATCTGGGTAGTTTCCAAACTCTCTGATAAAGACAATGGGGGCAAAATGCTTGGCAAGCGCTTTGCCATCATTGACTTGCCACTGCCTGGAGGACCAATCATGATAAGGTTATGACCACCAGCGGCAGCTACCTCAAGGGCACGCTTCACAGCCTCTTGTCCGCGAACGTCAGAGAAATCGTGCTCAAACTCGTTCTGCTGTTCGTAAAACTCTTTGCGAGTATCAATAATGGTGGGATGCATGGTGCCGCTGCCATTTAAGAAACTAATGACATCCATGATGGTCTCTGCACCGTAAACATCAATGTTGTTTACCACTGCTGCCTCGCGGATATTTTGTTTTGGAACAATCAGTCCCTTGAATTTCTCTGCGCGAGCCTTGATAGCAATGGGCAAGGCTCCGCGCACTGGTTGCAAACGTCCGTCAAGTCCCAGTTCGCCTATCAGCATGTACTCGTGAAGATGTGCGCTCTCCACCTTGCCATTAGCGGCCAAAATGCCTATTGCCAATGGCAAGTCATACCCGCTGCCTTCCTTGCGCAGGTCGGCAGGAGCCATATTGACGGTTATGTCTGCAACAGGGAATTTATATCCATTATTCTGCAATGCCGCCACAATACGGTCATGACTTTCACGCACAGCGGTATCTGCCAATCCTGTGAGATGGAACATGACACCGCGGGTAATGCTAACCTCTACGGTTACTGTAGTTGCCTCAAGACCATTAACGGCTGCACAAAAGGTTTTTACAAGCATATTGTTTTAAATGAAGAATGAAGAGTGAAGAATTAAGAATGAATAATGAATACTGCGAAGCTGATGAGCGAATGCGAATAGTGAATACTGCGAAACTGACGAAGTATCTTCAAATCAATTAAGCATTAAGCATTAAGAATTAAGCATTACTTGCTAATCAGTTCCTTAACCTTGCTCTCGAGCTCTTTCATGCTTAGGTTTCTTCCAACAACTTTCCCTTTCTCGTCGGTTAGTATATTTGCGGGAATCACTGCGAGGCCAAGCTTACTGATGAGTGGTGTGCGCCACAGGCGTTCGTCGCAGATGTTTGGCCACAGCATGGAGTCACGTGACACATGTCGGCGGCAGTCAGTATCGTTGCCGTCGATGTTTATGCTGAGCAGTCTTAGAGTATCGCCATATCTCTTTTGCAACTTACGCAAGCCAGTTTGCATGTTTTGGCTGGTGTAGTTCCATGAAGCCCAAAGGCTTATGATGTTGGCCTTTCCCTTTAATGTGTCTTGTGTGATGGTGTCGCCATTGATGTCGACAGCTTCAAACTCGGGTAGGATGCTGTTGACAACAGATGTTTTCAGACTCTCTAGCATTTTCTCCAATCTTAGCGCCTGTGTGTTTTCTGGGTTAACCTCTAATATTTTCTTTACCAACTCATAGGCAGTGATGTAGTCGGGCGACTGTGTCATTACAAAATCCCTGTCAAGCAGATAAAAAGCTGCTCTGCTCTTAAGATTCTCGTTGATAAATTTCTTTGATGCCTCTATCTGCTCAGGCGGTGTCATTGTGCTTACCTCCATTCTAAAGTCGGTAAACAGTTCATTCTCGTCTGTGCCTGTTATCTTCATTTCCTTAAGGTGAGAAGCATCGGCATTTATCTTCACTGTTCTGCCCGGCTCAGCAAATACAGGTTGCTGTGAGTAGTTTGGGAATACGAGCATGAGAGTGGCGTTGCGCTCAAGCTGTACCTCGTAAGAGAATCTGCCGTCGAACACCTTGATGGTGTCTGTGCCTATAAAGCCCCCATCGGTGCTGTATACAAACAACTCACCCTGATTGAAGTTCCTGAAGCGACCCTCTATGCGGAAAAAGCTTCCGTCAGGGCCACAGGATACTACAAGCAGGGTGAGCAGTAAATATCCAATGAATTTCTTCATGTTTATTTAATATAAATAAATAGGATGATAGATGAGGGATGAAGGATGAGGGATTGTTTGCATAACATTTAAACTTTCATCGTTCATTCCTCATCCCTCTTCATCCTTAAATCATCATTTGCTTACGTTAGACAACTCCAAGTCGTTAGCGGCATATTTTGCCCATGAAGAGTCTTTAGCGATAGCATTCTTAAGAGCTGCGGCAGATGCGTTGTTGTTGCCCTGACGTGCATATACGATAGCCTTCAGATATTCTGTTGTGCCATCAGGAGCAGTTACGCTGTTGAGTGTCTGTAAAGCAGCAGAGTAGTTGTTGTTGAGAATCTGTGCAAGAGCAGCACTGTTTGACTTAGCCTTGCGCATGTCGTATTCAGCCTGAGCGTAGTTGCCCTTTGCCAGGTTAAGGTTGCCAATAACCTCCTCAATGCCGTTTGCGCCAGAAGCCTTTGCGATAAGTGCCTCAGCCTCGCTTACCTTGCCGTCTTTGAGTGCTATCAGACCGAGGTTTGCTGTTGCCTCATTGCAGTTAGCGTTTATCTTAAGTGCCTTCTCTGCATACTCCTTTGCCTTGCTGTAGTTGCCCTCGCTGTAAGCGATAGTTGCGATATTGTTGTATGCGCGAGCATCGTTTGGATAAACCTTGGTTGTTGTTGCGTAGATAGCCTCCTGCTCTTTCTTGTTCTCTGTGAGCACAGCAGCATAAAGAAGCTCGTCAACGCTCAGCACCTTAGGGTCAGCCTTATACTGAGCCATAATCTGCTCGTCGTCACGACCAATTATCTCGTAGTTGATTGTGAGGCGTGCGCGGCGCAGCTCTGGCAGAATACCATTGGCCAGTTCCTCGAAACCAGCGCTCATGTTCTTAATCTGCTGTTCGCGCTCCTCTGGTTCCTTGTACATAGAGAGCACGCGGAGGATAACCTCTTTGTCCTGAATGTTAGATGCTCTTACCAGTTCCTGGAAACCTTCCCAGTCCTGAGCTGTGTACTTAGCGTCAACATAAGCCTCTACATTTGTTTCCTTGAGCTGCTTCTCTACAAACTTCTCTGTGTTCTTCTGGCGGTTGCTTGCCAGTTTGTCATTAAGTTTGTAACCACCATCTGGTGAAGCGTATGCAGAAACCTCGATATTGTTGAGGTTAAGACCCTCCTTGTCGGCGTTGATTCTCTTGAGCAAGCTAACAAACTCCTTGATTGAGTTGTTTTTCAGCTCGCTCTTGCGGAGCTCTGCCTGCTGAATCAAGAACTTGATGTTTGCCTCCTGCTTCTGAAGTGTTACTCTCTGGAAAGCATCCTGAGCAAGACAAGCCTGAGTAGTCTTAACAGTGTTCTTATACAACTCAGATGTTGCAATAACACCATTTGCTACCTTTACTGCAGGAACGTTAACGCTCTTCTTGCCAATCTTTGCGTCGAAAGTAAGATAAAGTTCGCTCTTCTGCATCTCTGGCACATACTTGAAGCTGGTCTTCATTGTATAGTTACCACCCAAACGGTATGACACTACGCTATTGTTGCCGCGAACCTTCTCGCCCTGGAATGTGGCGCTTGTTCCTTTTGCAACCTGACCGTTGGCATAACGCAGTTCAGGGATAACTGTAACCACAGCCTTTTTCTTCATGTATTTCTCAGGGAACATGCCATTGATTGTTGCAGGCACCTCGCCTGTCTCTGTTGCAAGTGGGTTTGGTGTTACCTTAAAATAGTCAGCAGAAAGCTCTCCAAGCTTTGAGCATGATGTCAGCGCAAGCACAGCAGCCGACAGTAAAAGTAGATTCTTTTTCATCTTTCTCTTATAAAATATTTTATTTAAAGTGCAAAGTTAATCAATCTATTTCTTTTAGAAATAAGACCTCGTCTTTTTTTATGTTTATTTAAAGATTTTAGGGGTATAGACCGTTGCATTGGGCAGCAGGCCGTTTGTTGCCTGTATGCCTAAAACAAAGAGGACGCCTCTGTTATGAAGCGTCCTCTCTGTGCCGCGAGCGGGACTCGAACCCGCACAGCCATCACTGGCCAAGGGATTTTAAGTCCCTCGTGTCTACCAATTCCACCATTGCGGCGACTGTGAGCGGAAAACGAGGCTCGAACTCGCGACCCCAACCTTGGCAAGGTTGTGCTCTACCAACTGAGCTATTTCCGCATGAAAACCTGGTGGTTTTGATTTTTCGGGTGCAAAGGTAGAAAAAAAATAATGAATCGCCAAATTTTTTAATTAAGTTTTTGTGTTTGTGGGTTTTTGTGTTTTAAGTATTGAGTAAACTGACTATCTCTATAACTTCCCGATTACCCAAACGTAGAATAGGGTTTTTGCGGCAGTGAATCAAAAAACAAGTTGAAGAATCGTGTGTTTTGAAACAAAAATATTAACTTTGCACTTTTAAACATTGACAATAATATATAAGGTACTTAGAAATGAATATCGAAAGCAAAATAATGAGTTCTGCCCTTGAGGCTGTTAAGGCTCTCTATGGACAGGAAGTGCCAGAGAAAATGGTACAGTTGCAGAAGACAAAGCGTGAGTTTGAAGGTAATCTCACATTGGTGGTTTTCCCATTCCTTAAGATGTCTAAGAAAGGACCGGAGCAAACAGCTCAGGAGATAGGAGAGTATCTTCAGCAGCACTGCGATACTGTGGCGTCGTTTAATGTGGTTAAGGGATTCCTTAATCTCGTAATAGCTCCTGCTGCATGGCTTGAACTGCTCAAGGCTATTGATGCCGATGAGAAGTTTGGCGAGAAGACTGCCGCTGAAGACAGTCCGCTGGTGATGATTGAGTACTCTTCACCAAACACCAACAAACCACTTCACCTTGGACATGTGCGTAATAACCTGCTTGGCTGGTCGTTGGCCCAGATTATGGCTGCCAACGGCAACAAGGTGGTAAAGACAAACATCGTTAACGACCGAGGCATCCATATCTGTAAGTCTATGCTTGCATGGCTGAAGTTTGGCAACGGTGAGACACCAGAGTCATCAGGCAAGAAGGGCGACCACCTTATCGGTGACTATTACGTGGCATTCGACAAGCACTACCGTGAGGAGGTAAAAGAACTTAAGGCTCAGTTCATGGCCGAAGGCATGGATGAAGAGGCTGCCGAAAAGAAAGCTAAGGATGAGGCTCCGCTGATAAAGGAAGCTCACGATATGCTGGTGAAGTGGGAGCAGAACGACCCAGAGGTGCGTGGTCTTTGGAAGAAGATGAACGACTGGGTATATGCCGGATTTGACGAGACATATGCTAAAATGGGTGTTGGTTTCGATAAGATATATTATGAAAGCGAAACATATCTTAGAGGAAAGGCTAAGGTTGAGGAGGGTCTCGAGAAAGGACTCTTCGAGCGTCACGATGATAACAGCGTGTGGGCCGACCTTACCAATGAAGGACTTGACCAGAAACTGCTGTTGCGTAGCGATGGCACAAGTGTGTATATGACTCAGGACATCGGTACTGCAGAGATGCGTTTCCAGGATTTCCCTATCGATAAGATGATATACGTTGTGGGCAACGAGCAGAACTATCACTTCCAGGTGCTCTCAATACTTCTCGACCGTCTGGGCTTTAAATGGGGCAAGGAACTCGTTCACTTCTCTTACGGAATGGTGGAACTGCCTAACGGAAAGATGAAGAGCCGCGAGGGAACAGTTGTCGATGCCGACGACTTGATGGCAATGATGGTGGCTGATGCTCTGCGCACAAGCGAAGAGGCTGGTAAGTTTGACGATATGACCGATGAGGAGCGCAATGAGATAGCACGCATTGTGGGAATGGGTGCGCTTAAGTACTTCATCCTGAAGGTTGACGCACGCAAGAACATGCTGTTCAACCCAGAGGAGTCTATCGACTTCAACGGAAACACTGGCCCTTTCATACAATATACTCATGCGAGAATACGCTCTATTCTGCGTAAGTCGGGCGATGTTGCTAATGTTAAGGATGTTCAGACCACTCCAAATGAGAAGGAGGTTGAGCTTATCCAGAAGATGAGTGAGTATGGCGCAGCAGTGGCACAGGCAGGCAAGGATTACAGTCCAAGCGGAATTGCCAACTACTGCTATGAACTTACAAAGGAGTTTAACCAGTTCTACCATGACTACAGCATTCTCAAGGAAGAGGATGAGCAGAAGCGCATGTTCCGTCTTGTATTGGCTAAGAACGTTGCAAAGATACTCAAAAACGGTATGGCTCTGTTGGGTATTGAAGTGCCTGAAAGAATGTAAGTTTTTTGAGGGCTAGAGATTCTAGAGGTTCTAGAGATTCTAGATAATCTAGAGGTTCTAGATATTCTAGGGATATTTATCAAAATAGCAAAGAGTTTTGGAAAATATTAAAGAAGAGTTAGGAAGTAAAGCAACAGCGGCTGCCATATCTCCATCTCCTGTGGGTGATAGGAGAGTTGGCAGACCGCGTGTGCCTTCTGCCATTGCTGTTGACGCAGCTTGCAGTGGCAATCCCGGACCGATGGAGTATCAAGGCGTTGACTTAGCAACTCGTCAGCGTCTGTTTCACTTCGGTCCCCTTCACGGCACAAATAATATAGGTGAGTTTCTTGCTATCGTCCACGCCCTTGCGCTATTGGATAAGCATGGCAAGCACGACACCGTTATCTATTCCGATTCTTATAATGCCATATTATGGGTGAGTAAGGGAAAGTGTAAGACAAAACTGGAGCGCACCCCTGAAACCGATAAACTCTTTGAACTCATTGGAAGGGCAGAATTCTGGCTTGCCACACATAATTACCGAAACCCCGTGGTTAAGTGGGAAACAAAAGAGTGGGGTGAGATACCTGCTGACTTTGGAAGAAAATAAATTAAAAGCATACAATGAAGATATTCGCCGTTGGAATGAACTACATTCAGCACAATAAAGAGTTGGATGGCACGTTATATAAACCAGAGAGTCCGGTGATTTTCACTAAGGCTGATTCAGCATTATTGAAAGACCACAAGCCTTTTTTTATCCCCGACTGGAGCAGTCAGGTGGACTATGAGACAGAGCTGGTGGTCAGGATATGCCGCCTGGGCAAGAGTATTCCAGAGCGTTTTGCCCATCGTTATTATGATGCGGTGACGGTTGGTATTGACTTTACTGCCCGCGACATCCAGCGCGAGGCCAGAGCAAAGGGATTGCCATGGGAGTTGTGCAAGGGTTTTGATGGCTCGGCTGTGATAGGCGATTGGGTGGATGTGGAAAAGTTTCGTGATATCCAGGCTATTCATTTCCATCTCGACATAAATGGACAAACCGTGCAGCAAGGATGCTCCAGCGATATGCTTTATAAGGTTGACGAGCTGATAGCATATATCAGTAAGTTTTTTACCTTGAAGACAGGCGACCTGCTGTATACAGGTACACCGGTTGGTGTTGGACCGGTAAAGATAGACGACCATCTGGAGGGTTATCTTGAAGACCGTAAAGTGTTAGAATTTAATTGTAAATGACAAAACGATATATCTTGATTCTTGCCGCCATAATGTGCGGTGTTATTAATGTAGCCGCGCAAGGTTTTCACAACTTGACAGCAGAGCAAGTCAAGATAGACTCTATATTGCCCAAATATTGTTATTCTTTGCCTTTGGGCGCAAGCTACGCTGATTCCGTTTATTCTGTTGCCATAGAGTATCCCGAGTTTATCAACATGAGCGATGCTGATGTTAAGAGATACAAGGCAATATCAACAAGTAAACTGCCAGAAATCCCTATGGTGGAGCAGAGCATAAGCGTATCGCGCAAGCAGGGAATGCTCGATTTGTCTTTAGTGCCACTAGTGTTCCGTGATGGCAAATACAAGAAACTTGTGGGCTTTAAACTAACAGTTAGCGCTGTGGCAAAAGGGAAACCAAAGAGAAGCGTTGCACAGTCAAAGACAACCTCACGCTATGCAAGCGAGTCTGTTCTCAGAAGTGGGAAATGGGCAAAGATAAGAATACCAGCAAACGGCATTTATCAGATTACAGCCGACCTTATACGCAAGGCTGGATTTAATAATCTTGACAAAGTAAAACTCTATGGCTATGGCGGCGCCTTGCAGCCAGAGCTCCTTACTGGCGATTATCTTATTAAGACCGACGACCTTAAGGAGGTTCCTACATGCAATATTGAAGGCAAGCGCCTTTTCTATGGTCAAGGACCTGTAACATGGACTGGGCCAAGTCAGCGTGTAAGAAATCCATATTCAAACTATGGCTATTATTTCCTGACAGAAAACGACAGTGCTGCGCTGATGGTAGACAGTGCGGAGTTTGTGAAAAGTTTTTACCCTTCTTATGACTTCATGAACACGCTTTGCGAACCAGAGGAGTATGCATGGTTTCATGGAGGAAGAAACCTTTTCGACTCGAAGGTGTTTGGCAACGGCAACAGCTGCAGCTATACTATTGAGTCTGCCGGCAATTCCGCTCTTGGCTATCTCACGGTAACCGTTACCACCAATGCCGCAACTATATACTCAATATCTTTAAACGATAGCACTGTAGGATCCTTCGTGTTGGACGGACCGTCAAGCTATAATGCTGCCGCCACCTCTACCAAGTCTATCCGTGTTAAGAACCTCAAACCCACCAATACTGTTGTCCTGTCGTCAGCAAGGAATGCAGACATGCGCCTTGACAATATTATTATCAATACAAACGATTATAAGCCATTGCCAGATTTCAAGAACACCGCGTTTGCAGTGCCCGAATATGTTTATCGTATAACAAACCAGAATCTCCATGCGCATGAAGCAGTGGATATGGTTATAATAATCCCTGCCACACAAAAACTTCGTGCCCAGGCAGAGCGCCTAAAGGCTTTGCATGAACGTCTTGATTCCATGACAGTGAGGATTATACCTGCTGACGAACTGTTTAATGAGTTCTCCAGCGGCACACCCGATGCCTCTGCTTATCGCAGATATATGAAGATGCTCTACGACCGGGCGCAGACAGAAGACGAAATGCCCAAATACCTTGTGCTATTTGGTGATGGCGCATGGGACAACAGAATGTGCATATCCAACTGGCGTGGCTGTTCTCCAGATGATTTCCTTCTTTGTTTTGAAAGTGAGAACTCGTTTAGTGAGACCGACTGTTATGTGTCAGACGATTTTTTCTGTTTGCTCGATGATGGTGAGCAGATAGAACAGAAAGTTGGCACCAACTCACTATACAAAGGCAAACCCGACCTTGCTGTGGGCCGTTTCCCAGTAAGAAACGATGCAGAGGCAAAGATAATGGTCGACAAGATTGAGGCTTATACATCCAAAACCCATTCAGGAGCATGGCAGAACACCATCGTTATGATGGGTGATGACGGTAATGAGAACATGCACATGGATCAGGCCAACGATATTGGCAAGATGATAGAAAGCACTCATCCCGGATATGATGTTAAGCGAGTCATGTGGGATGCATACAAGCGTGTTGCAAGTTCAACGGGTCATTCATACCCTGATGCCACACAGCTCATAAAGCAATATATGACCAATGGCGCACTGATAATGAACTACAGTGGTCACGGTTCTCCAAATTCTATCTCGCATGAGACGGTGCTGAAATTAGCTGACTTCAAGGATAATGTGTCCAACAAACTGGCTTTGTGGCTAACAGCATCGTGCGACATCATGCCTTTTGATGGTCAGGAGGAGAATATCGGCGAGTCTGCCATTCTCAATCCAAGAGGTGGCGCGATAGCCTTTTATGGAACCACGCGCACTGTTTACTCACACATGAACAAGTTGATAAACATGGCGTTCATGCGAAGGATGCTCGATGTAAGCAATGGACCTCAGACAATAGGTGAGGCTGTGCGCCTTGCCAAGAACGACCTTGTTAACTCATCGCAAGACAATACGGCTAATAAACTTCAGTATACTCTCTTGGGCGACCCTGCTCTAAAGTTGTCATTGCCAACCATGCGTGCAACCATCGACAGCATCAATGGCGTGGCGGTAACAGGTGATAAACCATTGCAGCTCAAGGCAGGAATGCAGGTTAAGGTTACGGGTCATATTGATGATGATGGTGTTGTGGCAGAAGATTTCAATGGCAGCATGACCGCATCTGTATATGATGTGTTGGAGGAGATAGTGTGCAAGTATAACAACCAGGGTGACGATGGCACATCCAGACCATTTGTGTATAACGACCGCACTAAAACTCTGTTTAAGGGAACCGATGGTGTGCGCAATGGAAAATTCGCTTTTAGCTTTGCTGTGCCAAAGGATATCAGCTATAGCGATGGCAACGGCATGATTACCGTCCATGCAATCACCAGTGATAAGGGCAAGATGGCTCATGGCATTAACGAGAATTTCCTATTGAATGGTTCAGTGGAGATGAACAAAGACTCAATAGGTCCTTCTATATACTGCTATCTCAACTCTACCGCCTTTACCAATGGCGATAAGGTAAACGCCACACCTTATTTTGTGGCAGAGATAAGCGATGAGGACGGCATCAACTCAACGGGTAATGGTATTGGCCACGATCTCGAGCTTATCATTGATGGCGAGATGGCAAAGACATACAACCTTAACGAGAACTTTACTTTCGATTATGGAAGCTATAAGAGTGGTAAACTGGGCTTTAGTATCCCTACGCTCGAGCCAGGAGAGCATAAGCTGCTTTTCCGTGCTTGGGACGTGCTCAACAACTCGTCAACATCAGAACTTGCGTTTACCGTTGCCGGTGGCGTGCAGCCTCGCTTGTTTGATGTAGAGTGTCTTACCAACCCTGCCACCACGTCTACTTCGTTCCGCATCATCCACGACCGCATAGGTAGTCAGATGGATGTGGTTCTTGATATCTTCGATATGTCAGGCCGTCATCTCTGGTCGCGCTCAGAGAATGGAGTGCCCACTGATAATGCCCTGATTATAGACTGGGACCTTAGGGTAAGCAGCGGTAGTCAGCTCCATACTGGTGTCTATCTGTATCGTGTGCGCATAGCCTGTGATGGCAGCAACTACGCCTCTAAGGCAAAGAAAATGATAGTCATAAGCAATAAATAACCTTATTGCTGCGTTTATACCATAGTGTTGTTACATTATATATTATTAAAAGCAATAAAGATGAATCGTATCATTAGAATAATTCCGGTTGTGCTGTGCTTCCTTGTCTCAATGGCAGCAAAGGCTCAGGACAAGCTCAATGAGTTTAACCCCGTTGAACATGCCGTAATATCACAGACCATTGCCCCTGATGCCCGTGCCGCAGGTATGGGCGATGTGGGTGCTGCTACTGATCCAGATGTCAACTCTCAGTTCTGGAACCCAGCCAAGTATCCATTCTGTATCAGCCGTGCTGGTGTGGCATTGAACTACACCCCTTGGCTTCGCCAGTTGGTAAGCGATATCGACCTGGCTTATGTGGCAGGTTATTATCGTATTGGTGATTACAGCGCTATCTCAGGTTCGCTTCGCTATTTCTCTCTTGGTGAGGTGTTCACCAGTATGGATGAGAATGCCATGAGTGTTAAACCATACGAGATGTCGCTCGATGTAGCCTACTCAATGATGCTCAGCGAAACATTCTCTATCGGTGCTGCCATTCGTTGGATTTATTCCGACCTGCGCTTCGACTATTCAGAGGATTCGTCACCAGCATCAGCTTTCGCTGCTGACCTCTCAATGTATTACAACAACTATTTCGATATTGGCAATCGTGAGTGCCAACTGGGTCTTGGTATGAACATAAGCAATATTGGTAGTAAGATTACCTATTTTGGCGATGAGCGTAGCCAGTTCTTGCCTGCCAACCTGCGTATTGGTGCCTCGCTGCTCATACCTGTTGACGAGTATAACCGCTTCTCTATATCTGCCGATGCCAACAAACTGCTTGTGCCTACAGTGCCAACAGAGGCTCAGTATCGTGAGACCCTGGCCAATCCAGATGAGTTCTCTGCCAGTGGCTATCAGAACTATGTCATTGAGGAGTACAGCGATGTAAGTTCCATATCAGGAATCTTCAAGAGCTTCAACGACGCCCCTGGCGGTTTCAAGGAAGAGCTTGAGGAGATACAATGGAGTGTGGGTGCTGAGTATGTATATCACGACCAGTTCTCTCTGCGTGCGGGTTATCATCATGAGAGCGAGAACAAAGGTAACAGAAAATACTTTACCGTGGGTGGCGGCTTCCGCATGAATGTGTTCTCGCTGGATGTAGGTTATGTTATCTCTACCGCTCAGAGCAATCCGCTCGACCAAACCCTTCGTTTCACTCTGGCATTCGATATGGATGGCATTAAAGATTTGTTCAGATAATGACGATTCGTGTTGGCTTTGGCTTCGATGTCCACAAATTAGTGGAAGGCCGTGACCTCTGGATGGGAGGCATAAAGATTGAGCATAGTCTTGGACTGTTGGGACACAGCGATGCCGATGTGTTACTTCATGCCATTTGTGACGCACTGCTTGGCGCTGCCAACATGCGTGACATAGGTTATCATTTCCCTGACACATCAGCGGATATGAAGGATATTGACAGCAAGATTCTTTTGGCAAAGACCATTGAACTAATTGCCACAAAGGGTTATGCCGTTGGCAATATCGACTGCACCATCTGCGCCGAGCGCCCAAAGATGAATCCGCATATCCCAGCAATGAAAGAATGTATTGCTAAGATTATGAATACCGATGTGGACAATATATCCATTAAGGCTACAACAACCGAGAAACTTGGTTTTACAGGTCGCGAAGAAGGTATCTCGGCATACGCCACAGTACTAATTAATAAGGTTTAATCCCAATCGTTTTAAAGAAGAATAACATATTTCAAAATGAGCCCCAGAAGTGTTTTGACTAACTTCTGGGGCTCATTTTATTGTCTTAACTTTCTTTATCTGTCCCTTCCCGCTGCTCTTGGGGAAGGGTAGTGGTGTTTATTCTGGTGCTTGGTCTATCAGCTCCATAAACTGGTCGAGCTTAGGAGTGATGATAATCTGTGTGCGGCGGTTGCGCTGCTTTCCGGTCTCAGTGCTGTTGTCTGTCAGTGGGTTGTACTCACCACGGCCACCGGCAGTCAGACGCTTAGGGTCAACACCATATTTTGTCTGCAAAGCCTGAACCACGCTTGAGGCGCGCAAGCAAGAGAGATCCCAGTTGTTACGTATGTTCTCGCGTGAGATGGGCACATTGTCGGTGTTACCCTCAATCAGCACGTCATAGTCTTTGTAGTCCTTGATAATCTTCGCAATCTTGCTCAGTGTCTCTGCCGCGCGGTCGTTGATCTCGTATGAACCGCTCTTGTAGAGCATGTTGTCGGCAAGTGAGATATATACCACACCCTTCAACACCTGCACGTCAACCTCTTTCAGTTCCTCACGGCTCAGTGAGCGGGTAAGGTTGTTTGTGAGCACCATGTTCAGCGAGTCGCTCTTGCTCTTCACCTCCACCAGGTGGCGTATATACTGGTTTGACTCGTTAATCTGGTCAACCAGTTTCTCAATACTGATATTGTTCTGGCTTGCGTTTGTCAGACTCTTGTCAAGCGCAGAGTGCAGAGCCTGATAGTCTTTCTTCTGCTGTGACAGTTGCTCCTTTTGTGAGGCCAACTGCTCCTGCAGCGATGCTGAACGTGCCTTTGCAGCTGCCAGTTCCTGTTTTGTCAACTGGTAGTCATCGTTCAGAGTCTTATATTTCCCCATCAGTTCCTTACCTTTTGTCTGGCATTCAACCAGTTTCTTCTTGCTCACACAACTGGTCATTGACATTGCAGCCACTGCCAGTGAAATAAAAATAATCTTCTTCATAATCTTCTTTTTGTTACGTCAAATATTTTTGCAAAGTTACCACAAACGAGTGCATAATCATCAAGCTTGCTTGAATGTTTTGCCGAGTGCAGTAAAACTTCTACAAAGTTACCACAAGCGAGTGCATAATCATCAAGTTTACTTGAATGTTTTGCCGAGTGCGGTAAAACTTATGCAAAGTTACCACAAGCGAGTGCATAATCATCAAGTTTACTTGAATGTTCTGCCGAGTGCAGTAAAACTTCTACAAAGTTACTTATATGACGTATGAAAAGAGAAAAAGTGACTGTCGTTTATGATTATTTAAGGATTTAGAATTGAAAGATTACCATTCCAATTATAATTGTTCGTGAATGTCTGATATGCCAAACGCCACTTCGGTATGTTATGTTAGAGGGAAGCATATCGGTGTCTCTTAGTGAATCGAGTAAATCTCTTAATGGCTTTCCAGGGTGTTGCTCGTCATCATTCAGCAATCCCGCGCGTTCCAGTTCGCCGTTGGCCTCTCTCTCGTCAATCTCCGACTTGCAACATCTCTCCATGTAGTTGTCGATGCACCTGCGCATCGTGTCAACCATAATGCCTTGATTCTTCATGTTATCCTTTTTTATGTAAGTCAGTTTTTATTGCCGAACCCATATCAGTTTACCTGTGTCATAGCCACGACGCTCCGCCTCGCTGGCAATCTTGGCTTTGGTGTCTCTGTGCAGTTGCGGTTGGCGTGCGAGAATCCACAGGTAATCGCTGTCGTCGCTGCCAATGAGCGCATACTGATAATCGCTGTCGAGCATCATCACACGATAGTCGGAATAGAACGGACGGAAGAACGAAACCCTCAGCATGGCAGGATTATCCGTCTTTTTTGCCCTGCCCTTTGCTGTCTTAAGCTTGCCATTCTTGATGCCGGTGTTCACCACGTCGATATTGCCATCATCCCTCATGGAGTATTCCGCCACCGTATATTCCATATTGCGCTCAAAGCGATGGTCGAAGCGTGCTATCTCGTACCAGTGGCCAAGAAACCGCTTCACGTCAAGTTCTTTCACTGTAGAGTTGTCAACGTCCGTTGTCTGGCTGCAACCAGCCGTAAGGCACAGTAGCATTGCCGAAAGCATAAAAGTTCTCATTGTTTTCTCCTTTCTTTTAAAAATTGAATGCTGCAAATATATTGTTATTTCCCACACGATAGTTCTCTTGGAATGAATGATTACGATTCTTTAGTTTCTTTTGACAGGAGGATTATTTTTTAAGGAGTTCAGGCGTATGTTTTTTAAGGAGTTAAAGGGAGTTAGAAGAAGTTATCGCTTCGCCTCGCTCACTAAGAAGTTAGAGGACGGATGCTTGACACGCAATCCTTAATCTCTCATCTCTCATCTAAATTCAGGAGTTAGAAGGAGTTAAAGGAAGATAAAAGAAGATAGAGGACATTACCTTGGCATGCAAACTCTCATCCCTCATCTCTCATCCCTCATCCCTCATAAAAAATCTCTGAATCATTTTCTTAATTCATAATTCATAATTCTTAATTATATTCCGTATCTTTGCCCAAAATTAACTGTATCTCGCCATAACATTCAAGCAAGCTTGATGATTTCTCGCTTCGCTCAACAACTCGTTTGGACTCGATTTGTATTATCTTTACATAACTTTATAGCATTATGAGGCGACTGGTATATTCTATTATATTATTTATGGTGTTTGTGCAGGTTGGTGCACAGACAAAGGCAACACGCGAGCATCGCAAACTGATAAAGGAACATATATATAGCGACTACAAACTGATGTTCAAGCAACCAACGGGAATCGCGCTGAAGTATCCGTATATCACGCCAGGTAGCAGACAATATGCGGCGGTGCTATGGGACTGGGATTCGTGGTTGTCTAACGTGGCATTAAGGCAGATTCTCAATGATATAGGCAGCGAGGAAGACAAGGCAGAGGCGCTGACCTATGAGCAGGGTTGCGTGCTGAACTATCTGGCATATACCTCGCCAGAAGATGGGTATATGCCAATGGTAGTGGATGCTGAGACAAATCCAGACAGAATTAAACCGGCAGACATCTATTCTACCAACATGCATAAACCATGTCTGGCACAGCATGCGGCATTCCTGATACGTGAGAATGGAGGAGAGGCAGAATGGATTAGGAAGGACTTCGGACGCATGCAGGCTTTTATAGGCAACTATCATGAGCATCATCGCCATAAGGCAACAGGATTGTATTACTGGCAGGACGACTTAGCGATAGGTGTAGACAACGACCCTTCGACCTTCTTCCGCCCCAATGGCAGCTCGGCGTCAATCTACCTCAACTGCTTGATGTACAAGGAACTGCTGGCTATGGCATATATCGCCGACCGCTTGGCATTGGCTGATGAGGCTGCCAAGTATAACGATATGGCGGCAGTACTGAAAAAGGCAGTGCAGGAGCATTGCTGGGACGAAAAAGATGGCATGTACTACTCGGTGGACATAAATCTTCTGCCATATACGGGCGAACCGGAATATATCTTCGGCAAACCGTTTGTTCTGCATGAGGGTGCCCCTCGCGACTATCCCTGCTTGATACAGCGACTGGGGTGCTGGTCTGGATTCATGGCGCTATGGGCAGGAATAGCCACGGAACAGCAGGCGGAGCGCATGGTGAAAGAGAACCTGATGGACGAGCGCACGTTCTGTGCTCCATACGGTGTGCGTACATTGTCGAAGTTGGAAAAGATGTACAACATGCGTCCCACCCACAACCCTTCTAACTGGCAGGGACCAATATGGGGTGTGTCAAACTATATGGTATTCCGCGGACTGGCTGACTACGGATTCAAGAAAGAGGCGCGTACATTGGCACGAAAAACTATAGCACTCTATGGTAGCGACCTGAAGAAAGAGGGCGCATTGCACGAGTATTACAATCCTGACACGGGCGAGCCGATAATAAACAAGGGTTTTCAAAACTGGAATTACCTTGTGCTCAACATGATTGCTTGGCTTGAGGGTAGGAAGGTGGTGAGGGAGTTCTGATTTTGATTCAAATTCTTAATTAAATTTATGAATAAGATAATTGTAACCTATATTCTTGTTGGTGTGGCATTCGTGGCATTGCTATGCTGGAGTTTCTTTTCTGATGGGATAAACACTGGCGGATTGCCAGTGGTGAGTGTCGTTGTTCCTGAGGATGCCGCGCCTGTGATACGCAACGAATGGACTCAAGACTGCAATGTTAAGATTTACGATGCCGATGGAGATAGGATATATAAGTCGCCATACGCCGAACTGGAAGGGCGCGGTCACTCTACAGCTGACAAACCGAAAAGGCCATACAATCTGCAACTCGACCATGAGATGCCTCTGTTCGGTATGCCGGCACACGACAAATGGGCTTTGCTCGCAGGCTTCTTCGACCACTCACTGATGCGTAACGCACTTGGCACAGAGGTGGCACGTCAAACATCGCTGGCTGCTACCACACCCCAGGGACGCTTTATTACTCTCGAACTGAAAGGCAATAAGGCTCTGCCCGAGGATTCACCAACACATCAGGGCGTATATTATATAAGTGAGAGGGCTAAGGATATGGTGAGCAACGAAACGGTGATCCTTGAGTTTGATGCTTATGCCGTTAACGAAGACCAGTTTACCTTCCACACCAACAGCGGTCTGCCTGTATCGATACGCAGCAAGAAGGATTTGACAATGAGACAGTTGGAAGAGGTAAAGAGGATTGTTAATGAGGCAGACGACAATCCAATAGAACACATCGATTTTGACACCTTTGCTGACTACTACATTGTGCAGGAACTATGCCAGAATGGAGAACTGAATGGTCCGCGCAGTTGCTTCATGCACCTGCTGCCCAATGGCAAACTGGCGGCTGGTCCTGTTTGGGACTTTGACTTGGCTTTTATTACCGTAGGGGTTGACAATGGGAATGACCTTCGACCCATGCGCAAGGCTGGCATGGATGGTGTGCGACTGCTCACTGCCGACTCTCTTTATTGCAACAATGCTCTGTGGTATGGTAGGTTGCTTCAAGACCCAACTTTTGCTGCTCATGTAAAGAAAAGGTGGCAGATGCTGAAGCCGCGCTTTGAGAAGCTCACAGCATTCATCGACAGCATAGACCAGCAGATTAGTAAGCATGCCGAGGCCGACCAAAAGCGATGGAATGCCTTGGAACCAGCTCGCTTCGACACATGTACCACCTATCGCTCGGCAGTGACTACGCTAAAGACTAATTATGTTAAGAGGCTGGAGAAATTATCTGCTATGCCATATTTTTCTTTGGAATAAGATTTCTCTTATACATGGGAGTGAAGGAGTGAAGGAGTGCAGGAGTGACGCTTCGCTTAGGAGTGCAGACGTATGCTTGACACGCCTTTGACAATGATAAGGAGGATTACAGAGCTATCGGAACTTTCCTCGTGTTCACGGCTGACAAGAAAGAGACTCTATCCAATAGCGAGTACAGTAAGGCTGTTCGCGAAGTGGATGATGTTGCTATCGGCAGATATGAACAGGTTCAGAAACGAGGGAACTCAATAAAATTGTAATAAAGCACACTTAGATGATAAAATTCATTGGAAAAGTTGCAAAGGTAAGCGTTTTTTGTTTACCTTTGCAACAAATAAACCGAATATGAGTTTGAATGATTGGATAAAGGAGCAAGAACAAAG
>JAZLCN010000017.1:0-15005 GCA_045614255.1 Prevotella sp.
TTTCTCAGGCTTCGAACTCACAAGCAAATGGGCATAACGCCTCTATAATGATAAAATTTACAGACAGACATTAATCTATCCGCCACAAAATTATTAAAATTGATGTAAACTTGGGTATAAAAAACTTAAAAGAATCAACAAACCTTGTTTAATTTAATCATTTTTTACATTAACCATATTGGATATGCAGACACAACGGTCCTACAAGGGTTTACTCTGTTAATGGCCAGTTGCTGCGCACATGGCAGAAGGGCGCATAGGCAGCCGAGGCAATAAAGGATATGCCTAAGGGCGTTTATATCATCAATGGAAAGAAATTTGTTAATTAATAATTTTGGTTTATAAAAAGCAGAGAAGGCTCGTCCGTGATGGACGAGCCTTCTCATTTTATCTTATCCTTGACAAGTCATGCGACTTGTGGATTACGTCATATTCTAAAAGGGAATTATTACTTCTTAGCGCACTTCTTCTGGCAGTTATCAGCCTTCTTGCAGTCTTTACCAGCTTTCTTGCAATCAGCCTTCTTTGCACAATCTTTCTTGCAGTTGGCCTTATCGCCCTTACATTCTTTCTTGCACTCGCCAGCCTTCTGGCAGTCCTTCTGGCAGTCAGCCTTCTTTACGCACTCTTTCTGGCAGTCTGCCTTCTTCTGGCACTGCGCATTTGCCACATTACCGCAAAGCATTGTAGCGGCAAAGAGCATCATAGTAATCATTAACTTTTTCATGACTATATTTTAATTATAGGTTTAATATTATCTATTGTGCAAATATAAGCATTAATACATTTGCAGCAAAATAAATAGTGTAAAAAAACTACAACAACGCATTAATTGGTTACCCACAGGGCTTTCTTATTTCCCAGTTGGTCGAACTCTATCCTTACACGATACTCGAGCAGGCGCAAGCCGTTGTCGGTAATACCATCTGTATTCAGCTGATAGGTACGCGAGCAGCTCTTGCAACTCACTGTCTGACCGTTTTGCGAGAAGGCAAGTGGGAAACTGCTTCCTGAATACATGTCAAGGCAATTGGGGCATTGTGCATCGTAGGCCTTATGACCATTGAAAGTAGATGCGCCCACAATAATGCTATTGTTTGCGCCTACCTGACCGACAAGGTAGTTTTCCTTGTCTGTGCCGAGCACTATTCGCTCATTGTCCTTGCCGCTGTTTGGATAGACATAAAACACAAAGATGCCGTTTTCTCTTTTTACATCGACCCTTACAAACATGGTGGGGTTGTCGAGGCAACGTGTCAGAGCACTTGTGGGATGCAATGCCATGTCGAACTTAAACTTACATGGATATTTTCTGGTGAAGCGCTCGTCGGAATCGGTACAGGACACTAACACCGCACTCAACAGCAATACCTTTAATATATTTTTTACTGCCACTTTCTTAAACCTCTAATTAAATGAATTGTTATTTTTAATAACAACGAATTATGAGAATTATTATTTTTAATAACAGCGAATTATTATTTTTAAAACAACGAATTGCACGAATTTAACGAATTATATATATGTCTCTATGACAAGAAATAATTAGTTAAATTCGTGAAATCCGTTGTTTATCTTAAAACCACAAATTACACTAATTAAACGAATTATATATATGTATCTATGTACAAAAATAATTAGTTAAATTCGTGAAATCCGTTGTTTATTTTAAAACCACAAATTACGATAATTAAACGAATTAAATATATGTATCCATGTACAAAATTAATTAGTTAAATTCGCGTAATTCGTGGTTTATTTTAAAACTACAAATCGTTGTGGCTGTAATTCAATATAATCACTCGGCAGGAGAGGTCAGTGCCCTTTCCGCCTCAATGATTCGTTCGAAATGGAAGTCGGCCATGGTTCTTTCCATGAGCGCTTGTATCTCATCGTTCATCAGATTGCCAATGCTACCCTCATGAGTATGATTGATATTGCGATTTGGTTCAAAGGTACCAGCTTCGATATCCAAGCCCACCTTCTTATAGGCATCACGGAACGGCATGCCCTCGGCTGCCAGACGGTTAACCTCCTCTACAGAGAAGATGGCATCATACATCGGATTATCGAGGATATTCTCATTTACCTCAATCTTATTGATGATATAGGCAGCCATCTGCAAACAGTCTTTCAGTTCGTCGAAAGCAGGCAGGAACACCTCCTTGATAATCTGCAGGTCGCGGAAATAGCCCACAGGCAGGTTGTTCATGATGAGCATCACCTGTTGTGGCAACGCCTGTAGTTTGTTTGACTTGGCACGTATCAGCTCAAACACATCAGGATTCTTCTTGTGTGGCATAATGCTTGAACCAGTGGTGCACTCCTTAGGCAGCTTGACAAACGAGAAGTTCTGGCTGTTGAACATACACGCATCGAAAGCCAACTTGGCCAGCGTTCCAGCAATAGAGGCAATAGCAAACGCCACGTTGCGCTCCATCTTTCCTCTGCCCATCTGCGCATAAACAACATTATATGCCATGGTGTCGAAACCAAGCAGTTCTGTAGTCATGGTACGGTTGAGCGGGAACGATGAACCGTAGCCTGCAGCAGAACCAAGCGGATTGCGGTTGGTCATCTTATAGGCCGCCTGAAGGAACAACATATCATCTGTAAGACTCTCTGCGTATGCGCCAAACCAAAGTCCGAAAGAACTTGGCATAGCTATCTGCAAATGGGTATAGCCTGGCATCAGCACATCTTTATATTGATTGCTCTTAGCTATAAGCTCGTCAAAGAGCGTCTTTACCTCACCAGCTATCTCCATCAGCTGACTGCGGGTGAAGAGTTTCAGGTCTACCAGCACCTGGTCGTTGCGTGAGCGACCGCTGTGTATCTTCTTGCCCATATCGCCCAACTTGGCTGTGAGCAGCATCTCCACCTGAGAGTGGACATCCTCCACCCCATCCTCAATAACGAACTCACCACGCTCACACATGGCATAAATATTCTTCAGCTCTGCCAATAATTGTTTCAGTTCGTCTGCCTCAAGCAGTCCTATGCTCTCCAGCATAGTGATATGAGCCATAGAGCCAAGCACATCATACTTAGCCAAGTAGAGGTCCATCTCGCGGTCACGGCCTACCGTGAAACGCTCTATCTCTTCGTTTACCTTAAAATTCTTTTCCCAGAGTTTCATGTAATCAATTTCAAGGCTTGAAATTGATAAATTATGAATTATGAATTATGACACGCACAATTCAAAGAATTCCTCATAATATACCTATTTCCAAGCCCTCCTAATCATAATTCAAAATTCATAATTCATAATTTGAGTAATGATTACTCATACGGTATCATCGCCAAAGCGTCGGCAATCTTCTCTATACCGTCTTTGAGCGGACCGCTTACCATGCCCTTGAGCATGAAAGGGATGTCGGCATCAACTGTTACCTTCATCTTGCTCGTGGTTTCTGTTACGGGCAAAACCTGTATCCAGAGGTTGAACGGCAGTGGCGACTGAGCTGTTTCAAACTTCACACACTTAGGTTCCTCACGATTGACGATGCGCAATTTTATCTCTCCCACAGGTGACACGTTGACAGAGACAGAGTCCTTGTCGAAAGAGAAGTCCTGAACCTTGTCGGCAGGTATGCGGTCGCGCACCTTCTCCAGATTCTCCAAGTTGCTTATCTTGTCGTAAACAGCCTTCTGTGAGTATGGTATCTGCTTGATTGAACTCTCAAACTTGCTCATTACTTCTTCCAGTTTGCTGGGTCCTTACGCCATTCTTTCAACACCTCAATATCGCTCTCCTGGATATAACCAGTGGCAGCGGCCTGCTTAACCACAGACTCATAGTCGGTAAGCGTAACAAGTTTAACGCCAGCCTCAGCAAAAGCCTGCTCAGCAACAGGGAAACCATAGGTGAAGCTTGCCACCATACCTACAACCTCAACGCCATATTCGCGCAGAGCAGCAACAGCCTTCAAGCTGCTTCCACCTGTAGAGATAAGGTCTTCAACAACCACAACCTTGGCACCCTTCTCAATCTCACCCTCAATCTGGTTGCCCATACCGTGGTCTTTCGGTTTCGGACGAACGTATGAGAATGGCATGCCCAACTGGTCGGCAACGAGTGCGCCCTGAGCAATGGCACCAGTAGCAACGCCAGACACGCATGTAGCCTCTGGGAAATGCTCTTGAATGGCATGACAGAGTTCGAGTTTTACAAATGAACGAAGATTTGCGAACGACAAAGTCTTTCTGTTGTCTGTATAGATTGGTGACTTCCAGCCTGAAGCCCATGTGAATGGTTCGTTTGGCTGCAGCTTCACTGCCTTTACCTCGAGCAGTTTAGAAGCGAATGTTTCCTTAATTGTACTCATAGTTTATGTATATATTATTTTTTACTTTTTGCAAAGGTAATGCAAAAATTTGATTCAATGAAAGACATTATCAATTTTTAGTCAGTGCTAACGACAGAAAACTAATCTTTATGCCCTCAATATGTTTCATTGCCTCTGCGCAAGCAAGCATTGTTGCCCCTGTTGTGGTAACATCATCAAGAATCAGCACATGCTTATGGCATAGTGGTTCCTCTTCTTTCAACAGAAACACGTCTTTAACATTTTCCATTCGCCGCCATCGGCTTAGCAATGTCTGACTCCCGCGGAAGTCCTTGCGCAAAAGCAGTTTGTCTTTTATCGTTATATTGGTTATCTCAGCCACTCCCTTTGCAAGCATCTCACTTTGGTTATAGCCTCTGTTCCTCTTTCTCTTGGCAGACAGCGGCACTGGAACAATATAGTCAATGCCATCGAAAAATCCCTCTGTCATTAATTCCCTTGCCATCATGCGCCCCATATCCAAGCCTATATCTGGCCTGTTATGATATTTCATCTCATAAAGAATCTTGCTTGTGTCAGAATGTGGAGAATAATGAAACAATGCCGCCGCACGCTCAACTGGCAACAGTCCCCAGAACATACGAGCCATGGCATTGTCTTCAAAGGGTATATTATCACGCCCCAACCTCGGCAGATGCATGTAGCACACCATGCACAAGGTGTTTTCTACCGCCGAGAGACGATTGCCACATACCACGCAAAGGCGTGGCGCTATGACATCAAGGAAACGGGTCCAAAGACTAATCTTCATCGCTTATCTCATCAAACTCATCATTGTCCAGGCACTGGCGTATAATATCCATAGTGAATCCACGCCCCATGGCAAAGCGGATTAGTTTCATGTTCATCTCATAGTTGTTTGCTGCCTTTACCGTTCTGCGCTTGCTCTTGAGCAAGGGACGCAATATCAAGAGATACTCATCATCATCAATCTCGTCGAGCACACGTTGCTGAATATCTGTGTCAATATGTTTCTGCCACATTGCCTGCTCAACCTTGCGCCTGCCCCATTTGTTGTAGCGTATCTTATCTTTAGTAAAAAAGCGGGCATAGCGTTCATCATCTATGTATTTTTCCTTTACAAGGTATTCCATTATGCGTGCCTGGGTATCCTCGTCTATTTCCCAGCGCCGCATCTTCTCGAGCATCTCATGCGAGCAATGTTCTGCCGTTGAGCATAGTGACGTAAGGCGCAGCAGCACTTCCTGTTCTGACATCTGTTTCATTTCTTTATTGCCTTGATAAATCTTTGTTTGCCAAACTGGTCGTTTCTCACTTCCACATCTGCATAGCGCATAGTCTCAAGCATTGCCACCATCTCTTCAGCATAGAGTGGATTAATCTCAAAAAACAACAACCCATCCTTCTTCAATGCCTTTACACCATATTCGGATATTGAGCGATAGAAGCGCAGAGGATCGTCGTCGGGTACGAAAAGCGCAAGCGACGGTTCATGGTCGAGCACATTGCTGTCCATGGCAGCCATCTCCTTTTCACAGATATATGGGGGATTGCTCACTATGACATTCCACTTCTCCAAATCAGCAGGTGCATGTAAGGCATCCTGACACACAAAACTCACATTGGCACACAAACGCTCTGCATTAGAGGAGGCTATGCGCAATGCTTCAGATGATATATCCCAAGCCGTAACTTCTGCATCTTTTATTTCAAGTGAGAGGGTTGTTGCAATACAGCCGCTGCCTGTACCTATATCAAGAATATAGGGACGGGAAACGCCAGTTACGGTCTGTGATATCCAAAGGCACAGTTCCTCTGTCTCTGGACGCGGAATAAGCACACCTGGCTCAACATGGAACTGCCTGCCACAAAAGGAAGCACTGCCAAGCACATACTGCACAGGCTCCATTCTTTCCAGCCTTTGCACCATTTTCTCCAGTTCTGCTTGCTCGTCTGAGGATAATTGAGTAACTTTGCCACAATAAACATCGGCTACGGACAAACCAAAACGTTCGTCAAGCACCAGCCTGGCAATGGCCTTAGCCTCACCGGCATCGTAAACGGCAGCTATCCTGCGCCACAACTCTTCGTAAGTCATATACTGCAAAGGTAAGAAATAAAATGAAGAGTTAAGGGGTATTGCTAAGTTTTTTAACGAAAAATGAAGCGCTTCACGATAACATAAGCGAATACAAGGTTGGAAGCGATGTGAAAAAGATTAAGATTTTACGTTTATGGAATATATGTCACAAGAAGGCTACGACAAACTCGTAGCTGAACTACGTCATCTGGAGAGTGTGGAACTGCCACAAGTAAGAGAGGCTATTGCAGAAGCCCGCGACAAAGGTGACCTCAGCGAGAATTTCGAATACCATGCAGCGAAGCGCGAGCAGTCGCGTTTGCTTGGCAGGATACGTTTTAAGCAGAGGGTACTTGCCAATGCACGCGTGCTTGACACATCGAGAAGACTGCATACAGACAGTGTGCAGTTATTAAGCAAGATTGAGATTACCAATCTCACTAATAATGCCCACATGGCATATACCATTGTCAGTCCTCATGAGGCCAATCTGCGTGAGGGGAAGATATCTATCAAATCGCCCATAGCAAATGCTTTGGTAGGCAAAAAAGCCGGTGATATAGTGGAGGTGCGTGTGCCTGCGGGCATACAGCGATTTCGCATAGAGAATATAGAGGCGTAAGGTTATTCCTTTGCCTCTAAAGTTTCTTCTATGCCTTGCTCACGATGGCAGAGGCGCACCTCTATGCCATATTTCCTATTAAGATATTCTGCTAGATGTTGTGCGCTATACACGCTTCTATGCTGACCGCCTGTACAACCAAATGAGAACATCAGGTCGGTAAAGCCACGTTGGATATAGCGCTCTACATGGGCATCAGCCAGTTTATACACACTTTCAAGGAAGGTAAGTATCTCACCGTCATCTTCAAGGAAACGTATAACAGGTTCATCAAGTCCTGTAAGTTTCTTATAAGGCTCATACCGGCCTGGGTTATGAGTGGAGCGGCAGTCAAACACATATCCGCCGCCATTGCCGGATGTATCCTCTGGTATGCCTTTCTTATAAGAGAAACTGAATACACGGACAATGAGATCCTTACGCTGCGGCGATGCCTGCTTATCGTTCTGCGGTGCATCGCTTACCAATTTCCTTAACGTGCCAATAAGATGGGGATAAGGGAAATCATTCTGCAGAATGGCGCGCAGATTGTTTAATGCAGGCGGTATGGAATCAATAAAATGCTTTTTGCGCTCGAAATATCCACGATAGCCATATGCTCCTAAGACTTGTAATATACGGAAAAACACAAACAGATTCAGACGCTTCGTGAAGTCATCAAGCGATGGAACCTTTGTGTACTGTCCCAGTGCCGAGTGATATTCTTTTATTAGTTCTTCTCTCAAATCATCTGGATAGCGTGCTGACGCTTGCCACAAGAAAGAGGCTACATCATAGTAATAAGGGCCCTTCCTGCCTCCTTGATAATCAATAAGGAAAGGATTGGCATCGCCATCAAGCATTATATTGCGTGCCTGAAAATCACGGTACATAAAATATGTGCCTTCGCCACTGATGAGATGACTGGCCAATTTGCGGAAATCTTTCTCAAGACGAACCTCATGAAAGTCAACACCAGATGGTTTGAGGAAACAATATTTAAAATAGTTAAGATCGAACATCACATTGGTCTCGTCAAACTCTGGTTGCGGATAGCACACTGAGAAATCGAGTTCTTGAGCACCTAACACCTGAATACGGGGCAGCAAACGCATAATCTTAACCAAGAGTTTTTTCTCAGACTCATCATATTGTCCTCCGGCATCGCGGCCTTTCTTCAGAGCATCAAACAATGCCATTGTGCCAAGGTCGCTCTGGACATAGCACATTTCGTCGTCACTAACAGCATAAACCTCTGGCACAGGCAGTTCCTTACTCTTAAAATGCTTGCTAAGAGTAATAAAAGCATGATTTTCATCTTGGCTTGTGCCTATCACACCAATAACAGTCGAACCGTCTGTTGATGTGATGCGGTAATACTGCCTGTTACTGCCAGCACCCGCCAAGCGCTCTATCTTTTGGGGTTCTGCCCCACTCCATCGTTTATATAAATCTGAAAGTCTTTGCATAATAGAAAAAACATCTAACAGAGAAAGGCATGGACCTACTGTAACGTTACGGCCATCAAACCAATAACCACATCATTTGAGAGTGTTCTCAAGGTAAGTGACTTCAATTCTTTTCTTTTGTTGAGTGGCATCTTCAACATCTGTGCCGCTCCTCCTGGTATAGGTCTTCCATATACTTCGCTTATGCCAAGCGCCTCACCAAGGTTACGGCTCACGGTACCTGTGCCAAGGGCTATGCGGTATGGGCGCGGTTGTGTGGTATAGAATGCCTTGCCATCTACATAGTAATCTTGTTCTATCGGGCACCAGTTATCAGGATTTACCAGCTTTAATGTGTCTGTGCTGCCATCTGTATAGGTTGCTATTACCAAACCATTCTCTATACGGCACTGCATGTGGTTTGTTGAGCCTGCCATGAGCAGATACGCATACTGCGCCTTGCCCTTCAGAGGCACTGTCACCGATTCGGGATAGTTGTCCCAAAGAGATGTATATGCTATGTTGTTGCCTTCTTTTAATGTGCGGAAAGGCACACCTGCCACCTTAAACTCATCTTTCTTTATCAATGTGCGGAACACAGAGTCGTTGATATCGGCATCTAACGTAGGATGACACCACTCGCCAATGCCTTGAGTTGGTATTTGGAGAGTTGTTACCTGCGGACGAGGACTCAGGTATTTATTCTTGTAGATATCGTCTACCTCTGAGTTCATAAGGTTGTCCATCTTTATTTTATGGAAAGAACCCTTTGCTGATGGTTCACCAAGTCCGTAGGCATCTGCATCAACAAGTTTCTGCACAAATATATCATCTACAGGGTCTGGAATAGCTGTTGGCACATCAACAGTTATCACCTGATGCTTCTCATCTGTTGCTTCCACATCAACATAGCGTCCTTCGCCTATATTCTGGCGGATGACAATCTTTAGTGGCTGCGCAAAATTCTGGGTTATCTCAAATGTTGCCTTTTTGCCATTGCGCTTATATTTGTATGTAAGATATGGCGTTGATACTGATGCGCTTTCCCAGTCAGAAGGAAAACCAGGACGGATGATACATCTGCCATAGAGAGCCTCTGGAACGATGCCGAAGAAACCCTGAATCAATGTTCTAGCAGATATACCGATACAGTCGCCAAAGTCACGATAGCACTCTCCGCGCGCCGCATCGTAGTAGCTCACCTGACCGAAGTTGGCAGGACTGCCGCCATAATACATCTGGTCCATAATGTTAGCTTTCATCAATCTATAACCAGCCTCATTGCGACCGGCCTCAAAGAATGCCAGCGCGGTGTGCATCACTTCAGCTGCAGCCACATTATTTATACTCCATGAGTATGGCAACCAGTTGGTGGTAGATATTGTTTTCAGGCCTGTGTCCTCAACATCAATATGTGGAATCTCCCTGTCAACATATCGGGTTGCCTGGTATGCTTGTTCTCCTGTGCATGCGCCACAGTCTATTGGGGTATATACCGACCATACCGCAGCACTCTCATGCTTGCGTTTCAGTCCCATCATATCCTGATATTCCACCCAATGCCCCTTATCAGCAAGCCATAGGCGCTCGTTCATAGCTTTCAGAATAGCATCGGCCTCTTCATTATATGGTTTTGCATCTTCGCCAATGAGCTCTGCTATACGGCCTGCCAAACGGTTGCCACGGTAATTATAGGCTGATGAATGTGTGCCTGCGCCGCCATTATAATACAAGGCATCGCTCGCCCATATACAGCAATATGCGTCATATAGGTGATCGCCATCTGGGTCGTAGTTGCGTTTCTCCCATGCCAAGTGGGCTTTTATTACAGGCCACATCTTTCGCATATAGGCGGTATCTGCATTGTATTGGAAATGCCACATCAACTCGTCCATGTAATTAAGGTTCATGTCATAGTGATGCATGTTATTATTCTTATCAGGATAACGGCAGATATATCCATTTGAATACATCTGAGTTCCCCACTTCTTCTCTGCGCGCGCCAGATTCATGGCTGGGTCGTTAGATGGATGAGGAATTGTAGGAGGCACCTTGTTAACCTGACTCTTTGCGTATGCGTCGAAATGAGAGCGGGCACGGTCGTTCCATCCAAGCACATCGCCAAGATAACCGGCGCGCCATCCTGCCAATGCCATGCGCCATCCCACACAGCCATGCAGCCATGTCTGTCCGTCCCAGTCGCCATCAGCAGCCACAGCCAAGGCTCCGCCAAGGGTGTTGATATAGGGGTCTGGAGTGTCAAACTTAATTCTCTCTCCTAACGAGGTATTATATTCCATTGCCTTATTCCACATGAAGTCGGCCTCATGGAATGATACATTTGCGGCTTCATTAAGTCTTATAACAACATAAGCAGTATTTCCATTGCCGCCATAGGTGGCATTAGATATAATCAGACCCTTATTGTTGTCATCTGGCTCAAATATGCCAGCAGGGTCTGCGCCCATGTCACCATTACGGCGCATCTTCTGGTTGGAGATATTGCATATAAGGGTTTTCAAGTCAAAAGAAGAAATACCGTCGCCAACAAACTTAAACACTGCCACTTCCTCATCTGGCATTGCCACAACACCGATTTTCAGTGTACCGCCCCATCGCTTATCACGCAAGGTATATTCACGGATAGCATTACGGTAGAGAGACGCACAATGCTCTGCAGAATCTACACGCACACCATTTAGAACAAAGCGTATGCTTCTGTGATGACTTTTCTTAAACACTGCAAATATAGGGCAATCGCTTGTCTCTACACGCCAGTCGGTATAACCGCCATATAATGCTCGGGTAAAACGGTTTGTTCCGTTTTCTGTATAGAAACCGCCATCTTTCGGTGTATACTGAATTGTGCGGGCAACTCCTCTTTTCTCTGCATTATTCGAGCGTGACTCTATAAAATCACCAATCTTTTTCTGTGCCAGCATTGCGGTTGGCACAATAACGGATAAAGCAACAAATAAATATTTGCAGTTATTTAAATTAAGTTTCATAAAAACGTTTTTAGATATTTGCAACAAAATTACAAATTTTATATTTCTTATCATAAATTATCGGATGATAAAATAAAAAATAATTGAAAATATAAGATATATAATAGCATTTTAGTTAGTACTATAATTTAGTCAAAGATATCTTAGTAAAACAAAGGATTAAGTATGAAGTAAAATCTGTTAAATAAAAAACAGCTTGATAGCAACTATCAAGCCGTGAAATAAATCACAAATACTATCTGCGTTTTTCTATAGGGACATTAAAGTCTGATAAACGTGGAGCAGGATTCTTTGTGTCTATATCTATCAGGTCGTTAGACAAGAACTTAGCCAGTTCCAACTTATTTTCCTTAATGCCTTTGGCGATACAGAGCGAGAAAAGATAACCGCCGTAGTCTGCAGTGTGAGTGCCGTCTGAATAAACCTTTAGTCCATCCTCGCCTACGGCATTTATTATATCCTTACTCATGCTCCAGAGGTCGATAAAGGCACACTTGGTCAGTTCTGCAGCCTTTCCCGCATTCTTTCCGTAGGCATCCATCACACTGGTTGGTTTCAAGGTCTTGCGGTCGAACTTGCTGAGCGGTGACACAATCACAGGAATTACTCCATGACGGCGCGCTTCTACTACCATAATAGCCAGTTCCCAGATATAGTCTGTCTCGGCATCTGAATGTGTTCTTATCCAGTCGCCCGCCTTATCGTCTGCTGGCCACATTGGGTCGTGTCCCCTACTCTTCTGGTCGTTTGTGCCAAGTTGAATGAAAAGATAGTCACCTGGTTTTACACTCTCCATCACCTTATCCCAACGGCGCTGGAAACGGAAGCCCTTTATGGTCTGTCCTGACTCTGCATGATTGGCAACTACCACGTTGCCTCGCAGCCATCGCGGCAGGTTTTGCGCCCATGTGCCACCGCCCATCTGGTCGGTTACGGTTGAGTCGCCAATCACAAACACGGTCACAGCATCGTCAAGCGGCACTATTTCTATTGCACACACGCATGGATTCTCGCCGTTGAATTGAATTGTCAGTTTATCATCCCAGGTAAAGGTTTTAATTTCGCCAGTAACGGGATTCCATTCACGAGTGTCAAGTTTTATAGTATTGCCAACAGAGAGTTTAGGTGTGCGTATGTTTACATTAAAACTGTCTGTACGGATCTCTCCCTTTGCCGTTTCTATATTCTCAAGCATCAGTCGGCGGTTTTCAGCTCTTACGGTTGTCTTGGATGTTCCGCTTTTATCTCCAAACGTAACCTTTACCTTATAGTTGCCTTCTGGCAGACGGACAGAGAAACGGAAGGCTCCGCCATCGGCACTGCCCACAAAATCATATCCAAGGGCATCAAGCGACTTCCTCTTTCTTTTTGGCATGCGGACCGTTTCGCTCAGACTTGAGCCTTTCTCAAAACCGTAGCCGATTTCTTCTGAATAGATGTCGGATGCAGAAACGCCAACATAGCCCTCGGCCACCTCGCCACCACCGAAATCAAAGCACAATGCTTTCGCTCCATCGGCGCTTTCTGCCTTTTGTGCCATGGCTACTATCGAAAATGCACAAGCAGTAATCAGAATAAATAAATTCTTTCTCATAAAAAGTAGATTTTAGATTTGCTTTAATTGTTTGTTTTCTTGTTATTTCAATATGGATTGCTAATCCACTACAAAGTATGGGTGCATCTCATCACCATATTCAGCAGCAAAATGAAAACCTTCATATTCGAAACTCTGTAATTCTGCAGGTTGCGGTGGCCTATTCTTAATGATAAAACGTGTCATCGCTCCTCGGCAACTCTTTGCATAGACAACAATAGTTTTCAGTTTTCCGTTCTTCTGAACCATAAACTCTGGCTCTATCACTTTAACTTCTGTAGAAACACGTTTCCAATCAAACAAAGACTTCATTTCCTCTGAAGCAAGATTAACAAGGATTCCATCGTCAGCTTTTACAGAATCTATCAACAAATCAGTGAGACGAGGTTTCCAAAAATTAAACATAGTGTCTCCGTTATACTCAACATTACCTTCCATACGATATAAACTAATCCTATCAAGTGGACGTAACATTCCATAAAGAAATGATGTTATCCAAAGATGTTCTTGTGCATAAAGCAAATCTGACGGGGAAAGCGTTACGGATTGAAGACATTTATATGCCTGACCATTATATGCAAAAATAGACGGCAAGCGTTGCTGCTTATCAAAGAAGCGTTCAAACCTCAATTTATTCTCAACGGCAATATTACGTTTACAATTAAGCATGTCTGCCAATTCATCAACAGAACGCTCTGACATAAACAACGCTATGTCATTAGATTCTTTCTGGAAAAGTGGTTCGGTCAAAGTTGGCACATCACACACAACCTTATCCGTCATTATCTTTGCACAAGCTAGAAGTATCTGCATAAATAAAATAATTGTTACGGCAAAGATAATAATTAATTTTTAAAGACAGAAAAGACTGTCTGCAAAAACAAATTTTACTTATACCTATAATGTCTTCTTGTTTTTAGATAATCCAAATCATTCTGATGTGTATATGCTTCTTTCTCAAATCGGATATTAAAATAGGCCTTGAGTGCATTGCGATACTTTACACACCAAACAATCCACTCTATAACATACCAGATAAAAAAAGGTACATAAAGGAGTTCACGCTGCTGGGCAGTATGAATAAGTTCGTGATTAAGTTCTGAAGGACTTAAATCTTTAAGAGTGAATATTACTCCAAAAAGATTAATAGCCATGAAATCACCTCCAAATGGATGACGTTTAATCTTTACAATTTTCATACAGTCTCTATCCTCCTTTATCTCATTTTATCTTCCGTTAACTCCTAAAACAAGTTGACAAGTAATTTGCAATTAAAGTAATGGCCTTATACGCCCTTTAAATCCCTTTAATTACTTAATTACTGATTCAGTTGTCAAGAAGTTCCTTGAACGAAGCTAAAAACAATTTAACATTTTTCCTCAAAACGTCACTTTACACATAGCACATTGACTATCAAATATTTGCCAAAGTGATGAACTTTTTCATGTCGTCACTAACATCACTGTAGCAAAACAACTTGTTTTGGTTTGCGAAATGATAGGTTTTGCAGTGCCAAATGATAGGTTTTGAAGACCAAAACAAGTTGAATTGTTTTAGAGCACGTTCCTTTTCCTGATTCAGTTGACAAGTTGACTGCTTCGCAAGTTGACGAGTTGTTTGATTCAGTTGACAAGTAAACGAGTAAACAAGTTGCTTGCACTTAAAGGTAATGGCCCTTTACTCCCTTTAAATCCCTTTAACTCCAAACTACTTAGTTAAGTTGACAAGTTTCTTGCCCAGCAAGTCCTTCCCTTCAGGGGAGGATTTAGGAGAGGCTTCCCTGTCACTCTGACTCCACAAACAAAAAAACAGCCCCGCCTGTATCAACAGGCAGGGCTCATGAAAGAAGGCGGCCTCCTACTCTCCCGCATTGCATTGCAGTACCATCGGCGCAACCGGGCTTAACTTCTCTGTTCGGAATGGGAAGAGGTGGAACACCGGCGCAATAACCACCTGATAGAACG
>JAZLCN010000018.1:0-23196 GCA_045614255.1 Prevotella sp.
AACTCTCTATAACATTGCTTACAACAAGAACTTCTTCACACACCGCTCTAACGGTCAGAAGTGGATGAAGTTTGTAGTTAAGAACAATGTTATCGTAAACAGCGGTAAGGCTAACTTCATGACCTCACTTAACGGCGGTCACGATTCACCTAACCCAATCTACGACGTAGACGCAGCTAACTCAGTTGGTACACTTGTTGACGGTGCTTACACAGACCTGAGCGCAAGCCAGACTGTTCAGGGCAACGCTATGGGCACATCTGTTGTAACCAACCCAGGCTTCAAGGATGTAGCAGCAGGCGACTTCACAGTATACGCAGGCTCAGAGCAGGCTAAGCAGAAGATTGGTGACCCACGCTGGTTGGTTGAGTTCGACGAGACTCTCACAGGCATTGACGGCATCAATGCTGCTGACACATTGAATGGTGCTGTTTACACAATCAACGGTATCAAGGTACGTGAGGCTGGCGAGACTCTCAAGGGTCTTTCTAAGGGCATGTACATCATCAATGGCAAGAAGTACGTTGTTAAGTAAGAAACCTATTCCTAATCCCTCCCTTGTGGAGGGGTTTCAGGAAGTATAATATAAAATGCAGGTGTCCTGATGGGCACCTGCATTTTTTTTATGCTCTGCTCTTATGCCTTTATGTTTGTGACATCTTCCCAACCCAAATCGGTCATTTAGATTTTAGTGCGTTTGTCTTTTATTTTTGAGAAGATTCTTTATCTGATAAAAAATTATAGAAAGAACATGTGGTTTAATTAATTATGAGTAAAAGTTTGCGTTCTGAATAATCTTATAAGTCTCTCATTCCCTGCCGTGCATATCCCGATAGTCGCTTGGCGACATGCCAGTGTGCTGTTTGAAGTATTTGCGGAAGGTGAACTGCTCAGGGAAATTAAGTTGTTGCGCCACCTCCTTTATGCTTGTCTCAGGCTGTCGCAGTAGTTTCTTGGCATGGTTGATTGTGACAACGGCAATCCATTCTGACGGTGTGCGACGTGAAATCTTCTTGATAATTCTCGTAAAGTGGTTGGCCGATAAGTGCAACGCCTCTGCATAGTATGCCACCTGTCTGTGGCGGTTGTATTTCTCAAACAGCAGAAACATGAACCTCACCATTATATTGTTCTCCCTCTCATTATAGTCAGTTGTTGAACTGTCTATGGTGCTCAAAAACATTCTTATGAATTCCAGTACAACGGTTTGCTCCATCAGTGTAACGATATGGGCGGTAATCCTGCGTTGCTTTGCCGATTCAATCCCTGTATGCAGTTCTGCCTTGTGAGCATCTATCAGTCCTTTCTGTCTCAACAGAAAACTGCGCTCCTCCTGGTTGGTGGTATAATTGAACTTGTTGTACTTTAGCAAATCGTGCACAATGCCTACATTATAGGTAGCGATAGGTGCCAGCACATCTATGTCGTCTTCAAATATTGTGACATATTCGAAGTCGTCGCTTGCCGTCAGGTCACTAATCCTTACCAGTGGCGACTTTACAAGAGCATCGTTTGCCTCTATGCGGCATCGCCTGTCGTTAACGGTCATCAAGCAATGCCCTTTTGTGCACAGATACATTCCGAAGTACATGTCGTTTTCAGTAAAACCAGTAGTGCTCATATATGCAAAGGTATGAAAATTGCCCAATTAAACAACTGATATGTAAGAATAAAATTCGCCATAAGGTGAAAATTGCTCAATAAGAACATTGTATTGCCTTTATGATATTATGGAAAGTTTCGTATCTTTGCAGCGTAAACCTATTTTGACGAAACTTAGTTATGAGACGATTATGTTTATCATGCTGCATGCTGGTTGCAACATTTGCCTCGGCGCAAACGCTCGACGAGTGTCGCACGATGGCACGCAACCATTATCCGGAGATTAGGAAGTACGGACTTATAGACCAGGCAGAGCAATACAATCTGTCGAATGCGGCCAAGGCATGGCTGCCACAGGTAACATTCTCCGGACAGGCAACGTATCAGTCGGCCACGCCCACCTATCCCCAAGCTTTCAGCAAGATGATGCAGGCCAACGGCATTGATATGTCGGGAATAGAAAAAGACCAGTACAAGGTGGCTGTAGATGTGTCGCAGAATATATGGGACGGCGGTCAGTATAAGGCGAACAAGGCCATTGCTGAGGCTGAGGCTGCCGAACAGCGCAGCCGTACCGACGTGTCGCTCTATGCTCTTCAGTCGAGGGTTGACAATCTCTATTTCGGTATTCTGCTTCTCGATGAGCGTGTGGTGCAGACAAAGTCGCTGATTGCCGTACTGGAAAGCAATCTCGGTCGTTTGCGCTCCTTTTTGAAGAACGGTGTGGCGATGCAGGCCGATGTGGATGCCGTTGAGGCGGAACTGCTTACTGCCCGGCAAATGCTCCGACAGATAGAAACGTCGCGTCAGAGTTACCGTCGCATGCTGGAGGCGTTCATAGGCAAGCCACTATCTGCCGACAAACTGGAACGTCCTGTCATGCAGCATGTGGACAGTCGCACGGTGGCACGTCCGGAACTGCAACATTTCGATGCACAGAGCAAGACGCTCGATGCCCGTCGTCGTGCCGTCAATGCGTCGGTGATGCCACGTTTCAGTGCTTTCGCCCAAGGCTACTATGGTTATCCCGGTCTTGATATGTTCAAAAGCATGACCAAGACCGACCTCACGCTCAATGGCATCGTGGGAGTGAGAATGTCGTGGAACGTAGGTGCCTTATATACCAAGAAGAACAACCTCGACAAGTTGGCCACGGCACAGAATCAGATTGCCGTACAGCGCGATGTGTTCCTTTTCAACACCAGTATGCAGACCATGCAGGAAGACGGTGAGGTGGAGCGTTTGCGCCTGGCTATTGAAGACGATGCCAAGATTGTGGAACTGCGCCGGAAGGTGCGCCTGGCAGCAGAGTCGCAACTGAAGAATGGTGTTATCGACGCCACCGACCTGTTGCGCAAGATAGCCGACGAGACCACAGCCGTGCAGAACCAAAGCACTCACGAGATAGAACTGCTGCAGACTGTATATAGACTTAAAACTACTTTAAACCAATGACATATTTATGAACATGAAACGATTAGCATACATAGCCATCGCAATGCTCACGGCATCGTGTGGCAGTGATACGGAGTTTGACGCGCAGGGCACCTTCGAAGCCACAGAGGTTATCGTCTCTTCCGAAGCGGCGGGCAGGATTCTCGATTTCAGTATCGATGAAGGTGCAACGATAGAGGCCGGCACGGAGTTGGCTGTTATAGACAGCCTGCAACTGCATCTGCAGCGCAAGCAGTTGCAGGCACAGCAGACGGCACTGCTCAGTTCACGACCTGATGTCGGTAAGCAAGTGGCATCGCTGCGCGAGCAGATAGCCAAGCAGAAGCGCGAGCTGCAGAGAGTTGACAATATGCTAGCAGATGGTGCTGCCACCAGAAAGCAGCGTGACGACATAGAGGCGCAGATAAAGGTGTTGCAGGGCAATATGGAGGCATTGCTGTCAACCCTTGGCAAGAATACCGCCACCATCAATGACAACTCGGCTGCCCTGGAGGCACAGATAGCGGCACTCGACGACCGTATAGCCAAATGCCGTGTCACTGCTCCTGTCGGTGGAACGGTGCTTGTCAAGTATGCTGAGGCTGGTGAACTGGCTACGGCTGGCAAACCGCTTGTGAAGATTGCCGACCTAAACGCTATTTACCTCCGTGCATATTTCACCTCGTCGCAGTTGGCAGGCATAAAGTTGGGAGACACGGTTAGGGTAGTGGCCGACTTCGGCGGTGATGAGCGTTACGACTACGAAGGACGGATAGCATGGATATCCAGTGAGAGCGAGTTCACTCCAAAGACCATTCAGACCAAAGACTCCCGTGCCAACCTCGTATATGCCGCAAAGATAGCGGTGAAGAACGACGGACGCATAAAAATTGGTTTGGCGGGAGAAGTTATTCTTGATGAGAGATGAGGGATTAGGGATGAGAGTTTGTTACCAAAGCATTTGTCTCCACTCCTAAGCGAAGCGTCACTCCTTCACTCCTACACTCCTTAAAAGAAAGCATCCGTTTGAACTCCTAAACTCCTAAATATAAATTGAAAACCGCAATAAAAATACACAACCTGTCGAAGAACTACGGTAAGGTGCAGGCACTTCGTGACATTTCGTTTGAGGTGCAGTGCGGCGAACTGTTCGGACTTATCGGGCCAGATGGTGCCGGTAAGACCACACTCTTTCGTCTGCTCGCCACGCTTATCAATCCCGATGGAGGAACAGCCACTGTCGATGGGTGTGATATTGTAAAAGACTATATAGACATACGCAGACGAGTGGGCTATATGCCAGGCAGATTCTCGTTATATCCCGACCTCACCGTAGAGGAGAACCTTAATTTCTTTGCAGCACTGTTTGGCGTGAGCATCAAGGAGTCGTACAGTTTGGTGGCTCCTGTCTATAGTCAGATAGAACCATTCAAGGACCGTCTTGCAGGAAAACTATCAGGCGGCATGAAGCAGAAGCTGGCACTCTCTTGTGCTTTGATTCATAAGCCCAGTGTGCTGTTGCTCGACGAACCGACCACAGGTATCGATGCCGTATCGCGCAGCGAACTGTGGGACATGCTCGCCACACTCAAGGACCATGGCATCACGATAGTGGTATCTACTCCTTATATGGATGAGGCCGGCCGTTGCGACCGCATAGCACTGTGCAACGAAGGACGCCTTCTTGGCATCGACACACCTAAAGGTATTGTTGCCGGTTTTAACCAACCTCTCTATGCCATTAAGGCCAACAATATGTTTGCCTTGCTTGGGGCGGCTCGGTGCGCAGAGGGAGTTGCCGACTGCTATCCCTTCGGCGAGTACCACCATCTTGTGGCCGACCACTCGTTTGTTGCCGATAGGTTTTTAAAAGAACTGAACGCTATCGGCGGGTTGGAGATAGTGCCGGCAGAACCAACTATTGAGGATATGTTCATTAAACTGATGAAGCGATGAGCGACATTGTCATTTCAGTGAAAAACCTGACCAAGCGATTCGGCGATTTCATTGCCGTCAACAATATATCGTTTGATGTAGAGAAAGGCGAGATATTCGGTTTTCTCGGTGCCAACGGCGCCGGCAAGACCACAGCCATGCGTATGCTGTGCGGATTGAGCAGGCCTACATCGGGCGGAGGCACTGTGGCTGGTTGCAGCATCATGGGCGAGGGCGAGAAGATAAAGCGCCACATCGGGTATATGAGTCAGCGTTTCTCGCTCTACAACGACCTTACCGTGTGGGAGAACATACGTCTTTATGCCACGGTATATAGACTTTCGTCGCGCCAGATTGACGAGCGGGGCAGGGCAATGCTCTCACGTCTCAGTTTTCTCGACGAGCGCAACACCCTTGTCGGTTCGCTGCCCTTGGGATGGAAGCAGAAACTGGCATTTGCCATTGCCACCATACATGAGCCCGAGGTGGTGTTCCTCGACGAACCCACGGGAGGCGTCGATCCCATTACTCGTCGCCAGTTCTGGGAACTAATCTATGAGACGGCTGCCGGCGGAACCACCATCTTCGTTACCACCCACTACATGGATGAGGCCGAATATTGTCATCGAGTGTCGATAATGGTCGATGGCGAGGTGCGTGCGCTGGACACTCCGGCACAACTGAAACAACAATATGCCGCCGATACAATGGACGAGGTGTTCCGTATTCTGGCGCGCAGTGCACAGAGAGGAGGATAGGAAACCGATGAAAGGCAACTTCATATCATTCGTAAGGAAAGAGTCGCTCCACATACTCCGCGACAAGCGCACGATGCTCGTCGTGATGCTTATCCCCGTCATGCTGATGGTGCTCTTCGGCTTTGCCATCTCTACCGAGGTCAACAACATCAGAGTGGCTGTTGTGGCAGAAGAACGTACCGACGGTGTGCGCGATGCCGTAGAACGGTTGTCGCAGAACGAGTATTTCACGTTTTGCGGCTATATCCCGTCAGCTCAGGCCGATCAGTTGTTGCGCAGCGGTAAGGCAAGTGCCGTGGTGGTGTTTGCGCGCGACTACGACCGTAGGGCGCAGCTGGCAGCAGCGGGAGTGCCAGTAAAACCAATCATCCAACTCATAGTAGATGCCTCCAACGTTAATACGGCGGGCATGGCAACTGCCTATCTGCAAAACATACTGTTGGGCAGTGCGTCGCAGCAGGCAATGTTCGAGACGCGCATGATGTTCAATCCGCAGATGAAGAGTGCCTACAACTTTGTTCCTGGTATCATGGGACTCATCTTCATCCTCGTGTGTGCCATGATGACCTCCGTGTCGATAGTGCGCGAAAAGGAGATGGGCACGATGGAGGTGCTGCTCGTGTCGCCCGTTCGTCCGGCAAAGATTATCTTCGCCAAGATGATTCCTTATTTCGTCATCTCCTGCATCGTGCTTGTTGCCATACTCCTTCTGGCCCGCTACATGCTTGGCGTGCCTATGTCGGGTGGTGTAGCCGGCATATTCATATTGTCATTGCTTTATCTCGTGCTGTCGCTATCGCTCGGTTTGCTTGTATCGACCATAGCCGGCACACAGGTGGCAGCCTTGCTCATCTCGGCGGTGGTTCTTATGATGCCCATCCTGATGCTCTCAGGTCTGCTCTTCCCTATAGAGAATCTTCCTCTGTTCTTCCAGATGGTGTCCAACATCGTTCCGGCGCGTTGGTATATCGATGCCGTGCGCAAGATGATGATTCAAGGCCTGCCTCTTGCAGAGGTGTGGCAGCACTGCCTCATACTGCTCAGCATGACAGTAGCCCTGATAAGCATATCACTGAAGAAGTTTAACGACAAACTCGAATAATATTATACCATGCGTGCGTTTATAGTACTGTTGCAAAAGGAGTTTCTGCAGATTCGTCGCAGTTCGTTTCTGCCCAAGCTGATAGTGGCATTCCCCATATTGGTGATGCTGCTCATGCCGCTCATTATGACCATGGACGTGCGTAATGTAAATGTGGCGCTGGTTGATTTCGACCGTTCTGCAGCCTCTCGTCGCATAGCCTCACATATAGATGCTTCCAGTTATCTTACGTTGTCGCATCTCTCTGCCGACTATCAGCATGCCATGGCAGCGATGGAGCAGGGCGATGCCGATGTCATCGTTCAGATACCGCGCCATTTCGAGCGCGACATGGCTACAGCCGCTCCGGCACGCATAAGTATCGTTGCCAATGGGGTGAATGCCACAAAGGGAGCCATGGGCATGCAGTATGTCATGCAGACCGTTGCGCGCACGTTGGGAGAACTGCGTGGCGAGAGGAGTCAGGCAAGTGTTTCTGAACTGGTGACAGTCATCAACCGCTATAATCCCACACTCAACTACCGCCACTATATGATTCCGGCACTGATGATTATTCTTTTCATCCTTATCTGCGGATTCCTGCCAGCACTGAGCATCGTTGGCGAGAAGGAAAACGGTTCTATCGAACAGATAAACGTGACGCCCGTCTCACGCTTCGTTTTCGTACTCTCCAAACTGGTGCCTTATTGGTTCATCGGCTACTTCGTGCTCACCGTGGCAATCATTGTTGCATGGCTGGTATATGGCCTTGTTCCAGTTGGTTCTGTGGCAGCCATATACCTTGGTGCTACGCTCTTCATCCTCACCATCTCAGGTTTCAGTCTTACCATAGCCAATTTCTCTGACACCATGCAGCAGACGATGTTCGTGATGTTCTTTTTCATCATCACCTTCATGCTCATGAGCGGACTTCTCACGCCTATCGACTCCATGCCAGAGTGGGCACAGCGTTTCACGCTAATCCTGCCGCCACGCTATTTTGTTGAGATACTTCGCTCGATATATCTTAAAGGTACAACCGTCGTTGAACTTTGGATTAATTATGCCGCCCTCTTTGCCTTTGCCCTCCTGTTCAACCTCCTTGCCGCCCTTACCTATAGGAAACTGAAAGATTGAATTGTTTTTTAAGGTTGATAGGCCAAATGCCGATGAAAAATTCTATTTATACAATCAATTATTCTATAAATTCCAATAATTAAACCCCAATCGGTCATTTAGATTTTAGTGCGTTTGTCTTGTTATTTTTGAGAAGATTTTTTATGTGTTCTAAAGGAGTATAGCGGGCTATACGACTGAAGAGACATGAAAAATATGCCAAAAAGAATAGACAAACGTGCAAAAAGTATTTCTTAATATCACATTTACGGTCTAATGAACCGATTGGGGGTTAAATATCTTTGCATGCACATCTTGTAATGTTTTGTAGATAATAAAAATATGGATACAGATAATAAATTCATCATATATCAGACAGAGGACGGACAAACACAAATAGATGTTCGTCTGGAGAGTGAGACGGTGTGGTTATCTACCAGTCAGATGGCAATGCTATTTGACAAAGAAGAATCCAATATACGTAGGCATGTTATCAACGTTTTTAAAGAAGGAGAATTAGAACGTGATAATAACGTGCAAAAAATACACGTTAATGGAATCAAGAAGCCTGTTCCGTATTATAACCTTGACGTCATCATCTCTGTGGGCTATCGAGTTAAGAGCAAACGCGGTACTGCTTTTCGTATATGGGCACGTCAAATCATCAAGGATTACTTGGTTAAAGGCTATGCCGTCAACGAGCGTATCCACAAGGAGCAGATAGGTGAGTTGCGCCAACTGGTGGGGATGCTTGGACGTACTATTCAGAATCAGCCAGTGCTTTCCACCGATGAGACTGCACGTTTTTCCTCTTTCCTGCGAATTTTGTGAAAAATCTGCACATCTGCACTATCTGCAAAACAACTTGAATATCAAGCGATTACACTGCTGTGCAGATTCGTGCAGATGTGACACTTTTTTCACAACGAATTACACGAATTTAACTAATTAATTTTTTAACATAGAAACAGATTTTGTGCATCGTTCAAAGCATTGAAAGATTGAATGTCACAACTTTCAACCTCACAACCTCAAATTTTTGGGGAACAAGAAAAAATGACTATTTTTGTACCTGTGAACTGATTTAGGAAATTTATAATAATACTGTAAAGTGTTTCAGTAAGAACATTAATTTAGTGTAAAGTAACTTAGTAAAACAACAAATTAAGTGTGAGGTAAAATCAGTCATAGTTACCTTCATAACCTCATAACCTTACAATCGTTTTGTTATCTGCATGAGATACTGATGTAATCTGTTTGAGATTCTGATGTAATCTGCATGAGATTACAATAGTATCTTGTGCACATACCGCTGCATTTTGATGCTTGTTGTTTTTCCGTCTAAGGATTTTGGGATTCAAGAGATTTATACATTTGACACAAAGACAGATTTTATTCTAAGGATTTTGGGATTCAAGGGATTTTTTGTTGAAACAAAGACAAAAACAATCCTTTAAATCCAAATAATCCTTAGACATAAATCCAAATATTATTCTTAGACACAAAGACAGATTTCGTTCAACGCTCATCGTTCAACGTTAATCGTTTAATAAGACATAAGATTCAAAAGTTTTCAAGACATAAAAACAAAATAAAATCCTTTAAATCCCAATAATCCTTAGACAAAAAGACAAATAAGATGCAGGTATCCAAATCCCCCACCTTCGGAGGAATTAGCTGAGCTTTTTCCAATCTGCACACCATCTGCACACCATCTGCACGCTTATAACGCATTGAAATTCAACATCCTCATTCAAAAGTGCAGATGTTCAGATTTTTTTTAAATTTGCAGGAGGAGGGGGTAATGACAGAAATTACCTTTGTTTTCTGGCATTTTTCTATATACTTTACTCCCCAAAAATAGCAATGAATATCAGTAAGTGGCGTTCTTACTAACAGTTTTTGACTTACAAACTGCCAGTCAGAACGCCACTTACTGGAAACATACGAGAATGAGAGTAAATGTTTGCGCTCTGAATTATCTTATAAGCCTACAGATTTCCAACTTTTAACTATTAAAATTATCCTCATGAAACAAAAAAGTTGCTGATAAAAGACGTGGTTTCGCTTATTATCACTAACTTTGCGAAATACGCCAATAAAATGTGTAAATAATGAAAGATTTAAATAGACTGTTACTAAAATTTACAGCCTTTGATAAGTCAAGGATAAATGAAACCATAACTATTTAACTAAATACAATATGGGCAAAACAGTAACCACATACTTAATAGACGGAGATCCGAAGGGAACTCAATATGCATTCATCAGCAATAAGATTTGCCAGATGTTTGTCGTGCCACGCTCGAACCTCTCCTACTTGAACACTCAGGAGAAGCTGCAGAAACCTGCTTTTTACATTTTGTTGGGTGAGGATGAAGCAACGAAGCCACAAGCGTATATCGGAGAAACAGAGAATTTCCGTGAACGTGTAAAAGACCACGATAGCAAGAAAGCTTTTTGGCAAAAGGCGCTCATTTTCGTATCGAAAGATGCGGATATGACCAAAGCAGATGTGCAATACTTGGAACATAAAGCCATTGCAGAGGCAAAGAAAGCAAATGCCTTTGTATTGAGTGACAACAAACAGACCCCCAAAGCACCCAACTTGCCCGAATATCAGCAGGACTCAATGGATGAGTTCTTCGAGGATGTGAAGTTCTTGGCTTCGTTCATCGGCTGTAGTATTTTTGAGGTATCGCAGCCAAAGGCAGAACACATATTTTATACCAAAGGTCGCAGTTGCGATGCAAAGGGTTTTTATAGTTCCAATGGTTTTACCGTTTTGAAAGGTAGTGTAATCGCCCAAACGATGGTGCCATCCTTTAATTGGAAAGCGAAACGAGAAAATCTATTGCAAGAATATACAATAGTTGAGGGCAACAAGTTAGTAATGACGTCTGATAAAACTTTTTCAAGCCCAAGTACCGCAGCTGACTTCTGCATAGGTAGCAGTAACAACGGCTGGCTTGTATGGAAAGATAAGGATGGTAATACATTAGATTCTGTTTATAGAAAACAATTAGAGTGATGAACAAATTTAGAGAACAATTAGAGAAGTGTCTTAAAGTTGTTGATAGTGTTAGTAATATGATTAATGTACAACGAATTCCCAGTAACGCTATCAGTTATAATGATCTTTATAGTGCTTTATATCAATTAATACCGTTAATTCCTGAGGAGTGCCATATATTTAGAGATAGGTTGCGAGATAAGATCTTGCCTAACTTAAAAATTTCGGATCTAATCTCAGTGAATCATTTTGGTCATCAACTGGTAACTCCTCAGAATGGAATTAACCCATACTCTTTTGGCGAAGTAATAGCAACCATTGCATATCTAAATGGATATAGTAATAATAATTCATCGTCTATTTGGGATAATATACATCCACAGATAATTTCTGTCGCTAAAGGGCGGTTTGATGATGGACATTATGCAGATGCTGTAGAAGCCGCATTTAAAGAAATAAATATGCGAGTTAAGAAAATATACAAGGATAGAACATCCATAGAAAAGGATGGTGTTAAATTAATGCAAGCCGCATTCTCCATTCAAAATCCAATAATTAGGTTTGGGGATACATCAACAGAAACAGGCACTAACATACAACTAGGATATATGGAAATGTTTGTCGGTGCAATATTAGGAATTCGGAATCCTCAAGCCCATAACAATTTGCTGATTTCTAAGGATAAAGCAGTTAGGAAACTGCATTTTGCTAGTATGTTAATGTATAAGCTTGATGAAGAACTTTTTTGATTTTAAAAAGTATTAGTATCTCAGAAACCAATCGTATAGAATATAAAAGAGAATAGACCTCGTAACTTTATATTGAGAAGGAGAAGTATAAGTAAAGAGTAAAAGAGTGGAAATCAAAAACGAAATAGATTATGTCAAAAATATCCATTCGATTCTATAATGACCGTGAGGTGCGAGCTGTTTGGGATGAGGAGAATTCCAAGTGGTGGTTTTCTGCTATTGATATAATTCGTGCAATCAATGAAGAGGCAGATTATGTCAAGGCGGGTAACTATTGGCGTTGGCTTAAAAAGAAACTGACAGCCGATGGGGTTCAACTCGTGAGCGTCACTCACGACTTCAAATTTGAGGCACCCGATGGCAAGAAGCGTGCTGCCGACGCACTCGACAATGAGTGTGTACAGATATTGGCAAAGCACTATCCCAACAATAAAGCTAATGAGTTTCTCGATTGGTTTACATACAGCGACAATACCATCGACGGACAGAGCCGCAAGAAGGCATATACACTATGGGAAAGCGACATTGTAGCAGACAAAGATGTGGGTAAAGTAAAATCATTACAGCAGATACATGCCTATCTCTTTGGCGGTCTCTATGACTTTGCTGGTAAAATACGAACAAAGACGATAGCAAAGGGCAATACGCTGTTTTGTCTGGCAGAGCATCTGCATAATTATCTAAAGATTGTTGAGGTAATGCCCGAAACAACTTTTGACGAGATTGTTGACAAGTATGTGGAGATGAATGCCGCACATCCGTTTATGGAGGGCAATGGCCGCAGTACTCGCATTTGGCTTGATTTGATTTTCAAGAAACGTATGAAGATGTGTGTGGATTGGAGCAAGATAAACAAAAAAGACTATCTTGATGCCATGATAGCGAGCCATACGGATAGCAGCCGCATCCATGCACTCCTTAAAGAGGCACTGACTGACAAAATCAACGACCGCGAAACCTTTATGAAGGGTATAGACTACTCATATTATTATGAGCAGGAGGAGTAATAATTCACTCGCCATATGGCGAGCAAATAGAGTTTGAAGAATTATTGACTGAGATAAATTCTTTATAGCTATACTCCTTTAGAACACATAAAAAATCTTCTCAAAAATAACAAGACAAACGCACTAAAATCTAAATGACCGATTTGGGTTAAAATCATAATTGTGATTTACTCAAATCCTGTATATAATCCCCACAACAGTTAACCAATCCAATCAAAAAAGGAAAAAGGTTAATTGTGGTGGGGATTATGTTTTTTTAATTCTCCAGATGAACGGGCGAAGGCGATGGAAGCGTATATTTGCGGTGGAATAGTGATTGAGTTTATGAGTATGTAAGCTCTTGAGTTTCCAAGTTCCCTCCCCTTGGGGGGAGGGTTAGGGAGAGATATTAATTTAAAGTTTTCAGGATTATGGAGAAAGAGAAGAAACTGACTGCTGCCAATGGCAGACCGATAGCAGACAACCAGAACTCGCAGACGGCAGGTAGGAGAGGACCGATAGTGATGCAAGACCCGTGGCTGATAGAGAAGTTGGCCCATTTCGACCGTGAGGTGATACCAGAACGGCGTATGCATGCCAAGGGTGCGGGGGCATACGGTACGTTTACCGTGACGCACGACATAACGAAATATACACGAGCTGCAATGTTCAGCGAGATAGGCAAGCAGACGGAGTGTTTCGTAAGGTTTTCTACCGTGGCTGGTGAGCGGGGAGCAGCTGATGCAGAACGCGACATCAGAGGGTTTGCAATGAAATTCTATACGGAAGAGGGCAATTGGGACCTTGTGGGAAACAATACGCCGGTGTTCTTCTTGCGCGACCCGCTGAAGTTTCCCGACCTTAACCATGCCATAAAGCGCGACCCACGCACGGGTATGCGCTCGGCAACAAACAACTGGGACTTCTGGACGCTATTGCCAGAGGCTCTGCACCAGATAACCATCACGATGAGTCCGCGAGGCATACCGCTGTCATACCGCCACATGCATGGTTTTGGCAGTCATACCTATAGTTTCATTAATGCAGACAACAAGCGCACATGGGTGAAGTTCCACCTGCGCACGCTGCAAGGGATAAAATGCCTTACCGATGAACAGGCGGAGGCGCTGATAGCCAAAGACCGCGAGTCGCACCAGCGCGACCTCTTCGAGAGCATAGAACGGGGTGACTATCCGCGGTGGCTCTTTCAAGTGCAACTGATGACCGAGGATGAGGCTGACAATTATCATATCAATCCGTTTGACCTCACTAAGGTATGGCCACATGGTGATTTCCCGTTGCATGATGTAGGCATACTGGAACTGAACCGCAACCCGGAGAATTTTTTCGCTGAGGTGGAGCAGGCGGCTTTCAATCCGGTGAATGTCGTCGATGGCATAGGGTTTTCGCCCGACAAGATGCTGCAAGGACGACTGTTCTCCTACGGCGATGCACAGCGCTATCGTTTGGGTGTTAACCTTGAGCAGATTCCTGTCAATCGTCCGCGCTGTCCGTTCCATGCCTATCATCGCGACGGCGCCATGAGGGTGGATGGCAACTATGGCAGGACGCTGGGTTATGAACCAAACAGTTTTGGTGAGTGGCAGGACACTCCTCAACTGAAGGAACCACCGTTGCGGACACATGGGGAGGTGTACAACTACACTGAGCGAGAGTATGACGATGATTATTATACTCAGCCTGGCGACCTTTTCAGACTTATGCCTGCTGAGGAGCAACAGTTGCTTTTTGAGAATACCGCGCGTGCTATGGGCGATGCCGAACTATTTATTAAGCAGCGTCATGTGCGCAACTGTTATCTTGCCGATGAGGCTTATGGGGCTGGCGTAGCATTGGCATTGGGCATTGACCTTAATGAGGCACTGGTGAGTTGATATATTAAACCAAAACCCTGACTGCGTAATGCCGTCAGGGTTTTGTCCTTTTTACCAAGTTTATTCAGATGCTTCACAGCATCTTAAACTACTAACTAATAATCCTTCTTACTAACTATCTTGAATCTGTATATTTTTTTCTAATATTTCCCATTTCCAAATCTGTTGCAAAGTTACACCTTTACTATGTTTTAAAGGTTCAATTTTTAGTTGAAAGGGGGGAATAATTATTTTCAATAAAGAAAAAAGGACCGCATTCATTGAAAAAACTGATGCGGTCCGTTCTTTTTATTATTTTACAATCTTCTTAACCACACCTTCGGCAGTCTTGATGATGTTCACACCCTTTTGCAGTTGCTCTACGCGCTTGCCGTCGAGAGTATAGATACCTGTAGGATTATTGCCTGCTGATGATGAAATATTGTCGATTCCATCTGAAATACCTGGTATGCAAGCCTCGCTCAAACCACCCTGCTCGTTGGCTGCAAATACCTTGTATTCAGCACCAGCCTCATAGGCAAATTCACAGTCGGTAGTAAATCCTGCCACCTCGTTGTTCTTCAAGATAACATAGCAGATAGCGTATGGCACAGCCTGCCATGTAATCTTTGAACCCTCGATTGTTGCCTTTGGAGCGGCACAAGACTCAGTGATGATTTCAGGTTGCCAGTTGTCAGAACCAGAAAGCACATTCTTCACTGTATATTGAGCTGCTTCCTCGGCTGTGAGCACGTTCTTCACGTTGTGCTTCCAAATCTGTTCGCCGTTGTCACCCTCTTTCCAGTAAGAACTGCGACGTTGTGACAAGTCAACAGGATTGCCATTAGCATCCATTGTGTTATATTCAGCCCAGAGTGCTGGCAGACCGCCCATCTTCTCATACCATCCGGCTGCAGGAATTGTTACCTCGGCTGTGGTGTTGATGAACACAGTCTTTGGAGAGTTGTGCCATGGACGTCCCAGCCATACATCAGTCTCGCTTGGGTTGCCAGGAGCTGTGATAGTACAGTTCATGAATACATATCCCCACTTAACATCGTCAGCATGAGAAGGAGCCACGATATAACCGCCGCTCTTGCGGTTGATGTAGAGAGTGGTGTTGTCGATGTAGATGTTACCACTGTTGTAAATGAAGTCTACTGCACCCTCAATGAAGCAGTCCTTAGCATAAACACGGTAGTTTGATGTAGAAGGAGTGATCCATGTGTCCTGATAAGACAGCATTGCCACGTTCTTGAACACTGTGCGGTCGCCAGTGGTGTTCAGAGCCAATGCCTGTGGTCCGGCCTGATTGTCATGACCCCAAGAGTTTTCGAGTGTCAGGTTGTCGAAGTAGCAGTTGTTTGAATTAACTACAACTGTTGCACCTACGCTTACATGGAGTGCGTTGTCGCCACCGCAGAGTTTGTCGTCGGTGATTATAACCTTGTCGCGCTCCTGTCCGATGAAGTGCAGGTAAGGCTTGTTGGCAGGAATGTCAACATGACCCTTGTATTCGCCGTTCTTGATGAAGATAAGCCATGGGAAGGCTCTGCCGATAGGAGCAGCGTCGATAGCCTCCTGGACGGTCTTGTAGTCGCCGGAACCATCAGCAGCTACCACTGCGTCATAAATGCGTGCAGCAGGCTGTGTGCGCTCCATTGTAGTAAACTTGATGTCAATACCGCCAAAAGCATTGCCGCTACGGTCTGTAATGACGCCTGCAGGGAGTGAGAAAGTGTATTCTTTGTTGTAGTCGAGACCTGCATACTGGAACACGGCTGTCTTTCCTGTCACAGTAGGAACAATGTTCTCACCGTTGAGAGTTGCAGCACCTGTGCCGGCCTTGATGCGCTCGTCGAATGTAAGTACGATGTTGCCGCTTGCCGATGCACCAGTTGAGCCGTTGGCAGGATTGCTGTTTACAATCACCGGAGCCACATTGTCGTTGGCCTGCTCGCTTTCTGCCATCACAAAGATATCGCCGATAGACAGACCGTCGTAGTCTGAAGCCACACCTATCAGTTCGTCAGTGCCCTTAACCCAGCGCACATATACACGCTCTTGGTTGTTTGCTTCTGCTGGAAGAGTGAACTCACCGTCAACCCATCCGCGTTCAACGATGTCGTATGTGCCAACGTCTGTGAAGTTTGTTCCGTCAACAGAATACTGCATCTTCATTACCTTATATGTGTTGTAAGAGTGTCCGAAACCGTTAGAGATATTGATGTTGCTGTATCCCTTTGTAGAGAATGAGATTTCCCAATACCATCCGTTAACGAGGAGGTCCCATATACGTGCGCCCCAACGTCCTTCTTCTGCACCGTTGTTAACGCCGCGTGTGAGCCAGCTTCTTGTTCCTCCAGCTTCGTTGCGCAGTGAGAGCAGACCTGCATTCTCACTGTTGCTGCGGTAGTCGGCCGCACGCTGAGAACTTGGCTGGTCCTGATAGAGATCCCATGCTACGATATAGTCAGCCACAGCATAGTTTACAGTGATGTTCTTCTCACCATCCATGTGGATAATACGTTCAGCGTTTGTCGAACCATCTTCCCATCCTGTGAATGAAAGAATCTTGTTGTTGGCAACAGCAACCTTTACATCAGTGCCTTCCTCATAGTAGTGAACACCGTCAACAATGTTACCGGCAGGCGAGAATGTCACAAGGTTTTGGTTGCCATACTTGTTGTCCATATCGTCGATTGCGATATAGTTGAGAGCATAGACATTGTTCTTTGAGAAGTTTGCTGTAAGATTTGTGTTTGCTTCGATAGCAAATGTATATGGATTTTCTGTAGAAACAACGTTGCCTGCTGCATCGGTCCATGAGGTGAAGTGATAACCGAAGTTCTCTGTTACAGAGAGAGTAATCTCTGTACCTGCGTCAAACTCGTTGCCTGAAGGATTAACTGCAATCTTGCCGGCACCCTCAGTGCCTAATTTGACGTCCAGTGTATAAACAGGCACAGCCTCTGGTGTTCCCTCAATGTCGGCTGTCAGTGTAATATCGCTAAGACCAACCTGCTTGTTGTTTGCAAGGTTCCAGATGTAGAACCACAGTTCTATCTTCTCTTCGCTTGCAGCCATGCCGTTTATTGCATGCTCTACGGCAGAGAAACCATTGCCTGTATTGTTGCGCTCAGGGTTGAAACCGTCTGTGAGCTGTATCTTCTCCTCGCCGCGAATTACATATACGTCAAACTGTCCGCCGCTTGTACCATACTTACATGCGTTGAAGTTGAGCTTCTTAGGAGTGAACTTAACACCCTTCTTAGGAATGATGGTGTATTTAACGTAAGAGTTTTCTTCCTGTGCTCTGCCTATGCTAACTACAGGCTGAATCTTTGTCAATGTCTCTGCGCCTGCAGCTGCTGGTGCCTGAAGAATAACATTGCTACCCAGTTCCCAGCTTGAGGTAGATATAGCCTCTGGCACAGATGCGACGGCATCTGTAGGATTGTTTGTGCCTTGGTCGAATGCCCATGCTATGGTAGCATCCTTGGCATCGATAGGCTTAGCTTCTTCTGCAGCCTCTCCATATACCTTCAGGTAGTCAAGGTTCCAGTTGCTCTTGAAGGTGTTGCCTGCGATGAGGCGCACAATCACCTTATCTTTGTTGTTGGCAGAAAGAGTTACATTGTTTACATTATATATCCACCAGTTAGCGGCTGTCTTGCATGCACCGCCGTCAAACCATGTTGTTCCGCCATCGGTAGAAACAACAGTCTGCAGCGTTGCCTCTGCATTTGCACCGTATGCGCAAGCATATTCTAAAGATATGTTCTTATATCCCTTTGTAGGGAACTGAATTTCGTAATATACATTGTGCTTTGAGGCATCGGTGTAGTCGCTGATGTCGTTGGCATCAGCATTCTCTATGCGCAACACATTGTTATTATAGCCTGTACACAACTGCCAGTAGCGTCCTACCGACTGTGCTGTCATCACATAGTCTGTTGCATTGCCAACAGCTTCGTTAGCAACAAACATTGGCTGACCATCAGTAAACCAATAGTGACCCACTGCAGCCCAAGGATTTGCGTTAGGCGTGTAAACATTCTCTGCTACGTCGTAGCCGGTGTCGAATGTCCAGCTTGCTATCTGCACGCTCTCTGCCTTTGCCGATGTAGCAAAGAGACTGACGAGCATGAGCAGAAGCCCGTTTAAAAGATTCTTTTTCATAATTGTAGTTTTTATTTTAGTTATTGAGTTATTTTTTGTTTATGAGTTATTTTCTAGACCCTCCTGGGATTCCTAGAATTTCCAAAAATCTTTTACCTCATCACTTTCTTTATATCTGTATTTCCGTCAGCATAAGTTGTGCGGATGATATTCATACCTTCGGTCTGTGATGACAGCATCTTGCCTGTAGCATCGTAGTAGTTTACGCTCACCACGTTTGGATTGTTTATTATGCCATTAATACCGTCGGCAGAGGCATCAAAAGCCATTCCTTCTATCGTTACATCGCTCAGACAGATGGTCTTGCCGTTTGCAGCACCATTATACCAAGGATATATGCGCAGATGCAGTTCCTGGCCTTCCTTAAGAGTGATAACAGGCTGGTTGCTCACGCCGTTCATAGTGTTTGATGCCATCTTGGTTGGTGCATAGATAGTGGTGCGTGTCAGGAAATTGTCGGTAGAGTAGTACACATGACATCTCATTCCGCTGCCGCCTGCACCGCCAACATACAAGCTGATATTGTTTATTTTAAGTTCTGTACCGATGTTCGCCTTTACGCCAAAATCAATATAGCGTTCAGGGTTGTCGTCAATTTCTCCATCAGGCCAGTTCTTGCCTGTAATAACATTGCGCTGTGTCTTGCGGTCTGGAGTTTCGCCGGCGGGAATGCCGTCAGGATACTGTGTGTAGTAGTTGCCGCTTGCATCGGTTCCGCCCTTTGGTGCAGAATAGTTCTGTACCTCCATGCCTGTCCATGTCTGGTCGATATAAGTAATAGGACCGGTTGTTACGCATCCTGTCGATGCATTGTCCAATCGCCAGAAAGCCTTTACGGCAGTACCGCCTTCAAGTGTTACGGCAGCAGCCTTTACCGGCACCTCGATAGTCTTGTCGCCCTGCTTGATATACACCTTGCCTTCTGTTACTCCGCTTTTCTCCAACGTCAGTTGTGCGTAGAATGTCTGTACCAGTGTTGAGGCTGTGTAGTTTACGCTCAGTTCGTTGTGCCAGTTGTTTTTGTCTGTTGACAGTGTGATGCCTTCAGAAGCGCTGATGGTGATAGTGCCACTCTCAGGAGTAAGACTAAATCCGTTTAGTGTAAACTCCTTGCGCAGTGTCTGTCCTTTGTATGCTTCGCCCAAATCAGCCTCGGCAGGTGTTACACTGAGGTCGCTTGGCAGCACGATGTTGTCTGCCAGTATGCCCTGTGCCTTCATCAGTTCGGCACATTTACGGGCTACGAGCAGCGCACCGGTAGTATTGAAGTGAGTGCTGCCCTCACCGTCAAACAGGTACTCATGGCATTTAGCGTCGCCATAGCTCTCATAGAGTTCAGCAGTAGCGGTGGTCAGGTCGATAAACGGCACGTTCATCTCTTCTGCCACCATCTTCATCTGATATGTATAGTCCATAGAATGGTCGCTTGCCGCCACCTTCTGTCCGCTCACAGGTCCGTTCTCTGTAAGCACAGAGAAGTTGTCGCCCAGGTCGTGACGACCGTTACGGCGAATCTTGCTGCCATCAAAGTAGCTGCGGCAAACAGGAGCCACGAGAATTGGGTTGCCGCCCAGTGCGCGAGTCTCCTCTACATACTTGCGCAGATATTCCTTATATGTAGTGCTTGGCACTGTACCGCGTGTGTCCACCTTGTTTGCTTCGGCAGTGTTGCCAATGCTCTGGTAGTATTCCTTTAGTGCCACACCATCCATACCGCCGTTCTTCTCGTCGTTATGTGCAAACTGTATCAGCACATAGTCGCCTGGCTGCATGTTGTTTTTCACTGCACCCCATCTGTCGGCCTCATTATAAAATCCGCGTGTGTCGCGACCGCCGCGAGCGTAGTTGATAGACGCCACGTCCTTGAGGAACTGATGGAAGTACATTCCCCAGCCACGTGTCACGGTAGCCGATTCATCATACGGTGCCATTGTTGAGTCGCCGCAGGTGTGCACCTTCACTGTTCCTGCGCTCATCAGCATAAGTGCTGCCAGCACGAGAACAAAGCTTAATGCATAATGCTTAATGCATAATAGTTTTTTGGTCTTCATTGTTTTATTTTTAGTTTTATTTTCATTCTTCATTATTCGCCTACGCTCATCAACACGTCTTAATTCTTCATTATTCGCATACGCTCATCAGCTTCGCAGTCTTCACTCTTCATTCTTCATTCTTCACTCTTCATTCTTCACTCTTCATTCTTTAATCCACGTTTGCAAAATTAAATATAAAAAACGATGAAATGGGTAAAAAAATAGTCAACCGAGTTTGAAAAATGTTCAAACTCGGTTGATAAGGGTTAAAATCTTCCATTTGGAGTGGAGAATATATTAATTATGGAATTAATACCTTAATCTCTTTTTCTTATCTCAATTAAGATATTATACGATTATATCTTATAGAATAATATACAAACCACTATTGCTGTTATCCCTCCATACCATTTGGGGATTATGTAAGCATCCCAACAAATAGATATTGGAGGTATGGTGCATCCCCAAATAATTATAGATGAAAGAATCTTAGTGGTATTTGTTTTCAGCCAGTGAATCATTTATTATATTCAGTTCTATAAATAAATTGTTCCTTTTCTTCCACAACTGTGCTTGCCAGTCTTAATATTGACGGATGGTAAAACATGCTGCGGAAATTAGTGAACTGCTTGTAAGCTACAGGTATAACATCTTCCAGTTTCTTACAATCTGTTGGATGTGGAATAAACAATGGCATTCTGCGTGCACAGCAAAGCATGAAAGCCTGCTCAAATACGGAATCGTTTCCGCCCTGCTTTTGTCTGTATTCACGGATAATATCCAAAAGGCTATTGAAATAAGGTACGACATGCTCGGCACTTGGCGATTCATTTATGTTTCTCCAAAACATAAAAATAGCTTGATTGTCAAATTTTGGATATTCTAACAGACGGTTGAATGACAGCAGGTTATGCCATTCGGGAGTGGTAAGAAAGGCATTTGACTCAGCTCTTACCTTAGAAAGGCAGTAGAAATATGGCGATTCGCTTTTTCTCCATTCCCAGTCGTAGTAATTGCTGTTGGGCTGTCTGGGATATTTCTTAAAAAGATAATGACTTGTCAGTTTTGTTATGTCTGCCGCTACCATTACAGACATGTGAGAGCGTAGCATTTCTGTTTCCAAACCATTCAGACCATATTTGCCTGCAATATATAAAGAGAGGTCATCGTAGTTCTTGAATCTGTTTTCTACTGCTTCCTTTGTCAGCTTGTTGTAATAGGTCGTATCATTTATGTAACGGTAGTAATTACAGAAAAAGACAGGCGCATGCTGCATCAGGTTGCTGAAACTCTTCTGCTTCTTGCTGTGATAACTAATCTTTTTGTTGTTTTCATCGCTACAGTCAATCTCTATGTCCAGACTGTCGCCAGGGTAGAGCATCACGGGAATAAAGAAACTGCCATGGCCTTTCCCCTTGTAGGTAAGAAGATTTGCCCAAGTTGGTCCATACACACAAAGCGGCATGCGGAAATATCCATTGCTGTCTATCTTTACCTCTGGTATTTGTGTTGTGTTTACAAAAGAATATGTTTCCCATTTTCTAATAGACCTGTTCTTCCAAGTATCAGGGTTGTCGCTTATTATCCTTCCCGTTACATAAACGCTGTCTTTCACGAAACTTTCTAATGGGAAAGATTCGTTCTTTGCAGAACTTGCTTGTTCATTATCTGCAGCAAATGGAGTGCCATTAGCCCTTATGCCATAATAGCTTGTTCCATTTGGAGAATAAAAATCCTCGATGAAATCAAAGATTCGCGTTTCTTTGGGCAGGGGTGAAAAAATCAGCTTGTAGTTGCCTTTCTTCTTTGGCGTTAATCGACCAAGCGAGTCAGCCACAAACCCTTTCTGACTGATAATGTTATAACGTCTGCCTTGCTCATCTACAAGATAGCTTGACGGTAAGAACGAAGCAAAGCCGTCGCCTGGATAACTGAATGTCAATGTTGTCTCAGTTTCTGTTGTTTTTACCTTTACAATTTTCATCGTGCCGTCATTAATTCCAACGTATGACGGATTCTCAATGTTGTGAATCGTTTTTGCGTTAATTGTAGCTGATATTAATACGCAGAGCAATAAAAATAAAATTTTCATAATTGTTTTATTCATAATATTCATGCAATGTTTCATTTCTTTTCCTTTCCCTTTTCCCGTTCGTCATTATCGCGATGGTAAAACTCTTCTACTTCAAAGAACATCTCTCCTGCCAAGCGGCAGAACGACGGATGATGAATCATTTGTCGGGCAAGTGTAAACTGGTCGTAGATATATTTACTGCTATTGTAAGGAATGTTAGGCATTGAATATATACAGCTGAGCAGATAAATTTGTTCAAACAAATCATCATTGCCGTTCTTGTTTCGCCATTCACGCATTAGTGGCAGCATCCAGTTGTAAAAAAGTTGTATTTTCTTGTTGTCAAAATCATCTACCTT
>JAZLCN010000019.1:0-159214 GCA_045614255.1 Prevotella sp.
TATTTCTCTCTTCAACTTATCATTCCACACCATCTTACCTCCACTCGATTTGTAAGGTTTGCCCTCCTCATTAGGGAAGTCAAACTGAACAAACCAATAGTCGTATAACTGCTTTGCCATCGCCTCTAAATTATCATTTATCTCACAATATTCATCAACAATTTACCAAGTCAATTTGAGTCGCTTTTATAAACCATCCTTTAAATCCTGAAATCCTTAGAATGATGAACGTTGAACGATGAGTTGAACGATGAACGATGAACGATGAACGTTGAACGTTGAACGAACGTAGGCGGATTACAAATCCGCAACTAACTCCAGTCGGATTACAAATCCGCCTGAACAGAATCCTTTAAATCCTAAAATCCTTAGAATAAGATTTGGGTTTTGTCAAAAAATTTCAAAAATAAAAGTGTAAAATTTTTGACAATTTTTTTTTTCAATCTAGAGAAAAAATTGGGGGTTGAAGACAGAAAAAAGGGTCTTGAAAAGCAAAAAACACGACTTTATTTTTCAAAAGCATAGGTTTTGAGCTCCATTTTCTATGGTTTTGCGTTGCAAAACCTATCATCTTGAAAAGCAAAAGCTATGGTTTTGGTGAGTAAAACGATAGGTTTTGGAAAACGAAAAAGCCAAAATTATTGCACACTTTTGATTTTTAGGCTGTAAGGTTTTGAGTTTCAATATTTTAAGATTGCACACGATTTTTGGCGTTTTTTCGGGCAAAATATTTTTTTGTTCAGAATTCTTGAGTTTTGAGGGGGTTAATTTGGGTTTTTGAAAAATTTTTGTCAAAAATTTTCGTAAAGTCTTTGGTCTTTGGATTGATGATTTTCTGGGGATGTTTTTGACAGAAATTTGTCTAAGGATATTTGGGATTTTAGGGAGCCTCTCCCCCGCCCTCTCCTTTCCTTCGACTAGCTCAGGATAAAAAGAGAGGGAGCTTGACAAGCAAACTTTCATCGTTCATCCAAAATTGGGAGTTCAGGAGTTCAGGAGTGACGCTTCGCTTAGGAGTGTAGACGTATGCGTGACAAGCAAATGTCTTCTATCTTCTCAGTTTCCTCCCCCAAGGGGGAGGTTAAGAGGGGGCTCTCAGTTCCCTTCCCTTTTCTGTCCTGAGCGTTGTCGAAGGAGGGAGGGGATAGGGGTAGGTTCCTCTCCCGCCCCTTTCCTGTACTGAGCTAGTCGAAGGAGTAAGGGGAGGTTAGGAGGGGTTTGTTAATCATTCAACGTTCAACATCTAAGGATTTTAGGATTTAAGGGATTTTAAAGGGACTTAAATGCCATTACCTTGGCAAGCAAACCCTCATCCCTCATCTCTCATCTCTCATCGTTCATCGCTCATCGTTCTAAGGATTTTAGGATTTAAGGGATTTTTTTGGACAGAAATTAATATAATTAATATAATTCTGTGGATCAAAACCTGTTAAATCAATCGGGCAGATACGCTGATCTGCCCCTACATCATCCAAACCCTCATCGTTCAACGCTCATCGTTAATCGTTCAACGTTCAACGTATGACATGCAAACCCTAATCTCTAATCTTTAATCCTTAATCCAACTCTTGGAGTGCAAGAGTTAGATTAGGGTTGAAAGTTTTTTTTATCATCAATCAAATTCCAATAAAAAAGTATTATATTTGCAGCAACATAATTTTGTGTATGAGGCATTTATTTGTTTTAGTATTCTGTTTCTTATCCATAGTGGTTTATGGTCAGAACATACAAGTGGCAAAAAGCAGTGAAGAACTGAAGATTATCGCTGAGATAGAAACGCATCCAACAGAAAGAGTGATGAACTTTATCTATGCTGAGGCAGTCATCGACAATAATAAGGCAGCAAACACCTATCTTCAGATATTCAGAGAGCAAAAATGGTGGGATGCCCCTGTGTTATTGCATGCAGAGCTGAGAACATTCATCGCAGATGGCTTCCTTGCGGATAACATCTATTTAGGAGGAGTAGCTTTTCAACTGCTAAACAAGCAGAATAGCTTCATCACCTTGGAAGCATTATATCGATATGACGGATTGAACAACTGGCAGGCAACGGCTGCCTATGGATTGTTTAAAGGCAGAATATCTTTCTCTGGATATTCAGATTTTTATGGAACAAAGAAATTATATCTCTTTTCTGAGAATAAAATCTTTTATAGGCTCACAAAGCACTTCAAGATAGGCACAAATATTGAGTTGGGACTGAACACAAGAGAGGGCAAAGAATTTAGTTGTTACCCTTTTGCTGTAATACGATTTGAGATGAACGATTAACGTTGAACGATTAGCGAGAGATTAGGGATGAGAGATTAGGGATGAAGGTTTGCATGTCAAGGTAATGTCCTTTAAGTCTCCACGGATCACACGTATCTCCACGGATTATTTATCCTTCAGAAATAAGATACGTGAAAATCCCTGTGATACGCAGGAGAGTTTTCCTATCCATCCCCCTCTACCTCCCCCTTTTTCTATCCTGAGCTTTGTCGAAGGGGCAAGAGGGAGCACAGTTTGCTTGGGTATTCAGGTCCCTTTAAATCCTAAAATCCTTAGAATGATGAACGATGAACGATGAACGATGAACGATGAACGATGAACGTTGAACGATGAGGGATGAGGGATTAAGGATGAGGGCTTGCATATCAAGGTAACGTCCTCTATCTTCTTCTATCTACTTCTATCTCCTTCTATCTTCTAGTCTTCATCAACCGCGGTAGCAAATTATTCATTCTTCATTCTTCATTCTTCATTTAAATATGTATCTTTGCATTTGTAAAAAAATGAATAACATGGAAAAACTCTGTTCTAAGAAATTGCCAGTGGATATTGTGCTGCATCCATCATGGTGGAATAAGAATGCTGGTATATCGTTTGATGAAAGTTTCTTCTACGACCCAAGAAGAAGGGTGGAAGATGAGAGACTCATGGAACAAGTGCTGTATGAACGCTTTGGCGACTTAGGATTGGGCGAGGACCACCTGAAAGACTTGCCACAGATTGGTGCGGTACACCTGGCATCGGGCTATCTGCTGTCTGAGATGCTCGGCTGTAAGATTGAGTATTTCGAGGACTCGGCTCCACAGGTGATATGTGCGCACCGCGAAGAACTGAAGATTGACGAGGCCGCTGCTTTCAAGTCAGAAGCATTCCAGAGGCTGGTGAGGCTGATAGAACAACTGAAAGCCAAATACGGATATGTGGTGGGCGACATCAACTGGGGTGGCGTGCTCAACCTTGCCATCGACGTGAGGGGCGAGGAGATTTTCACCGACATGATAACTCGTCCTGACGAGGTGAGAAGCTATTTCCGCTCTATAGCCAATGTGATAGATAAGTTCGTGTGGTACATACAGAGTCTTACGGGCAGTTCGTCTATCTCCGTTAACCGCTCGGCACGACTGTTCAACCAGCCTGTGGCCATTCACTCTGAATGCTCGCACACAATGATTTCTGAACAGGACTACCGCGACTTCATACTGCCTATAGACATCGAGTGGAGCATGCGCCACCAGCCATACGGCATTCACTACTGCGGCAAGGACCCTCACCGTCATGCTGAGGAGTTTGCCAAGATAGAGCGTCTGGCTTTCCTTGATGTGGGCTGGGGAGGTGACGTGGCGCTGCTGAGAAAGCATCTGCCAAACACTTTCTTCAATATCCGACTGAACCCTGTGGACATTGAGACAAAGACAAAGGAGGAGTTGCAACAGCTGATAAAGGAGCGCGTGGATGCCTCTGGCAACGACCATACGCTTACGGGTATATGCTGTGTGAACATGGACGACAAGGTGTCTGACGAGAGAATAAGAGACATCTACAATATAGCCGACGAGCTGAGGATGGAGGGAAGCGCCGACGACAGCTTCAACTTCAGTCTTGCCGACAGTCAGGCCACCATCGTACACCCTATCCCACCCAAGGACTTCTGCCTGAACGAGTATGCCGACTATGCCGCCGAACTGGATGAGCGCTGCAAAGAATTCTGGAATGGCGACGAGGGAATACTTGTATACAGGCGCATGAGGGTGAAGGAGGTGTTTGCAGCCGACTCGCGCGACATGGAGAAATCGCTGCAATGGCAGTTGGGCGCACTGAAGGAGAGCATGAAATATAAGACCGACATAGCCAACTTCATTGAGCCTTGGCACGGACTGGGCACTGTGGCATCGGCATACGGGTTTGACTATATCTGGGAACCGGGTCAGGCGCCTGCCGTAAATGGTAAGTTTGCATCTGTCAACGAACTGGTAAACGCTCCATACGTGCCTGTGGCTGAGACGGGCATAGGAAAATATACTCTCGACATGACACGCTACTTCGTGGAACAGACGGAGGGGCGAATACCTATGTCGTTCTGCGATGTGCAGTCGCCACTGAACACCGTGAGCAACATCATAGACAGTAACCAGTTTTACATAGACTTCTACGAGAATCCTGCCGACATGCGCACGGCACTGGACCGCACAGCACAGTTGCTGATGGATTTCACACTGGAACAGCAGAAGATAATAGGCGACGCACTGGCACGCCCTGGTCATGGCTTTGCATCAAGCCGAATGTTCAGTGGTCTGGGCATGTCGGACGATACGATAACAATGATGCCCGACGACATATATTTCGATATGTGCGTACCGCCAATGGTTAAGGCGGGAATGCCTTTTGGCGGTCCGGTGTTCCACTCATGTGGCAACTGGAGCAGCAAGAAAGAGGGCATAGCCAATATCGAGGGCATACGCATGGCCGACGGAGCTTTCTCGCTTGCCACCGACCCAGGAGCCAACCCAACAGAGGGTTATGCTGATGTCTTTGCCGGCAAGGGTGTGGTGCTCAATGCCAGAATAGTGGGCAGTCCTGCTCTGGTGATAGAGAAGGTGAAGCAGTTGTGGAAACCGGGAATGAAACTTATCGTGGTGACCTACTGCGACACGCCTGAGGAGCAGGAGTATGTTTATAGGAGGATTAGGGAGATTTAGGAGCAGCCTCTCCCCCCGCCCTCTCCTTGGAGAGGGAGCTGAAGAACCTCAGTTGGATGAGAGATGAGAGATGAGGGATTGCGTGTCAAGTAAACCTCCATCGTTCATCGTTCAACGCTCATCGTTCAACGTTCATCCCTCATCCTTAATCCAAATTGAGGAGTGTAGGAGTGACGCTTCGCTTAGGAGTGTAGGAGTGTAGACGTATGCGTGACAAGCAAACCTTCATCGTTCAACGCTCAACGCTCAACGCTCATCGTTCAACCACAAATTATAATTAACATGAAACAATACCGTTGGCGCATTGTCGCCTTGTTGTTCTTCGCAACAACCATCAATTACATCGACCGTCAGGTGCTGGGACTGCTCAAGCCTGTCATATCTGAGGATATAGCACTGAGCGAGTCTGAGTATGGATATATCGTGTCTGCCTTTCAGGCGGCCTACGCCATAGGCATGCTGATGGCAGGACGATTTATCGATAAGTTTGGCACACGCATATCTTACACCATCGCCATTGCCGTGTGGAGCCTGGCGGGATGTCTGCATGCCGCGGCTGCCAACTTCTTCCACCTTGCCGCCGCGCGTTTCATGCTCGGTGTGGGTGAGTCGGCCAACTTCCCGGCAGCCATCAAGACCATTACCGAATGGTTTCCAAAGAAGGAAAGGGCATTTGCAACAGGACTGTTCAACTCTGGAAGCAACATTGGCGCTATCGTGGCTCCGCTCATCGTAACGTATATCACGGTGGAATATGGTTGGAGAGAGGCGTTTATCGTGACTGGTCTGTTAGGATTTATATGGATTATAGCATGGTTGGCATGTTATCAGGTGCCAGCCAAGGCAAAGGGACTGTCGAAGGAGGAGTTTGAATATATTCATCAAGACAAAGACGAGGAAGAGGGCGATGATGGCAAGAAACTGCCTTGGTGGCACTTGTTTAAGCGCCGCACCACGCTGGGCATCTGCCTTGCCCGTTTTGTGTGCGACTGGCCATGGTGGTTTTTCCTTTTCTGGACTCCCGACTTCCTCAGCAAGACCTTCAACATGGACCTCACAGCCATGCAGATACCTATCGTTATCATCTACATAGTATCTGATTTCGGCGGAATCGTTGGCGGATATATCTCATCTAAGATGATGCGCATGGGTCGCACTGCCGCCTTCTCGCGCTTTACCGGTTTGCTGATATGTGCGCTGATGGTGTTGCCAGTATCACTGATACCATCTGTAAGCACACTATGGATAGTGATAGCAATCATCAGTTTGGCATGCTTCGCACATCAGGGATGGGCAGCAAATATCTATACCGTGGTTTCAGACAATTATCCTAAGAGTCAGGTGGCTACGATGACTGCCTTAGCAGGATTCAGCGGCAGCATGGGTGGCATAATAGCGGCATCGGCAGTGGGTCTTATCCTTGAGATTACCAACAGCTATTATGCTGTGTTTACAGCTGCCGCCATGACCTACGTCATTGCTTGGGGATTGCTGAGGTTGTTTGTGAGGTATAGGGGATGAGGGATGGGGCCTCTCCCCCCGCCCTCTCCTTAGAGAGGGAGCCCTTAATCCGCTTAAGGAGTTAAAGGGAGTTATAAGGGAGTTAAATGGAGTTAAAGGCCATTACCTTAAGACGCCAGCAACTTGTCAACTCGTCAACTTGTCAACTTGTCAACCGCAGCAGCAAATTCTTCACTCTTCATTCTTCATTCTTCATTTAAATCTGTATCTTTGCACCCAAATAGAAATTAAAAGCTTTTAAATTAAATTTTTTTATTAAACATGAATAGATTTACATCTTATGTTTTGTCACTTATTGTGGCAGGACTGACGTTTGTTTCTACATCTGCAGAGGCATACAACCTGAAGGAGCGCCTGAGCAAAAGAACGCGCCCTGAGATGCAGGTGCTGGGAAGCAACACACTGAAACCATTGCAGTTTCAGATGGAAAAGGCAGGGATGCCTATCGCAAAGAAGGGCATGCCTATGCGAGCACCACAGCAGACTGCTCATCTGCAGTCACACGCATGGGGATTTATAGAGGGACCTGACGGTTTGTGGACATACACACAGACTTTTGAGTCGGCAAACTACTATTACACCAAGTCTGACATCACGCTCTACAACAGCAAGCATCAGCAGGTTGGACAGATTTCCATTAATATTCCTGACGGAAAGAAGGTAAACGCCATACAACCTATGAACCTTGTTACAAACAAACTGTTTGACAAGGACGCTGACACCTACGAGGTGGCAATATACATGCACGAGGTGGGCGAGTTTAACCAAAACACAATGATGGCCGAGCAGATTTACAAGACAAAGGTGTTTAGCACCGACGGCACTGAGGTGTATGAGTGTAATGGTCTGGGTATGTTCGTTGACATGCAGTTGAACGAGTGGACAAGATACCAACGACTGGTAAACGTGCTCGACCCTAACGATTATGACACTCTTACCATTGAAATCATTGCTCCTCCGGGAGGCTATCAAACACCATACGCTGAAAAGACATTCAAGATTCCTTTTGAGCTGACTAACTATAGCGACGGTGGATATATCAGCGTGGCACAGATTGATAATCAGCCATACTACGTGATAAGCCACTATGAGAAGCCTTGGGCTGAGGATTACGACCTTACTACATTCGACCCAATACCTACTCCTGACAACAACTACATACTCAAGGTTTATAACAGAAACTTCAAGATGGTTGACTCGCTGAGCGTGCCTGTAGAGAAATCGGAAGAGGCTCTCTACCGCTTTGCTTCATTCGGTCTGATGTCTAACAAGGACCTGTCTAAGAACTACTTCTCAAATGACGGCAACCTTAACTTCGTGATAAGCTACTACGAGTATATGACATCGAGCGACAACTACGTTTACAACTTCGTGGTGGTTGACAATAAGGGTAAGGAGATTAAGACCGTATGCGAGAACGTGTCAAGCAATTACTTTGAACTGTCTGACATCGAGGGTCATGAGTCGCAGATGGCATTCATGCAGCAGATTGGCGACAAACAGCAGATATCAATGGTTGACCTGCCAAGCTGCAACGTGGCTGCTGTTGTACCTGCCGAACTGCATGGCGAGCAGATTTCTACCACACTCGACCGCTATCCTAAGGGTGACTCTTACCAGTATGCGATAAGCATGGGCTCGGCTATTGGCGATGCCAACGACAATGTGATAGCACGCATAGGATGGTATAACAAAGACTTGTCGTTCGACCACTTCACAAGCTTCAACCTCGGTCCTTACGGACAGATGTTCAACCCGCTGATTGACAGCGACGGTCTGAACCCATATCTCTTCGACACAGACGACGACCATGAGTTTGCATACATCGCAAAGATTGGCAACCCACTGAACTCAAAGCTGGACAACACACTGTTTATAGCCAATGAGGACGGCAGCGTGATAGAGAAGTTTGTGGGCAACAAACAGTTAGGCGACCTCGTAACAGTAATGCCAATGAACACTAATGGCAGCAACCCTGAGCTGGCTGTGTTCTACTACAGCTATGAGTCGGACGTGTATGACATGAACTACTACAAACTGCCATTCTCTAAGTTCCAAGGCGGCAAAGGTACACAAGCAGATCCTTATCTCATCGCTACAGTAGGTGATTTGCAGCAGATGAAGGGAGACCTTGATGCTTGCTATAAACTCGTTGCCAACATTGACATGAGCAAAATGCCAACAGCATGGACACCGCTAAACGGTTTCAACGGCAAGCTCGACGGCAACGGACATAGCATAAGCAACCTTGTAATCAACACTAAGCTGACAGAGGTTGGTTTCTTTGGCTACATGGCTGAGGGCGGAAGCGTGCGCAACCTGACATTCGTGAATCCTACAATAAAGGTAAACAAAGGCAACGCATACGTGGGTGTTATTGCAGCTATGGCCGTAACAGACACACTGCAGAATGTTCATGTGTATGGAGCAAATATTTTTGACGCAAGCGGCGAGGCTGATATTACCGTTGGTGGTCTTGTTGGTCAGTCAACTGTTTATGGCGAGATATCATCTTGCTCATTCAATGGAACAATCAACACACCTGCAGCATCGGCAGTGGGTGGTATCGCTGGTGACACTCGTACTGCTACATTCATATTCAGCAGCAAGGCCAGCGGCAACTTCACTGGAGAGAGCAATGTGGGCGGTATCGTAGGTACAACAGGTACAGACGGACAGGTGTTTGACTGTCATGTAAACGCTGACCTCACTGCCTTGAACACCATTGGTGGTATCGTGGGAAGCAACGGCTCACGTGCGGGAGTAAACAGAAACTATGCTGTTGGTACTATCAAGGCTCTGAAGTCAAGTTGGAAGGGATTTGCTGCCGGTGGTATCTTAGGACATATTGAGAGCGACTGGACACAGAAAGACTCTGTTATCATCAGCGGAAACGTTGCTCAGATGGACATCATTCTGCCAAAGGGCACAACAAGCATGAAGGGTGTAAACCGCATCGTGGGCTACACTATAGCTGATGAGGACTATATGCCAGGCGAGAGGAGACTCAAAGAGATTGGTATGGCAAACAACTATGCCACCGCATCGGTAAAAGTTAACGGCAAGACCATTACCTCTGACGACGCTAAGAGCGTGAACGGAGCAAGCAAAGAGGCTGCCGACTACAACAAGGACTTCTTCACAGCTATTGGCTATGTATATGGCACAACTGCCGCTGAGCCATGGAAGGGCGAGAAGGGCATGCCTGTACTCTACTTCGAGAATGAAGCTATAGCCATAACCATGGACAGCGAGAAGATAATAACAGCACCTGGCGTAGAGCGCAAGCTCGTGATTACAGTTTATGGCACCGATGCAAGCGAGATAAACGTAACGTCATCGAATGATGAGGTGGCTGCTGTGGAGATTGTTGAAGAGACCGACAACAGCATCACCATAAGCATAACAAGCAAGCAGGAGGGCACTGCAGTAATCACTGCAACAGCTGGCAACTGCACTGCTACATGTGAGGTTATTTCATCGGCTGCTGCTGGCATCGAGGGCATCGAGAGCAGCACAAGCAACGGCATTGAGGAGGTATTCAACACTAACGGTGTGCGCCTGAACTCACTGCAGAAGGGCATGAACATCGTGAGAATGCGCGATGGACGTGTAAAGAAGGTGGTGATGTAAAAAGTTAGATGAGAGATGAGGGATGAGAGATGAGTGTTTGCTTGCTTAGCCTCTCCCCCCGCCCTCTCCCTGGAGAGGGAGCTCTTAATCTGTTTAAGGAGTTAGAGGAAGTTAGAGGAAGATAGAAGAAGATAGAGGACATTTGCTTGTCACGCATACGTCTACACTCCTAAGCGAAGCGCCACTCCTGAACTCCCATCTATTAACTTGTCAACTGAAAAAAACAACAACAAACATGAATATCCTAAAAAAAGCCGCTTGTACCGTTGCAGCAATCTGCATGGCACAAGCGGCCTTTTCTGTTCCTGCCGACCCACGACCAAAGAAGGTAAGGCAGGCTGATGGCACGGTGATTACCGTGCATGTGCGTGGCGATGAATACGGGCACATGGTGTTTAACGATAAGGGCGAAGCCTTGAGCTTTGACCAAGCTACAGGGTGCTTCAAAATAAGCAAGGAAGCATCATTAAACGCTAAACGCTCAAAGTACAAAAAACGTAACGGGAAGAAGAGACTGTTGATAAATGACTTCCCTACAACAGGCTCACCACGCTCATTGGTGCTGCTCGTAGAGTTCAGTGACGTGGAATTCTCGTCTGCTGAAAACCCAAAGGATTTCTACACACGAATGCTCAACGAGGAGGGATTCACTCACAGCAATGGTGCTAATGGCAGCGTGAAAGACTTCTTCATAGCATCGTCCATGGGACTGTTTACACCGCAGTTTGATGTGGTGGGACCAATAAAACTCTCAAAGCCGCGCAAGCACTACGGTGGTGACACACCTGTAATGGACTATAACGCGCATGAGGTGATAACGGAGGCTTGCCAGTTGATTGACGGCGAGGTGGACTTCTCACAATATGATACCAATGGCGACGGATTAGTGGACAACGTGTATTACTTTTATGCAGGTTCGGGACAGGCCGACAATCCCGCACTGACAGAAGCTATCTGGCCACACGCCCATGAACTGGTTAATCCACTGATACTCGACGGAAAGGGAATAAAGAGCTATGCGTGCAGCAACGAGCTGAAGTGTGACGAGTATGGCAACCTGTCGACAGCGGGCATTGGCACATTCGTGCATGAGTTCGGTCATGTGCTGGGACTGATAGACCATTATGACACGTTTTATAGTGGTTTTGCCTTTGACCCCGGTTTTTGGGACACCATGGCATTGGGACCATACAACAACGACGGCAACACTCCCCCACTGTTTAGTGGTTTTGAACGCTCGGAGCTGGGATGGATGGCACTGACAGAACTGGAAGCTGGCATAGACAGCGTGAGCCGACTGCCTGAGCTGACGGAGTCGAACTTTGCATACCGTATATCTGTTCCGGGAAAACCAAGCGAATACTTTGTGCTGGAAAACAGACAGCAACAGGGATGGGACCGCTTCCTGCCGGGACACGGCATGCTAATGTGGCATATCGATGTGGATACGGCTGAGTGGTTTAACAACTCTGCCAACACCATTGGCGCACATCAGCTGGTGGATATAGTGGAGGCAGACAAGATACTGAGCGAGAACTCGCGCGACGGTGACGCTTTTCCTGGAACTGCCAACATAAGGACTTGGGACGTGAGAGCATGGGACGAGACACTGCTGATGTCTTTCGACGACATTGACGAAAGGGATGGACTGATAAGACTAATGCAGAAGGGAACATCTTTCAAGATGCCACAACCAAAGGAACTGATGGCAAGCGATGTGGAGGACAGCTGCATGACCATTGGATGGACAGAGGTGGACGACGCCGTATTCTACACGCTGAGCATCATGAGAGTGGACGGCACTGGCAAGAGCGCAATAAGCGGATATGATAACCTGAAACTGGACAGCGCCGGCACGATGAGGATAAGCAACCTGATACCAGAAACGGAATATGAGGTGACGGTGATAGCGGGCATGGGCAGTTATATGTCGGAACCGCTTACAAAGACCGTTAAGACCACACAGATTCCGTTCAGGAAACTGAGGACTGAGAATATAAAGGCAGACAACATCAGCGACAACGGGTTTAGCGTGGCATGGGATGCCGTAAGGGATGCAGACGGCTATCTGCTCACTGTGAGCAAAAACGAAATGTCGGGAACAACTGCTGACAGAGGTTATGACTTCAGTGAGAAAGCCGACGGACTGCCTGCAACATGGGCGACAAGCGGTTCGATGTATGTATCGACAGCCAACAACTATGGCGCTGCCGCACCTGCATTGCGCCTGAACACCGATGGCGACTACCTGGAGATGGGGTATCCTGAGACAAAGATAGCAAGACTATCGTTCTGGCACAGGGCATCGAAGGCTGTGGGCAACATAGTAATAGAGAAATGCCTGGATGGGGAATGGAGCGTGGCAGAGACGATTACTCCATCGACAACGGGCACAACCATTGTATGTGAGATGGGCGGCGCCGACAGGGCCAGGATAAGATATGAGCGCGAGTCGGGATATATAAATATTGACGACGTAGTGCTGAGCTGCATAACCACAGAGCGCAAGGCAGTGGAGGGACTTGATGCTAAGCAGGTGGGCAACGTGCTGAGGTATGACGTGAGCGGACTGGAAAAGGGATGCACATACGGCATAACCATCACTGCAACAAGCAACGGCGAGACTTCACTGACATCGGCAGAGACAACTGTAGTAACCTCTGGCAACGCAAGCGGCATAGAACAGATAACAACAGAAAAGGGCGCAACCCGTTTCTACGACCTGCAGGGAAGACCGCAGCAGATTACAGAAAAGAAAGCTGTAAAGGGAGTAAAGGAAGGTAAAGGTGGAGTGATAATTCTTTAAGGGGGGCCTCTCCCCCCCGCCCTCTCCTTGGAGAGGGAGCCTAGGAAAGCCTAGAAGCCCTAGAGAGCCTAGAAACCCTAGAAGCCCTAGAAAGCCTAAATCTGCCCTGCCTCAACCATGAGCACTACGCGCTCGGTGAGACGGTCGACACCATCGGGCTCGTACTCCTTGCGAAGACTGGCACCGAAGACTGATGAGAAAGCCTGCCAGAAGCCTGCCCTCACAGGACCGAGAAAGGCGCGGAGGATGTCGTAAGACGATGAGTTGCACTCTCGATATATTAACTTTATGAGAAGCTTACCTTGAGAATAGGTAAGCTTTTTCATTCTTGGCTTGTATTCCTTGAAGATGCTCTTCTCTACGTTTTTCATGTGGGCCTTGCGCGACGCGTCATCTGGAAGGGTCTGAAGATACTCGTAGGTCTCTATGATAATCTGGTTTACCTCCTTAGCTATTGGCAGTACGGTCTTGACATTGCGCACAAGGCGCATGTACCTCACCTGCTGACGCTTGTTCTTAAACGAGGGCGGAGGATAGACGTACACATTGCTCATCTCCATATACATGATGCTGTCGCCATCGTAAAGAGCCTTGCCCACCTTGACCATGGGCACAAGGACGGTGGTGTCGGCATCTGCTGACGCTGACTTATCGTCGATGACAGTGCTGCCAAAGGCGGCGACAGGCAAAAGAGAAAGCAATATGTGCAATAAGAAAATACGCACTCGCAAAAAGATTTATCATTTCTCACTGAACAGCACCTGGACAACGGTCTGTCCCACTGCCTCAAGTGTGGTGCGGTCGATATTAGCCATGTTGTCGTTGACGGTGTGCCAGGTTGGTCCGAAATTGCTTGTTGGACAGTCGGGATAATAAGGCACGATATCAATGACAGGGATATGGGCCAGTTCGTTGCAAGGCACATGGTCGTCGGTGATATAGCCACCATCGGCCATAGGGAAGCGGCTGCCATAGCCTATGGCGTGGGCTGCCGACCACACCTTGTCTACTATATTACTGGCATACTCTACAGAAAAGCCTTCCTTGTAGAACTTAGCGCCTTGTCCGCCAACCATGTCGAGGAGTATACCAAAGCGTGGCATATAACCGCTCTTATGCAGATTGGCAGCCCAATGCTGTGAGCCAAGAGCCCATGTATTGCCTGGGTCGACACCATTTGCCCATTGAGGATAGCCTGAGTCTTCGGCATCGAAGCAGATAAAGTCTACGCCAAGAGCAAGACTATCGGACAGATTAAGAAGGCGTGCCACCTCTAAGAGCACAGCCACACCGCTGGCACCGTCGTTGGCGCCATCAACAGGGGTATGCCAGTTGGCTTCATCGGGGTCGTTATCAGACCAAGGACGGGTGTCCCAATGGGCACAGAGGAGTATGCGGCTTGCCTCATCGGGCTTATAGCTGGCTATGATATTAGTGGCGTTAACGGGGGTTCCGTCATATAGTTTGAGTACAGACTGCTGTGTTTGCACCTGCATGCCATACTGCTTGAACTTTGTTTGTATCCACTGTCCGCACTTCTCGTGACCCTCGCTGTTCATGGTGCGCGGTCCAAAGGCACACTGCTCTGCACAAAAAGCATAGGCGCTGTCGGCAGAGAACACGGGACCGACTTTCACGCTGGCCGACACAGTGGCCGATGTGGTGGCGGTTTTCTTAGAATTGCCACAGCTAATAACGAGCAGCAGGAACAATAAAACGTATGTGTACTTCATTGTTTGTATTCTGAAAACTAACTTAATAACCTTAAAAAATTTCCTCCCCAGATTTTCTCTATGTCAGCATTACTATAGCGGCGCTTAAGCAGAGCACGGGTGAAACTGATGAGCTCTGAGGAATCAGCAAGACCTGGTATGCCGCCATCGCCGTCGAAATCGGTGCCAAGTCCAACATGGTCGATGCCCATTACCTTAACGGCATGGTCGAGATGGGCCATGGCATCGATAATAGAGGCCTGACCGTCGGTGCGCAGGAAACCATTATAGAGTGTGACCTGCATCACTCCGCCAGTGGATGCCAGGCGGCGCATCTGCTCGTCTGTGAGATTGCGGGGATGGTCGCAGAGGACACGGCAACTGCTATGACTGCACACAACAGGACGGTTGCTGATGCTAACGGCATCATAGAAGGTTGACTCGGCAGCATGGCTGAGGTCGACAAGGATGCCAAGACGATTGAGCTCGGCAATGACCTGCTCGCCAAACTTGCTTACGCCGCCATGGGTGGCACTGCCCTTGGCACTGTCGCAGATATCGTTGTCGCCATTATGGCAAAGGGTCATATATATTATGCCTCTTTCAGCAAAATGGCGCAGTTTGTCGAGACTGCCCTCTATGGCAAGACCGTTTTCAATGCCTTTCATTATTGATTTGCGACCGTCGCGCTTGTTGGCAAGAAGGTCGGCAACGGTGCGGGCTGAGGCAAGGACGGCACTGTTTGAACTGATGATATTGTCTATCTTGTCGAAGATTAGATTGGCATAGTCAAACGGTCCGCTCACATCAAAGCTTACCTTGCTTCTAAAGGTCTCGTCTGGCTTTGGCTGCGGGATATATGCCACCATAACAGTGGCATCCTGACGTCCCTCGTGCATCTTATGAAGGTCGACGAGCAGACGACTGTCGCGCGCTGCGAAGTTGACACCCTGCGGGAAGAGCATTGGCGTGTCGCAATGCGAGTCGAGGGTGATTATGTTTTGATGGAGCCTGCAAGCCTCGCTATAGAGTGATGCCTCTGCAACAAGCCACTGGAAAAGGGGGAGACCGCTGCTGAGACACTCGGGATGCCACTGCACGCCGATGACTGGTTTATGCTCAGTGTTCTCAATGGCCTCGATGATGCCATCGGGGGCGGTTGCCGTTACACGGAAGCGCGGTCCGGCAGAAGAAAGTGCCTGATGGTGGAACGAGTTGACAGCAAGATGCTCCTTATTATATAATGTATAGAGGATGCTGTCTGACTGTATGCTCACGGTGTGGGTGGCAACAGAACGGGCGGCATCCTGTGAGTGCTTTATGGGATTGGTGTATGGTGAGGCGGGATTAGTGCGCCTATCGTCCTGAACAAACGACTGGATATCCTGCATCACATGACCATCAAGGGCCATGGCAAGAGTCTGGATGCCACGGCAGATGCCCAGCATAGGTATCTGGCGGTCGTAGGCAAGGCGTGTGATGAGAAGTTCGGGAAGGTCGCGCTCGGCATTGACAGAATGGAGATGTGGCGATGGCTGCTCACCGCAATACAGCGGATTATAGTCGCTTCCGCCACTGAGAATCAAACCGTCGATGCTGTTGAGGGTATTGACAACAGACTCCTTGTCGCTGAGGGGAGGGATGATAAGAGGTGTGCCACCTGCCTTCACCACCTGCTTGTAATAGGTCTCGGCTAGTTTGCATGTCTGCTCACCATAGTTGCCTGTGATGCCAATGACAGGCCTGCGTCCCGACAGCGTAAAGGACGAATGAAAAGTGTCTGAGAGATGAGCCTTCCAGTCGAACTGCTCCATATATGAGGGGTTTTATTTTACTTTTTCATCAATAATGCTTACAGGAATCTCGCGCTTGATGCTCTGCTCGAGAGAGATAAGCGTCTCGGTGGTTACTACACCTGGGATATCCTGCAACTGACCATTGAGAAGATTCATAAGCTGCTCATTGTCGCGGGCGAAGAGCTTTACAAGCATAGTGTAAGGACCAGTAGTGAAATGGCACTCCACAACCTCTGGTATATGGCGGAGACGCTCAACAACATCCTTATACATACTGCCACGCTCAAGATTTATGCCAACATAGGTACAGGTGGAATAGCCAAGGCTTTTAGGGTTAACATCGAATCCGCTTCCAGTGATTACATTGTCTTCAATAAGATGCTGCACACGCTGATGAATGGCAGCACGTGAAACACCGCATTCTGCAGCTACATCCTTGAAGGGAATACGCGCATTCTTTGACAAGATACTAAGTATCTTTTTGTCAAGATTATCTATTTTTTCCATTTATAAAGTTTTTAGTATTAGTCATTTATGTTACATAATGTAAGCAAAAGTACAGAAAATTATTGAACAAACAAACTTTTTAATGATAAAAATAGCAAAAAGTGATGATAAAAGGTCACTTTTTTGATTTTTTGGATGATTAAACAGATAACCTAAGAGCAAAAAAAATCCCAGTCTGGAAGACCGGGATTTTTGCTATTACTTATTCAACCTCCAGGTTACACCATCTTTGGTGTCCTTAACCTCGAAGCCGGCATCTTTCAGTTCATCGCGAATCTTGTCGCATGTGGCCCAGTCTTTCTCAGCACGAGCCTTGGCGCGAAGCTCAAGAACCATATCAACCACCTTGCCAAACGACTCCTCGCGGGCATCGTTGCTGCCGCTGCCCTTCTCGGCCTTAAGACCAAGGATATCGAAGGCAAAGAGATGCATCACCTCCTTAAGCTCTGCCAGGCACTCTGCACAGATTGTTGCCTTGTGGTCTATGAGCTTATTGATAGTGGTGCATGCCTCAAAGAGATGACTGATGACCATTGGTGTGGCAAAGTCGTCGTTCATGGCGTCGTAGCACTTCTGGCGCAATGACTTAACCACCTTCTCTGTTTCGGCGTCACACTTGTCTACCACCTGTATGCGCTCCATGTCGCTAATGCCGTTAAGCAGTTTCTCAAGACCCTTCTGACTTGCCAGCAGGGCGTCGTTTGAGAAGTCGACAGTGCCACGGTAGTGGGCAGAGAGTATAAAGAAGCGTATGGTCATAGGACTGTATGCCTGTTCGAGCGAAGCATGACTGCCTGTGAAGAACTCCTCAAGGGTTATGAAGTTGCCCAATGACTTGCCCATCTTCTGTCCGTTGATGGTAATCATATTGTTGTGCATCCAGTAGCGCACCATATCGCTGCCCTGTGAGGCTACGGCCTGGGCTATCTCACACTCATGATGAGGGAACACGAGGTCCATGCCGCCACCATGAATATCGAAATGCTCACCAAGATACTTGCGGCCCATGGCAGTACACTCGCAGTGCCAGCCTGGGAAACCATCGCTCCAAGCACTTGGCCAGCGCATGATATGCTCTGGCTGCGCCTTCTTCCAAAGCGCGAAATCGGCCTGATTACGCTTCTCGCCCACTCCATCGAGTTCACGGCTGGCATCCATTGTATTTTCAAGTGTGCGGCCACTGAGTATTCCATACTTATGTTTTTTGTTGTAAGCCTCTATGTCGAAGTAGATACTGCCGTTAGACTCGTATGCGAAGCCGTTGTCGAGTATCTGCTGAACCAGTTGCTGCTGCTCAATGATATGACCTGTGGCATGTGGCTCGATGCTTGGTGGAAGCACGTTGAGTGCCTCCATGGCCTGATGATAGCGGTTGGTGTAGTGCTGGGCTATCTCCATTGGCTCAAGCTGCTCGAGGCGTGCCTTCTTTGCTATCTTATCATCGCCGTCGTCGGCATCGTGCTCCAGATGGCCCACATCGGTGATGTTGCGCACATAGCGCACCTTATATCCTAAATGCTTAAGGTAACGGAAAACAAGGTCGAAGGTTATGGCTGGACGCGCATGGCCCAAATGTGGATCGCCATACACTGTTGGTCCGCATACATACATGCCCACGTTGTCAGCATGGATAGGCTCAAACCTCTCCTTCTGGCGGGTGAGTGTATTGTAAATCAGTAATGTCTGTTTCATATCTTGATTTTATTCTGTCGATTTTATTCTGCAAAAGTACAACAATTCAGTCTAAATACAAAAAACTTTTGACTAATTGTTTTGCGCTCCGATTGATTTTCAGTATCTTTGCAAACTTGAAAGAGTATGGTCTCAATGAACCATTCATTATTTCAACATCTTAACAAAACAACAAAAATATAGATATAATATGGCTTATAAAAGAATTACCGCAGCAGAAGGTGCGGCAATGATTAAACATGGAGAGAATATCGCACTTAGCGGATTCACACCTTCAGGTTCGGCAAAGGCCGTTACCAAGGAACTGGCAAAGATTGCCACAGCAGAGCATGAGGCCGGCAGAGAATTTCAAGTAGGACTATTTACAGGTGCTTCTACAGGTCAGAGCACAGACGGCGACCTGGCTATTGCACAGGCTATTAGATATCGTGCACCATATACAACCAATGCTGATTTCCGCAAGCAGGTAAATATGGGCAATGTAGCATATAACGACATACATTTGAGTCAGATGGCACAAGAACTGAGATATGGTTTCTTGGGTGAGGTTGACTGGGCTATCCTTGAGGTGTGCGACCTGGAGGAGGGCGAGACCACTTGCAAGGCTTATCTCACATCTGCTGGAGGCATCAGCCCTACAGCTGCACGCTTGGCTAAGCATGTTATTCTGGAGCACAACACTTTCCACAGCCCAGACGCAAAGTATCTGCACGACGTTTATGAGCTGCAGGACCCACCACATCGTCAGGCTATACCTATTATCAACGTTAGCGACCGCATAGGCAAGCCATACGTTGAGATTGACGCAAGCAAAATTGTGGGTGTTGTGGAGTGTCATATCCCTGACGAGGCACGTGCCTTCAAGGATCTGGACCCTGTGACAGAGCAGATTGGAAACAACGTGGCTGAGTTCCTGGTGTCGGACATGAAACGCGGTATCATTCCTCCTACATTCCTGCCTCTGCAGAGCGGTGTGGGCTCAACAGCCAACGCCATACTCGCAGCATTGGGACAGAACAAGAGTGTGCCTGACTTCAACATTTATACAGAGGTGCTTCAGGACGCTGTTGTAGAGATGATGCTTGAGGGTCGTGTGAAGGATGCTTCTACCTGCTCGCTCACTGTGACAAACGAGAGTCTGATGAAGGTTTATGGCAATATAGACTACTTTAAGAACCATCTTACTCTGCGCCAGAGCGAGATATCTAACCATCCAGAGATTATCCGCCGACTGGGAATCATCGCTATCAACACAGCGCTGGAGGTTGACATCTATGGCAATGCCAACTCAACACACATCAGCGGAACTAAGATGATGAACGGTATTGGCGGTTCTGGTGACTTTGAGCGCAACGCATATATATCTATCTTTACCTGCCCATCAGTGGCTAAGGCTGGCATGATTAGTTCTATAGTGCCTATGGTTAGCCACCACGACCACACAGAGCACGATGTGAACATCATCGTTACAGAGCAGGGTGTGGCAGACCTCAGAGGCAAGAGCCCAATACAGCGCGCACAGTGCATTATTGAGAACTGTGCACACCCAGACTACAAGCAGTTGCTCTGGGATTACCTGAAGTTAGCAAAGGGTGGTCACACCAAGCACTACCTGCCTGCGGCATTTGCAATGCACGACACGCTGGCACGCAAGGGTGACATGCACCTGACTGACTATAGTGAGTATGTTAAGTAAAATTTGAAGAAATGGGATGCTGCGGCATCCCATTTTTCTTTGGGATTTATTGGGGAGCCTCTCCCCCCGCCCTCTCCTTGGAGAGGGAGCTCTAGAGGTTCTAGAAGTTCTAGAGGATCTAGAGAATCTAGATATTAAGATAAAAAAAAATCCCCAACCGGGGATTTTTTTATCTTATCATAACCTTTTGGTTAAGCGTGTTGCCATGGCTGTCGCGCATGGTTATAATGTATATGCCGCTGTTAAGATGCTGCAGCGAAAGTGTGGCATGACCACCACTGATGACTGTGGCGGCATGCATTGTTTGCTGACCTGTCATTGAATAAACAGCTACATCTACCTTGCCGTCGCTACCCATAATGGTGAGGGTTCTGTCGGCACAATGAGCAAAGAGCGGTGTGCCTGCAGGCGCTGTTATTTGCTCTATGGCGCTTGGCAGTTGGCTTTCAAGGAACCACTCAGCATAACTGTTTATGCGATTGGCAGCGCCGATGGTTGGCTGACTCATAACATAAACATCATTACCGCCATCAGGATAGAGACCGATGGTTACATTGTCGGCATGCTGCATATAGAATAAGGTGTCGCTCCAGGTCTCGTCAGCAGAGGTAAGCATCACGCAGCCGCCCTCATCATCGAGTTTGAACTGTGTGTGCAACTGTGCCACTGGCTCGAGCTTATCGGCCCAAATCACCAGATGGCCATGACCAGGTATTACGGTGTTGATGCCCTCTACAGATGGTATCTGGTATTTCTTTGGTTTGTCCAGATTATCGGTGATATACATTCCTGCCAAGTCTATTGGCTGGGCTGTAGTGTTGTAGAGCTCTATCCAGTCGTTTTTCTTGAAGTATGTGGCATTGACATAGATGCCATTGTCGGCGCTTATCTCGTTGATGCGCACTGGCACTGCATTAACGCTGGCCATCTCGTCGGCGGTCATAGGCTCGTAACGGGCTGTAAGCACCATTGATGATGTTGAAGGCATAACAAACTCAGCCTCATCACTAACCTTATTAACATTGTTTGGCGATGCCACTGTAAGCTCAGCATCGAAATAGATGTCGGAAGATGTGGCGTTGTTATTGTGGACCTCAACAGAAATCACGTTGACGCCTTTCTTGAAGAGCGATGGCGACAGTTGCAGACTGCCTGAGTCGGGATTGCCATTGGCATAGCTTGATGCAAACGTATTATATGCCACATTTCCATCGGGCATAAGATAACGGGCTGCTTCCTTGCCGTTGATATAGACTACCATGCCGTCGTCGACGGTGTAGTTGAGCCAGTACATATCACTGCCTGTTGGAGTATGGTCGAGCGTGAATGTCTTGCTGAAATAGTATGTAGGACGCTTGTTGCCCGTGTCGCCGCCGTAATCGAGGAAAGTATTGTAGCCACGTCCGTTGCTGTCGTCGCTGGTGAAATAGCCCAATGGGGCATTGCCTGTTTGCCAGCCCTTGTTATCCTTTTGCCATGTCTGTCCGTCGAGCGAGCCTTGGTCGTAGTACTGCCACTGACTGCCCTTGGCAACGAGCGTCATGGCGCCGCCCTCTTCATACCATCCTGCGAAGCGGTAGCCTGCAGGTGCCTCGGCGCGCAGTGTGACAGGAGCAAAGAGCGAGCCCTTGAACTTATTGGTTGGCACAGGAAGATTATTAACAAAGAGGCGCGCCTCTGGAAGGTTGCTTGATAGCTGTACCTTCTGCTCGGCCACACCAGAGAGTTGGGCACGACCGTAGTTCTTCAGCGCATTAATCATTGTCTGCTGACGACCTTTGAGATTGTTTTTCAATTGATTGGCTGTGCCCCATGGTGATTTGCCTTCGAAGGAAAGCACCTGCTCGGTGTTGCTTGCCATTGAGTCGATGATAGCAGAAGAGCGCTCTGGCTCGAACACACTGCCTGCCACCATGCAGTAGGTGTCGACAAACTGCTTGCGGAAGTCATTATTCTGCATCATGTTCATGAAGATGGTAACCATCTTAATCTCACCAGAAATTCTGCCTCCAAGGTCGTAGATATAATCGAAGGTGTAATTTTGTTTTTCCTCAAACTTATTGAACACTGCATCTGAGTGGGCAAGAGTGCCGTCGAGGTCGAACAGCACGAAACGGTACTTGCCACCCTCACGGATTGGTTTGAATGCCTTGATATTGTTCTGTGGCCAGTCGCCACTGCCGAGGTAGAACTCTACGGCCATATAGTTGATATACTCGTCAATGTCTACGATATTCCTTATCTGCTCGTACGTCTGCTTGTCGGCAGCATTTGCAGAAAGGTTATACCACAGCATGAAACTCTCGTCGGTTCCGCACTTCTGAACATAGTTAGAGTCGGGCGACATCTCAAACTGGTCTATCTCATCGTCTTCGAGTGCATAGTTGGCCTCAACAAAATGCTTGTTGTTTGGCTCGCGGATATTGAGCAGACCTTTGTATTCGCCATTGATGAAGTGGGCCACAGGCTGACACTCCTGACCATCGATGTCTATTCCTGAAGAATGGACAATGGTTTGGAGAGCTGGGTCTTTTATTCTGCAATCGGTATCGTTGCCGCCATTACGTATCTGCAAGGTCTTATGCTTGAGATAGGCTTTATTTGGGAATATCTGATAAGGCAGATAGTTCTCGCCCTCGTATATCTTATTGGCCTTAATCTTGAATGAGTGAGGTGTCCACGCGCGGCTCCATCCGCCACACATCTCCATATTGGCCTCCATGTTTATGGCCATGGTGCCATCTGTGAGGATATACTCGAAATTGACAGGGCGGTCCCAGTCCATGTTCCAGTTGCATGGTGATGCCTGTCCGTTGCCAGTACGTCCGTTAACACCTTTTACATATATGCCTATGCTGTCGTCATAGAGGTTGAGAGGGTCGGTAACTACCGATACTATTGGAAGATTATAGTTTCGGTCTCTGTAGATATATGAGCGTGTAACCACTCGGCTTGGCAGATAGCCTTCCTTAAACAAGCGGAAGCGATAGGTAACGGTGCCGTTTACATTGAAACGGCCGTTGAAACTCATCTTGCTGCTGGTCTCATTAGGTGTTGTGCCGTCGGTGGTGTAGCGCAATGTTGCTCCCTGTGGTATTGCCACATTAACAGTGAATGGCGATGTGAACATGCAGGCATCTGTGTCAACCACTGGTGCGTCGAGGCGCGAGTATGTGAACTTGCTGTTCTTATTACTGTAGCCAGGTGTTGGTGTGCTGGTCACTCCCCATGAGCTGCCGCCATCGGTCTCACGAGCATAAGATGTGCGGCTGATGGCCTCGGGATAGCTTTGGAAGGCTAACACCTCGCCCTGCTCATTACTTATATATATGGCGCCGCCATCGTAGTCGAGCTTTGAGTCGATTTGTGTTGGAGCATACTTGCTATAGTGGTCAAACCACAACACCTTGTAGCCTTTGGCTGGCAAGGTACCTATACGATAGTCAATCTTGTGTTGCTTGAGATTAGAAGCATCGTCGCTGATATACAGTCCTTGCAGACTAACGCTCTTGTTGGTGGGATTGTACAACTCAACCCAAGAGCCATAGTTGAATGACGGGTCGATAAACATATCGACATTGGCTGCCATAAGCTCGTTGATGATAAGTGACTCGGCTGTGGCATCATCACGAGTAACTGTGATCTGGCATCTTCCTGTTACCCCGCTGCCATCCTTAGCGGCGACAACGATGGCGGCAGTGCCCTTGCCTGTAGCTGTTATGTTACCTTGCTGGTCTACCTGGACCACAGCAGTATTTGTGCTGCTCCACTCCACGCTCTGCACAAGTGCGTTGGCTGGTTCGATGGAAGAAGTGAGGTGTGCCGTCTCTCCCACTCCGAGAGTGAGCGATGTCTGAGACAGGTTTATCTTGCTTACCTTAACATCCTGTCCGTAGTACTCCAAACGGAAGTTGTCCATCATACACCAGTTAGAACCCTGAGCCTGCCAGCACTGTATACCAAACTTTATCTCACCTCGTGAGGTAAGGGTAAACTCAAGCACAGTCTCATAATGACCTTTGGCAAAAGCCTCGGAACCTCGCTGCATATTGTCGGGGAAGAACCTTGCATTGTCAGGGGTATAGTAGCCATCACCCCATCCTCTATCGCTCCATGCGCTGTAGATGCTTGCCACTGGCTGGCTATAGCTGCCGGCATAGAGATAGGCCGTGATGTTCTCATTGCCATTGGTATAGGCATAATAGGCTTCGCCATGACCACCGGCACGATAATAGGCCTGAGCCTTAAGGCGGAACTTGCCTGCTGGCAACGTGGCTGTCTGCCAAATGTCAAACGTGCCGTTCCAGAACTCAAATGCATCATAGTCGGCCTTCTGACTGCCTGCGCTGCTGCTCCATGTCCATCCTTTTGTGGCATTGCCGTCAAAGCCAGCGTTTGTGATATAATGACTAGTGATGTCTATCCATTTCTGTGCATTTGCAAAGAGAGATGCCATCACAATTATCGATGTTAGTAATGGTTTTAGTTTCATCGGGTTATATTGTTGTTATTCAGGGTGCAAAGTTATTAATTTTTATTCTAAAAGGATGAAATATACGGGTGTATTTTATGTCTTACAGAACAAAATGAGAAAAATATAATGATATATGCCATGCTTATTCACTCAAAATAATTATTTTTGCACATTATATAATTTTCATAGTCATGACCTTAGTTTTACGTTGCTCACTACTTGCCCTTTTTTTATTCTGTGCCTTCCATGCTGCCAAAGCACAGCAAGAACTGCCATGGGAGACACTGCTGGAACAGATGGCCGAAGATGAGGACTATGAGAACAATCTTCTGGAAGATTATTATGAAGAACTTAACGAACTGCATAACAACCCCATAAACATTAACACAGCCACTGAAAGCGACCTTGAGAAACTGCCCTTCCTTACAGGAAAACAGCGTGAAGACATAAACAGATACCTATATCGCTATGGGGGAATGGCCACACTGGGCGAGCTGGCTATGATACCATCGATTGACGCCAGACTGCAATCGCTGCTAAGATGTTTCCTTTACGTTGGTGAAAAAACGGAGAAGGACACGCTATCGCTGAAGACTATACTTAAACATGGGCGACACGATGCAACGGCAAGTATGAAGGTGCCGCTATACAACCGCAAGGGCGATAAAAACGGATATCTGGGATATAAATACAAGCACTGGCTGCGCTATGATTTCAGCAGCCACGACAGGCTGCGACTGGGGTTTGTGGCATCGCATGATGCTGGAGAACCATTCCTGTCGTCGGGCAACAGTTATGGCTACGACTACTATTCGCTGTATCTGCAAGTGAAGAAGATGGGGATTGTGGATAATGCCGTGGCAGGACGCTACCGACTAAGCGCAGGCAAAGGACTGGTGATAAACACAGGCATGAGTTACGGAAAGATGTCGCTACTGGCTGGACTGAACAGGAAGCAAACCGACATAAAGCCTCACTCATCGCGCTCGGCAGCCTCTTACCTGCAGGGAGCGGCGGCCACCATAAGCCTAAGCAGCAACTTAAAGGCAACGGCTTATGCCTCGTACCGGCCGCTTGATGCAACGCTTAACGATGACGGAACGGCAGCAACGATAGTAGAAAGCGGCTACCACCGCACACCGACGGAGATGGACAAGAAAAACAACACCTATGCCACCGATGCTGGAGCAAACATAAGGTATGACACAAAGAAAATGCACATAGGAGCATCGCTGGCTTATACTCATCTGGACAGAGAACTATGCCCAAACACGAAAAATCCATTCAGGAAATACTACAACTCTGGCAGCACCTTTGTTAATGCGGGCTTGGAATATGGGTATTGGTTAGGAAGGGCACTGCTGAGCGGTGAGACTGCCATAGACAAGCAGGGCGACATTGCCACAATAAACATGCTTACAATGAATATGACGGGAAGTCTGTCGCTGACAGCTGTTCAGAGATATTACTCTTACAAGTACAACTCACTGAGAGCAAACAGTTTTGCAGATGGCGGAAGCACGCAGAACGAAAACGGAATATATATTGGAGCAAACTGGAAACCTATGAGGGGACTGTCGCTTACGGCTTATTCCGATTACGCCTATTTTGAGTGGCCCAAATATATGATATCGCAGTCATCATGGTCGTGGGACAATATGATTGGCGGAAGTTACACATGGGGAGACTGGACGCTGGGAGCAAGGTACAGACTTAGGATAAGGCAGAAGGACAACGAGGAGAAGACTACCTTGATAACAAAAACCGAGCACAGGACTCATGTGGCAATAGGATTTAAGTCTGCCTCGGGATGGGAGAGCACCACCAGGGCCGATATGTCACTGGCCAGCATCAACGGAAAATCGGCAGGATATATGATTAGTCAGGCTGTGGGTTATGGCAATGAGCGCTTCGCGGTGAGCGCAAAGATAAGATACTTCAACACTGATGACTATAACAGCAGGATTTATTCCTATGAAGGAGGACTGTTCCACACATTCGGTTCAGCGATGTGTTATGGTCATGGCATAAGGTATTCATTGAATGCAAAGGCAATGATAACAAAACAGCTTACATTGGTATGCCGCTTGTCTACGGCCAACCGCTTTGATGTAAGCACAACGGGCAGCGGACTACAGATGGTTGACGGTTCATCGCTTACGGATATCGACATGCAATTAAGGTGGAAATTATAAACAAATAAAAAAGGGAAACGACTCTCACGAGCAGTTTCCCATTGTAGGAAAATGATAAATATAGATTAAATTACTAGTTGTCGATGCAAATTTAATGAATAAAATCTTATCACCAAAACTTTTTGATACTTTTTTGCACAGATTGGTACAAAATTAAGGAATTATTTGAAAAAAAATAGTTGGAAATACACTGCTACCCTATCAAAATACCATGACTCATTGGGGATTAAAAATAAAATGGTTATCTTTGCAGAGGATATAAGAAAAACGATGGAAGACTTTGATATAAGAAAAAGCAGCACATCTGGAGCTGAGAAGGATTTTGAAAACGCCTTGCGACCGCTTTCGTTTAGCGACTTCAGCGGACAGCAGAAGGTGGTGGAAAACCTTGAGGTGTTTGTTGAAGCAGCAAAATACAGAGGTGAGCCTCTTGACCATACATTGCTACACGGTCCGCCAGGACTGGGTAAGACCACCTTGTCGAACATCATAGCCAATGAGTTGGGGGTGGGATTCAAACTTACAAGCGGACCCGTACTTGACAAACCAGGCGACCTGGCAGGAATATTAACCTCGCTGGAACCTCGCGATGTGTTGTTTATCGATGAGATACACCGTCTGTCGCCTGTTGTTGAGGAATATCTGTACTCGGCAATGGAAGACTATCGCATAGATATAATGATAGACAAAGGACCATCGGCACGCTCAATACAGATAGACCTGAACCCATTTACATTGGTGGGAGCAACAACACGAAGCGGACTGCTTACAGCACCGTTAAGGGCCCGATTCGGCATAAACATGCACTTGGAGTACTACGATCCTGAGACGCTTCAGAAAATCATAAAGCGCTCGGCATCGATATTAGGTGTGCCAATATATGACGACGCGGCTATAGAAATAGCAAGACGAAGCCGTGGCACGCCTCGTATAGCAAACGCACTGCTGAGACGAGTAAGAGACTTTGCACAGGTAAAGGGCACAGGAGTGATTGACATGGCCATAACAAAGACATCGCTGCAAGCACTCAACATAGACCAGTATGGACTGGACGAGATAGACAACAAGATACTGCTTACGATAATTGATAAGTTCAGAGGAGGACCTGTTGGCATCTCCACCATTGCCACCGCCATTGGCGAAGACTCGGGCACAGTGGAGGAGGTTTACGAACCATTCCTCATCATGGAAGGTTTCATTAAGCGCACGCCAAGAGGAAGAATGGTAACAGAACTGGCCTACAAGCATTTCGGTAGAAACCCGTATTCTGGCAATATCATGGAACCAAATCTTTTTGAATAATACTAAAGATGAAGATAGGAGTATTTACTGGCAGCTTTGACCCATTCACCATTGGGCACGATGACATCGTGAAGCGTGTTCTGCCATTGTTCGACCAAATTGTTATTGGCATCGGCGTGAACGAGCGCAAGCAATACAGGCAAACAAAAGAAGAGCGTGTAAGCGCTATTGCCAAGGTATATGCCAACGAACCAAAGATTGTAGTGAAAGCCTATTCAGACCTTACTGTGGATTTCGCCAAACGTGAAAATGCCTCTTATATAATAAAAGGTATAAGAAGCATAAAGGATTTTGAATATGAGCGGGAGCAAGCCGAGATAAACAGAATGATTGGCGGCGTGGAAACACTGCTATTATATGCCGACCCGAAGTTGGCAAGCATCAGCAGCAGCATGGTAAGAGAGCTTGAACACTTCGGGCGCAATATCAATGAGTTTCTGCCTTAGCCCTTGATGTACATCTCAAGGGCTTTGTTCTCTGCCGCCTCCATTATCTCGCGCTCTCCAGGACCTTTGTCATCGATTCCGCAAAGGTGGAGAATGCCGTGGATTATCACGCGATACAGTTCTTCGTCGTACTCCTTGCCAAACTGCTCGGCATTAGTGCGCACGGTATCAAGGCTTATTACCATATCGCCATTGATAACATCACCCTCGTCATAGTCAAAGGTGATGATGTCGGTATAATAGTTATGACCTAAATACTCATTGTTTACCTCTAAAATCTTCTCGTCGTCGACAAAGAGATATCCAATCTCTCCCACTTTCCTGCCATAACTTGCTGCCACGGCCTTTATCCATGCCGTAACCTCGCGTTTCTTTATCTTTGGCATCTTTATGCCCTCGGCATTAAATGTAATCATAATGAGTTGCTTTATTCATATAAAATTGAGCAACCAAAGGTTCCAACCTATAAGGCAGAAAACTGAACGTATGACCCTTGTAAACGAGGAACACCTTGGTCTCTCAATCCTTCATTCCCTTCAATTATTTAAATTCCTCCAAAGCCTTCTTCACCACATCATCACCCTCGTTGAATACAGAGAAATATTCATTCATATCCCACAGGTCGCGGGCAATAAGAGCCTTTAGCTGACGGCGCAACTGCGGCAGTGTTTTTTGCAGTTCCTCATCATCCTTTGGAGTAACCTTTTGCTTCTTTGCCTCAGCGATGATACTGTCGATAATGTCTTTTGGCACGGCATATTGAGCCTTAAACTGCTCAAACTGCGGATACTGCTGGTGCAGTTTCTTGCGGTTCTTAAGCACATACTTCAAGGTAAAGTCGCGGATAATGGTCTTTGTGGACAATTGACGGTGATACTTGGTATATGCCATTGTGTCGAGCGGCACGAAATGGTCGGGCATGATGCCACCGCCACCATACACCACGCGATGCTTGCGCAAGGTGTAACACTTTAGTGAGTCGGCAAAATGAATACTGTCGGCATTGGTCAGCTCGCCATGCTTCAAGCGATTATACACATCCATGGCATAATCCTTATTGTCACCTTTCTTGAATGGTTTCTGTATACAGCGTCCCGCAGGTGTATAGTAATGAGCCACCGTGAGGCGGATCATTGAACCATCAGGCAGGTCGATAGGACGCTGAACAAGTCCCTTGCCAAACGAGCGGCGACCAACAACAACACCACGGTCTTGATCTTGTATGGCACCAGTCACAATCTCGGAGGCCGAGGCACTATACTCATCAACCAGCACAACAATCTTGCCATCAAGGAAAGCACCATCGCCCTTTGCACGATACTCCATGCGAGGCGCACGCTGACCCTCGGTATAGACTATAAGGTCGCCCTTCTGCAAAAACTCATTGGCAATATCTACTGATGCCATGAGATAACCACCACCATTACCCTGAAGGTCGAGCACCAGGTTTTTCATTCCTTGCTTTTTCAGTGCCTCCAGACTCTCCATAAACTCTTTATGCGTGGTTGCTCCAAAACTGCCAATGCGGATATATCCAATGCCTGGGCGTATCATATAGGTGGCATCGACTGTATTAACAGGTATCTTATCGCGTGTGATATTGAAATAGATAAGTTCTGGTATATCCACGCGTTTAATGCCCAACTTAACCTTAGTGCCCTTTAATCCGCGCAGACGACTCATAATATCTTCTGTCGACATCTTAACGCCAGCTATGGCAGTGTCGTTCACAGTTACAATCTTGTCTCCTGCTATGATTCCCGCCTTCTCCGACGGACCATTAAGAGTAGGCTGAATAACAAGAAGAGTATCGTCAACCATATTAAACTGCACACCAATGCCATCGAAGTTGCCCCTTAGCGGCTCGTTCATCTTCTTCACCTCTTCTGGTGTGGAATAAGCAGAGTGTGGGTCCAGTTTATCGAGCATTCCCTTGATAGCGTCTTCCACAAGTTTCTGCTCGTCAACACTGTCAACATAAAGATTGGTAATGGCAAGCTCTGCTATCTGAAGCTTGCGGATAGGACTCTTTGGTCCCATATCCAATCTTACCTGTTGGGCTATGGCAGACATTGATAAGCACAATGCCAATGCCAATATAATTTTTTTCATCTTGAATAGCTGCTTTTAAATATAATCTTCCTCTGGCCTGTCTTCCTCAACCACCAGATTGTCAATAATAAAGTTCTGGCGCTCTGGAGTGTTCTTACCCATATAGTATTCCAAAAGCTTTTGCACCTGGTCGGTCTTGCGCATGGTCACCTGCTCGAGGCGCATGTCAGGACCAATGAAATGAACAAACTCATTAGAAGAAATCTCACCAAGACCTTTGAATCGTGTTATCTCCGGATCTGGTCCAAGCTCGCTGATAGCTCTCAGGCGCTCCTCCTCATTATAACAGTAGCGTGTAATAAAGTCGCCCTTCTTGCCCATCTTAGCGTCCTCGGCCTCAACCACCTTCTTGTTCTTTATCTTCTTGCGCTTGTTTCTCACACGGAATAGCGGTGTCTGCAACACGTATACATGCCCTTTCTTTATCAGTTCAGGATAGAACTGCAGGAAGAAGGTAATGATAAGCAGACGTATGTGCATACCATCGACATCGGCATCGGTAGCCACAATCACCTTGTTATACCTAAGTGTGTCAAGGCCGTCCTCAATATCCAGCGCTGCCTGAAGCAGGTAAAACTCCTCGTTCTGATATACAATCTTCTTATCCAGTCCAAACGAGTTTAGCGGTTTTCCCTTCAGTGAGAACACAGCCTGAGTATTAGCATCGCGGCTCGACGTGATACTTCCGCTGGCAGAGTCGCCCTCGGTGATGAATATAGATGTCTCTTCCTTGCGGTCGTTCTTCACATCACTGAAATGTATTCGGCAGTCACGCAGTTTACGGTTATGAAGATTAGCCTTCTTAGCCTTTTCCCTTGCCTGCTTTGCCACTCCGGCCATTGCCTTGCGCTCTTTCTCGCTCTCCTGAATCTTCTGGAGCATGGCATCGGCCACGTCAGACTCGCGGTGGAGGTAATTGTCAACCTCAAGTTTTATGAAGTCGCCCACATACTTGTTCACCGACACACCGCCATTTGGAGTCATTGTAAGCGAGCCAAGCTTAATCTTGGTCTGACTCTCAAACATTGGTTCCTCCACATTAATGGCAATGGCAGCAACAAGTCCGTTGCGAATATCTCCATACTCAAAGTTTTTCTGGAAGAAGTCTTTTATGGTTTTTGCTATATGCTCCTTGAAAGCGCTTTGATGCGTACCGCCCTGTGTGGTGTGCTGACCGTTTACAAACGAGTGATACTCCTCTCCATACTGATTGGCATGAGTGAAGGCAATCTCTATGTCTTCGCCCTTTAGATGGATGATAGGATATATGCCGTCGTTGGTCATGGTATCCTTGAGCAGGTCTTTCAGTCCATGTCTGCTAAGTATGCGCCTTCCATTATACATTATCGTGAGTCCCGTGTTCAGATAAGTATAGTTACGGAGCATTGTCTCGATAATGTCGTTGTGGAACTTATAGTTAAGGAACAGAGTGCTATCTGGCTCGAAATATATGTATGTGCCATTCTCATCCTCTGTGCTCTCCGTCTTGTCGCTAGTGATATTTCCTTTCTCAAAGGTAGCTATGCGCACCTTGCCGTCACGGTAAGAGCGCACCTCGAAATGAGCGCTGAGCGCATTTACCGCCTTTACGCCCACACCATTAAGACCCACACTTTTCTTGAAGGCCTTTGAGTCGTACTTTCCTCCTGTGTTGAGCACACTCACAGCCTCAATAAGCTTTCCTTGCGGAATACCACGGCCATAGTCGCGCACCGATACACGAAGGTTATCGTCTATGCTAATCTCAATGCGGTCGCCCGACTGCATCTTAAACTCGTCAATCGAGTTGTCTATCACCTCCTTCAGCAACACATAGATACCATCTTCCGGCAAAGAACCGTCACCAAGTCGTCCGATATACATACCAGGACGGGTTCGCACGTGCTCCATGTCCGACAAGTGGCGAATGTTATCATCAGTATATTCTACAGGCTGCATCTGCCCGTTTTCAATTATGTTATTGTTTTCTTCCATTTATCAAATATTAATGCTTTGTTATTCGCATTATTTTTTCCTCTTGTATCTTTACAGATTACTATTTTTAGCGTTGCTGTCTTTAATCCTTAATAACTTTCTTAAAGCAGCGGCGGCGCTTATGGTGTATAGGGTCTAATGCTCCCCACTGACTCTGCACACCCTCATTGGTTTCCATCTCAACCTGACTCTCACCCCATTTATATCCATACTTCTGGCACCAAGGTATAAGGTCGGCAATGATAAGAGCGTTGGCCCCTTTTGGACGATACTCAGGAAGCACACCCATAAGTATCAGGTCTACGCCTTCTGTCTTCTGGAACTTCAATGCCCTAAGCACATGCCACCATCCGAATGGGAACAGTCGGCCATTCTTGCATTTCTGCAGCGCCTTCGACAGCGACGGCACAGTAATTCCCACACCCACAATCTTGTGGTCGGGCGTATTATGGTCTTCTATCAGAGTAATGAGGTTCATGTCGAGCACAGAGAAATACATGTCGATATAGTCATGAATCTGCCTTGGCGTCATCTCTGAATAACCGTATAAGTCTTTAAACGTCTCATTTATCAGGTCGAACACCTTCTGTCCATACCCTTCCTTCATCACCTCGTGCTTAGTGAGCTTGCGCACATGAAGATTGTAGCGCTTCTCTATCATACGAGCTATCTTGCTGTATTTCTCAGGAATCTCATCTGGCACAATGAGCTTGTATTCCACATAGTCATTGTCTTTCTCCCATCCGCCCAGTTTCTCAATATGCTCTGGGTAGTAAGGATAGTTGTATATGGTGAACTGTGTGCCCAATTGGTCAAATCCCCAAGTAAGCATTCCCTCTGGGTCCATATCAGTGAATCCAAGTGGTCCGGCAATCTCTGCCATACCCTTCTCCTTGCCCCACTGCTCAACGGCATTAAGCAACGCCGACGACACTTCAATATCATCAACAAAATCTATCCAGCCAAAGCGCACAGTCTTGCGGCCCCACTTCTCATTAGCCTTTTTATTGATGATTCCCGCTACGCGGCCCACCACCTTTCCGTCTTTATAAGCCAGAAAATATTCGGCCTCACAAAATTCAAAGGCGGCATTCTTATCTTTGCTTAATGTTCTTACCTCATCAGAATAAAGATTAGGCACGCTATACTCATTACCTTTGTATAAATCGTAGTGGAACTGTATGAAAGCGTCTAATCCTTTCTTGTCTTTTACTTTCTCTATAATAATTGCTGACATGAAGTCTCAAAGGTTAATTATACATATTATTTATGCAAAGATAACGATAAAAATTAAATTAAAGAAAGAAATATTTGGTTTTTTAAAATACTTAAATTACTTTTGTGCACAGATAAAAAATAACAAATCTTAATTATTAATTAAACTGATAATGTTTATGAACAGAAAAACTTTATGTGCCGCGCTCATAGGAATGATGCTGGCTGGAAATGCCTTGGCTCAGAACGCAGGCCATTATGAGGTGAAACTAAAGGATGGCAGACAGTTGGAACTGAGTGCAGAGGAACTGGAAAACCTTAAAAATGAGAAAGGAACTCTTAAGTCATACAACTTTATAGAGGTTCAGGGAGGAGTACAACTCACATCTACTGACGCTAAGATGACCGACCTGATTACTCCTACTGCCGCATTCTCTGTAGGACGTTACTTCACACCTGTTGTTGGTGCCCGTCTTCACGTTAATGCATGGGAGACAAAGAGCGGTTTCAACGACCTTGGTTTCTACAAGTGGAACTACTTCACTACAAATGCCGACGTGATGTTAAACCTCACAAACATGTTCAGCAAAGACAAGAGCGGTTCTCGCCCTCTTAACGTAATCTTGCTTGGTGGTATTGGTCTTACCAACTCTTGGGGCAATGAAGAGGCTAACGCAATGGCAGCAGCTAACAACAATCTTAACATGCCATTAGTATGGGACGACAATCGCCTGAGCCACAACATCCGTGCTGGTTTGCGCCTTGAGACCAACGTGACAAAGCCTTTCGGAGTATCTCTTGAGGTTAACGCCAACAGCCTTGACGACCGTTTCAACTCAAAGATGAACGATGCTGACGACTGGCAGTTCACAGCAATGCTTGGCCTTAGCTTCCGTTTCGGTCATAAGAGCAACAAGCCTGTTATCGTATCTGAGACATACATCGCTCCTCCAGCACCAAAGGTAGAGCCAAAGAAAGAGCCTAAGTATATCACTGTAACAAGAGAGATTAAGAAGCAGGTTCCTGTTACTCTCCACGAAGAGGCATTCTTCAACATCCGCAAGTCAGACCCAGCAGCAGCTATGCCAAAGATTCAGGAAGTTGCTAAGTTCCTCAACGACTATGCCGACGCTAAGGTTACCGTTGTTGGTTATGCTGATAAGGGCACTGGTAATGCCAAGCTCAACATGAAGTATTCTAAGCAGCGTGCTGAGAACTACAAGGAAGAACTCATCAACAAGTATGGTTGCGACGGCGCACGCATCACCGTTGACGCTAAGGGCGACACTGTTCAGCCATTTGCTGAGAACGACAAGAACCGTTGTGTTATCATCGATGGTACAGCTACAAAGACTGTTACAGAGACTATCACAGAGAAGGTACTTGAGTCAGAGGCGGCTGCAAAGTAAAAGCACATGACTTTTATCCATAAGGGTGGTGGCGAAAATATAATCGCTGCCACCTTCTTTTATTTTCAGGCGCTTGCGCAACTGTTCCACACTCATCGGGAAGTTACGCACAGTAATATTTGCCTTGACAATACCGTCTAAGGCATTTTTTATATCTTTCTTATTTAGCGTGGTAACCTTCTCCACACGAAACTTCCTTCCAGGAAAATCTTCTATAAAATGCTCCGACACAAACAGATGACTGTTTCTCTCCACCTGCTTAGCGCCAAACGCCCTCTCCAGTTCCGCAAAACACCCCGCCTTCATTATTGAGGCATTGGGTTCGTAGAGGTAGGGGGCAGTTGACAAGTTGACGAGTTGACGAGTTGACGAGTTATTTGCATCTGAAAGTAATGTCTTAACTTCTTTAACTTCCTTAACTTCTTTAACTTCTGAAAGTAATGTCTTAACTCCTTCACTCCTAAAAGTATCGTCTGAACTCCCAAAAACAAACTCCTCATCATTATTCACACAAACCACCTTTAGCTCAGCAGCCTCACGCTGCATGATAAGCAACAGTTCCTTACATTCATTGTCCACGGAAACAATGTGTACCTCAGAAACGCAATTGCCAAGATCGTCTACCGCCTTGCGCCAGTCAAGCATGGGCGACAGCTTCACCATCACCTTGTCGGCCTTTGCCAGCAACAGGTCTTTAATCTCCGTCACATCAGGCATGCAGTCGCTAATGGCATAGGTCTTTCCGCCATGCTCATTACGGCGCGCAGGGTCGAGATATATCCATGACACATGGTCTAAAGTCTCAAGATACTCTACCCCATCCCCGCATACTACATTAGCACCAGTCAGCTTAAGCACCCTGAAATTGCTGTCGGCTATCTCGCAGAGGTGTCTCTGCCTCTCTACATAAATAGACTTTTTAAAGCCACACGACATAAAAGAGAAATCAACGCCAAAACCTCCAGTCAGGTCAACAAGCGTCTCTCCCTCCACCATACTGGCCTTATATAGTGCCGTCTGCTCACTCGAGCACTGCTCCATCGACAGATGCGGCGGATACACCACATCATCAATAGCAGCCCAACGAGGTATTTTCTTACGAGCTGTTTGCCTTCCTGCTATCTGGTCTAATGCAAACGGCATATCCACATCAGGATATTTACTCCCCGAAAGTGCCAATGTTCTTATGTCTTTATTGGCATTCTCTCTTATAAAACGTTGCGTCTGCTCGTTCATCTTACTACCTTGAAATATTGTTTTGCCTGACTGCGTGTGCGTATATTGAAATGCCACCACTCCGTCCTGAGTGGTTTGAAACCGCCGTATTGCATAACCTCGCGCAATAACCTGCGGTTGTCATAAGCCTCTTTGCTTATCTTTCCCTGTTTCAACAGCTCATCCTCCTTGTCTATATGCGACAGGCGGGTCATATTATCAATCTTAACGCCCATAGAAAGCGTGTCGCCATTCACCCGGCACAGCGTCACGTCAACAGCCAGTCCGTAGTTATGCAGTCCGCCTCCATTCTTCGGATTGCTCACATAAATTCTTTTATCAGTATTCTTTACAGCGTCCCACATCACCTGCTGCACACTCATCGGTCGTGTGGCATCCATCACCATCAGCCTCAGGTCTGGTCGCAAAGCTCTCAGCCTCTCATCAGCCTTCCTAAGCGCTTCCATTGTTATCGGGTGCAGATATGCCTCAGTAAGGTCTTTGTACAGCACCTTGCCTGTGAAGTTGTCTGCGCGCGTATACATCAAACTTATCCTTACCTCTGGCAGTTCCTTTGCTATATTCTTCAGTCCTTGCGCCTCCATGCGCTGCGCTGCTCCACTCTTCTGCGAATACGCACAGCAGGGCATAATAATCATGCACAACACTGTAATAATCAATCTAATCATGGTCTTTATAATTTATTCTGCAAAAATAATAAATAAATGTTTTATGCGGAATAAATAGCAAAAGAATATAAAGGCCAGCATTTTTTTTGTAAGTAATAGAATAGAAAAACAACTTTTTTACCTATCTTTGCATCATAAGATAAAATAACAATGAGAAAACTAATTTCTACCTTTATATTGTGTTTCTGCACAATATGTCTTGTCAGCGCACAAGACACATTCTGGTTAGGAGCCGACATCAGCGGCACCACCATGCACGAGAAACATGGCCGCCAACTGTACAATGCCAAGGGCGAGCCTCGTGAAAACACACAACTAATGAAAGAGTTAGGACTAAACAGCATCCGTCTGCGTGTGTGGGTAGAGCCTAAAGACAGTCTTTGCAACAAGGAAGACATGCTTAAACTGGCTCTCCGTGCTAAGCACTATGGCATGCCTGTGATGATTGACTTCCATTACAGCGACCATTGGGCCGACCCTGCACATCAGGACATCCCTAAGTCATGGCAGCACCTTAGTTATAAGAAAATGAAGAAGGCTCTTTATAAGCACACTAAAGAGACACTGGCATTGCTAAAAAAGCATGATATCGACGTACGCTGGGTGCAGGTGGGCAACGAAACCACTCAGGGATTCCTTTGGCCAATGGGGCATACAAAAGAAAATATGGAACAGTACGCCGGACTGACTCAGTCTGGCTACGAGGCGGTAAAGAAAGTCTATCCTGATGCTCAGGTGATAATTCATCTCGACTGCGCCGCCGACCCACATCGCTATAATCATATCTTCGATGGACTGCGCAAGTATGGTGCTAAATGGGATATGATAGGAGTAAGCGTTTATCCATATTGGGACATTAAAGCTGGTCACACCAAATCGGCAGAGGAAACGCTCGAGAAGGCCATTGCCAATATCAACCGCATACAAAAGAAATACAACTGCCCTACAATGGTTGTTGAGACAGGTGTAGAGAAACGCAAACCTGTAGAGGGCAAGGCATTCATTGCTGCATTGATAAAGGCCTGCAAAACTCAGACTGGCGGGCAGTGCAAGGGTGTATACTACTGGGCACCAGAACTTGAGCGCCATTATCCGCTTGGAGCATTTATGAACGACCGCCCAACGGCTATCATGGAAGCGTTTTCGGAGTGAGGAGTGAGGAGTTAGAAGTTAGAAATTAGGAGTTAAGACTGCGAAGCTGATGAGCGTCAGCGAACTAATTAAGAATTAAGACTGCTAAGCTGATGAGCGTTAGCGAACTAATTAAGCATTAAAAACATGAAAGTATTATTAGTAAACGGCAGCCCACACAAGCATGGCTGTACATATACAGCACTTGAGGAAGTGGCTGGCGAGTTGCAGAAGCAAGGCATAGAGACAGAGATTTTTTGGTGTGGCATAAAACCCACTATGGGATGTATCGGCTGTGGCAAATGTAAAGACACACTGCAGTGCTGGTATGGCGAAGACATGGTCAATGAGTTTCTCAATAAGGTGAAAGACACCGACGGTTTCGTCTTTGGCACCCCTATTCACTTTGCAGGCACATCAGGAGCAATAAAATGCTTTATGGACCGCGCCTTCTGCTCTAAGCTCTCCATCTATGCCAACAAACCTGCTGCAGCCATCGTAAGCTGTCGCCGTGGCGGAGCACAAGGTGGTTTCGAGGATATGAACCGCTATTTCACCATTTCCAATATGCCTGTTGTCTCGTCTGAATATTGGAACGAGGTACACGGCAACACTCCCGACGAGGTGCGCCAAGACCTTGAAGGCATACAAACCATGCGTCAGCTGGGCCGCAACATGGCATGGATGCTGCGCTGCATCGAGGCAGGCAAACAGGCTGGCATAGCATTGCCTGAGCATGAGGATAAGGTAAGAACAAACTTTATCAGATAAACTATATATTAATGCATAATGCTTAATTATGACATGTTGATGAACAATGTGAATAATTAAGCATTATGCATTAAGAATTAAGCATTATAACTCCTCTACTCCCCCATCACCGTAGCCACCACCTTCCTTGCTCCGCCATAGTCACGGTATTCACACAAGTAAATACCCTGCCATGTGCCCATGTTAAGGCGCCCGTTAGTAATCGGAATATTCAGACAAACCCCCGACAACACCGACTTGGCATGACTCGGCATATCATCACTTCCCTCAAACGTATGCAGGAAGTATGACTGGTTCTCTGGCACCAGTCTGTCGAATATTCCCCTCATGTCATGCCTCACATCAGGATCAGCATTCTCGTTTATACACAGTCCGCACGAGGTGTGCTTAACAAACAGATTAAGCATGCCCACCTGTGGCAGCGATGGCAACTGACTGGTTATCTCACCCGTTATCAAGTGAAAGCCACGTCCTCTTGCCTTTAACGTTATCTCTTGTTGCTTTATCATCTTTTACTTTACCACCATTAACATACCAGTGTCTTTGTCATACCTCAGAGTATCCGTCTCAAAGAATCTCTGCAAATGTCCGCCTGCGGCAAGTTCATCTGGCGTACCAGTCACCAGCGTCCCGTCATCGCCCATCAGCCAAATCATATCGGCTATCTGCAGGGCCAGTTCCACATCATGCGTTGAGAGGAATATCGTCTTTTGCATCTTCCTGCCAATCCTGCTAAGCAGCATCATCAGGTCTACCTTGCTCTGATAGTCAAGGAAAGCCGTAGGCTCATCAAGATATATCACAGGAGTTTGCTGTGCCAGTGCCTTGGCTATCATCACTTTCTGCAGTTCTCCATCGCTCAGCGTACTAACCATGCGGTGCCTCAAACCTTCTATATTCACCATGCTAATGGCGTTGTCAACAACCTCCATGTCCTCTTTGCCGCATCTATTCCAAAATCCGGTATATGGTGCGCGCCCCATCTCCACTATCTGTTGCGCATTAAGGTTTTGTGTGCTTGGCTTCTCTGTAAGAACAATACTGATGATTTGCGACATCTCCGCTCTGCTGTACTCCTCAATGCCTTTGCCGTTTATCAAGATATCGCCTGACAGCTTCGGCTGAAATCCCGCCAGGGTACGCAGCAGTGTTGACTTGCCAACACCATTCGGTCCCAGCAAACAGGTGAGCTCACCCTGTCTGATGCTCTCGTTGATGTCTTTTGCCACCACTTTCTTGCCATAGCCTATACATAGGTTGCGCAATCTCACTGTATCCTTGTCTGTCATCACCTTATTATTAATACAAATGCAAAATTATCGTTTTTTTTCGATAATCCCAAAATTCTTAATCTTTAATCGCTCATCTAACTTTAAGGAGTTAGAAGGAGTGGAAGCCTCTCCCCCCGCCCTCTCCCTGGAGAGGGAGCTTGGCATGCAAGTATTCCTTTCTAAGGATTTTAGGATTTAAAGGATTTCTAGAGTTTGTTCTTGTAGGGTGCGGATCAGCGTATCCGCCCGAAAACCTGTTAAATCAATCGGGCAGATACGCCGATCTGCCCCTACAGCATGCAAACCCTAATCCCTAATCTTTAATCCTTAATCCACCTATGAGGGGGCTCTTAGTTCCCTTCCCTTCGGGAGGGGATAGGGGTAGGTTCCAAACCCTCATCCCTCATCTCTCATCCCTCATCCACCTATAAAGAGACTACATACACGCAGTAGCACCCAATGCTCCAGCTATTGCTGATGCTATAGCTATTATCAACTTCAATACTGTTTGCCATACATTTTTCTTGTTTTCCATAGTTTTTTTAAATTTAATGATTAATATTTTGTGTTATTTAAGGAGTGTAGGAGGCAGGCTAAGCAAGCAAACTCTCATCTCTCATCCCTCATCTCTCATCTCATGCTCACCCTCCTATTCTTCCTCCGCGCGGTATAACTCACGTGGAGCCAGCAACAGCCGTTGTCCAGCTTTCGCTCCAGCAGCAACTGGTCAAAGTCGGTATTCTCCTTTATAAAGTCGAAATATTTCCTTGCCTGTTCCTCATCAGATGTGTGAATATCGGCGGCCTCGCCCCTCATGTGTTGTGAGTTTTCCACTCCTCCCACCGCCTCATTAAGCTTCTCACATCTGTATCCGCTCGATATTATTATTGCGCCAAAGCGCCTGCGCAATGGTTCAAGCACATTGTCGCACAATAGTTTCAAACTCTCTATTTCCATCTTGCCGGGTGTGTTGTCTATGCCCAATTCAATAGCTGTACCCGAGCGTGTCATCTCCCAAAGCGAGAAATGCTGACTCAACATAATTTTTTCTTGTGTGTTTTTCATGACTTTAAATTAATAAATGGTATAAGATTGGTGTAAATTGCCTGGAGGCCCTAGAGATTCTAGATATCTAGAGGTACTAGATAATCTAGAGATTATAGAGGTTCTAGATAATCTAGAGATTATAGAAAATCTAGAGGTTCTAGAGGCCCTAGAAATTCTAGAAATTCTAGAAATCCCAGAAAATCCTAATTAGCCACAAACTCTCTCAGTCCCTGATGGTTCTTGTTCTCTGTTGCCATGCGATAGCGGTCAAGAAACTGTGTCACCCTAATGCCCTTTCTTGTTCCTGCCCTATATGCCATCTGCTTAGGAAAGGGCGGTTCCTTAACATGCAACACCTCGCATGTCCTGCTCACTATATACTTAAATGTACACGCGTGACCGTCGTCCTTATACACGTTTCCACTGCTGTAAGCAATATGAGCCACCTCAATAAGGTCGATGGTGGTGCCAGTCCATCTCAAGTTCTCCTCTGGCCTAATCTCCAGGATTTCCATCAGTTCCTTAGTCATCCGTGCCTTTGCCTCTTTTTCCTTTTGTCTTCTCGTCTCCTTCGACATTGTCTCTTGATAAATCATTCTTATTAAATTATTAAGGTTAATCTATATATTACTTCACTAAGTAATCATTCACGATGCAAAGGTAATGCTGTTTTATGCACAATCTGTTCAATTCCCGTTTTTCTTCGTTAAGTATTGTTAAGGTGGTTTAGATTTTGGATTTAATCCATACTGCGATAGTCTTCATTCGCAAGTATTCTTCTGTCATATACATCAGCCCATGATGTGGATTGTTTGTTCCCCATGAGTTTTTTATAATGTAGCGCCGTTTGCCGTCGCCGCCCGTCTTTATCCCGATGATACACATTGCGTGATCGTCTGTTGTCTTATAACTCTCAAAGTCTTTCTGTCTTGCCTCCTGCGAAAGGTCTGCCTTCTCTGTGATACATGCCATGCCTCTTCTAAAGCTGAAACCTTTCTCGCTGATATCCCCTTCCCAGCAAACGGCATATCCTTGCTCCAGTGATGCGTTTACGATTCCAACCAGCGAATCGATGGGCAGGTTGTAGAATGTGTTGCGCTCCCAGTTGTCTGGCACCTCCAGCACAAAGTCAGCATAAAAGGGATGATGCGTAAAACTTGTAAGTGCCTTATACTCCCCTGGTGCACATACGCTGCGTGCAAACTCCATTGGCGTGTACTCCGCACCGAGCATCATCACGCACTTTGGCAGATGTCCCAACGACTCGTTCAGCGCCTGTCTCACCTTATCTGCCTTCATCTCTGGTCCCTTCCTCATGTTCACAGCCATCTGTGCCATGCGCTTCACCTTGTTTGCCAGCACCGTGGTGTTCACCCTTTGCTCTCCTCTCGTCTCCACCTTATTGGCTGTCGATATGTTTTTGTCGTATCTGCTGTAAGAGTCGTGCGGCACCATTCCATGCCTTTCCATTATATTTAATAATGTCTGTGCGGTGGCGCGCGTAGTAAAAGGTGTTGCTCCGCCCGACAGCACATAACTCCTGTAACTGTCTTCTATCAGGTGTCTCACAGCATATCCCACCGACAGATGCACGGAGTCGCCCATCCTCAAGCGGTTTGCCTCTATCGTTGCCAGCATAGCATAGGCCCAGCATGTCTCGTTTGCGCCCTGGTTTTTTATCGGTGTGAATGTTATTGTTTGTCTGTCGGTGTCAACAGACAAGTTCTCCTCTCCCTCGGCACATGCCGTGAGGAAGAGGAGAGTAAGTATAGTCAGTGTTATTGCGGATATACGCATGTTGTTATCTCTTCTGTCTGTTGCTGTTCTTCATCTTAACGTCCGACCAGTTCTGCAGCATGTCATACTCCTCCTTGGTTATTCGCATAAACGAACCGTGCTGCGGATGCTTCACGCCGCGAATGTTCTGAGGGTTCTTGAAGTTGCGCATATACTGGTCTGCCTCACAGATGCGGTAGTTCTTTGGCTTTGAAGAATACTCAATATATCCAATGCGCCATGTGCTGTCGCCAACAAGCTGGAAGGCCGATACTCCCTCACACTTCTTCTTGCCTTCGAAACTTACATAGTCGTCTTCCACTGGCTCGCCCCAAGGTCCTGTAAGGTTCTTGCTTGTGGCTGTAAACAGACCAGTCTTGCCGCCCTCTTTCTTAATCATCATGTGATAGAGTCCATCGGCAGGCACATAGTTGATGTCGGCATCGATAGTGGCATAGCCCCAGTCAAACAATGGCTGTGGCTTAGTCATCTTTGTAAATGACTGGTCGGCGTATGAGTAGTACATGCGGTCATACTTCTCCTCGGCGCGGTTCAGCATTGAGTAGTAAATCATATATCCGCCCTTTGTGCCATCTGGCCATTTGTATGATGCATCCCAGAATATCTGTGGTGCCCACACGCGGTTGATGGTAGACCAGTCTTTGTAAACGTTTGGCGACTCAGGGTCGCAGAATATAGATGGCCCCTTGCGGAAGTCGAATGTCACCGACTCCCAGTTAATGAGGTCGTCGCTGCGCATAAGGTCCATACCGTAGTTGTCCCATATCTTAGATACAGCCACCTTCATGTCGGTAGTAACCATCACATAACCCTTGCCGTCGCCCTTGCGGCAGATGAAAGCGTCGCGCTGTCCCTTCTCTATGCGTGCGTGCTTTGCTGGGTCTATCACTGGGTCGCCGTCAATCAGGTCGTGATAGTTCACACCGTCCTTGCTTATGGCGTATGCTGTAAACTCGCCACGCTCGCTCATGTGGCAGAACAGCCAGTGGTCACCCTCCTGATAGTTGCCTGGGCGCACCTTTGTTATCCACAATGGATATTTGTCGAGCACATCCTGCACATCACCGTCTATATAGCTGTAGCCAGTGCGGCGCTCATGCTCCAGGTCGTTATAGTTATCCAGCTTGATGCCGCGGCGGTCCATATAGAATGGCTTCTCTGTCTCTAAATCATAATAGCGTGCCCAGAGGTGTGGCGCACCCTTCTCTGCCACCAACTGACGGTCGAACTCTCCTTTGGCATTCTTAAACTGCTTTAGTCTCATGTCTTCTATCCTGTGCTTGCGCAACCAGTCTACGGCAGCCTCAACAGATGCTATCACCTCCTTGCTTGGATTGCTTATGCCCATGAGCAGTTCTACGATATCAGCTGTCTCATGGCTGCCAGAGAATGACGGACGCTCATATTTGCGGGCGCCGACAGGCTCAAGAGTCTCAAAATGATGCTGCTGGCACCATACCGTCAGTTTGCCGTTCTTGCGTATCTGTGTGTTCAGGATACACTGCAATCCCTTGTCAAATGCCTGCTGTGCCTTTGCCAGTTCTTTCTTGTTCAGTTTCAGCACGTCGTAAGGAGCCTTTGTGCCTTTGGCCAGGTCACGCATCAGCTTCATCACGTTCACCATGGCGTCATCGTTGTATGTGATATGCACCGAGTAGTCTGGCGTACCGTCCTTATGTGCTTTCTTCAGTGGGAAATACTGTGGCCATCCGCCGTTGGCATACTGTGCGGTGCAAAGGTAATTGATGCCTTTCATTGCAGCCTTGCGGTATTTTGACTTGCCTGTGGCTCCGTACATCTTTGTAAGAAACAGAATCTCTATTGTTGTCGACATATTGTCGATGGTAGCACCTATGCCTTCCTTCGACTTTATCAGTCTCTTAATGTTTGCGCGCTCCTTAGCCTTCTTGGCGTCTGGTGTCCAGTGCCAGTTCTGGTTCTTTGCCCATCCTCCACTTGGAAACTGGTATGCCAGCACGCTGTCTGCCACTCGTGCAGCATCGGCGGTCTTATACCACTCGCTGTTCATGTTGCGCGCCACGTTGCGGAAGGAAATCTTCTCAACATCCTTCTCTTTTGGTTCTGCGCCTTTCTTTGTAATGCTTTGTGCTGTTGCATTACCTGCGAGCATTGCCGCTGCGATGCATGCTATGATAATCTTTTTCATGTTATATGATTTTATTGTTTATGTTACTTTGTTTTGGTTGCGCGTATAAAGTAAACTATGAGCATCAGGTATGCAGCAAACGACAGCATCTCCGACAGTGGATTATGCCACCATGCCTCGTAGTCGAATACCACACCGCTGAATCTGAGCAATGCACTGAGCACACCCATCAGGGCACCACCGGCGATGAAGCCCGAAGCTATGAGGTTGCCAAGTTCTCCGCGCTCCTTATTCACTGTCTCATCCTTAGAACGTGTTGTCACAAACCAGTTTATAGCACCGCCCACAAGCAGTGGGATATTCAGTTCCATAGGGATAAACATACCTAAAGCAAATGCCAGTGCAGGAATCTTGCACCATGTAAGGATAATAGCCAAAACTGCTCCTATGCCATAGAGAATCCATGGTGCGCCTACACCATTCATCAGAGGGTCGATAACGGCAGCCATAGCATTGGCCTGTGGTGCTGCCAACTGACCGCTTGCAAAGCCGTAGGTCTCATTCAATAGCATCATCACACCGCCCACAGTGGCTGCAGACACCAGTGTGCCGAGGAACTTCCATGTCTCCTGCTTCTTTGGTGTTGCGCCAAGCCAGTAGCCAATCTTCAAGTCGGTAATAAAGGCGCCAGCCATTGACAGGGCTGTACATACCACACCGCCCATAACTAAGGCTGCCACCATTCCGCTTGTGCCTTTCAGACCAACAGCCACCATCACCACAGAGGCGAGGATAAGGGTCATCAGTGTCATTCCCGATACTGGGTTAGAACCTACAATGGCTATGGCATTGGCAGCCACGGTGGTGAAGAGGAAGGCAATAAGACTAACCAGCACAATGGCCACAAGGGCAAAGAGCAGATTGCCGTCCATCACTCCAAACCAGAAGAACAGGAACACCAAGATAATGGTGATAATAGAGGCAATGGCAATAAACTTAAACGAGAGGTCGCGCTCTGTGCGCACTTGGTTGGCAGTGTTTGCATTGCCGCCCTTCATCTCCTTTGAGGCCAGCGACACGGCACTCTTAATGATGCCCCACGACTTTATAATGCCAATGATACCTGCCATGGCAATGGCACCGATGCCTATCGACTTGCCATATTCCTTGAATATCTGCTCTGGCGACATGTCGCCTACGGCTGTAGCTATGGATGGGTTCCACTCGTTGAGCACTGTGTCACCAAACAGCAGGGCCATACCTGGAACAACCAACCACCATACTGCCAGTGAGCCCATGCAGATGATGAAGGCGTATTTCAATCCTACGATATATCCCAATCCAAGCACAGCAGCACCTGTGTTAACCTTAAACACAAGCTTTGCCTTGTCGGCAAGCATCTCACCAAAACCAACTACGCGTGTGGTGAAATTCTCGTTCCACAGTCCGAAGGTGGCAACAGCAAAGTCATACAGTCCGCCCACAAGTCCTGCCATGAGCAGAGGCTTAGCCTGACTGCCTCCCTTAGAACCGCTCACCAATACCTGTGTTGTGGCAGTGGCCTCTGGGAAAGGATACTTTCCGTGCATGTCCTTAACAAAATACTTGCGGAATGGTATGAGGAACAATATGCCCAGCACACCGCCCAGCAATGAGGCAATGAATATCTTGATAAACGAGGCGCTCATCTCTGGATACTTAGCCTGCAGAATATAGATGGCAGGCAAAGTGAAGATGGCACCGGCCACAACAGCACCTGAGCAGGCACCGATAGACTGGATGATAACATTCTCGCCCAGAGCCTTGTTGCGCTTAGCTGCTGTCGACACGCCCACAGCAATGATGGCAATAGGGATGGCGGCCTCAAACACCTGTCCTACCTTAAGACCCAGATAGGCTGCGGCAGCTGAAAAGAGCATTGCCATGAGCACGCCCCATGTCACTGACCATGCGTTTACTTCTGGATAACGTCCCTCAGGACTCATCATCGGTTCGTACTTCTCACCGTCTTTCAGCTCGCGGAATGCGTTTTCCGGCAGCTGTTCCATGATTTCTTTTTCTTTCATATTATTTTCTAATCGTTAATCTTATTCAAGGAGTTAAAGGGAGTTAGGAGGGAGTTAAAGGGAGTTAAAGGACGTATGTTTGACACGCAAACCCTAATCTCTAATCTTTAATCCTTAATCTACCTATGAGGGGGCTCTTAGTCGCAGTACTCCGCAAATATCCGAGCCGCAGCCACCACCTGGTTTACGCAGGGGCGCTGGGCGTAATATTCTGCTGTGCGCTCTGATGCTTCATAGCTCAGCGGCGCATCCTTCTTCAGCTTTAGCAGTTCGGCGCACTCAAGAGTACCGAATTGTTGCTTAAAGGCCTCTGCCAGCAGTTGCACCACCTTGTAGTTTTCCGACTTCCCCTCACGGTCGTCAACACTTGCCGACCCGCAGTCCATGCCTGCAAGGATAAACATACCACATGCGGCACCACAGGTCTTTCTCATCCTTCCGATGCCGCCACCAAAACCAGCACTCAGTTTCAGTGCCTGTTCCTCAGTATATCCATAAATATCCGCAAAAGCGGCTGTCACCGACTGTGCGCAGTTGTATCCCTGCATAAACAGTTCTTCGGCTCTTCTTATTCTTTGTTCTTTGGTCATTTTTATTTAGATTTGGCCTCTCCACCCGCCCTCTCCTTTCCTTCGACTAGCTCAGGATAGAAAGAGAGGGAGCTAGGCAAGCAAGCGTTCATCTCTAATCTTTAATCCTTAATCCGCCTCTGAGGCTTCCCTTCAGGGGAGGGTCAGGAAGAGGCTCCTCATCCCCTCCGATGCCCCCATCTTAATGTGCTTTGCCGTTGGGCAGTTGCTCATGTTCACCTCGTTAGGGTCGATAAGATAGATGGGGGTGCCTGGCTTTACGTATCTCACCAGTCCCGCTGCGGGATAGACGTTAAGACTTGTTCCTATTATAACGAAGATGTCGGCCTGCATGGTTATGTCCACCGCCAACTCAATCATTGGCACTGCCTCACCGAAAAACACGATGAATGGGCGCAGCAACGAACCGTCGCCCGCCAATGTGCCTGGTTCCACACGACAGTTGTCAGCAGTGAGCGTCTGATGATAGCGGGTGTCATCAGGATTGTCAGACGAGCATACCTTCATCAGCTCTCCATGCAGATGCACCACCTTTGTTGAACCGGCCTGCTCATGCAGGTTGTCCACATTCTGTGTCACCACCGTCACGTCGTAGCGCTTCTCCAGCTCTGCCACCAGCCGATGGCCCTCGTTGGGCTTACATGACACAAGCTCTTTCCTGCGTTTGTTGTAAAACTCAGTAACCAGCGCGGGGTCTCTCAGCCACCCCTCATGCGAGGCCACTTGCTCCACTGGATATTCCTCCCACAGACCGCCGCTGTCGCGGAATGTTTTTATGCCGCTTTCAGCCGACATACCAGCTCCTGTAAGTACAACTATCTTTTTCATTTCTAATTCTTAAAACTCTACAAAAATACTAATTTTTAGCGAAATATGATTATAGTATCGGATAAAATGAGTAAATTTGCACGTTTTTAAGAATTATCACATATTTATTATATTTTAAGTAAAGACAATGGATAAATTAAGTTACGCTTTAGGACTGGGCATCGGACACCAGTTGGCACAGATGGGTGCAAGCGACTTGAACATCGATGATTTCGCAGCAGCCATCAAGGATGTGCTTGCAGGCAATGAGCTGAAGGTGTCTCACCAGGAGGCTCAGAAGATAGTAACAGAATACTTCACAAAACAGGAAGAGAAGATGCAGGCAGCACGTGCTGAGAAGGGCAAGGCAGCCAAGGAGGCTGGCGAGAACTTCCTCAAGGAGAATGCAGCTAAGGATGGCGTGGTTACACTGCCAAGCGGTTTGCAGTATCTCGTGCTCACCGAGGGTAACGGCAAGAAACCAAAGGCTACCGACAGCGTACAGTGCCACTACGAGGGCTTCCTCATCGACGGCACAGTGTTCGACAGCAGCGTTCAGCGTGGCGAGCCAGCAGTGTTTGGTCTTCAGCAGGTTATCGCAGGCTGGACAGAGGGTCTTCAGCTCATGCAGGAAGGTGCTAAGTATCGTTTCTTCATCCCTTACCGCCTCGCTTACGGCGAGTCAGGAGCAGGCGCATCTATACCTCCATACTCAGCACTCATCTTCGATGTTGAGCTGATTAAGGTGATGTAAGGAGAAGCCCCCTCAATTTGGATTAAGGATTAAAGATTAGGGATTAGGGTTTGCTTGCTGTAGGGGCAGATCGGCGTATCTGCCCGAAAGAAGGGAACTGAGTAGATAAAGGAAGATTGGAACCTACCCCTATCCCCTCCCGAAGGGAAGGGAACTAAGAGTATCAAACTATACTCCCTCTTGAAAAGGGGGAGCTAGAGGGGGATGAAAATCCTTTAAATCCCAAAATCCTTAGAAAGGAATACTTGCTTGCCAAGCATACGTCTGAACTCCTGACGTGTTGTTGAGCGGAGGCGAAAAACTCCTGAACTCCTAAATTTGAATTAAACAATAATAAAAATAAATTATCAAAATGAAAAAATTATCAATTATCGCTGTAATCGCAGTTGCTGCTGCAGCATTCACATCATGCGGTCACCGCACACCAGCTCCAAATCTTAAGACTGATGTTGACTCTATGAGCTACGCTATCGGTATGGCACAGACACAGGGTCTGAAAGACTATCTCGTAGGTCGTATGGGCATGGACACAGCTTATATCGATGAGTTTATGAAGGGTGTTAACGAGGCTATTAACGCTGGCGACGACAAGAAGAGAGCTGCTTACTACGCTGGTCTCCAGATTGGTCAGCAGGTGGCTACACAGATGATTCCAGGCATCAAGTATCAGGTGTTTGGTGATGACTCTACTCAGAACATCTCTATGAAGGACTTCATGGCAGGTTTCGCTGCTGGTACATTAGAGAAGGGCGAGAAGATGACTATGGAGATGGCCAACACTGTTGCTCAGGTTAAGATGAAGGAGATTAAGGCTAAGCATCTTGAGGCTAAGTTTGGTGCCAACAAGAAGGCTGGCGAGGAGTTCCTTGCTCAGATGGCAAAAGAGGCCGACGTAAAGGCTCTGCCAAGCGGTGTTCTCTATAAGGTTATCAAGGAAGGCAAGGGCGCTATCCCAACAGCCGACAGCAAGGTTATCTGCCACTACGAGGGCCGCAACCTCGAGGACAGCATCTTCGACAGCTCTTACAAGCGCAACCAGCCATTCGAGACATACTGCAACCGCGTAATCAAGGGTTGGACAGACGCTCTTACCAACATGCCTGTAGGTTCTATCTGGGAGGTATTCATCCCACAGGAGCTTGCATACGCAGAGCAGGAGCGCAGCGAGTTCATCAAGCCATTCTCTATGCTCAAGTTTAAGATTGAGCTTCTCGAGATTGTTGATGAGAAGAAGTAATATCATTTAACCATGAATTTTGAATTATGAATTATGACAGGTGCGGATTGTCTGCCTTGTTGTAATTCATAATTTTTTATAAACATACTGATTATGAAAAAGATATTTGTTTTAGCCATAGCAATATTTGCCTTCGCAGCCATCACACCTGCCGAGGCAGCTAAAAAGAAAAAGAACAAGAAGCAGGATAAGGTTGAAGCTGTGCAGCTCGCCAACTCTTCCGACTCACTGAGCTATGCGGCTGGTATGGCGCTCACCAACGGTCTGCTGCCTTATCTCATCCAGTCGCTTAATGTAGACACTGCATATATGGCCGACTTCGTGCGCGGTTTCAACGAGATAGTCAACAGCGGCGACAGCCCTCAGATGAACGCCTACGCTGCTGGCATGAGCATTGCCAATCAGGTGAAGGGACAGATGCTGCAAAACATGACATCTGAGTTTACCGACACTCCCGACTCTATCATCAAGCCATTGGTGTTCCGCGGTTTTGCAGACGCTCTGAGCGGCAATACCACCGTGATGAAGCAGGACGATGCAGAGAAACTGTTTATGGAGAAGCGCACAAGCAACCAGGCTGCCAAGCAGGAAAAACTCTATGGTGCCAACAAGAAGGCGGGCAAGGAGTTTCTCGAGGCCAACAAGATGAAGGAAGGCGTGAAGACCACAGCCAGCGGACTGCAGTATAAGATACTCACACAGGGCACTGGAGCAACACCAAAGTCAACCGACCGCGTTAAGGTTCACTACGAGGGCAAGCTCGTCAATGGCACTGTGTTCGACGCGTCAAAGAAGCATGGCAGCGACCCAATGGTGTTTGGTGCCAACCAGGTAATCAAAGGTTGGACAGAGGCACTGTGCATGATGCCAGTAGGCAGCAAGTGGGAACTCTACATCCCTTACGACCTCGCCTATGGTGAGCGCAACATGGGTCAGATTCCTCCTTACAGCACCCTCATCTTCACCGTAGAACTGCTGGGGATTGAGTAGGGAATGCCCCCTTGGGAGGCGGATTAAGGATTAAAGATTAGGGATTAGGGTTTGCGTGCTGTAGGGGCAAATCGGCAGATCCGCCCCTATAAGATCCTTTAAATCCCAGAATCCTTAGAATGATTAACGATGAGCGATGAACGTTGAGCGATTGACTATCCCCTCCTAACCTCCCCTTGCTCCTTCGACTAGCTCAGGACAGAAAAGGGGCGGGATACCACTGTTCTCCCTCTTGGAAAGGGGGAGCTAGAGGGGGATGGAAATCCTTTAAATCCCAACATCCTTAGAAAGGAATACTTGCATGTCAAGCATACGTCCTCTATCTTCTTCTATCTTCCTCTAACTTCCTTTAACTCCTTAAACAGATTAAGAGCTCCCTCTCCAAGGAGAGGGCGGGGGGAGAGGCTTCCCCCTTAACTCCTTAAAAATATGACCGACCCAACAACCCTATTCCAATGGGTGATACTATCACTAACCGCCCTGTGCATCGGCATGTCGAAGACGGGCGTGCAGGGCATGATGCTACTCGTGGTGCCCTATATGGCTATGGCCTTTGGCGCTAAGGAGTCGACAGGTGTCATACTGCCCATGCTGTGCATGGCCGACATCATCGCGGTGGCATACTATAAGCGCATTGCCGACTGGAAGACGGTGGTGAAGCTGTTGCCCACGGCCATCGTGGGCTTCTTTCTCGCCATCTTCGTGGATAAGCTCGTGCCAGCCAATGAGTTCCGCCAACTGATGGGTTGGACGCTGGCGCTGGCACTGGGTGTGATGATATGGAGCGAGGTGTTTGGCAAGGAAAACCGATGGATGAAGAAATGGTGGTACTCAGCCATCTTCGGACTGCTTGGCGGTTTCACCACGATGATAGGCAACGCAGCAGGACCGGTGCTCTCCGTCTATCTGCTGTCGATGCGCAAAGACAAGATGGAGTATATAGGAATCAACGCATGGTTCTTCCTTATTGTAAACTTGCTGAAGATACCTCTCCAGATATTTGCATGGGACAATATCTCGTGGCACAGTTTCTCCCTCAACCTTCTGATGCTCCCTGTCATCGGCATTGGTGCATGGCTTGGCATCCGCATAGTGAAGCTGTTCCCCGAGAAGGCCTTCCGCCGCTTCATCCAAATAGTAACCATCATCTCTGTTGTGATGATGATGATTGGATGAGCCTCTCCTAAATCCTCCCCTGAAGGGAAGGACTTTGGGATGACGAGCGATGAACGATGAGCGATTAACTATCCCCTCCTGACCTCCCCTTACTAAGGGGCGGAACACCATTGTACTCCCTCTTGGAAAGGGGGAGATAGAGGGGGATGGAAATCCTTTAAATCCTAAAATCCTTAGAGCGTTGAACGATGAGCGATGAGCGATGAACGAACGTAACAGGATTACAAATCCGCCTAACTGACACAGAATTATATTAATTATAATAATTTCTGTCCAAAAAAAAAACAGAAAAACATCAATTCTCAGAACAAAGACTTTCCGAAATTTTTTGACAAAAATTTTTCAAAATCCCCAATTAACGCCCTCAAAACTCGAGAATTCTGAACAAAAAAATATTTTGCCCGAAAAAACGCCGAAAATCGTGTGCAATCTTAAAACCTTGAACCTCAGAACCTTATAGTCAAAAACCCAAAAGTGTGCAATAATTTTGCACTTTTTATTTTCCAAAACCTATCGTTTTGCAGACCAAAAGCATAGGTTTTGCTTTCCAAGATGATAGGTTTTGCAACGCAAAACCATAGAAAACGGAGACCAAAACCTATGTTTTTGAAAAATAAAGTCGTGTTTTTTGCTTTTCAAGACCATTTTTTCTGCCTCAAAAGTCTAAATTTCTCTCTAGAATGAAAAAAAATTTTGTCAAAAATTTTACAGATTTTTTTTTGAAATTTTTTGACAAAATAACGAATCTTATTCTAAGGATTTTGGGATTTAAGGGATTTTTTGGACAGAAATTATTATAATTCTGTGTTCCGCCCCTTTCCTGTACTGAGCTAGTCGAAGGAGTAAGGAGAGGTTAGGAGGGGTTTGTTAATCGTTCAACATTCATCGTTCAACGTTCAACGCTCATCGTTCATCGCTCAACGTTAATCGTTCAACGTTAATCGTTCAACACCTCGTCAACTAAAAAACCAAATAATTTTTTGGCACTTTGGTTTATTTCGGCTACCTTTGTGAGACAAGGAAAAACGAATAACAACATGGATAAACTCTCCAAGGAACAGCGACACAAGAACATGGCGGCGATAAGGTCGAAAGACACTAAGCCTGAGATTATTGTGCGCCGTTGGCTGTGGAGCAGAGGATTCAGGTATCGGTTGAATTACAAGCGGTTGCCGGGACACCCAGACCTGGTGTTGAGGAAGTACAGGACGTGCATATTCGTGAATGGATGCTTCTGGCATGGTCACAATGTAAGCCTCATCCCTACCCTCTCTCCGAATGGCGAGGGAATTTACAATATTGAGAATTCGGAGTGCTGCAGGATTCCAACTACCAACAGGGAGTATTGGACGAGGAAGATAACAAGAAACATAGAGCGTGACAGGGAGACACAACAGAAACTGGCACAGATGGGATGGCACTGCATTACGGTGTGGGAGTGTGAGCTGAAACCTGCCGTTCGCAACCATACGCTTACTGCGCTGGAGCACACGCTTAACCGCATATTCCTAAAGGATATCTCAATAATTTATAAACTGCCAGAGGAGGAACATTGGATGGCGGCGGAGGAGTGAACCCACATAAAGTCAGCCGAGAGACGGCTGAGAGGGAATCTACAAATCACATAAGACTCTATAAGTCGAATTTTTTCCTTTCAAAAAATCCAACATTCATTCTTTAATCTCGATTTTTCTGACTATATTTGCAAATTAAACTACATTGGAATTATATGTGCGGAATTAAGAATCTAAGAATAACGAATTTCAGAGGTATAGAACATCTGGATATTGATGACTTCTCGAGAGTTAATGTCTTTTTGGGACAAAATAATTCCGGCAAGACAACTGTGCTTGAAGCCATAGCTATGCTGATGGGCATGTCTAACCCAGACTTGCCTCAGTTGATTAATGCAATGCGAGCACGCAAGCCTTTCAGCAATTTCATTGATATTCTCTATTTTTTTAATAGTTTAGACGGTTCTGTGCATCCTGAAATCAAAGCAGAACAGGACAACGGAATCACCCGCCATTTAAAGTTGGCATTATCTTATGTGTTTGACGAACTGGCAGAACCTAAAAATGAGCCACAGCCCCAAATGGGCACAATACACTACGTCAATACGCTTGAGATGTACTTCGACATTGCTGATGGCGACTCTAAGCATAGCTATAAAAGCTGGTTGCGGATAAACCCGCAGGGACTTGTTGTCAACAGGAAGCAGGCCGAAGGCTACCTTGAAAAAATGAGAGCATGGCTAACACCGTCTGACCTGATGACTAGCAATCTGCCTAACGACCTGGCTGAGCTGTTCAAGAGGAATCAGAAGGAATTGATATTGAAATTGCTGAACCTGTTCGACAGCAAGATAAACAGCATAGAGATACTTACTGACGACATATATATCGGCGTTGAGGGCATGAATCGTATGATGCCATTAAGCATGATGGGCGATGGTCTCCGCCGTTATCTGAGCATTGTGGCAAGTGCAGCCAATCCAATGGTAAACATCTTCCTTATCGACGAGATTGACAACGGCTTGCATTACTCTGTTTACAAGAAACTGTGGAAAGCCGTATTTGCCATGGCAAAGCTAACCGACAAACAAGTGTTTGTGACCACCCATAGCAAAGAAACTCTTTTGCACCTGAATGAAATGCTGGAAGAGCATCTAGAGTACCAACAAGAGATGCGGTTATATACATTCGCAAATACCCCCAAGAAAGGCCATCAAGCATATAAATACACCTATGAGGGGTTAAGTGGGTCATGTGAGAACGATGTAGAAATAAGAGGGCTAGTATGATGATGTTAATTCAAAAATAACAAATTATGCCTTTAGGAATAGATATATTTAGTGGTGCAGGAGGACTAAGCTTGGGAGCGGAAATGGCAGGCTTTCAAGTTAAGTTTGCTGTAGAAAAGGATAAGAGCGCAGCTGCTACATATAGGCATAATCACCCCAACACACTTGTATTGGAGGATGATATACACAACATAAATCCTCAAGATTATTTACAAGCCGATGAGCATGTCTCGATTGTTTTTGGTGGCCCGCCATGTCAGGGATTCTCTTTTTCAAATACAATGTCTCGTAATATGGACAACCCCAACAATTCTCTATTTGAAGAGTTCCTGCGGTTTGTCCACGAAATCCGTCCAGATTGGTTCTTATTTGAGAACGTAGAGGGCTTTGCCCACTTTGAAGAAGGAAAAATTCAACATTTAGTTGAAGAACGATTTAGGGGAATGGGATATGAAGTTTTTCCTAAGATACTTTGGGCATCTGATTATGGAGTGCCTCAGCATAGGAATCGTTTCTTTATGGTTGGAAACCGTTTAGGTATAAAGTTTGAATATCCTGAACCATTTGGCACCAAGATAACCGTGAATGATGCAATAGGTGATTTGCCTGACTTGGCTAATGGTCAGCAGGTAGATACATTGTCATACAAATTACCAGCAAACAAAGCAAGTCAATATGCACGAATGATGCGCAAAGGTTCTAAGCGAAGCCGGCAAAACTATGTGTCTCGTAACGCAGATTATGTCATAGAGCGTTATTCATATATAAAGCAAGGTCAAAATTGGGCAGCTATACCCGATGCCCTTATGCAAAACTATGCAAACAAGCAGAATTGCCATAGTGGCATATATAGACGATTGAGAGCAGATGAACCATCAGTAGTTATATCGAATTATCGGAAGAATATGCTGATACATCCATTCCAAGATAGGGGCTTGTCTGTAAGAGAGGCGGCACGTCTGCAAAGTTTTCCTGATACATTTCTTTTTGAAGGATGTTTAATGAGTAAACAGCAGCAAATAGGGAATGCAGTACCACCCCTATTGGCAAAAGCGGTATTTAATAAAATCTTATCACTATTATAAATAAATTATGTGGATAGAAACAAAATTGGAGGAATATATGCACAATAAACTCTCTAATGAATTTAATAGTAGAGAGGCAGAAAAGTATTATAACCAATATTGCACAGCAAGGACTTATTTAGAAGAACAAGTCTTTTCGTTTATCCCTATGGTAGAATCAGGGTTGACCGATCACTCTGAGAAGCATATCGAAGATGTATTAAAGAAAGCTTGGCTAATTTTGGACAAGGAGATTGATTCGTTTAATGCTGTTGAATTGTATTTATTATGTATATGTATATTATTTCACGATTGCGGAAATATTCATGGTCGTGATGGACATGAAAAGAAAATAGTAGATATTTATGATGAAATTGTTGGCTCTGTTTCTTCTAGATTTCAAGAACGGAAATTAGTGCTATCTATTGTAAAAGCGCACTCTGGAGAGTCGAAGAAAGGGGATAAAGATACCCTAATAGAAGTAGTGGAAACAAATAGTTTGTACGATAAAGAAATCAAGCTCAGAGAATTATCCAGCATCCTTCGTTTTGCCGATGAATTAGCAGAAGGGCCACAACGTACTTCAGATTATATATTAAAATATAATAAAGCAGAGAACACAGATGGGTCAAATCCTATAATAAAAGAAGACTCTATTATATATCACAAATATGCTTCTGTAACAAATGTATATATTGATAAAGGAAATGGAAGAATTGCTCTTACCTATAATATAGAGGTGCCTGTCAAACAAATTACTTTTGCGAAACTTTTAGGTTTCATTTATAAACGTATAGTAAAGTTAGATTCGGAGAGGCGATATTGTAAATACTATGCTCCGTCATTAAACCGATTTAAACGGACGGAAGCCAAAATCAATATTTGCTATAAAGGTGAAGATATTATTGATATACCTCCTATTGAATTAGGAGACAAATATGCTATATTGTCAGAATCGGTAGAAGATATTATTTTATCTCGTTACCCTGGTATTGATGAAAACACTTTAAAAACGCTCATTAAAGAAAAAGGTTACAACTATGATGAAGAATCCATTTGAATATGAGGCTGCGAATAACTTAAGGCCTGAAGATATAATAGACTATTATATTGAAGACTTTAATTTTTCGAGATTTATACAGTCAACGAAAAATATTTTTCTAATTGGTGAGAGGGGATCTGGAAAGACAATGGCATTGTTATATAATTCATTTCCGATAAAATATGCGATTGGAAAGAAAAAAAGCGGTGTGTCATTTGAGAAAATTGGGATTCATATTCCTTGTAACACCCCTCTTTTTATGAAGAAGGAATACTTGCTAATTCCAGATAATTATAAAAAGGCTATTATCAGTGAACACTATCTAGTGTTGTCAATTCTCTATTCAATTGCTAAAACCCTTAATGGAATTGAAGAAATAGTTAATGAAACTAATTTAATTGAAAAGAAATTGTATGATGAAACAGAATATGTTTGGGATGTACAACTTGATAGGACATCCTCGTCTTTCTATAATGCAATAATGAAATTTGTTAATCGAGAAGCGGTTACTACTCAAAAGAAAGTCAATGCATTTGACTCTGACTCCTTTTATGAAAATGCTCTTTCATTTTCCTCATCTGTTTTGCCATTTCTACAAATGATTAAGGAAATTAGCATAATGTCCGAAACGCATTTCCTGTTGATGATTGATGATGCTCATGATATGAATGAATACCAAATAAGGGCATTAAACTCTTGGATTGCATATCGGGACCACTCTCTTTTTAGTTTTAAAGTGGCAACAGTAAAAGTGGATAGACCAACACACATAACCTCAACGGGTGGCTCAATTTTGGAAGGACATGATTTCATTACTGTAGATATGGAACAAGCGTATCAAAACGAAGAAACAGATTTCTATAAGTTATCTAAGCATATTATTGAAAAAAGACTTCAACGTATTGGTATATCTGATGCAGCGGAAGTGTTTTTCCCAATTAATTCTTCTATGGAAAAAGACTTGGAAATATGTCGAGAAGAAGCAAGGAAGATTGGAATTGAAAAATATGGTGAGGATAAGAATAAGTCCGTAAATGATTTTGTATACAAGTATCATCGAGCTATCTATTTCCGTAATAGGAAGGACAAAGCTAATAAACCACCATATTCAGGTTTTGAAACTATCGTAGATATATCTACTGGTGTGGTTAGAAATTTGTTGGATCCCTGTTACTGGATGTATGATAGTGTAATGAATACAGAAAAGAGTAATATAAGATTCATTACTCCACAAATTCAAACTAATATCATCATTGAAAGAAGTCAAAGATTGTGGGAAACTTTGCAAAATGGCTTGGACAAAGTTGTTAATGATTGTAGTGCAGAGGATGCCAAACATATATTTAACATTTTTAAGAAACTAATGGAACTGTTTGCAAAAAGGCTGAAATTAAATATTTCAGAACCACGGGCTATAGTTTTTTCTATATCACAAGTAGAATCTTATCCAGAAAAATACGCTTCTATCATACATCTTTTGAAAATCGCTCAAAGGGCACAATATTTATATACTCGATTAGGTGTTGCCAAAGATAAAGGAAAACAAGAAACGTATTATGTTCCAAACAGATTGTTATTCCCTAATTTTGGCTTGGATCCCCATGGACAATATGCCCGAGTTTCCCTTAAAACAACGGATTTGTATAATGCGGCATTTAATAATCATCCAATTCCTATGGATTCTTTTGATGATAGAAATGAACCTCAACAATTATTTTTAGATTATGGAGAATAATATTTTATTCATATGCCCTAGTTGGGAAGACAGATCTTTGTTAGGATTCAAACAAGATTGTGACGATGTAAAAATTAGTACAGTAATCGCATTAAGAAAGGAACATCCGATTAATGGATTTGAGATTTCTGACTGTATAGACAAGATTAATAGTATTTGTACTCAACAGTCAATAGCATACAAAGAAGTAATTTGGAAGGATGATCCTTCTGAAAATGGAGAACAATTGAATTCTTGCATAAAGAAGTTAAATTCAAATGAAATTGTGCATATTGACATAACAACAATGCCAAGAGATATAATATGGACTCTTTTGTTTTTTCTAAATCAAAGTTCAAATCATGTAAAAATACGATATTATCAACCCGAATCGTATCATAACACTTGGTTAAGCAAAGAGCCATTTTCGCCTCGTCTTCTTCTAAAACATTCAGGAATTATCGAATTTGGAAAACCTCAATGTGTAGTAATAATAACAGGGTATGATGAAGAAAGAACAAGACAGATTGTTTCAAAGTTCGAGCCTCAAAAGGTTGTGTTGTGTATACAAAAGGGAGAACAATTTAGTAATACAAATAGAAACGAATCCTCTCGTCATGAATTAATTTGTAAGAATGTAGGGGTCTTAGATGTTTCTTCTGTAGAAATAGATTGTTATGGAGATGGCTTTGGAGAACAAACTATAAATAATGTTATATCATCTTTGTCTGATTTTAACATAATTATTTCATCCTTTGGACCAAAGCCTTCAGCTATAGGGGTATATATGGCATTCCAAAAACATCCAGAGGTTGCACTTTGCTATGTGCCCTGTAAAGAGTACAACAAAGATTATTGTAAGGGGATTGGAACTCTTTATACAATAGATTATAAATAATAACCAATTTTAAGGTTAATGTATATTGAGTTAGTTGGTAATTATAATACAATTTGTGAGTAATTTGAAAAAGTTAATGGGTGAATCAAAAAGATAATGAAATTAATATGATACGATCAATAAACACAGACTTTTTATGTATACATAGAAGAGACGAAGGAATCATATCATCTTGGATAAGGCATTCAACTTCTTCAAAGAGAATGAGATAAATATTTAAAAGCTTTCGATAGAAATAAACAAGGAACTTCATGGTGACATCGTTGCAAAATAAGAGGTAGTATCGTTGCGGAGAAAATGAACATATTTCTTAGCATGAAGTTTGATGTTGTGAAGTGATTTAGAATGACAAAAATAACAAATATACAAAATACACAAGAGAATATAGACTTCGATGGCCCTTTATGGATCGATCGGCAATTCTCTAATCCTGAACGGATTATCAGACTTGGCACGTCATTTAGTGGCATTGGTGCCATTGAATATGCATTTAAAAGATTAGGGCTTAATAGTCAAATTATGTTTGCTGGTGATATAGATGCAAACTGCAAGAAAACATACTTTGCTAATTACAAGATTAATGAGGAACAATGGCATACAGATATACACGATTTCAACGCCAAGCCATATAATGGAAAGATTGATCTATTCGTCGGTGGAGCACCATGTCAAGCATTCTCTATTGTTGGAGATCAAAGAGGTTTTAATGATACGCGGGGTACACTGTTTAGAGAATTTGCACGAGTGGTGAAAGAATGTCAACCAAAGGTTTTTATCTTTGAAAATGTTCAAGGCTTATTTAAGCATGACAATGGACGTACATGGGATGTAATTAGGAAAACTTTTGAGGACTATTGTGGCTATGATGTCCATTATCAACTTTTGAACGCTAGAGATTATGGCGTTCCTCAGACAAGAGAAAGACTATACTGCTTAGGATTTCGAAGAAAAACGAATTTCAAATATCCTGCTCCAATTCAATTAAAGTATCGAATGTATGACTTTATGGAAGACTATACTGATACTGAATATTTCTCGGAATCAGACGGATATAAATATCTGTCAAATAGTGAAGAACATAGAGAAGCGCTCGCAAAAGGATTAGAACAAGAACGATTTAATGATTTTGTTTTTGAGGTTAAGGAAGTCGAGGACAAATATTATCTTTCAGAGAAAGTAGCAAAATACGTCTTGGCCAGTGGAACCAAGACATTCAAGACCTCAACAAAAACAGATCTTGACATTGCACGTCCTTTACTTCATTCCATGCATAAAATGCACAGGGCTGGAGTTGACAACTACGTTACTTATAAAAAAGATAGAGGAATCAATGGTATTCGGAAATTGACACCAAGAGAATGCCACCGCCTTATGGGATTCCGTGACGATTTCCTAATTGTGTCAGCCAATACTGCTGCATACATGCAAGCAGGAAATAGTATAGTTGTTGATGTATTAATGGCGATACTTAAACAACTAGATATTACGAAATACGGAGTAGATGAAGAATAAATATCAAGATATACAAAATACCAAAGCCAATATTGACAACAGTGGTATCGATTGGCAGACAAAGTCTTTCTCTCATCCAAAAAGAACTATAAGACTTGGCACATCTTTTAGTGGTATAGGCGCGATAGAGCATTCTTTCCATCGTTTAGGATTGAACTGCAAAATTCAATTTGCTGGAGATATTGACAAGAATTGTAAAAAGGCTTATTTCGCAAATTACAATATTACAGAAGAGCAATGGCATAAAGACATACACGAATTTGATGCTACGCCGTTTAAGGGAAAGATTGATCTTTTTGTAGGTGGAGCTCCTTGCCAAGCTTTTTCTCTTCGAGGTAAACATGGAGGATTTGAGGATACTAGAGGTACACTATTTAGAGAATTTGCACGTGTAGTTATAGAATGCCAACCAAAAGTGTTTATTTTTGAGAATGTTCGAGGTATGCTTTATCATGACAAAGGCAATACTTGGAATGTCATTCACAACACCTTTGAAAAGGACTGTGGTTATCAGGTGTATTATCAGATACTTAATAGTAAAGATTATGGTATACCACAAAGTCGTGACAGAATATATTGCATTGGTTTTAAGAAAGAAGTAGATTTCAAGTATCCTGCACCTATTAAACTGGTTAAAACGGTATACGATCTTCTTGAAGATATCATTGATGACAAATATTTCCTAAAAGAAAAAGGATTCCACTTTATAACAGAAAGTGTCAATCACAAAAAGAGTTATACTCAAATAAACGGAACGGTTCAACTTTGCCAAAAAAGAAATCAGCAATTCAACTGGCATGGTGACTTTATATATCATCCTTTCACGGAGGAAAACAACCAACCACATGATTTTTTGGAGAAAGTACATCTTATAAATGATGCGGAAGAATCATATTACATAGCATCAAATGTAGGAGAAAGAACTATTTTTCCTGATGGGAACGGGAACCATGTGTTGCGTAGAGGTAAGAATGTAAAATGTGATACATCCAAAGGATGGTTCCGCAAACTCACACCGCGTGAGTGTTTGCGTTTAATGGGCTTCGATGATTCGTTTAAAATTGTGGTCTCTGATACAGAGACATACAAACAGGCTGGAAACAGCATCGTTGTTGATGTTCTTATGGCATTGTTAAAACAAATAGATATAACTAAATATGGTGTATAAATATGAAGATCGCAGATAATGAATATCAAGTTATAGAGGTCTACGACATTTCAGTAACTGTTCCAGACTCTTTTGTTGCAAATGACAATAAAACATGTAAAGGGCATGGAGAAGCAAAGTTCTACATGGGTTCTAAAGAACATATGAGGGAGTTCTATACAGGAAATCCATTAAATGATGGCTTTGAGGTTACTTGTATAGTCTTAAAAGAAGATCTGTTACAATATATGCAGACTATTCAACATGAATATCTACATCCTTCTATTGCATATAGAGGCCAAAGGAAAAAGAGTAACATGTCACGTCTTTGGTATCAAAGAAATACAATGTTGCAAGGGCTTCCTGATGTTATGGAATTCCAAATCAGTGATCAAAAGCAGATAGAAGGATCTCGTGGATACGTAAAAAGTATATCTAGAAAAAAAGATTGTGCATATGAAATTATAAGAAATATAGCATTACCTTTTGTTTCTTATGTGTCAGTTATGAAACTACAACAAGAAGAAACGGGAAAAATTATTTTTTATTGGAGACTTTTCACAGATTTTTCTCAAATGGCTGAACAGCAATTCATGGCAAAGAATTATGGTAAAAGAAAAGCCATGAAGTCTCGTCATTCAAGAGATGGACAGGAAAAATATCGTCAAGGGCTTTTTACAGAATTTAGACATTGTCCTTTTTCTAAAATTGATGATGCACGTTTACTTGTTGCAAGTCATATTAAGCCATGGGCTGTATGTAATAGAGAAGAAAAAGTAGATGTCTCAAATGGTTTCCTGTTATCACCTTTATTTGACAAACTCTTTGACAAAGGCTTTATTACTTTTAGTGACAATGGGGACCTTATTATTTCCGAATGGCTTTCTGCTGCTAATCAAAACCGAATAGATTTTACATATGATACAAATGATTTGATGTTGACGTCTAAGAGGAAAGCATATTTAAAATTTCATCGTGAAAACGTTTTTAAATCTTGAAATATATGGCTGATGCAATATGTAGATGGAGGAATGGGACTCCAAAAACAGTTGTGGAATTGGTTAATTCTATTCCTCATACTAAGATGCCTATAGATGTATTCCGTAGTTATATGGAAAACAGATGGGGCGGAGATTTCTTTAGAACTCCATATCAATTGGCTTGTCAGTTAGGGTTGTATTGTGAAGCTGAAGACGGATATTATTATCCTCGTTTTGACCATGATATAGATGAAAGCGAAGCTGAAAATTATCTTTTCTTTTGGTTACCGAGATACTATATTCCTAATCCTTATACAAGAAAAGATGGTTTTCAAGAAATTGAATGTCCTACATATTTTCTTAAAGAGTTATATGAGTTTGCTCGAAAGAATCCTAATTGTTCTTATAAAGATGCTTATGAGCATTGCTTTCATGAAAGTGCAAAAAATAATGATGATATAATTAGGAATTACATCAACTATTTTTCGCGTGTTTTATCTTTTTCAAAAGATGGTAAATTGAATGTTACAAACGTAAATCCAAATATTGTATTTAGTAATATGGATAGAAATGATAAGAAGGCTTTCTTTGATAACTTTGCTAGGAATCCTATTGTAAATCCTATAATTGATTTGGTTGATTTCCCATTTCGTCCTTATATAACAGCCATCAAATCCAAACCCTTCTTGCTTCTTGCAGGTATCTCAGGTACAGGAAAGAGCAGGATTGTAAGGGAGTTGGCACGTGCTTGTTGGGATGAGGGTTCGGAGGAGTATGAAGCTCAGAAACCAAAGAACTTCGAGATGGTGCAAGTGAAACCGAACTGGCACGATTCAAGTGAGTTGATTGGATATGTGAGCCGTGTGAGCGGTAGTCCTGTGTTTGAGGCAGGAGACTTCTTGAAGTTTGTTGCTAAGGCATGGGAGAATCCTGAAGTGCCTTACTTCCTTTGCTTAGACGAAATGAATCTGGCGCCTGTGGAGCAGTATTTTGCAGAATATCTGAGTGTGGTGGAGAGTCGTAAGGCTGATGGGGATGGCGTGATAACCACTGACCCTATTCTAAAAAAATGCGATGAGCAATGGTACTTCGACCTGACAGCTAAACTGACTAATGACGACGAGATTAGGGCACGTTTTAATAAAGATGGCATTTGCATTCCGCAGAACCTTATCGTGGTGGGAACGGTGAACATGGACGAGACTACATTCTCGTTCTCCCGTAAGGTGCTTGACCGTGCAATGACAATAGAAATGAATGAGGTAGATTTGTATGGAGGATTGACTGACAGGCATGAGAAGATAGGAAAGCTGGAGGCTGGTAATCTGATTGGCACAGCTGTTGAGGGCATGGACGTATATAAGAACAATAAGGATGTTTGTGAAAAGGTCATCAACTATCTTAAAGTGATAAACGCCAATCTTGAAGGCACGCCGTTTAAGGTTGCTTATAGAACAAGGAATGAGTTTCTGCTGTATGTAGTGAACAATCTGCCATACAACAAGGAGGCGAACGACAGTGAGATAGCTCAGAAAGAAATTATAGCACGGGCACTGGATGAAATAACGAGCATGAAGATTCTTTCTCGCATTGAGGGAGATGAGACAAAGATTGGCAACCTGCTTGAACAACTGAGAGAAACCATAAGCGAACAATTGAAGACTATATCAGATATAGAATATTCTGCAACGAAGAACGAGGAGGGAAAAGCTTATTCCATTTCACTGGCAAAACTAAAAGAAATGGAGAAACGACTAAAGACCAGCGGTTATACAAGTTTCTGGAGTTAATAGATAAATCCGGGTACAATGAACGAGAAAGATTTTAAGGAAAAATGTTTGTGTGGTGAAACTACCCGCATCCAATTTAAGTCAATATTTACTACACAAAAGGAAATTGCCAAGGAACTGATTGCTTTTGCAAATTCACGTGGTGGTGCAATATTATTTGGTGTTGAAGATAAAACAGGGCATTTATTGGGTTTGTCATACGAACAGATTCAACAGACTACTCGTGAACTTGGCAATACCGCTCAAGAACAAGTAAGACCTACAATCTACATTGAGACTGAAGTTGTAAAGGCTGACGATAAACATTTCTTAGTTTGTACAATTGCTGAAGGCCGCAATAAACCATACAAGAATCTGCAAGGTGAGATATGGGTGAAACAAGGAGCCGACAAACGACGAATAACTGAAAATGCGGAGATATTGGCATTGTTCCAATCGTCAGGAACTTATAGGCCAGAAGATGACATAATCAAGAATACCTCTGTCAACGACTTGGAAATCATATACCTAAAGGAGTATTTCAAGAGTGTATATAACCGTGATATTGAGGACTTCGACCAACCACTGGATAGTATGCTTCGTTCGTTGGGCATTATTGCTCAAAGTGGTGAAGTGACTCGTGCTGGAATGTTGTTTTTCGGGAAAAATCCTGTACAATACGAACGTTCGTTTATGGTAAAGGCTGTTGTGTTTGCAGGAAATACCATTGGGGATACTTCGTATATTGATAGCAGGGATATTTGCGGAACTATCCCTTGGATGTTCCGTGAAAGCATGACTTTCTTAAAATCAGTATTACGTCATGAACAAAAGGGACAGAATTTTAATAAAGTAGGAATTCTTGAAATACCGGAAGTTGTATTAGAGGAACTGTTGCAGAATGCATTTGTACATATAGATTTACTTCATGCAGCAGCTATCAGATTGTTGGTATTTGACAATCGGATAGAAATCATAAACCCAGGATGTCTGTTTGGTGGACTTGAAGTAAAAGATATAAAGTTAGGTGTATCAAGGCAGAGAAATCCGTTGATGGCCTCTTTAGCAGGAAAGACCATGATTTACCGAGGACTTGGCTCAGGCATTATCCGCGTTATGAAAGAGAATGTGGCTATTGACTTTGTAAATGAAGAATCAGCAAACCAATTCAGAACCATCATTTGGCGTACTGCCAAAAAGAAAGGAGAAGAGTTCCTAAAAGAAGGAGGAGAGTTCCTAAAAGAGGGAGGAGAGTTCCTAAAAGAGGGAGAAGAGTTCCTAAAAGAAAGGGAAGAGTCAAAGAAAGAATTTAGGAAAGTTCAGCAAATGATATGTAGCATGATTTCAAAAAAACCTGAAACGACAATCAGTGAGATGGCGACAAATATAGGTCTTTCAGACAGGCAGATACGAAAATACATAAAAAGGCTTATGGAAATGAAGCTTATTATTCGTGAAGGTGGCAGAAAACATGGTAAATGGGTATTGTTAGATAATAAAGGTTGACAATGGACTTACTAACCATACAACACGAGGATTTCACATTGTATGTTGAATGCACGAAGTTCAACGACATTTGGAATAAGGCTGCAAGGAATGTGGGCGAAGAGAACTTGCTTTCCACTTACACGTGGTCGGAGGGTGTTGTGGCGGTAGAGAGAAACGAAGAAGTAATAGAAAAAGGGGAAAAGGCCCCGGCTGTTTTCTTTGACAATGCAGACTATCCTGTTTGGGTGCAGTTTAACTCTTATGTGAAGAACGCACAGTTTGGTTCAATACTGCAAAAGGACAATGAGCGTTTCTCGTTCAGAGGACATATACTTGCAGGTTTCCTTAACTATGGCAACGAGATAGGCAAAAGCGAACTGAACATCATATACGAGACAACCACAGGCACAAAGCGGTTTACATTCTGTTATGAGGTGCTGAGCACAAAACTGAATTATCACGAGCATTGGAAGAAGATAATTGAGGATATAGAGCAGGAATACAAGATGCTTTCGCTTGACTTCCTAAAACGCACATTCCATGGTTTTACACCAGATGAGAGTGGAGAGACGCCAGAACTGATATGGTGGAATGTGTTTAAGGGAGAACAGACCAAATTCATAAAGGCTTGCAGGAATATCATAGAACGCCCACGCCATAGGTTGCATGGGTATGAGGTGTATCTTAGAGCTGACAAGCTGAAGCGTGTTCCGGCAAGCATTGAAAACGAGCTGGCGGAACACAGGAAAGAACCAGCCCGACTGTATAGAGTGGAAGAACAGATACAGTCGAACGACACACAGGAAAACCGTTTCCTGAAATATGCGCTTGGGCAGATAACAGAGAAGTATGATAATCTTAAAAGGCGTATAGAAAACTTAGACAGCACTGCAAAAACAATGAAGATGGAGATGCAGGATATGCTTGACACATTGAAGCATCTTAAGAGAAATCCTTTCTTCAGGACTGTAGGAGCGTTTAAGGGTCTGAATCAGGAAAGTTTAATACTGCAAAGGGCAACTGGTTATAGTCAGGTGTATAGAACATGGAATCTGTTGAGAAGAGCTTATTCGCTTAATGATGGTGTATACCGTTTGCACACGAAAGATATTGCTACTCTTTATGAGATATGGTGCTTTATTGAAGTAAGCCATATTGTTAAGGAACAGTTGGGACTGAGCAGTGATGATGTGGAGCATAGAAACCGAATGGAGATGAACGGTGCTTTCACTTGGGAACTTGGCAAGGGAGAACACTCACGGATACTGTTCAGAAAAGATGGTGTGGAGTTGGCTGAACTAGTGTATAATCCTAAACACACGGAGAAAGACAATGTTCATGGCATAGGCAATCTGTATGTACCGACTGTTCCGCAAAAACCAGATATCGTATTGCAACTGACGAAAGATGATGTGCAAAAGGGCATGAAGATGACTTATCTCTTTGATGCGAAATACAGAATTGACAGCAGGGTGAATAATGTTGACACTCCACCCGATGATGCAATAAACCAAATGCACCGATACCGTGATGCTATATATTATAAGGAATATGGCAAGGAAATACTGAAAAAGGAAGTTATTGGAGGTTATATCTTGTTCCCTGGAGCTGGAGAGAAGACAGATGTTGAGGTGGCTAAATTCTACAATACAATCAAAGATGTAAATATTGGTGCTTTCCCTCTACGTCCTAAGGATGAGCAGAATAGGGTTTTGCTTGAAAACTTCATCAAGGAATTAATAGAGACAAGGGCTGCAAGAACAATATCTAAGGTTATACCGCAAAAGGGTGCTATCATTGAGGTTGGCGACAGGGTGCTTATAGGAATAGTAAAGCCAAGTCCAAGGAAAGACTACTACAGTAATTTTGAAGAGGGGAAGGCTGAATTGTATTATACAGGAGCACAGTTCCCAACAACCATTGCTTTGCATAATCTACATTTCTTTATCCCATATTTCGAGGGAAAAGGAATACGAGATGTTTATGAAATAGTAAATATTAGAACAATAACAGGCAGTGAAGCCAAACAATTGGAAGATGTAAAGGAGAAGGTTGATGATATTCGTTTGGCTTTCCACCTGAGATTCAATAGGAGGCTATTTGATGATTGGCATAAGATTGATACCTCTGATATGAAATCTTATTCTTTCATTGACACAACATTTGAAGAGTTGCAAAAAAGAACCACAAAAGCGGAATAGAAATATCCCGCTTTTCTTTTGCCCTTTATCAGATATTTTGTATTTTTGCCATATATAAAAAAGAGTTATGAAACATAAAATATATGTGGCCAGCAGCTGGCGCAATAGTTATTACCCAGAGGTGGTGGAGAAGCTGAGAGAGGCAGGACATGATGTGTATGACTTTCGCAATCCGCCATCGGGGGACGAGGGCTTTAAATGGAGCGGCGTGGACGAGGACTATATGGAGTGGTCGCCAGAGAAGTATCGCGACATGTTACACCACGAGAAGGCAGAACGACAGTTTAAGAACGACATAGAGGCGATGGAGGCTTGCGACACGTGTGTGCTGGTGCTGCCTTGCGGACGGAGTGCGCACACGGAGGCGGGATGGTTTGCTGGGCGTGGAAAGAGAACAATAGCATATATCCCAGAGCGACAGGAGCCTGAGCTGATGTACAAATTGTTTGATGAGGTCTGCTGCTCGTTGGAGGAGGTGGTGAGGAGCCTTAGCCTCTCCCTCCTTCGACAAAACTCAGGACAGGAAAGGGAAGGGAACTGAAGCCCCCTCCTAGCCTCCCCCTTGGGGGAGGAAACAGAGAAGATAGAAGAAGGTAAAGGAGATTGGAACCTACCCCTAGCCCCTCCCGAAGGGAAGGGAACTGAGAACCCAAGGTAGATTAAGGATTAAAGATTAGGGATGAGGGTTTGCTTGCTGTAGGGGCAGATCGGCGTATCTGCCCGATTGATTTAACAGGTTTTCGGGCGGATACGCTGATCCGCACCCTACAAGAACAAACTCTAGAAATCCTTAAAATCCTAAAATCCTTAGAAAGGAATACTTGCATGCCAAGCATACGTCTACACTCCTAAGCGAAGCGTCACTCCTGAACTCCTGAACTCCAAGAGTTGGATTAAGGATTAAAGATTAGAGATTAGGGTTTGCTTAGCCCCCTCTCTTTCTATCCTGAGCTAGTCGAAGGAAAGAAGAGGGCGGGGGGAGAGGCTTCCCTTCTAACTCCTTCTAACTCCTTAAAACTCCTTAAAATGGATGAGAGATGAACGATAAACGATGAGCGTTGAATGATGAACGATGAACGAATGTTGGAAAGATCCCTTTAATCCCTTAATCCTTAGAGATATCTGTTTTTATGTCAAAGCAAGATCCCTATAATCCGCAAACAAAAAAGCGCCGCAGTTGCGACGCTTTTCTGTTTATTATTTCAATCCACGGTTCTTGAGCAGTGGGTCGATGCCCGGCTCCTTGCCACGGAAGTTGATGTACATCTGCATAGCATCGTCGATGCCGCCAGGGGTGAGGACGTACTTGCGGAACTTGGCTGCTACTTCCTTGTTGAAGATGTCGCCTGTCTCCTTGAATGCCTCGTAAGCATCGCTGTCGAGAACCTCTGCCCACAGGTAGCTGTAGTAGCCGGCTGTGTAGCCTCCGCCCATGGTGTGGTTGAAGTAGGTGGTGCGATAGCGAGAAGGTATCTGCTTCAAGAGGTTGCGCTTGCCCAGGATCTCTGCCTCGAAGTCCATCACGTTCATATCGTCGGCAATCTCGGTGAGCATATGGAAGTCCATATCCAGGAGTGATGCTGCAAGATATTCGGTTGTAGAGAAGCCCTGACCGTACTTGCCGCAAGCCTCGAGCTTCTTAACGAGCTCGGTTGGCATAACCTCGCCTGTCTCATAGTGCTTAGCGTAGAGGTTGAGCATCTCTGGCTCGAACACCCAGTGCTCGTTGATCTGTGATGGCAGCTCTACGAAGTCGCGTGGCACACCTGCTACACCTGTATAGTGAACATCGGCAAAGAGACTGTGCAGACCATGACCGAACTCATGGAACATGGTGCTGGCCTCATCGGCTGTGAGCAGTGCTGGCTGACCTTCTGTTGGCTTGGTGAAGTTGCAAACGATGGTTACAACTGGTGCCTTGCGCTCGCCGTTCTCATAGGTCTGTGAGCGATAGCGTCCGCACCATGCACCACCACGCTTGCTGGCACGTGGGAAGAAGTCGAAGTAGAGCACGCCAAGGTGTGTGCCACAGGTATCCTTGCACTCGAAGGCCTCTGCATCTGGGTGTGGCAGTGGGATGTTGGCGATTGGTGTGAAGGTGATGCCATAGAGCTTGTTGGCGAGGAGGAACATACCGTCGCGCACATTCTCTAGCTTGAGGTATGGGCGGATCTCGTTCTCATCGAAAGCAAACTTAGACTGCTTTGCACGGTCGGCATAGTAGCGCCAGTCCCAAGCCTCAGCAGTGAAGTTCTTGCCTTCCTTGCGTATCTCTGCCTGGATGTCGGCGAGCTCTTCCTTTGCCTTCTGGAGTGCTGGTGTCCATACCTGGTCGAGCAGGTTGTAAACAGCAGCAGGAGTCTTGGCCATACGTGTTTCGAGAGCCAGCTCGGCATAGTTGTTGTAGCCCATGAGCTTAGCCTTCTCTACGCGTGCCTTGAGGAGCTGGCGGATGATTTCCTTGTTGTCGTTGTCATTGTCGTTATTGCCACGGTTCAGGTAGCCCTTGAGAATCTTCTCACGCAGGTCGCGGTTGTCGGCATACTGAAGGAATGGCATGATGCTTGGGTTGTGGAGTGTGAACACCCACTTGCCTTCCATGCTGTCGGCCTTTGCCACTTCGGCTGCAGAGGCGATGAGGTTGGCTGGCAGACCGGCGAGGTCGGCCTCATTGTCGATAACGAGACGGAAGGCGTTGGTCTCAGCCAGCATGTTCTGACCGAACTGCACCTGGAGTGAAGAGATCTCGGTGTTGAGTTTGCGCAGTTGCTCCTGCTTTTCAGCGTCGAGGTTGGCACCGTTGCGCACGAAGTCCTTGTATGTCTCGTCGAGCAACTTCATCTGCTCCTTGTCGAGGTTGGCTGTGTCGGCACTCTCTCTAACGGCCTTTACGCGGGCAAAGAGTCCGGCGTTCATGGTGATGTCGTCGCCGTGCTTGCTGAGCAGTGGTGACATCTCACGGCTGAGAGCCTGAAGAGAGTCGTTGGTGTTGGCATTGGTCTGTCCGAAGAAAACGTAGCTAACCTTGTTGAGCAGCTGACCGCTCTGGTCGAGAGCCACGATAGTGTTCTCGAAGGTTGGTGCCTCTGGATTGTTTACTATAGCATCAATCTCTGCCATCTGCTCTTTCATGCCTTGCTCAAAAGCTGGCTTGTAGTGCTCTGGTTTGATTTGCTCAAATGGTGGTACGCCAAACGGTGTGTCGTACTCGCTCAAGAATGGGTTGCTGCTCTTTTCTGCAGTACAGCCCACGAGCATTGTGGCAGCGCACGCCGCCATAATAATCTTTTTCATACTGTGTTAATTTATTGATTTTGTTGGATTTGGGTGCAAAGATAAGTATAAAAATGAAGAATGAAGAATGAAGAACTATTAAAATGAAGAATGAAGAATGAAGAATTTGCTACCGCAGTTAATTAAGAGTGGAGAACTATTAAAATGAAGAACTGTTTAAATGAAGAATGAAGACGAGTTGATGAGCGGAGGCGAATAATGAAGACTGCGTAGCTGATGAGCGAATGCGAATAATTTGCTACCGCAGTTAATTAAGAGTGAAGAACTATTAAAATGAAGAACTGTTTAAATGAAGAATGAAGAGTGAAGAATGAAGAATTTGCTACCGCAGTTAATTAAGAGTGAAGAATTACTTCACATACGCAACCGCGGCAGCAAATTCTTCATTCTTCATTATTCGCATTCGCTCATCAGCTTTGCAGTCTTCACTCTTAATTCTTCATTCTTAATTCTTAATTCTTCATTTAAATATGTATCTTTGTACCCGAAAAGCAATATTATGTTAGAGAGATACAGACATCACTATGGAGCACTGACAAAGTTGGGTGTGCCTATCGTCATAGGACAGGTGGGTAATATCATTCTGAGCTTTGCCGACACACTGATGGTGGGACAGCACAGCATGGAGGAGCTGGCGGCGGCGAGTTTTGTAAACTCGATGGTGATACTGGTGGTTATCTTTGCCATGGGATTCTCATACGGACTGACGCCGATGGTGGGCAATCTGTTTGGGCGCGGCGAGATGGATAAGATTGGCGGCGTGGTGCGCAACGGCATGGTGGCAAACACGGTGATGGCACTGATAGTGGTGGTGCCGATGGTGCTGCTGTATATGTTTGTTGACCGCATGGGACAGCCAGATGAGCTGATTCCGCTGATGAGACCTTATCTGCTGGTTAACCTGTTGTCGGTGCCGTTTGTGTGCTGGCTGAATGTGTTCAAGCAGTTTTATGATGCTGTGAGCGACACGAAGGTGCCGATGTATGTGTTTCTGGGTGGTAACATGCTGAACATCATTGGCAACTATCTGCTGATATTCGGAAAGCTGGGACTGCCTGAACTGGGACTGCTGGGTGCGGGTATAGCAACGGCGGTGTCGAGAGTGGTGATGCTACTGGTGATGGCTGCGATATTCTTCTGGCACAAGAGATATAGGATATATAGCGAGGGTTATCGCAAGGGACGAATAAACAGGAAGGACTTCGGACGACTGAACTCTTTGGGATGGCCATTGGCTGTGCAGATGGGCATGGAGACGGCTGCTTTCTCGGTAATGTCGCTGTTTGTGGGATGGATAGGCACAACGGCGCTTGCCGCACACCAGATAATGCTCACCGTATCGCAACTGTTTTACATGGTGTACTACGGTATGGCGGCTGCGGTGGCGGTGAGGGTGAGCCACTTCCACGGTCAGGGTGACATGCAGGAGGTGAGGGAAACGGCGAAGGCGGGCTTCCACATAATTCTGCTGATAGCGGCAGTGGTGTCGGTGCCGATATTCCTGCTGCGCAACGATATCAGTCTGCTGTTTACCAACGACGCGGAGGTGTGTACGCTGGTGGCGCAGACGGTGATTCCGCTGATATTGTATCAGTTTGGCGACGGACTGCAATGTACTTACGCCAATGCGCTGAGGGGAATAAGTTACGTGCGGCCGATGGTGATATCGGCATTCATCAGTTATGTGCTGGTGTCGATACCGCTGAGCTGGCTGTTGGGCATCAAACTGGGCTTCGGTCTGCCAGGCGTATGGTTCACCTACCCCATTACGCTGACGCTGGTGGGAGCAATGTATTATTGGAGTTTTAGGAAGAGGGTATAGCTAGGAGGACCTAGGACAACTTCAACTCATCAACTGAATTAAGTAATCAGGAGTTAAAGGGAGTTAAAGGGAGTCAAAGGCCATTACCTTCAAGTGCAAATAACTCGTTAACTTGTCAACTCGTCAACTGAAGGAACCAACTCGTCAACTTTAAAAAAAACATATATGAACAAGGTATCGGAAAACCCTTTTAAAAACCGAGCAGAGGGCGGAATGGCGCTCATGATTGTCACGGCGCTGTTCGTGACGCTGTATCTGGTTTCAAACATTATGGCGGTGAAAGTGATTGGACTGTTTGGTCTCTTTTACTTCGACGCTGGTACAATAACCTTTCCCTTTGCATACATGCTGGGAGATGTGCTCACGGAGATATGGGGATTTAAGATGGCTAAGCGAGTTATCTGGACCACATTCTTCTGCAACATAGCCATGGTGATATGTACGCAGATAGGTGTGTGGCTGCCGTCGCCAGACTATCTGGAGGGCACAGCAGAGGCTTACAACCATGTGTTCACCTATGTGCCGCGCATCGTGATTGCTTCGCTGGCGGGATTTCTTTTAGGCGAACTGAGCAATGCTTGGGTGATGGAGAAGATAAAGATAAAAATGAAGGGACGCAGGATGTGGGTGCGCACCATCGGCTCGTCGATGGTGGGTTATGTGTTCGACACACTGCCCTTTGTGCTGATAGCCTTTCTGGGTGTGGTGTCAACACGTGAGCTGCTGCTCATGATGGCATTCCAGTATTGCTCAAAACTGCTGATAGAGACAACTCTTGGTACTCCTATGGCTTATGCTGTGGTGGCGATGATAAGGAGAAGGGGATGAGAAAAAACACTATATTACTTATTTTGACTATGCTCTTGCTTGTCTCTGTGGGCACTATGGCAGAGACGAAGAAGAGGAAGGCGCCTAATGTGGCGGTGGGGGTGAACCATCGCTCGGCAGACTCACTGTTGATGAGTCATTTCAATTTAGGTCTATTTGGAAATGTTGACACTCTGCATGGGGTGCAGACAAGTGTGTTCTCAAGCGTAGCAAGAAAGGAGATGCGTGGCGTGAACATAGGCGGTTTGGCGGCATTCAGTCATGGTGATGCTTTTGGTGTGCAGGTGGCAGGATTTCTCAACGGCACTAACGGCAGCATGCGTGGCGTGCAGGTGTCGGGAATATCAAACATTGCGCGAAGGATGAATGGTGTGCAGCTGGCAGGACTGAGCAATGTGAGCAGTACGCCTATGCGAGGTGTGCAGCTTAGTGCGTTGACAAACATATCGATGGGTGTGAAGCGAGGCATACAGGTGGCTGGTGTGGCAAACGTGAGTGAGGCGTATATGCGTGGATTGCAGGTGGCGCCTTATAATTATGCCGACACTTTGAATGGTTCGCAGATAGGACTGATAAACGTGTGTCAGAGTCATCCGCGCGGTGTACAGATTGGACTGGTAAACTATAGTCGCGACACCATCTGTCATAAGATTGGACTGGTGAACGTTAATCCAAAGACCAAAATAGACTTGATGGCGTATGCGGGTAATCTGACGAAAGGAAACCTGGCACTGCGTTTCCGAAACCGCTCAACATATAATATATTGGGTGTGGGCACTCACTACATGGGACTGGATGAGAAGTTCTCAGGGGCTCTGTTCTATCGCATAGGACAGTATTTCCAACTTACTCCGAAGCTGACCATAAGCGGTGATGTGGGTTTCTATCACATAGAGACATTTGAGCATAACACGGCCAATAAGCCCGAACGACTTTACTCGTTGCAGGCAAGACTGAATCTTGACTATCAGATAAACAAAACCGTTGGGGCATTTGCTTCTGTGGGCTATGCTGACACACGTTATCATTATCACTCGCACCGCTATCACCAGCGCCCGATATTTGAGGCTGGACTGACGCTTAGGTATAATAGTTTGAGGAGTGAAAACATTACACAAGGAGTTAAGGAGTTAAAGGGAGTTAAAGGGAGTCAAAGGGAGTCAAAGGCCATTACCTTCAGATGCAAGCAACTTGTCAACTTGTCAACTCGTCAACTCGTCAACTCGTCAACTAACAATAGGTTCCTCTCCGCCGCCATCGAGACCTTTGGCATTAATGCTGGGGTGTGGGCATTCGACAGGTTTGTTCTGAATGCTGAGTTTGCAAGAATAAGCGGAAAGACGGTGGCACATAACTTCAAGAATGGTTTTGTGTGGGACAACGACCAGTTTTCAACTAATCTCTTTGCGCACCCGTATCACGGCGGACTATATTTCAATGCCGCGCGCACCAATGGACTGAACTTCTGGCAATCGGTGCCATATGCTGCGGGAGGTAGTTTGATGTGGGAGATTGTTTGTGAGAATGAGCCGCCTGCCATGAATGATTTTATTGCGACCACGATGGGAGGTATTGCCATTGGCGAGGTGACCAACCGACTGTCGGCACTGGTGCTTGATGACAGCAAGCGCGGATGGCCACGCTTCTGGCGCGAGTTTCTGGGCACGGTGATTTGTCCGGTGCGCGGACTCAACCGTATAATAAGCGGAGAGGCATGGCGAGTGAGGAGCAATGGCAAGTATCATGACTACCAGCAGTTGCCACTGGAGTTCAAAATAGGTGTGGGCGACCGCTATCTGGCAGACAACAACTCGCTGTTCAGAGGGGAGCACAATCCTTATTTAAACCTTGACCTCACTTACGGTCAGCCATTTGATAAAGAGCAGAACAAGCCATACGACTATTTCACGGCAAACGTGTCGGTTGGTATGAGCAGTAACCAACCGCTGATAAACCGCATTAGCCTGATGGGACGCCTATGGGGAATGCCTCTGAACACTGGTGATCAGTTGCAGGCAGAGTTTGGTGTGTTCCAGCATTTCAATTACTACGACTCGCAACCAGTGAAAGACGGCAGCCGACTGATGCCATACCGCATATCAGAGGCAGCATCGGTGGGCCCGGGCATCATATTCCGCTTTCCTGAGCTGGGTGATATGAAAAGACTTGAACAGCGGATATTCCTGAGCGGCATATTGCTGGGCGGTTCGCAGAGTGATTATTACAATGTGATTGACCGCGACTATAATCTGGGCAGTGGATATAGTGCAAGGGTAAACACGCTGATGCAGTTGGGACGCTTTGGCACTGTGCTCATCGATGCTGACTATTATCGTATATTCACTTGGAAAGGGTATGAGGGCAAGGACTTGGAGAATACCAATCCTTTGTATCTCAACGCACAGGGCGATAGGAGCAATGCACAGTTGCTCGTGTTGAGTCCTAAGATGAGTGTGGCTCTCAGCGAACAGATTGCTGTTGACCTTGCCGCCTCTTATTACCTTCGCCATACTGACTATAAGTACCATGACGATGTGACTGCAAAGACATTTGAAGTGAAGTTAGGACTAACATGGAAACTATAAATATGCAACGCTATTCATTGATACACACGAAGATGCCACGCGAGTTTGTGCTGTTGCAAGGCTCTGGATGCAAGTGGCGACGCTGCACGTTCTGCGACTATCACGAGGACGTGAGTGATAACCCTTTTGCCGTGAACAGCGAGGTGCTCAGCAGGGTTACGGGCCGTTATGGGGTGCTTGACGTGATAAACTCCGGTTCGGCAATGGAGCTGGACAAGAAAACGATAGAAATGATTAGGCGGGTGGCAGAAGAGAAAAAGATACATACGCTGTGGTTTGAAGCCCACTATATGTACCGCAACCGTCTTGATGCCTTTGCAAATCTGTTTCCAGGCATAACAGTGAAGTTTCGCTGTGGTGTGGAAACCTTTGATGGGGCTTTGCGACAGCAATGGAACAAGGGAATGACGGCGAGCGTCACACCTGAGCAGATTGCGGAGAAGTTTCATGGTGTATGCCTATTGTGCTGCACCGAGAGGGAGACGCGTGAGCGCATACTTGCAGACATAGCCACTGCCGACAGACTCTTTGAGTATTTTAGTGTGAACGTGTTTTGCAACAACAGCACACCCGTAAAGCGTGATGAAGAATTGGCAAAATGGTTTGCCAATGAGGTTTATCCGAAGATAAAAGATAATCCAAAGATTGAGGTGCTGATAGATAATACTGATTTGGGCGTGGGAGGGAGCTAGAAGTTCTAGAGGAACTAGAAAATCTAGAAACCCTAGAAGATCTAGAATATCTAGAAGATCTAGAGGGCCTAGAACATCTAGAAAAAACTATAACCTATTATAAACCTCCATTACCTGTCCAGCCACATCGGTTCCACGGAAGCGCTGAACGTATTCCATACTGGCACGGATGCGGCCATCACGCTCTGGAGAACCAGCAAGCATGCGACTGACGCATTGGGCAAAGCCCTCGACATCGTCGGGATGGACATAGAGACAATCAGGACCGCCGGCTTCTTCAAGGCAAGAACCGGTGCAGGCCACTACGGGCAAACCACTGAAGATGGCTTCGATGATAGGGATGCCAAAGCCCTCGTAGCGAGAAGGATAGACAAACACCTCGGCATGGCTATAGATAGCCTGTAGATCGGCATCGCTGACTCCACTGAGCATGTGCAGACGATGCTTCAACCCCAACTTTTCTGCCTCAGCCTCAACCTGTGAGGCATACTTTGTTTGCTTGCCAACTGCCACCAAATGGATGTCCTCAGGCAAATGGGCAAGCGAACGCAAGGCAAGCATAAGGTTCTTACGCTCCTCGATGGTGCCCACGCTTAGCATATAGCGGCGGGGGAGGTTGAACGTTGAAGGTTGAGCGTTGAGCGTTGAGCGTTGAGCGTTGAGGAATCGCGGATTACAACTCTGATAGATAACATCGATATTGTCGCCGCTGATGCCACCCAGTTCAATGATGTCGCGCTTAGTACATTCGGAGATGGCTATAATACGGTCGGCCTCCTTAAGCGTCTGGCGGAACTTCCATTCGTAAATCTTTACATCCAACCAGTTATAATACTCAGGATGACGCATGAAAATAAGGTCGTGGATGGTGACAACAGTCTTGATGCCACTCTTCTTGATGCCCAATGGCAACTCGCCCGTAAGACCATGGAAAAGTTGAACGCCATCGGCCTTGAGCTGAGACACAATGCCCTTTACTCGCCACAGGTCGCGGCTAAGGCGGCAAGGGTTTCTCTTAGGATAGACAAAACGGGCATGAGGGTCTTGGATTATCTGCTGGCGAAGGTGGTCGCGGCCCATATCTGGAGCATAGAGCAACAGCTCCATATCGCCACTGTTACGACGGATAAGGTCGTTGACCAATGTGCGACCATAACCGCCCAATCCTGTGCCGTTGCGAACAATACGCTTGGCGTCAAATCCTATGATTTTATTTTCTGTCATCAATCAAGCTGTGTATTATACTGATGCAAAGGTATAAATAATTAATAAATACAACACATTTTTAAATAAATTTGTTAACTTTGCAGTCAAATAATATAATCATTATGCATAAGGAAATGAATTATCTCGATCGAAACGAATTCAATTTCGAACCATCACCTGAGGTTGTTGCCGCAATTAAGGACTTTGACCTCAAGAAACTCTGTTTCTATACAAGAATATATGACGAGGGCAAGAAGAGCATCTTCTCTGTATACTTGTCAGAACTTTATGGCATAGACGAAAAGCAGGTAGTGCTGGGCTACGGCGCTGAGGACCTGCTGAAGAAGACTGTGCATTTCTTCCTCACAGAAGGAGGCTCAAAGACAATGCTGATACCAAAATACTCATGGTGGTACTACAAGGCTATTGCTGATGAGGTGGCTGGAACCACACTGCAATATCCTGTAAATGAGGAGGGCAACACCTTCCGCTATGACTTTGAGGGTCTGAAGCAGATGATTGACGACATTCAGCCAAAGATTCTGCTGGTGGCATCGCCTAACAACCCTACCGGCAACTGGCTCTCTGTTGAGGAGATGGAGAAACTGGTGGAGATGATTCCACAAAGCACCATACTGCTGGTTGACGAGGCTTATGCTTCTTTTGTGTCTAACGACGCATCATATATCAAGAAACTCATTGAGAAGCATCCAAACATCGTGGTATGCCGCACACTGTCTAAGTTCTACGGACTGCCAGGACTGCGCATGGGCTTCGGTTTCATTGGCAAGGGTGAGGAGATGGAGCGCTTTGCAAGATATGCAAACATGTATCTGGGCTACGACCGTCTGTCAGAGGAGGTGGCAATAGCTGCGCTGAAGAGCGACGACCACTACCGCAAGATTGCTGACGTGATGCAGCAGGGACGCGACATGTACACAGAGGAAGTAGGAGCACTGGAAGGCTTCAAGGTTTATGAGAGCCGCGCCAACTTCATACTTATAAAATATCCTATCGAACTGAAAGAGGCTTTGCAGGCTGAGTTTGCAAGCGAGAGCTACAAGGTGAAGTTCATGAACGAGCCTGGCATCGACACTCACATGCGCATAACACTGGGAAGAGCTGAGCAGAACCGCAAGGTTTGCGACGTGATACTGAAAATAGCCAACGCAAGATGATAGGAGTAATACTTGCCGCTGGAATGGCAAAACGTCTGCGCCCACTGACAGACATATGTCCAAAGTGCTTGCTCGAAGTGGGCGGACGCACTCTTCTGGAGCGCATCGCCGATGCTATGCTCAATGATGCGGGATGCAGTGAGCTGGTTGTGGTGACAGGCTATCGCGCCAACATGATACGCGAGTTCCTCACAGAGCATTATCCTAATGTAAAGATTACTTTCTTGGATAATACTGACTACGAGAACAATAATAACATATACTCACTCTGGATGGCAAGCAAACTGCTTAAAGGCAAGGATGTGCTGCTCATGGACAGCGATATCCTATGCGACCCAAAGGCAGTAAAGCGCATTGGACAACAGCAGGAATCAGCACTGGCCATGCAGCGTCATGAACTGGGTGAGGAGGAGATAAAGGTTATCATTGACGAAAACGGACGCATCACCGAACTGAACAAGACCTGCAACCCTGCTGATGCCATTGGCGAGAGCGTGGGCATAGAGAAGATGACAGCAAGTTATATGGATGCACTGTGTGACGAGCTTGACCTTATGATTGAGAAGGAGGGACTGATAAACATATTCTATGAGTGCGCCTTTGAACGACTGATAGGACAGGGACACCAGTTTAAGGTGGTGGACACTACAGATTGTTTCTCAATAGAACTGGATACTCCTGAGGATTTTGAACGCGCCAAGGAACTTATTCCGGCCGAATTATATTAAATCACGGACATGGCAGAATACGATGTTGAGAAAGTTCACAGCAAGATTCTAAAGATATTACTCGCTGTTGATAAGGTATGCAAGGAGCATAACCTGCGCTACTACATCTGGGCAGGCACCATGCTGGGCGCAATACGCCACAAGGGATTCATACCTTGGGACGACGACCTTGACATAGCAATGCCAAGACCTGACTACGACAAACTAATGGAGCATGCTGCCGAGTGGATGCCACAGCCATACGAGGTGGTGGCGGCAGAGACCGACGCATCTTACCCTTTGCCATTTGCAAAGATACAGGACGCCTCAACAACGCTCATTGAGCGCATGCACTTGAAATATCTTGGGGGAATATATATCGACGTGTTCCCTATTGACGCCGTTCCGCAGGAGTGCATCAACAGAGTGATGCACTTTGCAAAATACGAATATTGGAAACGAGTGCTCTACCTGCTGCACCGCGACCCATACAAGCACGGCAAAGGACCATCAAGCTGGATTCCGCTGCTGTGCAGAAAGCTTTATACACTGCAGGGTGTGCAAAAGAAAATAAGGACTTTGCTAAGGAAGTATGACTACGAACAGGCAATAAACGTTGCCGACTATGACGACGGACGACGCGGTGCAATGGACAAGCGTATTCTCGGCAAGGCGAAAGACTATATTTTCGAGGGCGAGAGCGTGAAAGGTGTAGAGCAATACGACACTTATCTGAAGAATAAGTATGGCGACTACATGACCATACCAAAGGATGCCGACAAGCGTCAGCACAACTTCCACTATCTTGATTTGGAGAAATCGTATAAAGACTTTCAGTAGTTTCCTAGGACTCCTAGAATTTCCTAGGATTCCTAGAGCTTCCTAGAACCGATATTTAAAAGTAGATTTATAAGAAGATGAAAAACGTATTGGTAGACTTCTCACATCTTAACGACTTTAATGGTTTTGGAGAGATAGCACGCAACTATTGTCCAAGACTGGCCAAGGCTGTGCTGCCAGACATTCATCTGATAATGATTGTACCCGACGATAAGGTTGGCGCATTTGGCAGCCATATCACTTACATAAGGCGCAGCAAGAAACGCGAGGACCTGAAGAAAATAAACACTCACATAGACCTCTGGCATGCCACAGACCAGCAATATCACTTGCGTGGAGGCAATAAGAACACCATACAGCTGTTAACGGTGCACGACCTGAACTTCCTAAGGGAGAAAAAGGGTATACATAAGCTAAGGCATATAATACAGCTGAAATGGAGAATGCACCGCAGCGACTATCTTACTGCTATCTCTGGATATGTAAAGAAAGACATTGAAGGATATTACAATATGGGCGGAAAGCGCATAGATGTGATATATAACGGCATTGGCAACCTGGAGATTGGCGAAAGGCGCAAACCGGCTTTTATCAAGGACGAGAGCGAACCATTCTTCTTCACCATAGGACAGATAAGGGAGAAGAAGAATTTCCACACACTGGTGCCAATGATGAGCCATTTCCCGAAACATAAACTATATATCTGTGGCGATGACCACTTTGCTTATGCTAACGAACTGCGCAGGATTATTCATGAGCAGGGCGAGGACCGTGTGGTGCTGGCAGGAAAAATAAGCGACGAGGAAAAGCGATGGCTTTTTGAACACACTGAGGCATTCCTCTTTCCAAGTCGTCTGGAGGGTTTCGGAATACCTGTGCTTGAGGCCATGCGCTTTGGATGCAAGGTGTTCTCATCAAACCTAAGCAGTTTGCCTGAGGTTTGTTCCGAACATGCATCTTATTGGGATAATTTTGAACCAGCCTACATGGCTAAGGTGGTAAGCGACGGACTCAGCGCATGGGATAAAGAGGGAGAAGAGGCGAAGAGCGCGGCAGAATACTCACGCGGCTTTAATTACGACACTTATACAGAAAAATATATCAGTCTTTACAGAAAACTGCTTGAGGGGAAGTAATGAAAAACCCAAATTGGCTATTAGAAATGATTTTAATCTAATGACCAATTTGGGATAAAGACTGATATAAAGGAATATCTAATTATTTCATAACAATATCATCGCAGAATCGCTGCAATACAGGCCATACATGGTCTACTGTTATCAGACTGTATTGCTGCAGATGACTCATGCCTTTGGTATCGGCGATATCGCTGGCTGCAATGCCCCATGCAGGCACTCCACAGTCGTCGGGAAGCCATGTCTTTTTACTTGCCACTGGCGAGCATATAACCATTGAAGGACGGCCCATGGCCTGAACAATATGGCGTGCGCCACCCTCATTGCCAAAGTAGGCAGTACTGTTATATGACATGGCTGCCAACTGGCGGGCACTGCGAGCTTCTATATTTATGAAGACATTGCCTCGCTCTGGCAAGGCATCATATATGCGACGGGCATTCTCTGCCTCACGGCCTGGGGCATAGTTGAAGATGAGCTGCATATCGGGATACTTGCCTATAAGCTGGGCAAGAGTGCTTATCATGCGGTCTTCAGCCCATGTCTTGTTGTCAAGCTTTGCCGTAACACCCACAAGCATCACTGGTTTGCTGAAATCAATGCCCTGCTGCTCCATGTAAGCGCGGAAATCGCTCTTCTCCTTGTCGCTTATCTGCAACGTGATGCTACGGTCGTACACAACCGCTCCATAGCGCTCGAAAGGCTTTGCCAGTTGCAGGTTATGGTCTATCATGCTCTCATCGTCCTCACAGCCTTCTATGCGGTTGTTGAACACCATGCAGGTATAAGGTTTTCTTATGCCTACACGAAGCGCCGACGATGGCGAAAGCAGGGCAAAAAGCATAGTATTAAATGTGGAGCGCATATCTATAATGGCATCATAACGCTGTGAGCGCACTATGTGCCACACCTTTTTAATATATGTAATAACAGAATGGCGCTCATCGTCGCTGAATGTCCATATATGATTTACCGACGGATGACCCTCGAAAAGCGGTGCTATGCGCTGGTTAAGCACAAAGTCTATCTTAGCTTCTGGAAAACTCTTATGGAGAGTATTCAGCAGCGACGTGGCAAGAATGGCGTCGCCCATCTGGCGGAAACGCACCACGAGAATCTTCTTAGGACTGTTAATCTTTTTGCTCATCGTTATTGATAACCTCGTTTATTGTTGTTGTGCGATAAGGCGTGTCGAGCAGCAAGCGGAAGAAGTGATGCTGTATCTGCTTCTCCTTTGGAGGCAGTTGCATGTAATTACCGTATTTATTGCTCAGGTAAGTATCGAAATGCTCAACGCCCATGAACCTGCGACCCATAAACTCATACTCTTGCGGTGTGCCCAGCACGTCTTTTCTTATTACGCCACGTATGCCGTCGTCATAATCGGCAACATAGTCGCTGCTGTCGTAGTCGTACTTAGTCATAAGACTGCGCACCTTTGCCTGCAGTTTCTCCATTGAGAATATCTTGTGCAATAGCCATGGGAACCATGAGCGTGGGCCACGGCCATGCTTAAATGGGTCTCTGCCACGAAGAAACAGCAGATGGCGCCATGTCTTGTATCTCCTGAAATGCTTCTTACGCTCTTTCTCATCGGCAGGAGCACCATCGATAGGGAAAACATCTATATATACACCCTCAAGAAACTTGAAGTCGGGACGTTCGAGTATTGTTGTGCTGGCATCCTCAATCTTGGCAAAGGGATAAGGATATGTGGCATCGGTCTCTGTGCTTATCACCTCGTATGGCTGAGGAAGCCATTCGCGCCAGTGGGCAATAAGCTTCTCGTAGTCGGGGCGTGGCATACAGATGTCCATATCGTCGTCCCATGGTATGAATCCCTTATGGCGCACAGCACCCAGCATGGTGCCTGCCCACAGGTAATAACGAAGGTTATGCTCACGGCACACACGGTCGATAGCCTCCATATTGCCAATTATCTTATTCTGCAATATGCGGATATCGTAGTTTGTCTCATTATGTAGTCTCATAGTTCAAGTTTAAATTCCATTTCACGTTTCTTCATATATCTCTTCCAGAACCGGGCACGCTGCTCCATAGTAATCTGTTCGCATTGAGAGGCATCGAATCCTCGCAGGCGGGCATACTCTGTCACAATAATCTGGATAAAGCGCTTTGGTCCCCACAGGCGGATAAAATTCTGTGCGCCTTCTGCCATGCTTACGGGTCCGAACTTCATTCTATTAATATCTACTATGGAGAATCTGTATTCACCATCGATGACATCCCAGAGGATGTTGCCAGGAGAGAAGTCCTGATGTAGCACACCAGCATCGTGCATCTTTGCGGCAAGACCGGCAAGCGCTAGGGCCAACGGTTCGTATGTGCCTTCTTCTGCATTGCCCAGCTCATACAGCAAATGGGCATAAGCACACTGTATGCTTATGAAATAGCAGTCTTGCAACAGTCCTATGGCATTACGTATCTCAATATATGCCACTGCCTCAGGTGTCTCAATACCTTTCTGGAGAAGTATCTGCGGATACTTAAATGCGCGCTCGCCTTTTGGTTTACGTATTCCTGTTGAGTAAATGATATTGTTTATCAGCGACGGTTTCTTAAATCGTTTCACATTAAGCTTTGTACCGTCGGGTGCCTCAAACAGTTTTATAAGGTTGCGCCTGCCACCATATATATATGTGCCCTGGCTCTCCATAATCTCTGGAATGCCCTCAACATACTTCCGCAGCGCTTCGTATTTTGGATTAAGATAGGTTTTTCTCATCTTTATTCTGTTACTTCTTCACGAGGAATAGCCTTGCCGTTTACCATCTTGTACATCCTGTCAAACTCCTCATGTGTGCGCTTCCAGCGGTTGTGTGTCCACAGATAGAATGCAGGCTGCTTGTTTATTGTTTCCTCAAGCAGTTTGAAGAAACGTATGGTTATCTCGTTTTCTGGCAACTTCGTAGCCTCACGGGTAACAAGATGGAAGGTGCATATATACTTGCCTCGCTTTGGGCGCTCCATCTCTACATAGAACACTGCATCGTTCATCTTGCGCATGATGCGCTCGCCACCTGTAAACACTGGTGTGTCATGGTTGAGGAACGGCAGCCACAGATGTATGTTATGCCAGCGCGGCGACTGGTCACTGATATATCCGAAGAGATAGTTCTTCTTCTCTTTCTTATATGTCACGAGATAGCGCAATATGTCTTTCTTAGGTATGCACACGCCGCCCTGTGCCGAACGGATGTCGATAAACAGGCGGTCAAAGGCATCGTTATAAAGAGGATGATAGATAAGTCCCATCACAGCCTCCGGATACTGGCGGAAGGCGAGCCCTGTTGCCGAGAGCCACTCCCAGTTGCAGTAATGTCCAAGTATGGCAGCACAGTTCTGTCCCTCGCTGAAACATTTCTCCATCTGATCGACATTGCGGAACTCAATATGCTTAAGCAGCGTCTCCTTGCTTATGCTCAGCAACTTTATCGTTTCATTGAAGTAATCACACAACCAATGGTAGAACTGCTGTTCTATCTTCATCAGCTCGGCCTCGCTCTTATCAGGGAAACTGCTTTTAAGGTTTTTGCGCACCACCTTCTTGCGATAGCCTACGAGATGGTAGATTATAAGATACTGGAAATCTGATATCACATACAGCACACGCAGTGGCAATAGTGATACAAGATAGAAAAGCGGATAAATGATATAATACAAAACTTTGTCCATAACTTTATCTTTGTTTTAAGTCTGTTGCGGTAATCTGCAGTATGGCCTTGTTAAGGCGTTGCATTCTCTCTGCCTCATTACTATTATTTACAATAAACATAGAGGCGTCGAAATCGTAAAGAATGAATCCTGTTGTGTCTACCATCAGCTGGGCGTTGTTGTAGTTGTGTACGGCAAACGGATTGCGATATGTCTTGCTGAGCACATCGCGACTAAACTGGAAGTCGTCGTGCGACAGGTGCATCTGTCCCAAGAGCGTGGCCGCCAAGTCAGTCTGGTTGCATATCGTCTCTATGCGCCTTGGCTGTTTCACTGCCCCACCCAGCCAAATCATCGGTATGTGATTCTTCAGCAGGTTTGTATTATCCATGCCCTTATGCGATATACTATGGTCGGGTATCAGCACGACAAGGGTGTTGTGCCATGCCTCCGACTTCTTCAGCTTAGCAATGAAATCGCCCACACAATGGTCGAGATAATAGAATGCGTTCTCCACCTTGTCGCCGAGTTTCTGCATTGGCACATCCCAAGGCTCATGACTCGACAGTGTTGAGTAGCCTATGAGGAATGGTTTGCTCTTGTCTGCCTGTTCTATCATATCCAGCAGTGTGGCAAAGGTGATATCATCGCGCACTCCCCATTGTGCCGTATGCTGCTCGTCAATACTGTAGTCGTCCATGCTCACAAGGCGCTGCCATCCTGTGCCTATGAGGTAGCCCTTCATATTGGTGAAGTTAATATCACCGCCATAGAGGTATGTTGTACTATATCCCTCTGCCTGCAGTGTCTTGGCTATCGACGGCATGGTACGGCTTTTCTCTGGCATCTTCATTACCGATGCTGCAGGAAACGAAGGATAACCGCTCAGCGTGCATAGTGTGCCGCGGTCTGTACGCCATGAGTTGGCATAGCAGCGTGTGAAATAAACGCCCTCCTTTGCCAGTCTGTTCATGTTAGGGGTGATATCTGTCCTGCCACCCAGTTCTGTAAACACCGCTCCACAACTCTCCAGCAGTATCACCACCACATTGGGGCGAGTGGTATTAAGTAGAGTGTCACTGCCGATACTCTCTGTGGTATATGCTCCCTCAAGTATCTTGCCGCACTCGGCAGCATCGAAGAAGTCGTAACCCTCTACCTCGTCATTGGTATGACCGAACGATGACAGGAAACTGAATACTGGATTGACGGCAGAATGGTTGAGAAACTGGTTCTGAGAGAAGTACACCTGACCTATATTTGTTGTCGACTCGCCCAGTCCGCCTCTTATGCCAATAACCATCAGAGGCATCATAGCAACATATACTATTGTCTCAGTTATCCGCCTGTTGCCATTCTTGCTGGGCAGCAGGTATGAATAGAGTTTGCCTATAGCCAATGTCACAGCCACTATGAACAGGAACCTCAGCAACAGATACCACCACGACACACTGGCGGTGATACCTTCTGGCTGTTCCAGATACTGCAACACTGAGGCATTGAGCTTGAAACCCCAGAAAGGATAAAGACTGGTATCAGAAACAAAAGCCAGAGCCAAGGCAAAGGCTATAACAAGATAATATATGCGCAGTATGTTGAGCAGTACCCTGCCCTGCCACCATACAGAGACCATGGTAAACAGAAATGGCACTATTATCAGATACAACGAGGTTGAGAAATCAAGCGACAGTCCATTCCATATCACCTCAAAGAGGTCGGATAAGGCAAAAGGATGGCTGCCTGCATTGCACACCATAAACACCACCTTTGCCACGATGAATATCAATACCGTGAGCAGATAAAACTTCAGAAGATATAGTATGCGCTGTTTCATGTGTCAATCATTTAAATCTATTCACCAGCCTCACCACTTCATCGGCCTCATCAAATGTCATAACCTGACTGATAGGCAAACTCAGTTCTTGACTGTGCAGTTGCTCAGTTATTGGCAACGACATAACATTCCAATCGCTGTAACACTCCTGCTTATGAGGGGGTATCGGATAATGGATAAGCGTCTGCACATCATTGTCATGTAGATATTGCTGCAGTTCGTCGCGACGCTCGCAGAATACAGGGAACAGATGGAAAACATTTCCTCCTTCGTACATCGTCTCGGGCATACGAACAAGAGGGTTGTTAATATTATCAATATATCGCTGGGCAATTTTACGGCGACGGTTGTTGTCATCGTCGAGATGAGCTAGTTTCACTCTGAGCACGGCTGCCTGCAGTTCATCAAGCCTACTGTTGCGCCCAGCATACTTAAAAACATATTTGCGTGAGGAACCATAGTTGGCTAATGTGCGCACTGTCTCAGCAAGCTGCTGATTGTTTGTTGTCACAGCACCGCCATCGCCCAATGCTCCTAAGTTCTTGCCTGGATAGAAACTATGACCAGCTGCATCGCCAATGCTTCCTGTCCTTTTACCGTCGGCAGTGCGGCAACCATGTGCTTGGGCGTTGTCTTCAACGAGCAACAGTCCATGTTTGCTACATATCTCTCCAATCTTGTCGGTATAAGCACATCGGCCATACAAATGCACTATCATGATGGAATGTGTTCGCTCTGTGATGTGCCTTTCTATCTGCTCTTCGTCTATCTCAAGGGTTTCAGCTTTAGGCTCAACAAGCACTGGCACCAATCCATTTTCTGTTATTGCAAGTATTGATGCAATGTATGTGTTGGCAGGCACTATCACCTCATCACCTGCTTGCATCAGTCCCATCTCTATATATGCTCGATAGATAAGAGTAAGTGCATCAAGTCCATTGGCACAGCCAACACAATACTTTGTGCCTATATATGAAGAATATTCTTGCTCAAAGAGTTCGTTTTCCTTGCCTTGCAGATACCAACCGCTATCTGTCACGCGGCTCACTGCCTCGTGAATCTCATCAGCATATTGCTGGGTTATCTTTTTTAGGTCGAGGAATTGCATATATTTATTTAGTTGATGAGTTGATGAGTTGGTAAGTTATTTGCATCTGAAGGTAATGTTTATTCCCTCACCCAAGGGGGAGGTTAGGAGGGGGCTTTTACTTCTGCATATCATTCAACTTCTTATAATATCCGTCGATGGCCACAAGCTGGTCGTGTGTGCCACGCTCCACTATCTCACCCTCATGAAGCACGCATATCTCATCGGCACTCTTGATGGTAGACAGGCGGTGGGCAATGGCAATGGTAGTGCGTGTCTTCATCAGGCGCTCCAAAGCATCCTGTACCAGTCGCTCGCTCTCTGTGTCAAGGGCTGATGTGGCCGCGTCAAGGATAAGTATTGGCGGAATCTTCAATATGGCACGAGCAATGCACACGCGCTGACGCTGACCGCCCGACAGTCTGCTGCCACGGTCGCCCACACATGTGTCAAAGCCCTTCTCTGTTTGCATGATAAAGTCATAGGCATTAGCTATGCGGGCAGCATTGTCTATCTGCTCCTGTGTAGCATTCTCCACGCCAAAGGCAATATTATTGCGGAAGGAGTCGTTGAAGAGTATAGCCTCCTGATTTACATTTCCAATCAACTGGCGCAGGTCTCTGATACCTAAATCTCTGATATTTATGCCATCGATAAGAATCTCACCTTCCTGCACGTCGTAGTAACGTGGGATGAGGTCTACCAATGTAGATTTTCCGCCACCGCTTTGTCCCACCAGCGCAATGGTCTTGCCTTTCTCAATAGTAAGATTGATGTTGCGCAAAATCCACTTCTGGTCGTATTTGAAAGACACATTGCGGAATTCTATTTTATTGCAGAACTCACTGATATGTCTTGGATTATCTTTCTCTTTTATTACGTTTTCAGCCAGCAGTATCTTGTCTATACGCTCCATTGAGGCCAATCCCTTAGGAATATTATATCCAGCCTTTGAGAAATCTTTCAGCGGTTGAATGATACTGTACAGGATAACCATGTAGTAGATAAATGTTGGTCCTGAGATTGTTTGGTTGTTGAGCACCAAGATACCACCAAACCACAACACGATAACAATCATCACTGTGCCAAGAAACTCACTCATTGGATGAGCTGAAGACTGTCTTATGTTTACCTTCATCAGGTTGTTACGGTATTCTGTGTTGATGTTGTCAAACCTGCGGTTCATCTTGTCTTCAGCACAAAAGGCCTTGATGATGCGCAGTCCGCCAAGTGTTTCCTCTACCTGACTCATCGTATCGCTCCACATCTCCTGAGCCTTTATTGAACGCCTCTTAAGCTTTCTTCCGATAATACCCATCACCCATCCCATCACTGGCACGATAACGATGGTGAACAGTGTCAACTGCCAACTGATGAAGAGCAGTGTAGAGAAATATGCTATGATGAGAATTGGGTTCTTGAATAGCATGTCAAGCGATGACATGATAGAATTCTCCACCTCTTGCACGTCGCCGCTCATACGGGCGATGATGTCGCCCTTGCGCTCTTCAGTAAAGAATCCTATTGGCAATGCTGTAATCTTCCTGTATATCTGATTGCGTATATCGCGCACAACTCCAGTCCTAATCGGTATGATAGTTGCTGACGACAAGAAATAGGCACCAGTTTTCAGGAATGTCATTACAGCTAAAAACAATCCTATGAAAAGCAAAGTCATGGCCTGACCGGTTTCTGCTATCAGTTGACTAACATAGAAATTAAGGTTGTTCATCAACACATCTTTAAGATCGCCATCGCTCAGCGACATCATTCCTGTTGCAGCCTCAGTCTCTCCTGTCTGGAAAAGTATCTGCAGGATTGGTATCAGTGCCGCAAACGAGAATATATTGAGCACAGCCGACAGGATATTAAACACCACCGACAATACAAGATATTTCTTGTATGGCGGTACAAATCGGCGCAGGATATTCAAAAATTCTTTCATCTATTCTATGGATTATTTTATTTTTTATACTATTCTTCGGATTGTTGTATTTTAATTCTAAGGATTTTGGGATTTTAAGGATTTATTATAATGGGTGTTTATACTGCATGTATGTCATTAACGATATCGTCTGTATTAAAATTAACCACATACCCCATTTCGCAATTACTAAGTCTTAAATAGGTATAGAGTTGCTTTTCAAAAAGTTTGCGATATTCAACCACAGACTTCAGTTCCAATATAATTCTGTTATCAATAATAAGATCTAGTCTAAGGTCTGGACATATAGCAACACCTTTATAATATACAGGTATTTGAACCTGACTTTTTACATCAAATCCATTATCTCGCAATTCCTTTATCATTGCTGCTTCATATATGCTTTCTAAAAGCCCTGGACCAAATTGGTTATAAACCTCATATATGCATCCAAGTATTCTATAAGTATATTTTCTGTCCATATTAATTTTTAAAACAAGAAATCCCTCAAATCCCCAAATCCTCAGACAAGGAAAACAAGAAAATCCTTTAAATCCTAAAATCCTTAGATAAGGAAAACAAGAAATCCTTTAAATCCTAAAATCCTTAGACAAAGAAAACAAGAAATCCTTTAAATCCTAAAATCCTTAGACAAGGAAAACAAGAAATCCCTTAAATCCTAAAATCCTTAGACTAAAAATCCAAAATCCCCTGCCTAAACCTCTTCTCCAAAGAGCGTAGCACTAGTGCTGCCAGTGATTCTCACTTTTACGACATCACCCACATGATGGTTGCCCTTGTCGAACACCACCATCTTGTTCTGACTGGTTCTGCCGCACAACTGTTCACGACTGCGCTTACTGAAACCCTCTACCAGCACGTCAAAGGTCTTGCCCTCATCGCGCTTGTTGGCGGCTGCCGACAGTTCTGTTTGCAACTGTATCATCTCATTGAGTCGGCGTATCTTCTCCTCCTCAGCAATATCGTCGGGCAGATGCTTTGATGCGTATGTGCCAGGGCGCTCTGAGTATTTAAACATAAACGCACTGTCGTAGCCCACCTCGCGCATCAGCGACAAAGACTCCTGGTGATCTTCTTCTGTCTCACTGTGATAACCCACGAAGATATCGGTAGAGATGGCACAATCTGGGATTATGCGATGTATGGCTGCCACACGGTCAAGATACCACTCACGTGTGTACTTGCGATTCATCAGGTGCAGTATCCTGTTGCTTCCGCTCTGCACAGGCAGGTGGATGTGCTTGCATACATTAGGATGGCAGGCAATAACGCGCAGCGTGTCATCACTCATATCCTTTGGATGCGAGGTGGTGAAGCGCACTCTCATCTCTGGCACAGTCTCAGCCACTCTTGCCAGCAGCACAGGGAACGATATGCTCTCGCCGTTATCTGTCTGCCACAGGTAACTATTGACATTCTGCCCAAGCAGTGTCACCTCCTTAAATCCACGGTCGCGCAGGTCTTTCACCTCGCGCAGTATGCTCTCCACATCACGGCTGCGCTCACGTCCGCGAGTATATGGCACAATACAATAATGACAGAAATTGTTGCAACCACGCATTATGCTAACAAAACCGCCTATCTTTGCTCCACAGATACGCTGCGGCACAACATCACGATAGGTTTCTGTGGTAGACAACTCCACATTCATAGCCTTATGCCCAGCCTCAGCCTGTGCTATCAGTTCGGGCAACGACAGATATGAGTCTGGACCAGCCACAAGGTCGGCATGATGATTGTCAAGCAAGTCTCGCTGCACGCGCTCCGCCATACATCCCAGCACACCTACAATCAGGCTTCCCTTTCTCTTTCTCAGTGAGTTCAGCGCCTCCAGACGACTATATATCTTCTGCTCCGCATTGTCACGCACAGAACAAGTGTTCAGGAATACTGCATCTGCATTATCAATGTTATCACACACCTCATAGTCTGCCATCTTCATTATCGATGCCACCACTTCTGAGTCTGCCACGTTCATCTGGCAACCGTATGTCTCTATATATAAGTTCTTCATATTTGCTTGCAAAGTTACTAATTTGATACAACATTACAATATTCAAAGTAGATAAATAACATTGAGCAAATAAAATTCTTCGCTCTTCGCTCTTTGCTTTTCACTTTTTTTACTACTTTTGTGCCCAAAATAAAAATAATATGAGCAAATTCAGCTTAAACAAAAAAACACTGATTGCAGAATCACGTGACTATCTTATGATTACCATAGGAATGATTTCCTATTGTATTGGATGGTCTATCTTCCTCTTGTCCAATGAGATTGTGTTGGGCGGTGTCTCTGGTATTTCATCACTCATCTATTGGGTAACGGGTATTCCCGTTCAATTATCTTACTTCGGCATTAACGCAGTATTGCTGATTTTTGCACTGAGAATTCTTGGATTGAAGTTCTGCATGAAAACAATCTATGCTGTAACGGTTCTTACGTTGGCAATCTCCATCTGTCAGCATTTTTACCATGGAACCTTACTTTCCGACCAGCCGTTCATGGCCACCATCATCGGTTCTGTGTTCTGCGGTTGCGGTGTTGGATTAGGTTTGTCTGCCAATGGCAGCACAGGAGGTACAGATATCATCGCTGCCATCATAAACAAGTATCGCGATATATCACTGGGCCGCGTCATACTGTTGTGCGACCTTGTAATCATCACTTCGAGCTACTTTATCTTCATGAACTTCGAGAAGGTGCTCTATGGATATGTGGTGCTTTACATCGTGGCTTTCTGTATAGACCAGGTGGTAAACTCAATGCAGCGCTCTGTGCAATTTTTTATCATCTCAGAGAAATACGAGGAGATTGGCAAGCGTATTGGCGAGTTCCCACGCCGTGGCAGTACGATAATCAATGGTCAGGGTTTCTATTCAGGTCGCGAGGTAAAGATGCTCTTCGTGCTTGCAAAGAAACGTGAGGCAAGTGCCATCTTCCAACTGATAAACGAAATAGACCCGCACGCCTTCGTTAGCCAGAGTGCCGTGATTGGTGTATATGGCGAGGGCTTCGACCGCATGAAGGTTAGCCGCAAACCGCATAGGCCGTAATCAAGACGCGAGGGGTTGAGGTTTCAAACTCAACGTTCTGCGCTCAATAATATAGAAGAATAATCGGTTGAGATTACTTATATAACGATTTTGTCAAACTTTTTCGTAGTGAAAATTACAAAAAAGTTTGACATTTTTTCATTCTAAAGAGAATGACATGATACAGTAATGCAGGATATCAATTAGAACCTATCACCCAAAAACCAATCATAATTCCAGCAGTCGATTACAAAAGTCATGCAGGGTTCCCGTAAAAACACCGCAGGTCTCTACAAAGACCGTGTAGCAGGATTACACGGGCTTTGTAATGCCCTTGTTTTATTTTTATTAACTCAAGACACTGCTATTTCAAATTAAATAAGTACTTTTGTAGAGTAAAAAACAACAAACCAATATGAATATTCTTATTACCGGAGCTACGGGATTTATTGGCGGTTTCATCGTTGACGAGGCACTGAGCAGAGGCATGCAGGTGTGGGTGGCGGTGAGACCAACAAGCAGCAGGAAGTATCTGAGCGACCCGCGCATACAGTTTTTAGAACTGAACCTGAGCGACAAGGAACAGATGAAAAGACAGATGGACGGTCTGAGGTTCGACTATGTGGTGCATGCCGCCGGAGCAACAAAATGCCTGCATGCTGAGGACTTCTTCCGCAGCAACACCGAGGGCACAAAGAATCTGGTGCAAGCTCTCATCGAGCTACAGATGCCACTGAAACGTTTTGTCTTCGTGAGCAGCCTCAGCGTATACGGACCTGTGGCCGAGCAGCAGCCATACCGCGAGATATGCGGCAACGACACGCCACTGCCCAACACAGCCTATGGGCGCAGCAAACTGGCGGCAGAGCAGTACATAGAGAGTATTGAGGGATTCCCTTATGTGATATTACAGCCAACGGGCGTTTACGGTCCGCGCGAGCGCGACTACTTTATGATGGCCAAGAGCATAAAGAGTCATACAGACTTCTCTGTGGGCTATAAGCCACAAGACCTCACCTTTGTATATGTGCTCGACGTGGTGCAGGCCATATTCCTTGCGCTCGATTGCCAGAAGACAGGCGGCAAATATATGCTGAGCGACGGCGAGGTGTACTCATCGCGCACGTTCAGCGACCTGATACACCGCGAACTGGGCCATCCGTGGCTGCTGCGCATCAAGGCTCCGATATGGCTGCTGCGCATAATCACCTTCTGCGGCGAGTATATAGGCAGGATGACGGGAAAAATATCGGCTCTGAACAACGACAAGTACAACATAATGAAGCAACGCAACTGGCGCTGCGACATCAAGCCTGCCATGAGCGACCTGGGCTACAAGCCGAAGTATCAGCTCGACGAGGGCGTAAGGCTTACTATAAAATGGTATAAGGAAAACAACTGGCTATAGAAAAAGAAAAATGAAAAAACTATTCCAATTAGAGAAAAGTCCTAAACTGGGACTGCTGGCAGTGGAATGGGTGGCTATAATCTACCTCCTGTTTACACTGGTGCTGATGCTGTTTACATACAACGACCTTAAAGACCCTATGGCATTGCTTACGGGACGACTGCAATTCGTGGGACTCACCGCCGCCGCATGGGGCATATACCGCATGCTGCCATGCCGACTGACACGCCTGCTGCGCATTGTGGTGCAGATGGCTATGCTGTCGTGGTGGTATCCCGACACATACGAATTTAACCGTATGTTTACCAACATGGACCATTTCTTCGCGCAATGGGAGCAGAGCTGGTTTGGCTGTCAGCCCGCCATACTCTTCTCGCAGACGTTTAACCACCATATCTTCAGCGAACTGATGGACATGGGCTATTTCATATACTATCCGCTGATAGGCGTAGTGGCATTCTACTATTTCTTCTGGAAGTATGAGCAGTTTGGCATGGCCACCTTCGTGATAATGGCATCGTTCTTCGCGTACTATATTATATATGTGCTGCTGCCGGTAACAGGTCCGCAATACTACTTCCCCGCCATTGGCATGGACAAGGCCGCCGCAGGAATATTCCCAGAGGTGGGCAATTACTTCAGCACTCTGCGCCAGGCAATAGAGAGTCCGGGATATAAAGACGGATTCTTCTACCAGCTCGTGCTCGACGCACACAACGCCGGCGAGCGCCCCACAGCGGCATTCCCAAGCAGTCATGTGGGTATAACCACAATACTGATGATGCTGGTGTGGCATGCGAAAAACAAGAAACTGTTTTGGTGGATGATGCCTTTCTACACCTTGCTGTGCCTCTCTACAGTATATATCATGGCCCACTATGCCGTAGACGTGCTGGGAGGATGGGTGTCTGCCGTAATTCTCTTTTACGCCACCAAGGCTTTGTATAAGAAAAAGTTTGGAAAAGAGTGAAATAAAGCAAAAAGAATTGGCGGTCTTGCATAATTATAGTAACTTTATGCCTTGCAAATACTAACTAATACTGAAGAAAGATATGAACAACAATAATTACTGCGTGATACTCGCTGGCGGAAGGGGCAGAAGACTATGGCCCTGCAGCAGGGATAAGTATCCGAAGCAATTTGTAGACCTGTTTGGTACAGGCCGTACGCAGATACAGACCACCTTCGACAGGTTCTGCAAGATTATGCCAAAGGAAAACATCTTTGTTTGCACTAATACCGACTATGCCGCTCTGGTAAAGGAACAACTGCCAGAACTGCCCAGCGACAACATAATCTACGAGCCAGTGAACCGCGGAACCGCTCCTTGTGTGGCATGGGCGGTGATGAAGATTAATGTGCGCAACGCAGATGCCTGCGTCACCATAAGTCCGTCAGACGAGCTGGTGCTCAATGAGCAGGCATTCATAAGCAATGTGAGCAATGCTCTTGACACCATAGCCGCCAACGACATAATGCTGGTGATGGGTGTGCCGCCAACAAGACCTGAGCCTGGCTACGGATACATACAGCTGGGCACACAATACGGCGACAGCGAGATATACAAGGTGCAGTCGTTTACAGAGAAACCAGAGCGCGAGTTTGCCAAGATGTTTATGGATAGCGGTGAGTTCTACTGGAACACTGGTATGATGCTCGGCAATATCAGGGCGTTCAGGAAATGTTTCAGACAACTGTTCCCCAATACCATCGCAATGCTCTCTGGCATAAGCCTCGACTATACGGCAGAGGATGTGGTTAAGTTTATTGGCGAAAACTATAATATCTACCCCAACCTGTCTATCGACAACGGCATACTGGAGCACTGCAGCGACGTGTATGTGATGAAGTGTGACTTTGGATGGGCCGACCTGGGCACATGGCACGCCATATACGAGTGTCAGAGCCATTCAGAGGGCGACAACGTGGTGCTCGACAGCGAGGTGATACTCGAGGACTGCAAGAACAGTGTGATAAAGCTGCCTAAGGGCAAGCTTGCCGTAATCAACGGTCTCGACGGATATATCGTGGCAGAGAAAGACAATGTGCTGTTTATCTGCAAGAAAGGCGACTCGTCGGCCCTTGTGCGCAAATATGTGAACGAGGTAAAGATGAAATATGGCGATGAGTTTGTGTAACTCCAATCCCGCAATATAAACAATAAAGGGCTGCAAATCGCAGCCCTTTATTGTTTATTCTTCATTAAAAATTATACATCATTAAGAATTATGCATTAAGCATTATTTAAACTCCTCCCTAATCTTAGCCGCAATCTCCTCAAACTCCTCTGGAGCAAGCTTAAGCTTTGGGTTAGAGAAAAGCATGTCTTTCTCTGACTGCATAGGTATGAGATGAATATGAGCGTGAGGCACCTCAAGACCAAGCACAGCCATTCCCACCTTGATACATGGGAAAGCACGCTTGATAGCCTCAGCCACGCGCTTAGCAAAAACAGTCATCTCTGCCAGTTCCTCATCGGTAAGGTCGAAGATATAATCTTCCTCACGGCGAGGGATAACCAGCGTGTGACCCTTTACCATTGGGTTGATATCGAGAAAGGCATAGAACTTATCGTTCTCAGCACACTTATAACTTGGAATCTCTCCTGCTGCAATCCTTGCGAAAATACCTGCCATAACTGTATGCACTTAATGATTAGTCGATAGAGATATTGTCGATGCGCAGTCTGATGGTTCCGCGAGGAATGGTTATCTCAACCTCGTCGCCCACCTTCTTGCCAAGCAGTCCCTGAGCAATAGGAGTCTTGATAGAAATCTTACCCGCACGCAGGTCAGCCTCGTTCTCGCTCACAATAGTATAGGTCATCTTGGCCTTGTTGGTAAGGTTGGTCATCTCAACCTTGCACATTATCTGTACTGAGTCTGCACTCAGGCGTGATGTATCTATAATCTTTGCCTCCTGGATGGTAAGCTTCATCTGGTTGATTTTATCCTCAAGATGAGCCTGTGCCTCCTTGGCTGCCTCATACTCTGAATTCTCACTAAGGTCGCCCTTGTCTCTCGCCTCAGCTATGGCAGCAGATGCCTTTGGGCGCTCAATACTCTCAAGACGCTGTAACTCGGCCACCAACTTGTCGTAGCCCTCTTGTGACATATAAGCCATAATTGTTTTATGTTTTTAATTGTTATTATTAAGATACTTTTTCTAGACATCAAAAAAAAGAAGAATCCCGACAAGCGAAATGTCGGAATCCCATTATTATTAAATCTTATCTTTGTGTCGTTATCTGGTGCAAAGTTAGATATTATTTCTGAATGCACCAAATATAAAGCCGTTAAAAATCATTATCTTACAACTTATTTCATCAAAAATCACAATTCATAATTAAAAAATTTGGAGGTATCATATTTTTTTAATACCTTTGCACCGCTTTAAGCCCAGATGGCGGAATCGGTAGACGCGCTGGTCTCAAACACCAGTGGGGCAACCCGTGCCGGTTCGACCCCGGCTCTGGGTACGAAAAAACCTCTTAATCTTTCGATTAGGAGGTTTTTCTTTTTTGGGGTGCTTCAGATGAATTAAGTAGTCAGGAGTTAAATACTATTCCATCACCACCACACGCATTTCAATATCATCTACAGGGCGGTCGCCACGGGCGGTTTTTGACTGCTGAATCATCTCAACGATATCCAAACCCTCTTCAACCTCGCCAAACACGGTGTATTGTCCGTCAAGATGTGGAGTGCCGCCAACGGTTGAGTAGATAGCGCGCTGCTCATCGGTCATGCCTGCACCCTGTGCCTTAACCTGTGCCTCAGCCTCAGCAGCCAGTTTCTCCTGAAGTTCCTGAAGTCCGGCGCGGTTGCGCTCACGGCGCATCTGCATTATCTCGTCGTGATGCTCCTTTGCCAGCGCGTTGAACACGGCCTGCATCTGCTGCATCTCCATTTGCTTTGAAAACTGGCGGAGCTGTCCTTCGTTGTACACCTGTCCCCAAACGATATAGAACTGCGAACCGCTGCTTCTACGCTCTGGGTTCACCTCATCGCCCTGACGCGCTGCTGCCAGTGCACCACGCTTATGATATAGTCCGCTCTTTATCTCAGCCTCTATGGTATAGTCAGGACCGCCAACACCAAGCATCTTGCCTGCCGGTGCACCTTTTGAGTCGGGGTCGCCACCCTGAATCATGAAATCCTTAATCACACGATGAAACAGTGTGCCATCGTAATATCCCTCCTTTGCCAGCTTCACGAAGTTGTCGCGGTGCTGCGGTGTCTCGTCATACAGGCGCACAATGATGTCGCCCAATGTTGTCTGAATCTTTACTTTCATAATTTCTGATAATCTTTAATGAATGCAAAAGTAGAGAAAATTATTGAGAAGAGCAAATTGACTCTCAAGAAAAACGCCACACTATGTTCGTGTCAGAGTAAGGAAGAAATAGAAAAAGGGAGAAGATAAAATCAGTAGTTCTCAAGAATACGCCTAAGTTTTTCGCGCTCCCTCTCTTTCTTCGACATTCTTTTTCTTTTAGGAAACAGTTTTTCGAGAACTCCAAAAATATTTATGCCGACAGTCATAGCACCCGACTGATTACGCTGAAAACTCTTTGTTGCCTCTAATCTGTTGTCTATAGGCATCATGTTCTTAGGCATCTTTATCTTGAAAGCTATCTGCTGTTGCCTGATGCTATCGTTTGGCTTAACCATTTTCTTGAAATCGGGTTCAATAGGTTTCAACACTTCCCCCTCAGCACTCTTATCGGCAATGGGCATATTGCGCACCCACTCTTCGAAGGCACGTTCTATCGAATCAACCTTTGCCCTTTCCGTTTCCAGTTTTCGGGAATCACCCTTTCTTGCTGTGAGCGTGTCGGTCTCACTTGTCTGTCCGAAAGCAAGACTGGGGATTATGAGCAGTACTGTAATAGCCAATAGATGCAAAAACATTCTGCAAAGTTACTCATCTCCCGCTCCACCCTATGTTAACGCCCTATTAAACAATCTTTCTTTTTGTTTAATGTAACTATTCTTTGTTATTTTTTAGGTTGTTGGTTTCTAACTTGCACCTCATTACACTGGTATTTTGATGCTCGTTGTTTTTTCATCTATGGATTCGAGAATTCAAGGGAATTATACATTTGACACAAAGCCAGATTTTATTCAAAGGATTTTGTGATTCAAGGGATTTTGGGTTGACACAAAGACAAAAATAATCCTTTAAATCCAAATAATCCTTAGACAAAAAGACAAATATTATTCTTAGACACAAAGACGATTCCGCTCATCATTCAACGCTAAACGTTCATCTAAAGGCATCAATCCCTCCTATCTTTGGAGAGGGGTAGGATGAGGTTTTATCTGTCACATCTGCACAAATCTGCACAGCAATGCAAGATATTGATAATCAATAAGTTTTTACAGATGTGCAGATGTGCAGATTTTTTCACGAAAATCATTAGAGAGGTGAATGACATAAAAAACAAAGGTGGAATAATGAAAAAAAGAATAGAGACAGAAAGCCTTCTGTCTCTATTTCAAAACCAATGGTTGGTTATATATCAAACCAGCACTACCCTACTATCCAAAGAACTCGGTGAATGCCTTTACGCAATAGATGTGGTCGATGGTGCTGCCAGTCTCGCGACAGCTGTGCATGGCAAGAATGCCATTGCCCATGTCCACACCGCGCAGAGGTATCGACGAGGCGAGGATATTACCCAATGTGCTGCCACCTGCCACATCACTATGATTGACAAAGCGCTGGCATGGTACGCCAGCCTTGCTGCATATCTCAGCAAAGACAGCGGCCGAAACAGCATCACTGGCATATTTCTGTGCCGCATTGAACTTTATCACTGGTCCACCGCCCAGCACAGGATGATTGGTTGGGTCGTATTTCTCGCTATAATTAGGATGCCATGCATGGGCATTATCAGCAGACACCATGAAGGCACGCTCAATGGCTTGATAGAACGCCTCTTCAGTGCCGCTCTGTGCCAAGGCTATGCGCTTAATGATGGATGCCAAGAACGGACTGCCAGCGCCCTGCTTGGTCTGCGAGCCAGTCTCCTCGTTGTCAAAGATAGCGAGCACCTTTGTAGCGTCTGCTTGTGGCGAGGCCAAAAGGGCTTCCAGTCCTGCAAAGCACATTGACAGGTCGTCGAGACGGCCTGAGGAAATGAACTCGTTATGCACACCGAAGGTACATGCTGGTGTGGCATCGGCAAGATAAAGGTCGAAGTCAAGAATATCAGTTGCATCAATGCTCAGTTCCTCGCAGATGGTTCTCATCAGCAGATTGCCGCGCTCCAGTTCGTTTGTCACCATGCCCAACAGTGGCAGCACGTCTTTCTGCTTGCTCAGTTTTACACCATCGTTAACCTGACGGTTGAAATGTATTGCAAGATTGCTTATCTGCAGCAGCGGGCGCTTGATGTGCAGCAATAGTGTCTTTGGGTTCATGGCATCGTCGCCCTTGACGATTACTCTGCCGGCGAGAGTCAGCGGACGGTCGAACCACGTTGACATTATCGGACCGCCATACACCTCGGTATTCAGTTTAACGATACCACCCTCGCAGAGCATCTCTGCATTTGGTTTGATACGGAACGTAGGTGAGTCGCTATGTGCGCAAATCATGTGGAATCCGGCATCAGCCAAAGACTTGTTGCCAATGTGGAAGGCATATACCGACGAATCGTTCTTGGTTACAAACAGTTTGTCGCCTGCCTCCACCTTGCCAATAGGCATCTGTGGGTCAATGCGGCGATAGCCTGCCGCCTCCAGTTCGTTTACAATGTTCTTTACTGCCAGAAAGTTTACTGGCGAAGCATCGAGAAAGTTTAAAAGTCTTGTTATCATATCGTTATTATTTATTTGGTTTCTATTTTCATTCACATAACTCAAGAGCCATGAGATTCATCTGCTGGCATTGCTCTGCTGTGAGTTTCTTTTTCTCGTTGTGATGCTCCCAGGGCGAAAGCATCAGGAGAAGACCTTTGGCGCAAGCATAAAACTGTTCGCCTCGCGGTTTAGACAATGGGGTAAAGCCATTCTCTACAATAACTATTGTGGGTAAGCCGGCATCGAACACAGTGCGCATCACTCTCTTCTCACCTGGTGAGATGGCGGGCGATACAAGCACCATTCCCTCTTTCGCCATTGTGAGGTATCTGTTCACCTCTGCCTCTATCTCACTGTCGGTCAATCGGCGTGATAATCTTACAACCGTTCTCTTTCCGGCTGTCAGCAGTTCGCGGTTGCCAATGCCGCTATATACTTGCGAGCCTATGCAAAGACCAAAGAAGGGGCGCAACCATTCTGGACACAAGCGTTTCATCATCAACCGGCGAGGATTATCACGAAGATAGTTTTGCCATACGGGAAGTTCTTCATAGGAGCGAAGTATCAAATCGTTATAACCTTTGGCAAAGAGGGGGCGATAGGGGTGGCTTGCGGGCGAGGAGGGCGCAAGGGAGGGATGAGCAGCTGGGGAGGAAGAGGGCGACGGCAGAGCCGTCACTTGCGGGGAAAGCAGGATGTTATTGGTTGTAGGCTCTTTTGGGGCTCCGCTTGTTGCTTTTACTGCAGCTTCCTTTGGGGCTCCGTCTCCTGCTTTTGCTGTGCCATCCTTTGGTGCTCCGTTTGTTTCTTTTGCTGTAGGTTGCGGCTCAGCCGCAGCCATAATCTCGAGCGCTTTCTGTGCCTTCCTGCACCCAGCCTTAAACCCTGAGATTACTTGCCCTAAGTGTACAGGCAGCGGGGCCTGCACAAAAAGTATCCCATGCATGTGATCTGGCATCATCTGTACTGCCTTTACCTCTATCTGAGGAAAGTAGCCATGAATGCCCATCCACTCGCTCTGCACGGCTTTGCCCAATGGAGTTAGCTCTATCCGCGGTTCGTCCTCGCTACCACGCTCTGCAAAGGGATTGCCCACAAGATGCCCAAAGAGCGGTTTGCGCCCTTCCACCTCCAACGTAATCATATACATTCGGCGCTCCGTATAATCATGATAATCGTCACGGCGCTTCATCGAGGCTTTTTTCTCTCCTGCGTATTTTTTCTTCGCTTCAATCTGCTCTTCGGTCATTGTGATTATTCGCTCTTATCTTATGCCTTATGATTCAACTTAACAAACAACCTTAATATTATTTAATGTATAGCCTCTTCAAACATCCGTCTCACCTCCATCACCTCCGGCTTTTTCGCTCCATACTGCATCAGATACAGTGGATGGAAAAAGGGATTGCTATCGAAATCAGGATTGAGATAGTTCATCCTGTCTTTCACTGCATCGAAAATCATCTGAGCCTTCTGGCGAAACCGCCCGTCGCTGCCCAATGGTCCCCAACCAAGATAGACAGGACCTTTCAACTGACTGATGTCTTGCTCGGTGATGGATAGCAAAATGGATGAGGGAAGAGAGATGAGAGATGAGGGATGAGAGGTAAGAGATGAGGGATGAGGATTTGCTTGCTGTTCATATACACAAGGCGAGGCCTCATCATAGAGATGCAACGCCTGAGCAAGGTCGGCCTCGCGTATATTGAAAAGGTTGAATATCTGTATCACACCCGACTGAACTCCAAACAGACGGGTTATGCAACTCATTGTGATGTCGGGTTTAAACTCATACCAAGGTTCACTATCATCGATGGCTTGCAACTCTGGCAATATGAACATATCGCTGACACACTGGTTGGGAGTAAGCGGATAGGCACTGCCGGGATTTTTCATCACCACACTGCCCATCACCTGCCACGAGTTGCCAAACTGCAGCAGCGTGCGCCAGCGGAACATCCTTCCGCCCTCTTCCCTAAAATGAGCATATACCTTCATTTCTGTTACAGCAATCGCTTACTTTGTCCTGGTTTTGTTCTTATTGTCCATTTCTTGTTATTCTGTCTCAATGTCAATTTTGCTGAAGCAGAACGGTCTGGGCGGCAGTCGTGAACTGTTAGCTTTACTATCCTGCCCTTCTTCCATGCCATATCAATCTTATATCCGCCACGAATGCACACGCCATTGATGCTTCCGCTCTCAGTCCAAGCTTCAGGCAGTGCAGGCAGGAGTGTTGCCGTGGTGTTATTATTGTCTATATACTGACTTTGCACCAGCATCTCCATCACTCCCGCACAACCACCGAAGTTACCGTCAATCTGGAATGGCGAGTGTGCGTCAAGCAGATTAGGATATGTTCCGCCACCCGTGCGTCGTCCTGGTCCGCGATAACCATCAGGAGAGACGTATCTGAGCAGCACACGGTAGGTATGATAAGCCGCATTGCCGTCGAGCAGTCGTGCCTGCAGGTTCACTCTCCAACCTGTGCTCCAACCAGTAGTCTTGTCACCCTTTATCTCAAGCGTGCGCTGACAGGCAGCAGCCAGTTCCGGTGTCTTTGCCACGCTGATGTGATGACCCGGATAAAGTCCGAACAGATGCGACTGATGGCGGTGCTGCGGGTCGCTGTCTTCCCAGTCGTGATACCACTCCTGCAGATTACCCTTTTTGCCTATGCGATATGGCAATAGTCGGCTGATAACCATGCTGATACTGTCTATAAATTCCTTAGGCTCACCCAATATGATGGCCGCTTTGCGCGTGTTGTTCAGACACTCACGTATCATGGCCATATCGGCAAATCCTCCATAAACGGTGCGTCCTTTATATCCATCAGATGTTACATATATGTTCTCTGGCGATGTGCCAGGAGCAGTCATCAAATAGCCGTTGTGCTCTACCAGCCATCCTAAGCAGAAGTCGGCAGCACCACGCAGTGCAAGCCAAGCCTCTTTCAGGAAGTCAATATCCTTGGTATAGGCATAATGTTCCCACAGGTGAGTGCTTATCCATGCTCCACCCATTGGCCAGTTGGCCCACGATGGGTCGCCGCCATGCTCACCCACGGGGTTGGTCATTGCCCATATGTCAGTGTTCTGTCCGAGGTTCCATCCCTTCTGCACACCGTAGTATGCCTTTGCCGACTGTTCGCCTGTCACCGGCAGTTTCTTTATGAATGACGTCAGCGAGAGGTGCATATCGCTCAGTCCTGCCGGCAGTGACGGCCAGTAGTTTTCCTCTACGTTGATATTACTGGTGTAGTTGCATGACCATGGTGGCAACAAACGCTCGTTCCATAGTCCTTGCAGGTTGGCCGGCACCCCTTCGGTGCGCGAGCAACTGATGAGCAGATAGCGGCCATAGTTGAAATACAGTTCCTCAAGGTCGTGGTTGCTTTCGTTTTTCTCTGTATAGTCGCGCAACTGCTGTTCCGTTGTCTTGCTCTTTATCTCATCAGAGGTTGTGCCCAAATCAATAGATAGTCGGTCGTAGTATTGCTTATAATCGTTCACATGCCTATCAAGCAGTTCATCGAAACTCTTGCTGGCAGCCTTCTCTATGCGTGCCTCAGCCAGTGCCTTATAGTTGCGGCCTTCCTTCACCGGGTCTTTGTCGGCGCCGTTAAAACTGGTGACGTTGGTGATGATAATCATTGCCTCGCTCACATTCTCCAGTTGCAGCTCATCGCCGTTCACCATTCTCACCCTGCCGTCTTTCGGTTCCACTCTCACGATGGTGCGGAAGTGTATGCCTCGGTTGCTGTCATACTGGAAACTGCCCTGTCCATTAGAGTAACTTGGACGACTTGTCCATGCGGCATAGCCATCGATCGTCATCCTTGCCACAGTGTCGCGCTGCGTCTCGGCAGCAATATGATGTGTCAGCTGGCAGTGGTAGCGCAGTCGCTTATTCAGTTTCTTGCCATCTGCCGCCCGCAGGCGCATAACGATAACCGAGTCGGGAGCCGATGCGAAATACTCACGCATGCCTCCATTATAACTTACCGTTGCCACGGCACGTGAGATGTCGAGCTGGCGATAATAGCCTCCCATAAGGGGGAGGTTGGAGGGGGCCGACAGCGTTAGCATCCCCAACGGCTGATAGTTCTGCGAGTAATGTCCCTGCACGTTGCGTTGCAGTCGGTCGGCAGTCTTGTAGTCCTCACTGAACAAAGCCTTGCGAATTGGTTCTATCGACTTATACGCCTCTGGCGAATACACCTCCTTGTCGGGTTCTCCTGTCCATAGTGTTATGTCGTTGAGCGATATTTTCTCCTCTTCAATACCGCCATATACCATTGCGCCAATATTGCCATTGCCTATTGGCAGCGCTTCCTCGAAGAATGTGGCAGGTGTGTTGTAATGAAGCACATCCGATTGTGCACTACTATAGATGCTACAGCCCAATGCGAGAAGCAGTGCTATTGATTTTAAAAGGTTGTTGTATTTCATTGTTGTTATGTTTTGGAGATTATTTTTTGTTTATTTAGCCTAGAGAATCTAGAAAGCCTAGGGGTTCTAGAATCTAGAAAATCTAGAGAGCCTAGAGATTTTAGAAACTTCTGAACGGACAAGCAGGCAATCCCTCCGAATTTACAAGGTTGGGCATTGCCGTCTCATGCCATCCCAGTCTTATATACCTTGGATTTGTTACATCAGGATGATAAACCCTTACTTGGTCTTTGCCTATTATCTCTGCTATGGCAGGACGGAAAGCATTGCCGTCAGCCGATACCTCAAACCATCCAACCAACTTGCCGTCGCTTGTTTTCAGTCCATCGCCACAATGGTCAAAGTCCACGATGATGGCATTGCCTGCTCTTCTGCTTTCCCTGAAACGCGGTCCCGACCACACAACAGAATCTTGTGCATAGGTCTTTGCCAGTGCCACGCGTGCCAGTCGTGCGCCCACCTCCCATTTATATGATGGATGTATGTCGCGCAGGTCGTCAACCAAATCGCTCACCACGATATACTCGCTGTTGGGTATTAGCTTCTGTGCCTCCATCTGTTTCTCCTGGAATAAAGGCAGACTCTCCGCTGTTGTAGCATGGTCTGCATTGCGATGCATACGGTCGGAGTATATATGCGGAGCCAGAAGCACATAATAGAATGGTGCATCCTGCAAACCAAAATCATTGCGCCAGCGCTTAGCCATAATCTGGAACTTCTCGGCATACAATCTGTCGTCTATGCCGCAGTTGTTCTCGCCCTGATACCACAGGAAACCTTTTATGCCAAAGGGCACAATGGGTTTTATCATCCTGTTATAGAGGTCGCCGGGAGCAACACCACGTATGCGACCGCCATTTTGTTCCATCACATTGCCGAACACAGGATGACCATCATATGCATCTTTTGGTGTCCATGTCTCAATACGTGTGCCGCCCACAGCCATGGTGATGATGCCTACAGGCACATCCAACTCCTCCTGAATCTTCTTGCCAAAGAAATAACCTATGGCAGAAACGTTTGGCAGACTCTCTCCGCTTGCCTCATGCCATGCGCCACGTCGATGTCGGCGGTCAGATACAAATACCCTTATATCCCCGTTGGCTGGCTTTTGCAACTCCTCCGCTGCCAGGTCTGTGCCTTTTTTAGGCAATGCAAACTGTTTTGGCAGTCTCATCTGATATGCCATGTTCGATTGTCCGGAGCACAGCCACACCTCACCAACAGCCACATTGCTATATACAACCATCGTGTCGCGTGTGGAGATGGTTAGCGTATGACTCTTTCCGTCGGCATTCATTGCTGGCAGCATCACCTTCCAAGAGCCGTCTTTGGCAGCTCTTGTGCTCCATCTTTTCTTGTCAAGCACCACCTTGATGCTCTCACCTGGAGTTGCCTTGCCCCAAACGGGCACAGCCTGTCCTTGTTGCAATACCATGTTTGACGACAGAATACTGGGCAACGTAAAACTCTTTTCGCTGCCTTGTGCCTTGCATACTACAGAGAGCAGTATGAATAATAGGACTGTAGATAGTGTTTTTATCATATCGTAGTTTGTGTTTATAGTTTAATTTCTTTATAGTCTTAATCCACTTCACACCTTTTGGTGCACTGATTTTTGTTGTCATTTGCAAATATAGCGATTTTATTTCAGTAATAAAAGAAAAGGGAAATAAAAAAGCCGGCTGAACGCTTTCAGCCGGTAAAACAAAAGAATTGCTAATAACTAACTTAAATTTACATCTATTTTTGAATGCAGTGCCTATTCTACCTGCGTGGCATCGGTCTGCCCTGACGGTGGCAACGGCACTTGCACTTCTTGATATGCTTGCCTACAGCCTTGCGCCATGCCTTCTCGCTCTTATATTTCTTGTCTTTCATATCTCTAAAGCAGATGCATGGTCCGTGACCGCGATGCTTTACGTTCTTATGCTTAACAACTACGCCAGAGTGATTTCTTGTTCCCTCGCGCCATGTGCTAGGACTATTCTTAGCTGAGATAGAGATAACCATTGTCATCATCATCACCAAAATCATTGTCATCTTCTTCATAATTTGTTTCTCCTTTTTCTTTAAATTGTTAAACCTGTTATTTCTTGTTCACATTGCAAAGGTCGGCATTTCCAGCAAACTATGAAAAAGAATATCCCTAAACATCATGGGGGAATTCCCTAAACTTTAATAGGGATTTTCCTAGAGGAGCGTTGAGCGATAAGAAAATATCCTTATTTTTATAATATCTTCTATAAATATCTTACCTTTGCATTACCTTATGTAGATTGCTTATATGAAAATACTTTGGCTCGACCTCAACTGCTCTTATGCCCATAGCTCAATGGCATTGCCTGCGCTGCATGCGCAGGTGATGGAGCGTGGGGATATTGAATGGGCGGTGGTGCGACAATCGCTCAATGCTCAACGCTCAACATTCAACGATGGTGCGGGCACTGCCGTTGATGCCATATATGCCCATCGCCCTGATGTGGTGGCTGCCACGGCATGGTTATTCACGCATGAACAGCTGCTGCATATCATCTGCCGAGTAAAGGCATTGTTGCCCAATACGGTGGTGATTCTTGGCGGTCCGGAGTTTCTTGGCGACAACAAGGATTATCTGTTGCGCCATCCTGAGGTTAACGTGGTGTTGCGCGGTGAGGGCGAGGAGAGCTTTGCCCGCTGGCTCAACGTGTGGAATGAGCCTGACCGTTGGCATGACATAGATGGTTTGTGCTACATACATAAGGGCGATTACCATGATGGCAAACTGGCTCGTGTTATGGGCTTCGACCAGTTGAAGGCGCCAGAGGAGAGCTGTTTGTTTACATGGGACAAGCCATTCGTGCAATTAGAGACCACACGAGGATGCTTCAACACCTGCGCCTTCTGCGTAAGTGGCATGGGCGACCCTATGCGCACATTGTCGTTGGAGAAGATTCGCCAGCGACTCAACCGTATCCGTGAGCGGGGAATACGTGATGTAAGGATACTCGACCGCACATTCAACTACAACCCGCAGCATGCCATTTCGCTTCTGAATCTTTTTGAGGAATACCATCCTCACCTCAGATTCCATCTTGAGATACATCCGGCACTGCTCACATCTGCCTTGCGAGAGCGGTTGAAGACGATGCCGTCTGGATTGCTTCATCTGGAAGCCGGCATACAGAGTCTGCGACAGGATGTGCTCGACGAGAGCCGCCGCAAGGGTACACTTGAACAGTCGCTCAGCGGATTGCGCATTCTCTGTTCGCTGTCCAACCTTGTGTGCCATGCCGACCTCATAGCGGGATTGCCGCTGTACACTCTTTGTCAGATATACGAAGATGTGCGCACACTGGCAGAACTCGAGGCTGGCGAGATACAGTTGGAATCGCTCAAACTCCTGCCAGGAACGGAGATGCGCAATAATGCCCAACAGTTAGGCATACGCTATTCGCCACTGCCGCCCTACGAGGTGCTGGCCACAAACCATATCACCAGCAGCGAGTTGCAAGAGGCGCGCCGCCTGTCACGACTGCTCGACGCTTATTACAACACTGAGGCATGGCAGTTGGTAACGCGACGCCTGATAACAGAAGAAAAAGATTTTCTTAATCTCTTCTTAACATTCCTTACAGAGAATAATCATATCGACCAGCCTATGAGTCTTGAGCGCCGCGGCGAACTGCTCTATCTCTTCTGCAAAGACCACTATCCTCATTATGCCGTGGCGGTGAGCGAGGCATGGATAGAGGCAGGCATGTCGCTAAGAAAGCTGCCGGCAGAGAATGTTATAGGTGGAAAACTGCAGTTGCCCGAGCAATGTACAGTTGTGTATGGCGAATACAAGGAGTCTTTGCGCATGTATTTTTTGCCAGAGGGAGCAGGTTCTTTAGGAGTTCAGACAATGGCTTCAGATGAATTAAGTAGTCAGGAGTTAAAGGGAGTTAAAGGGAGTCAAAGGCCATTACTTTCAAGTGCAAATAACTCGTTAACTTGTCAACTTGTCAACTCGTCAACTGAAGGAACCAACTTGTCAACTGCAGAAATTCCCTTCCCTTCGGGAGGGGATAGGGGTAGGTTTCCTACCTACGGAACATTCTACGGCTACGAAACCACTGGTCAGCACTCACGGCCAGTGTTTAAGGCGGTTTTAACTCACTGACATAAAATTTCCGAAAAAATTTGACAAAAGCATTTTCAAAAACCTCAATTAACTGCCTCAAAACTCGAGAATTTTGAATAAAAAAATATTTTGTCCGAAAAAACGCCAAAAATCGTGTGCAATCTTAAATACTTGAATCTCAAAACATTATAACCTCAAAACACAAAAGTGTGCAAAAATTTTGGCCTTTTGGTTTTCCAAAACCTATCGTTTTACTCACCAAAAGCATAGGTTTTACTTTTCAAGATGATAGGTTTTGCAACGCGAAAACATAGAAAACGGAGCTCAAAACCTATGTTTTTGAAAAATAAAGTCGTGATTTTTGATTTTTAAGACCATTTTCTCTGTCTCCAAACCCCAATTTTCTCTCTAGAATGAAAAAAAATTTTGTCAAAAATTTTTACAATTTTATTTTTGAAAATTTTTGACAAAATAATCTATTAGCAGTAATCCATTTGGTTCAAATTATAATGGTCGAAATTAAGCAAGTGAGATACCTGTTTCTAAAGTTACTATTTCGTAATATTTTGTTAAACACTACACATATTTTTACGCTTTATTTTAGTAATATCTTTGCATAATTTGCAACGATACTTAAGTTTTAATGTTGTTTTAATACTACGTTAAGTTTTTTACTAAAAAAGTGAGATTTTCGGCATTTTACAGTAAATAAATTATGAGATTTTCGGCAAAAGCATTAAAAAAGTGAGATTTTCGGCATTTTGCGATAAATAAATTATGAGATTTTCGGCAAAAAGTTTATCTTTGCATAAGACATGCTGCATCTCTGCATAACATCCAATCAAGCTTGATGCTTCTGCTCTCGATAATATGTTATATGAAATTTAAATTATCTGTAATGGAAAAGAAGATTTTCAAACGTAAATTGTACAATAAAATGCTTCAATGGAAGCAAGAACGTAATGGTACAACAGCATTGCTCATTAAAGGAGCAAGACGTGTTGGCAAGTCAACATTAGCAGAAGAATTCGCCAAAAACGAATACGAGTCTTACATTTGCATTGATTTCACAGAAGCACCTAAAGAAATCATTGAATTGTTTGATGATATTTCAAACCTTGATGAACTGTTTCTTCGACTGCAATTCCATTATCAAAAACGATTAATACAACGTAAATCCGTAATTATATTTGATGAGATTCAGAATTGTCCTAAAGCACGCCAAGCCATAAAGAAACTGGTAAAAGACCATCGATATGATTATATAGAAACAGGATCACTTATTTCTATTAAGAAGAATATTCAAAACATACGTATTCCAAGTGAAGAAACAAGAATAATACTTAACCCTTTAGATTATGAGGAGTTCCGCTGGGCACTTGGAGATGAAATAACCATACCTATGTTGCATGAAGCCTTTGAGCGCAAGAAGCCATTGGGTGATGGTATTATGCGTAAACTTATGCGTGATTTCCGGCTATATATATTAGTTGGTGGTTTGCCACAAGCTGTTTCGGCTTACCTTGACACAGGCAACCTTAGTATAGTAGACGCTGTGAAACGTGAGATATTGGAACTATATGCCGATGATTTCCGCAAAATAGACCCCACAGGCAAGATTACTAGAATGTTTTTAGCTATTCCTGCACAACTAAACAAAAATGCTTCACGATACCAGATTTCAAGTGTTATAGAGCAGGGAAAACAAGAACGAGTAGAACAACTCTTACAAGACATGGAGGATTCTCATGTAGTAATTTTCTCACATCATGCCAATGACCCAAATGTTGGTTTATCCATGCATGAGGATTATAATCAATATAAAATGTATTTAAATGACACTGGTCTTTTTATCACTCTGGCTTTTTGGGATAAAGATATAACTGAGAATATCATATATCAGAAATTGCTAAGCGACAAGTTGCCAGCAGACCTTGGATATGTTTATGAGAATGTTGTTGCACAGATTCTGTTTGCAACAGGCAACAAACTATACTATCACACATGGCCTACAGAGAGTGGAAAACATAATTACGAAATAGACTTTTTATTGTCACGAGGCAGTAAGATTGCTCCTATTGAGGTTAAATCATCTGGATATAAGACACATGCCTCGCTTGATGCTTTTCAAAAGAAATTTTCAGATAGAATATCACATCGCTATTTGATTTATACAAAAGATATAAGAAAAGAACAAGATGTCACAATGCTTCCAGCTTTCATGGCAATGTTTTTATGATTAAACCAACATACCCGAAAAATAATATCGCAATCGTAAAACTATTGTAACTAATAAACAAAACAATTAATTATGAGAAATAGATTATTTGCCATTGCCACTGCAATGCTCCTTTTATTGCCATTGGCAGTAAGTGCGCAGATGGATGTTAAGACATTGTGGATAGAAAACGGAGCGCGCCGCATCTTCGGTAAACTATGCAAACCTTCCAATGCAGAGGGTAAGCAGCCGATAGTTATCGTTTCGCATGGATTCAACGGAACCCATCATTTCGCTCAGGACTATTTCAAACCACTGACAGAAATAGGATATCAGGTGTATTGCTTTGATTTTCCTTGCGGTTCGATAAATAGCCAAAGCGACAACAACACAATGAACATGTCTATCGAAGACGAGGTGAGCGACGTGCAGGCCATCGTAAAATATTTCAGCAAGCAAAAGGATATTGACCGCAAACAGATTGTGCTGATTGGCGAGAGTCAGGGCGGACTGGTATCGGCACTCGCTTCTGCACGCATGCCTAAAGCCATCAGTCAGACCATTCTTATTTATCCTGCTTTCTGTATCCCCGACAACTGGAACTCACGCTACCCACGCATAGAAGACATTCCCGACACCACACGCCTGTGGAACGTGGCTATGGGGCGCCGCTTCTTCACCGAGTTGCATAGTCTGAAACCGTTCGACGAGATAAAGCGCTACAAGCGTCCGGTGCTCATCATACAGGGCGACAAAGACCGCATTGTATCTATGGACGACTCACGAAAGGCTGTTGAGATATATAAGGATGCGCGACTGCACGTAATACCGGGTGCTGGTCATGGATTTAAGCCAAAAGAAAGAGAGAACGCTGTAGAACAGATTATCGGTTTTCTTAAGAAATAACAAGACCAACGCACTAACGAATAGGGTTGAAATCTAATAACAGAATTGGGATGTATCATAGCCTTGATACATCCCAATTCTTATGTTTGACTTTATCTTCCAAATTTGTTTTATTCCCCAACAATCTCCCATTTGAACACCGAACCATTGCGGCGTGCTGGGTCAGGACCAGGACAGTCCATTGAATAAGGACTGCCAGTGGTAGGACTCTTGCACAGATAGCGGTGGTTTTTCAGCGACAGGAGCATAAACTCATGGTTGAGATAATCCTGCCAGAGGAATACCTCTGCCTCTTCAGCCTTATTGGTGAAGCGCACATCACCAGGCATGCCTAAGCCATATACCTTTATGTAACGGCCATCTACACACTGCAGTGAAACCATGCCGTTGCCCTTGTCGATAACACGGAACTGGGTATGTGCCGACTTGTTGCGCCTGTCTGTATCGTAAAGCACACCGTGAGGGTCGCAAACGGCAGGACGGTTGGTTGCCTTGTTTATCATTCGTATGGTCTTGCCATAAGGTATGTTATTGCTGCGGTCAGCCTTAGTCTCGTTTACGGTGAAGTTGTCAAACTCAGCATAACCGCCGTTCTTGCCATTGATGTTGAAAGCAAACAGCGCATGGCGTGAGCCTTGGAACGAGATGAGCTGATAAGATAGTGGCATCATCCTGCCCAAAGTGTGGAATGTCTCGCCATCGGTACTATAGGCATACTGCGCCTGGTCTTTGTCGTACTCACCAATGCTGCGCAGCCATATCTTGCCCAGCGGCAGTTCTACCTGCACGTCGATGGTGTCGTTGGTGAGCTGCTCAAAGCAGCGGAGGGTGTATGTTTTTGATTTAGTCCTTTGAATCCCTTTAACTCCCTTTAACTCCTGAACTCCTGAAACAATTCCTATCCACGAGCAAGGCACATTGATGTTGCCCAGTCCTGCCACGTCGCCATCTTTCAGTCCTTTTACGCTCAGCTCAACGGTTGTGATACACTCCGGACCGATGACACGCTGTGTCAGTGTGTTACGAGCCCACATCAACTGCTCTGCTGGCATTGAGTTAAGGCGCAGCTTGCCCTTCTTCAGACTCCACATCTTATCGTCTGGATTGTGGTTCCACTGCCAGATGCGTCCGAGCTGCTTGCCGTCGAAATTGTCGCTACGCTCATAAGGTGCGTGTGGTATTATAGTTGACGAGTTGGTTCCTTTAGTTGACGAGTTGACAAGTTGACGAGTTGACAAGTTATTTGCACTTGAAGCTATTGTCTGAACTCCTACACTCCTGAACTCCTGAACTCCCGAAGACAACTCCTGACTTCTTGCTTCATCTGAAGCATTTGTCTGAACTCCTGAAAGAACACCTGGCTTAAACCAAGTTCTCGGAGCACGTCCCAGGTTACCCTCAAGACCAATCATAGGCCATCCGTCAACCCATGTCATTGGCATGAGGCACACTGTGCGACCGATGCTATGGAAGTCCATCATGAGCAATGCCCACCACGAACCGTCGGTTGCCTGTACAATACCGCCCTGATGGGCGTTGGTGCATGCTGTGGCGTCCTTGTCTATTGGTCCCATGGCAAACTTAGTGCCATCGGGCACAATGCGTCCACGTACCTGTGTGAGTGAGGCCGCATGATAACCGTATGTCTCATCGGCTGTGATTACGCGTGTCTCGTATGGTCCCCAGATGCTCTTTGAGCGTGAGCAGAGTGTGCGGCCATTTGGACGGTAGTCGGTAGAGATAAGATAGTACATGCCGTTAATCTTGTACATGTGGTGTCCCTCTCCCACTCCATTGCCTTCTGGGATGATTACACGCTCTGTACCCTCAATAGGTCCGCTCATGTCGGGATATAACTCAGTACACTTCACTGTGCCATAGCCATGGATAGCATACACCTTACCATCGTCATCGAAGAGCACACCAAGGTCGTAGATGTTTCCCTTCATGTTATGGTGCTTCCACGGACCGCGTATGTCTTTTGAGGTGTAGCACTGCAGTCCCTTGCCGTTCACGTTGGAATAAACATAAAACTGTCCGTTGGCATATCGGATGCAAGGAGCCCAGATGCCCTGTCCGTATATCTCCTGATGATTTTTCAGCGCAAAGCGGTCTTCAGGAAAATCAAAGCGGTCGAAGCAGTAGCTCACATTCTCCCAGTTTACGAGGTCCTTTGAATGGAGTATAACCAGTCCTGGCACGGTGTGCATGGTGGTACCTGCCAGATAGTAGTCGTCGCCCACACGAAGTATGTCTGGGTCTGAGAACTCATCGTAGAACAGCGGATTGGTAAACGTGCCGTTGCCATTGTCAGCAGTCCAGGATGTTTTTTTAGTTGACGAGTTGGTTGCATCATGTTCTGAGGTCTTAAGGTTCTGAGGTCTTAAGGTATTGTCTACACTCCTACACTCCTTCACTCCTTCACTCCTTAAAGACAACTCCTGAACTCCCGAAGACATCTCCTGAACTCCAAAGAATGCAGTTGCAGCAAGTAATAATGTTAGTTTCATAATCTATTGTTTTCTATATATTTCTTAATTATTAGTATTCAGCAATATTTAAATTGGGAAGAGATAGAACTTACGGTTTGGATTGCTGTCTATCATCCACTGGTCTACTACGATATGACTGTCTAAAGCCTTAATCTTTAGCATGTGAGTGCCTCGCTTAAGGTTATTCAATTTAAGCTGGCGCACAGCCTGTCCGCGCAATACGTTCAGCTTCCACTGCTCCGAACGGAATGGTTCTTTAAGTGTGTAAACCGTTGGCTCACCACCGTCGACACTTACACTAAACCTAAGGTCGCTGCCATCATTAGGCTGGGTAGGAATGAGAGCCACGTGAAGCACTGCCTGACCCTCCTTGTCTACGTTGAAGTGGTATGTAAGTTCGCCATTCTTTGGCAGTGCCACGGCGTTCATGCTATGACCAAGCATCTGAACAGCCTCAGCGCCATCGGTGGCATGCTGATAGTCGCATGCGTTGCGCACAATAACACCGCTGGCATCTATAGGATGGTTTTCGCGTTTTGCCGACTTGCTGAGCCATTCATCCACCTCCTTGTCTGTTAAAAGCAGCGGAAGTGATGGCGCTCCAAACACAGGCAGGTCGCGTGGCTGCATGTTCATAGACAGGTTCCACTTGCCGCCAGCCATTGTCTTGTTATAATATTCTGTAAGCGTGCGTATCTCCTGATATGCCTTCTGACTCTTAGCTGCTGCGATACAGATATCCGATTTGGTTTTATTAATATCCTTCAGCGTGCTGCCGTTGGCAATCTGGCGTGCTCGCTGCGCCTCAAGAATCTTTGTGGCGTGAGCCGCTGCTGCCAAGACAGGATATTTGATTGCAGCGAAATAGGCATCGGCCAGTTCTGGGCGAATGGTCTTCTCCACCTCTTTCACCACTTGGCACACATCTGCATAACGCTCCATATAGCGGTCAAACTCATTGCCAAAAGCAGATGTGCTGAACTGTGTGTGTTTAACAGGACTTAGTCCGCGCTCATACACAGCTTTGTTAAGTTCTACCTGGGTCCATCCCATGAACTCAGGCTTGCGCTGACCGCACAGGCGATAGAACTCGTGCATCACGGGGAAGAGCTTTTCTCCTGCCTCCTTGCCAAACTGGCGGCAGAGCCATGCCTTGTAATGACTGCCTATTGTAGATGCGCTTACGCTATTGATATTCCACGCCATGTCGAGAAACAGCTCCATATCGTAACCAGCCACCTTAGGGTCGTGAACATTTGCTATCCATATCTTGCGCACGTTATGGTCGTAGGCTGCACGCATCTCGTTGTATATCAGTCCCGGCTGTGTGGTGGTAAGCCACAGATAGTCGTGAGGACGGCCCCAGTAGCTAAGATGATAATACACGCCGCCACCGCCTATGCGCTTCTGCTCATCGCTGTTGGAAAAGCGAGTCATGTATCCGTAGTTGTCGTCGCACCACATCAGAGTAACATACTCCGGCACCTTCAGTCCGCGCTCGTATATCTCAAGCACCTCCTTGTAGGGCACAAACACCTGTGTCTGCTTTGATGGGTCGCCAATATACTTGCGCAGCAGCTCTTGCTGGTCGTCAATCACTTGCTGCAGAGCCTTAAACTTCTCTGGCATGGTTTTCACACCCTCCATCGAACCGTCGTGAATGCCGCGCATGCCTATGGTAAACATATTGTTTTTTGACTTGCTTACTTCCTTCAGGCGTTCTATCCAGTAGTTGTGAACCCCCTCTTTGTTGGTCATATAGTTAAAAGCGCCGCGTGAACGCCTGTCCCATTCGCCCACATTATTGCGCAGCAGAGGCTCACAATGGGATGTGCCAATAACAATGCCGCAACTGTCGGCAACAGCCTTTGCACCCTCAACCTGGAAGAATGCCGTTGTTCCCTCATGCATACCAGGCCAGATGGCATTGGCGCGGAGTCGCATAAGCAGTTGGAAAATATTCTTATATGTGTTCTTGCCTATGTAACCTGGTTTTGCAGGGTCGTTGTTAAGATAGCTCCATGGGCGTGTAGACCAGTCTTCATCGTTGAGAAAGATTCCCCTGTATTCCACAGATGCACCTTGCAGTGTAGTGAAATCGCTGTCGATAGTAAGCTGGCTTTTCTTCTCTGGCACCAAGTCGCCCCACCATATCCACGGACTGACACCTGCCATGCGCGACAGTTCCAGTATGCCGTATGCCGTGCCGCGCCCGTTGATGCCCACGATGGTTATCTGTCCGTTGATAACAGAAATATGAAAACCGTCTGTCTTACCTACCAATTCATCTATTGGCACACCAGCCCTTGACAGTTCTTTTGCCACACTGCCGGCGGCATTGTTAAGCTGAACAATACGCACAGCGGCATTCTTCAAGCCTGCAGCCTCAGCACGCTTGCCTGTCACTGCCTCCATGTCGCCGCAAAACATATCCAATGCCATTTTCACCACAGGTTCTGAGTTTTTCTGAACATTGAACGTTACTGCGTGATGTCCGTCATACCACTTTATCTGTTCGGCTGATACGCCTATAACCATTGCTGACATAACGGCGGCTGCCAACATCTTAAAAGAAAAGTTTGTCATATTAATATTTGCATTTAGTAGTTCTGTTTGCAAAATTAATTAATTACAATTTATTTACCATAAAATATTCTACAAATTGTTTACCTTTTGCCAAGAATAGATGAAAACTAAAAGAAAAATTAAGTATCTTTGCATTATACTTATAAACCATGAAACAGATTACAGCTGAAGAATTATTTGACAGATGTGACGAACTGATAGAACTATTCAATCGGGGCTCACAAACGGTTAACCGCCAAATGCACGAGATACTGGTGCTGACGTGTGTGGAGGGTACACGCGACAGCAAACAGGCTTATGGCAACTTGTTCTCGCAGGTTGTATTCCTATGTAAGGCTAATGGAATATCGCCTGCCGACAAAGCGGCAATACAAACCATGCGCCACCACTCCAACCATAACACACCTCTCAGCAAAGAGGAACTGCTTGACGACGTGCTGGCATTAAGGCTGTTTATATCGAAAGTATTCAATAAAAGTATTGAGGCAAAGGGGCAAAGAATCTTTAAGCCTCGTAGCTCTGAGCATAAAAACAAAGAGATAATAGTTTCTAAACGATGTATTGTCAACCGATTCGACGAGGATGCCATATATGTAAGCACCGAGGATGATGGCGAGGAGATAATGGTGGGATATGGCGACAAGGAAAATGGCAACGACCTGAGCTATATTAGAGAACTGCTGCATGAGGGCATGCAGATAAACGTGCTCGACTGTAGATATGACGACGGCAAACTGCAGCCTCAGCTCATTGTGGTGGAACCCGACTTCCTTATAGACATTAGCTCACTGGCAGCATGCTTCACCGATTATGGACACCACCCGCTGGCTTACACCATAAGCAGAATGAAGCAAAGACCAAACTCTCAGGCCATACTGCTGGGTAACTTTGCTGGAAGCGCACTCGACGACATAATAAACAATCCGGAATATAATCTGAACAGCACCATAAGCAACTCGTTCAGAGAACAGGCGCTGCAGTTCTGCACATGCCAGCCATTCAGCGCAGAGGCATTCATAAAAGACGCACAGATACAGGCTGAGCACCTGAAAGAGGTGGTAAACGTGTTGTTTGGAACAAACACTATCGACAGGCGCAAGGGTCACGACATAAAAAAAGCCATGCTCGAACCATCGTTTGTCTGTGAACGACTGGGACTGCAGGGACGAGTAGACCTTATGACGCAAGACATGCGACTGCTGGTGGAACAGAAATCAGGAAAAAACTGGAACATAGAAAACCCTGGAGCAAACAAATTCGGAAAGCATAAGGAAGACCATTTTGTGCAGCTGCTGCTCTATTTCGGTGTGCTGAGATATAACTTCGGCAGAAAGGCTGATGACATAGACATGCATCTGCTATACTCGAAATATCCTGCCAGCAAGGGACTGCTGTCTGTGGCATACTATAAAAAAATGTTTGATGCGGCAATAGAACTGAGAAACCGTATCGTATGCAACGAGTTTGACATAGCACACAATGGTTTTGGAAACATCATGCCACACTTGTCGGCCGACACCATAAACCTGACTGGACGCACCGACCGCTTCTTCGAACAGTATATCCGACCGCAGATAAACGAGATAACCACGCCACTGCAAACGCTGACTCCGCTGGAAAAGGCTTACTTCGAGCAGATGATGACCTTCGTATACAGAGAACAACTGGCAGCAAAGGTGGGAATACAAAACGGACAGTCGACAAGCGCTGCCGACCTGTGGAACATGCCAATGCACAAGAAACAGGAGACGGGAAACATCTTCACCGGACTGAGAATGACGCATAAGGATTGCTCATCGCCAGGAAGCGGTTACGATATGCTCACATTCAGCGTACCCAACTATGGCAATGACTTCCTGCCAAACTTCAGGCGGGGCGATATGATATATGCTTATTCTTATAAAGAACAGCCTGACGTAAGACAAAACATACTCTACAAAGGAACAATAACAAGCATACAGAGCAACGAGATAGTGGTGAAACTGAATGACGGTCAGCAGAATGCACAAATATTTGACAGCCATCAGCAACATTATTATGCCATAGAACATGCAACAAGCGATATAGGCACAGCAAGCAGCATAAGAAGCTTGCATGAGTTTATAACCACTCCACAATACCGCAGGCAACTGCTGCTCGGACAGCAACAGCCGCAATGCAACACCACACGACAACTGACAAAGGCTTACAACAGCTATTACGACGACATACTGCTGCGCATAAAACAAGCCAACGATTATTTCCTGCTCGTGGGTCCGCCGGGAACAGGAAAAACCTCAATGGCACTCCGCTTTATGGTGGAAGAGGAATTGTATGGCGTGTCAGATAATGAGGTCTCATCTCAAATCCTCATCACCTCATACACCAACCGTGCCGTCGATGAGATATGCTCTATGCTCGAAAATGCAAAAATAGACTTCTTAAGACTGGGCAACGAAAACTCTTGCGACCCACGTTTCAGAAAGAATCTGCTGGAAACTGCACTCGACGATAAGCCAAAGCTCAATACCATCAAGCAACGCATAGAGCAATGCCGCGTCATAGTAGGCACAACATCCACACTGCAGGCACGACCATTCATCTTCCAACTAAAACACTTCTCACTGGCAATAATAGACGAGGCATCACAGATATTAGAACCAAACATAATAGGACTGCTGGCGGCACACGACCGCAAGGGACACTGTTGCATTGACCGCTTTGTGCTCATTGGCGACTATAAGCAGTTGCCGGCCGTGGTGCAGCAAGACGAGAAGTCGGCTCGTGTAAACAACAGCCAACTGCGCGACATCTGTCTCACCGACTGCCGCCTGTCACTCTTTGAACGCCTCATACGCTGGGAGAAGAAAAACAAACGCACACAGTTTATTGGCATCTTGCGCCATCAGGGACGCATGCACCCAGAGATAGCAGAATTTCCTAATGAGATGTTCTACCGCGAAGAACAGCTGGAGCCTGTGCCATGCCCACATCAGCTCGACACAAGCCTCAACTACACGGCAACGGCCATCGACTGGACAGACCACCTGATGAAGCAGCGGCGAATGATATTTATACCAGCAAAACCCGATGACAATAACGACACTTCAGAGAAAGCCAATGCCAAAGAGGCCGCTATTGTTGCCGACATACTAAGACGTGTTGTGCGCTTCTATGGTGATAAATTCAATCCTAACAACACCGTAGGCGTAATAGTGCCCTACCGCAACCAGATAGCCATGATACGACGCGAGATAGAGAAACTAAACATGCCTCAGCTGCGCGACATATCCATAGACACAGTGGAGCGCTATCAGGGCAGCCAGCGCGACGTAATCATCTACTCATTCACCATCCGCCGACAGTCACAGCTCGGCTTCCTCACAGCCAACTGCTTCATGGAGGGCGACAGGGTAATAGACCGCAAGCTCAACGTTGCCATCACCCGTGCCCGCAAGCAAATGATTATGACTGGCAACCCCGATGTGCTAAGCCGCAACAATATTTTCAGGGAGCTGATAAAGAGGTATGGCGTTGGTGATTGATTGTCTCGTTCTGTCGGATTTTAATCCAACCGCTTAGAACTCTATGTAGGCGGTCCGCCTACATAGAGCATTAGCATTTATAATGCGAAAAAGAAATACGATATAACGGATAAGGGTTTATTAGCATAAGGTACCCCTGTTCGGGATAAATATGGTTTTTTAAGACTGCATTTTTACTTCCTTATTATTGCTAATTAAAGTTTAATCCAAGAACTCCTCTACTACATTGGAAATATTTTGAAAAAACATAATATAGTAGATAGGGACATAGGTAATGCCATTATCAATAAAGACCTCTTTTTCATTTGATAATACATATGCTTTCTTGATATTATAGTCATCGTTAGATATAAACTTATCCAAAGCACTGTGGACCGTATAATCTTTTCCAGATTTCACTTCAATTGGGATATTTGAAAGATTGTCGGCATCATCAATCAAAAAATCAACTTCACCATTTTTCTTATTGTCATAATAGTATAAGTCATATCCGTGAGCTCTCAGCTCTTGCGCTACGACAGTTTCATAAACTGAGCCGAGATTTATGCTCTTGATATCAGACATTACAGCCTTGATGTTGTTACGATAGAATATACTGGAGAGGATACCTACATCATTCAGATAGAGTTTTAACAAGTTCTTGCCGCTATTCTCTACCAAAGGATATGTTGGGGTACTAATTGCCTTTACCCCTAAAGCTATGCCGGCAGAGATTATATAATCAAACTCATCTAAATAGTCATTAGTTCGTTTCCACTTTTTGTCTTCAATATCCTTGATGATAACCCTCTTCTTTTTATTCTCAAGGTTTGACGGTATCATATCAAAGATACGGCGTATCTTCAACTTTTTACCATGTTCCTCCTCGTATTTAGAAGCATCAACACCATATAAATCGTGAGCCTCTTTCTGAATAGAACGGAATTCAACGACATTACGACTCTCCACGAATATCTCAACAGCCTTTGGTAGGCCACCTACCAACAAGTATTTTTTGAAGAGATCCAACATTTTGTCATGCATCGTATCAGACAATGCCTGGTTGTTGTTGAAACTCTCCCTCATAGCCTCAATAGCCACTTCTCCTACACCATTAGCATAAAGGAACTCTTCAAAATCCATCGGATACATATGTTGTATATCCAAACTTCCGATAGGAACCGATTGAGTATTTTTCAATGTCACTCCAAGCAGAGAGCCACTGGCGATATAGGTAAACTTCTTCTCTTTCATCAAGAACTTCACAAGAGTAAGAAGGTGGTCGTATGCTTGAATCTCATCAATAAACACAAGGGTATTATTCTTCTCCTTCATCTTGTCGCCTGCGACAATACTTAGAGCCATATAGAAATCCTTTGTGGTTTTAGCTTCCGCAAAAACGCGGTCGCCCAATTTATCCTCTTCCATATTTATTTCAATATAGTTCAAGAACATCTTTTTGCCCACATGGCGGATAATATATGACTTACCTATTTGGCGTGCACCATCAATCAACAGCATTCTATCAGAATCTGAAGAGAGATATTCCTCAATCCGTTTTGTCATCTTTCTGTCTAACATGTTTCTGCCTTTTTGTTAGTGCAAAGATAGTACATTTTTTGATATGAGGTGCGTTTTCCTATGAAAAACCACCGTAAAAAACTGCGTTTTCCTATAAAATTAAGCCACAAAAACTGCGTTTTCCGATTGGTGCGTTCAATTTTTGCAATGTTCTGGACTCTGAATTTGTGGTTATTCATCCTTTGAATTTATGGTAATCTAATATAAAAATCACAACGAAATCCACCCTTCAAATGCCCCATCCGTTCGGGCGGATTTGTAATCCGCTCGCATAGAATATTAGCATTTATAATGCGAAAAGGAAAGAAATACGATATAACTTTTATTCCTATACCAACTGAACTGTATAAAGGTAGTGAATTATACTACTTGCTGGTTAAAATCTTGGAAAAACGGCAGAAATACCCTATTTTTCATTGTAAAAGTGGAAATTTTCTCCATTTTAAGCTTGGAAAAGTGGAAAAAACTATAAATCCTAAAGCAAGTTGGCAACATTCTTTATGTCCCAATCTATATGGTTATGTTCCTTAAAAAAACAATCATAGCACCAACTTATTACAAAGTAGATTTGAGTGGGATTGGGTAAAACGATAAAAACAGAATGTAATATGCACCATTGTTATTTTATAAGCTATCAGCAGATTGTTAAAATCTTTTTGTGAAACAACACATAAAACATGGAAAATTTTGCAGTGCATGCAAAAATTATTATCTTTGTGGTAATACAAATAACTACGATGAATAACATATTTGAAGGTAATAGTTGTAAATCACAATGTGCACGTTCTGCATATAAACTCCTGATGACTCGCCAATGGGTAAGTTACAAACTCATTATCGAAGATTATTTGGGGAAACAAATAACATATAATGTTTCTAAATGCAAAGAATATGGCGAACTTAAAAAAGCTGTACCTAAAGTAATCAAATTAATTACAGATAAAATTACCCAAAGTATTGAAACAAGAGGAAATATCAGAAATCGAGAATTCAGATATGTAGGGAATGATAACGACCCATTGAAAGACCTTTTAAATTCAATAGTAATAAAAGACCTGCAAACTTATTGGCAGTTTTGTCAAAACACAGCAGGTTTTGTGCCAATAGTATGGTTGGAGCATTTCTTTCGGAATAGTCATGATTTGCTTGACATTAAGAAACGGAAAAGCAAAGGAGAAGAAAGGATTAGCACCTGTTCTGAATCAAAATTGAGAAACATAGAACTTTTACCAAAACTATACGAAGCAATAGAGAAGCATCATGTATTGGCATTGGAATATGAACAGTATTATAGCAAGACCGTTTCACTTATTTTCCACCCACACTATTTAAAAGAATATAACAATAGGTGGTTCTTATTCGGGCATGCAGAAGAACTTGAACCTCGGTTTGGTTATAATGTGGCACTCGACCGTATATCCTGTGAACCAATATTGCTGGAAAATAAAACATATATAGAATCACCATCTGGATTCTATACTGATTTATTTAAAGACATTGTTGGTGTTACCAACAAAAAAGATTCTGAAATACAGACAATACGCATAAGGGCATTTTCACCATATATATTCAATTTGATTGAAACAAAACCTATCCATTCATCACAGATTGTAGATTTGCAATATAACGGTAATTATGGTGACTTTTTGCTAAGAATTAAGGTAAACAATGAATTCATAGGACGTATTCTCCAAATGGGACAAGATTTAGAGGTCATATCACCTGAAAATATTCGTCTGAAAATAAAAGAGAGAATCGAATGTATGAGTCAAAGATACATAGACAACAATCTTGAGAACCAACATTAAATTAGTTCCTAAACAAAAGGAACTATTATATTTAATTTTTCGTTTGCAAGGTAAGAATATACTATGTACTTTTGCATTCGATAAGTATTTCGTTTAATTCAAATTTTAAATATCTATGAGTCAGATAAACACAGAAGCAAAGGCACGCTTATTGAAAGATTTAGCAGAAAACATCGGTTATACACTTATTTCTGCACCTTTTGAAACTCCATTCGTAGAAGAAAGTTTGAAGGATATTGAATGTCCTGACAACAAACGCCTAATTTGGCCTGTACCTGTATCAAATCTTTGTGATGAATTCCACGAAGAATTTCGTAAACAATGGATTAATGCAGATTTAATAGATACTGTTGCGGAGTTATCCATTAGCTGGCCATCAAACGAAGACGAGCATACAGCTATACTGCTTATAGATTTTAACCGTAACCGCAGAGGAGCTATTAAATTCGTGGATGCAACAATGTGGAATGACTTAGATGATGATGACAATATGGCTGCTGTATGCAATATGCTTATTCATGACATTTTCCCAGGTGAAAGCCATTTAACATTTTGTATGAATGAGGATATTATGGATGAGCAACTTGATGAACCATGGAATGAAATGGTAATTATTACAGGTATAATCAATATCAATAATACATTATTGCCAACAAAATATATTCCTAAAACACAGCCTAAAGAGGGGTTTAAATTCTTAGATATTGAGGTTAAGGAAATGTTTGGTCCTGCACCAAAAAAAGTAAAAGATATTCTTAAATCATCAGGACTATTGACAGAAGGAAAAATCAAGGGAAAAATCCTACGTCTTGACAACTTAAAATCTTCTTCTTTAAACTATTGGATAAAAAATGAAGATATAGATGAAGGTGAATATGATGGAGAGTATTATGAGTTAAATGGCAATACTATTGTTATATCCAAAATAGACAACATGAATCCTACTATAGTAGAAACCAAAGGCGAAACTATATATATACCTCTTGGAAACATGTCTGTAATTGAGCCCAATGAAGAATTTGATCTCGAATATGTGGCATGGGAATTAAGAAAGGATTATATAAAATCACAATTGACTTTTATAAATGGCAATATAGATTTTTATAAAATTAGAATTGAAGTCCCTATCAATGGAGGTATCATGGAGCAAAGGCGAATTGTTGCAAAAGAGCGACAAGAGCTTATTGATTTTTACAAAAGCGAACTAAGTGGTATTTAAAAGAGAGGAGTTTGTTATGGATAATATCAAAGTTATTTGGATTAACAATGGCGATGAGTCTCAGTTAAAATATAAGGTAATCGCCCAAAAGCATCAAATAGACATAACTTTTTATGAGTGTTTTAATGATTGCAAACGTTATATAGAAAACCCAAAAGGAATATGCGATGCCATTGTTCTGAATGATGAGGTAAAAACAATTAATCCTGAAATGAAGGCAAATATTAATGGAATGATAGATGCAACAAAAAAAATAAATCAAACCTTACCTCATTTTATAGTAACACCCAAAATTGAAATTAATAATGTTACAGAACTTCTTATTAGAGAGTATTCAAGCAACCAAAAACTATATCGCTTAGAATCTGAAGTTGAAAAATTGTTTGAAGATATAAAACTTGAAGTAAATAGTCAGATAGAAAAGAGGCATGAAATAATCTTTGATTTCTGTAATGATAATGAAATTTTGATTAAAGAATTATTGACTAAACTCGAAGAAAAAGATAGTCATAAAGATAGCAGTATTCCAAACAAATGTAGGCTCATAGTGGAACGGTTAAGAAATAAAAATATCTTTGATGAGGATTTGAAAAATTGTAATTTGAAAGAATTCAGCAAACGATTAAACTCTGCAAATAACGTTCCTGAACATATTAAAAGGAGTTTACACTCATGTATCACAATTGGACATGAAGGTTCTCATGATGGTTCTAGTGAAAATCACACGACAAATATGATATCATATGGAAAGGCTCCATATCTTACAAAGTCACTTATTTACCAATTACTAAATGTTTTATATTGGTGCGCATCAATCGATGACAAACCATTTAAACCTACATATAATAGTTTATAATCACAAAACAATGAGATACAATAATATCATCGAACAGATAAACAAAGACCTGAGGGCATATTTCAACAATCCATCAAATCCACAAACAATATCGGTCGAGGATTTCACAAAGGATGGCTTTTGCAAAATTAATGCAAAATCGATTAGACAGACTCTTAGATATTTAGATAAAAACTATCAACTATCTGCAATCCCTTACGTATATCCAGTGAGAAAAGAAATAAATACTAATTGGTATTTTACCAATATAAATCAAGATTCAGTTAATCAACTTTCTGTCTCCGCTAACAAAACAACCGAACAAAAAACAAACAGAATAGAAAACAAACAAAAATGTTCAAGAAGTAACTCTGATGAATATTATGTTATCGGACTATGCAATGAAGTGCTTGGCAGAAAAGCCTTGCAACAACATACATTTGATTTCTTAAAAGGAGATACAGGAAGAAAACTACCTGTTGATACATATTATGAGGATTTGAATCTTGTGATTGAATATTGCGAAAGACAACATACGGAACATGTAAAACTATTCGACAATAAGATGACTGTAAGCGGAGTGTCAAGGGGTGAACAGAGAAGAATATATGATGAGCGTAGAAAAGAGATTCTTCCTAAACATGGTATAGACATCGTTACAATTAATTTTACAGACTTTGGCACTTCTAAGAAACTCAAACGTAATCGAGAAAAGGACATAGAAATTGTAAAGAACATACTCAAAAGATATATTTGACAAACCAATAACATGAAAAATAGTACTGCTGAAAAAATTTTCTGTCTATTCCTGCTTTTTGCATCTATTGGAATATTCCTTTTAGGACATTGTGAACAACAAGATAGCAAACAGCAACCCAAGACTATTATGTCGAAAGAAGAGACAAGCGAAATTCAACAGCAAACTAATTCTTTGAGCAAACCTCGCTATCATTACGCAATAGACATTATTACAACACATGAAGATGAACTATATGAGGTAGAAAATGCTGGCAGATATGTTAAAGCCAAACGTCGGTCCTCTATAACAACAGAAGTGCCTGATGGACATTATGAATGGGATACTGATATTTTACTAAATAACATCGATGAAATATATGAATATCTAAAGAAACATTACAAACAAATAAAATCAGGCAATTTTGACGAGATATCATATTATGAAGATATGCGCGATGATTATATCGATGATCCTGAGGATGAAATTCGATTTCCACCTGAGATATTCGAAACTTTAGATGATTAAAATTATTGATTTTCTGTGAGTTTTTAAGGTTATGAGTACCCTTATTTCGGAGGAGTTAGGGGAGGTTTCCTCCTCCATCTCCATTTGGAGAGGGTCGAAATGTATAACTCCTAATATAAAAATTAGAAAAAAACGTCATAACGTCATTTTTCATATAACCAATTGATATTCTGAAAGTTTCAAGAGTGACGTTATTTTTTTGTTCGTCACTTTTATAACGGATGAGGGATGAGAGATTACGTGTCAAAGTATTGGCTTTTAACTCCATTTAACTCCCTCCTAACTCCATTTAACTCCTAAAGTTAGTGAGAGATGAGGGATGAGAAATGAGGGGTTATCACACAGAAAAAACCTTTCTAAAAACAAAACAAGTTGTTTTGGTTTGCCAAATGATAGGTTTTGGAAATGTAAATGATAGATTTTGAAGACCAAAACAAGTTGTTTTGTAGTAGTGACGTTAGTGACGACACAAAAAAGTTCGTCACCTTCATCAATAAACTGATAATCAATGGTTTATTGACAAAAGTGACGAAATCGTAAAAATATATGTTTTCTTATTTCGTTCAGCGCCAAACGCTCATCATTCAACGCTCATCGTTCATCGTTCAACGTTCATCGTTAATCGCTCAACGTTATATTCCCTCACTAGTAGGAATGATGTATAATATTTCGTTGCCCTCTATTTCTGGATGAAAACCATCGAGCCATTCCATTTCGGCTATTGCCATGGCTTCGTCTTCAGACATTGCATTGACAAGAATTTCACCCTCGGACAAGTCGGTTTGTATCTTTATAGAATATGTGTATATCATTTTTTTAGGAGTTAAAGGGAGTTAGGATGGAGTTAAAAGAAGTTAGGAGAAGTTTGGAGGGATATTTAGATTTTTATTTATCGAACATCAGGTGTTGGGCAAAGGTATAGATTATGATGCCGGCTGTTACGCTTACGTTCATGGAATGCTTGGTGCCAAACTGTGGTATTTCCAGACATCCATGACTACTGTCGATTACTTCCTGGTGAACACCCTTCACCTCGTTGCCCATAACCACGGCATAACGCTTGTTTGGTTGCGGAACAAAATCATGCAACATAGTGCTGCCCTCTGCCTGCTCCACACTATACACCTCATATCCGCGCTGCTTCAAATCTTCCACAGCCTGTAATGCCGTTTCGAAATAACGCCACTCCACACTGTCCTCAGCTCCAAGTGCTGTCTTATGAATCTCTGCATGGGGCGGCTGGGCGCTGATTCCACAAAGATATACTGCTTCTATTCTGAAAGCATCGCCAGTGCGGAATATGCTTCCCACATTATACATTGAGCGCACATCGTCGAGAACAACAACGAGCGGCATCTTGTCGGCATTCTTAAAATCGTCTACCGACAGGCGGTTCATTTCTATGGTACGGAGTTTTCTCATTACGCTTTTATATGATTCAGACATAAATAGCTTCTTTTTCTATGTTTGATTTTAATAAAGGACGTAATGAATTGCGAAAACGAACTAGATCCACCTCACAAGAAAAAATATCTTTTAATGCCTGTTTTAATTCATACATTAACTGTAATGTTGGATTATTTAATTCTACAACAATATCAATATCACTATTTTCAGTATTTTCGTTGCGTGCTACTGAACCGAAAACACCTAACCTAATGATACCATATTTACTGCCAAACATCTGTTTGAACAACTTCAGTTTGTCTAAACAGTCCTTTAATTCTAACATAACTATTAAAATGTTTCTGCAAATATATTTATTTTGAATGAAATAACCAAATTATAAAATGAGTTAAAAAACAAAGCTTATGAGATTTGTTTTTGAAGTGTCACTTTTGTAATTTATTTATTGTAAGTTTGTTATACTCAAATTACATCTGTATAACGAATGTTTTGCTTATTATATTCATTTTTTAAACGTTTTGGATTTGCATCAACAAAAACTGATGGAGTCATTATGTCATAAATGTTCTTATGAGTAATGCCGAGGGTTTTCATCTCTTTTTTTATGGCATCTTCAAATTGTTGTCGCGAGGTGTCTTTGTCTGTAAGCACTCTGAGTTCGTTGTTAATGATAGCTTTTCTCTGATAGCCATTCTCAAAGAAAAGATACATAGTCTTGGTCTTCACTTCATGCTTGCTTAGCAAAGCAGAAAAAGCAAGTCTGTTGGCAAGCTGATAATAATCCTTCAGCCATTCCTCCGTTACGTTAACTTCCGGTAGCATGGCTTTCATAAAAGCAAGTATTTTGTCATTCGATGCTCGCTCATGTTCCTTTGTTAGCATCTCGTCGCAATGGGCTTTTGCTTCAACTATATATAGTGTATCGTCGATAGTGAAAAGTGCATCCCAACTTTGACGTGACACCATAGGACGAACTTCATAATTATCTATTTCACAGTTAATCTCTTTGATTGTTTCGTCCGTAACAAACGATAATTGATTCAAGAAATCAACGCCTGTCAACTCTTTGTCACCAATGAAATCGTTATCCAGGTCTTTAAACTCGAAGTCAAGCCACTTGATGGTTCCATCAACGTTTATCGACTTCTTTATAGTCTTTTCAAGCAGCAAACGATGTCTGCCCATAAATCTTAGCAGTTGAAACTCACTTCCGTAACCATAACCTAATTTTGCCATTCTTTTGTATGTTATTTTGTTGTGTTGTTGTCATATGCTTTTAAAGCCTCTGTTATTGCTTGTCTTATCCACCACATAGCAAAGGTGATGAATTTGAACTTACGATAGTGGCCTTTGTATTTTCCGGCAGCGATGGTGAGTCCTTCTGTGCCAGCCTTTATAAGCTGTTCATCAGAAAGACCTTGGTCGATGTATTGCTTAGATACTGAATAAACAAAACAAATATTGTATTCTATCAGCTGTGCTAATGCCTGCTCGCTTTTTTTATCTTTTCTTTGGATAGTCTCAATAAGTTCTATTTGATTTTCATAAGATAGTAATGGTTTTGTAAAGTCTACGTTGTTCATCATCTTTTGTTCTATTTATTGATTAGTGAAAATACATGTTTTAGAGACAGCCCTATATATATTATATATCATCTAAATCACCAAAAGTTAACCCTTCGACTTGTAACTCACTGTGCCTCGATGGATATTATCTTCATAGGAATATTTATCTTCTAATGTTTCTTTCAGTGTTCCATCAAAATTTATAGGATTACCATCTTTATCTGTTTTATAATAGAGTAAATACAAATGTAATGTTACGTTTAGCTCGTCTATATTAATATCATTAAAATAGCTTTCTTTTGTTCATCAATACTTCATTTGTCTTTGATACTAAACTTAAATTTGTTTGTTCCATATTTTTTTAGTTCAATATTTAAACTTATGTATTGTTGTTATTTTTTAGTTCAGTTCGGGATAAGAAATCCTGCATCATGTCATGCACGATGATATTACTTTAATTGAAAATCTATTAAAGGTCTTAATTGTTCTACAGCGTGAGAATAATAATTAAATCTATGTATAATACTATCAATAGTTAGTCCTGTTAATTCTGATAATGATAAATTAGCTATTGCTTCTGCAGAATCGTTGCTAATTTTAAATTTCTTCTTAACTTCGCGAACAAAATCAACCTGTGTTCTTGCCTGTCTTATCATCTGTACCAATTTTGAGATGGCATTATCTGTTTGGAAAACTTTTATCCATCCTTCATATATCTCCTTGCCTTGTAATGACCAATGGTATATTTCCTCAATGTTATGATATAATGCGTTGTAATCCGCTTCATTGATAGAAATATTTCCACTTTCGTTATACATAAGCATAAGTTTCTCTTTTACTACCTGACCTTCGTCGTTACAGTAACTAATCTCTTTCTTATTCATACTTTAATAAATCTTTAATTCCGCAACACTTTCATTAATATTTTTTATAAGTTCCTGAGCAACATTTAGTTGTCCAAGGATTTTGCCATGTCGAAAAATTCACTTAATTTAGTGTTGCAATCAAAAATTGAGCAAACAATCGACAAGCATAGTATAGATACAAATAAAATCAGAGAAACTTACTCCTTTCGGCGGTATATTTTCAATAAGTGAATATACACATTTTAGAAACAGCCCTCTATATATTATATATCATCTAAATCACCACTTTTTAGAACAAAAGCGATTTTTCTCTGCAAAAACATTGCAGATGTTTGTGTTTTTTTGAGATGCCAATAAAAAAGCTAGGTTCTATCGATCTCGCTTAATTTCTACAAATTATTAAATATTTGATGAGTATTTCCTCCGTTAAATTCTATTGTTTCTTTTAAGTATGCTTTAAATTTATCTTGATTATAAATATCTTCCCAAGTTACAAAATGAATATCAAATCCATAATCATTATTTATATTTATTTCATTTAGCTGTTTAGGAATAATAGCAATATATTCTATATTTTTTACTTCCTTTAATTTGTCAACAAATTTTATTACAATAGTATTTTTTCCATATTGTCTACGTTTTTTTCCCGAATTTAATATACATTCAGGACGATTATTATTTTCATTTTGTGATGTGATGACATCAATGAAATAATTTTTAAGTCTTAACTGAAAGAATAAATTAGAACTATCCCCATTATTGTGTTTTCTCCCTTCAATTACATATTCTTTGTGTTTATCTTCTTGCCTTTTTAAATCAAATTTATGATGACAACTAGCTTTAGCTTCTACAAAGAATAAAGTTTTTTCATTTTTATTGTCTTCTGCAATTATTACCAAATCAGGATCACCAAATTTTGATAAAGAAAATTCCATGTATAATTCAAATTCTTTAAAATTTTCACTATGAAAACCAGCAAGTTTTAGAAAAGCATTCATAGCCTCATTACCATTAGTTTTATCATAACTCATTCCATAAAAAAGTGCATTCATAGCACCTCTTTCTGAATAACCAATAATTTTCATAAAATTCATATTTTAAAAAATTAATAATCAAATATCATATAATTTTAAATTGTTCTTCAATCTCTCTATTACCCCATCTCTCAACTCCTGCGGTTCTATCACCTCTACTTTGTTGCCCATAGAAAGGATGGAGGTGTATAATTCAGGAGTTATGCAAAGTCGGTATTCAAAATCACAAAACTCACCATAACGGGAATTAGTTTCACACTGACTGTGATGAAGTGGAAGAGTGCGGATATATTCCACCAAACTGCCATAAACACGAATCTTTACCTTTACTGGTTTTTGGTCTGCAGCAACATAAACGCCAATGGTATTAGAAAAATATTTCTTGGCAGAAAAATGTTCAGGTATTATAAACGATTCGTTGGTAACGGTAAGTTCGTTGTGAATAATTCTGTCGAGTGCAATAGTGCGAATCGTTTTTTGTTCAACTATATATCCTAATATATACCACCGTTGGCGATAAACTTTCATGGCGTATGGACAAAAATGGAAGGATATACGTTTATTGCTTTCAAACTGCTGATAGCCTATTTCCAATACCTTAGATTTCTGCATAGCTTCAATTATAGTCTGCAAGTATTCGGTGCCATAAGGTATGTCTTCAAAGAGTATTCTGTCTTTCATATTATGACCAGCAGCAATCATGTTCGACAAAGTAAACGAGTTGAGCAGCCATTTGCGTGTCAAATCGTTTCTAAGTATATCTGTTGTTGCTATAAAATATCGGTATTTGTTGGCTGAATCACATTTTATCTCTACATCAAACAATTCTTCGATGGCATCCTTGTGCTGATGGAATGTTCTTACAGACAATCCTTTTCCATCATCAAGTCCACTCTCCAACCATTTGTTCTTAATTTCTTTGAAATTCAGTCTCTTATGTTGCAATAACGTATTGAACAACCAAATATATCTGTTGAAAGTTTTATTTATCATATAAATCCTAATTAGTAGTATCGTATGGCAAAGATACGAATTTTTATCAGTAACAAACAAGAATATCAAATTATTTTTAAAGGTGTGCAATGTTTTTGCAGAGAATAATCATTTTCTTTAAAAAAGAGTGTTTTTTATACATATAATATATAGAGGGCATAACGAAAAATATTATAAATTTAATACAATAAACAACATGGCAAAAAGCAAGAAAGACAAAATTACTTACAAGCAAAAGATGATTATGGAGTCACTTACCTTTCAAGTAAACTGGGGACTGAAGAAACTATATGGCAACAATGAATCTTTAAATGGGTTGGTGACAGCAGAACTTAATTTTATAAATGAACTGGGACTAGCAAACGATATACTGGACATTAAAAATATGGTTGACTACATAAGAAACACATTAGCCATAAACACCATTACCGACAAAGGCGATTTCTGCAAAAGTTTGACAGCAATTGGACTTGAGATAGCCAGCATAAGCAATATATCACAATTCCAGTTGCCAGTGTCGTGGCAGAAAATGATAGACCAGAAGATTATAAAACTTTACTACCCTACCAACAGTATAAGTCAGATAACCTGTCTGCTTAAAACCAAAGGCTATAACACCTCAACCTATCTTGGCAAACCAATAGTAAAACTAAACAAACTATGGATATTACTTGACAGAGACAAAAACTGTTGATAACTATGTGGATAACCCTGTGGATAACTAAAGAATAACTCGTGAATTATACAAAAGGCTTACTGGAGATATGGATATCAACACACTTATTAAGGCAATTTCAGAAAGTTTTCAACAGTTTTTTGACGAAAAAAGATATAAACTTATTAAATTTGCAGTCAAAGTGAAAATTGTGGATAAAGTGCCCATAGTGCTTATTTTCAGTAAGTAAGTATTAACAATGGCTGTGGATAATGAAACACCACGGGTTGATAACGTAAAAACCAAGAAAAACAAGAGAAAGTTTTCAACTTATCAACGGCACATCATCTATAACATTTCTTCTTTTAATTTAAAAAAAGAAAAGAAAATAAATATAATATGAAGTTGAAAAAGGAGTGGACAGAAAAAGGTTTTATTGACGAACCTGTGAGCGAAGGAACAGATTTGAAGACTGAGATTCGCAGAATGTGCAAGGAAAAGAATGCTGTGATAATGGCTCACTACTATTGCAACGGTGAGATTCAGGATGTAGCAGACTTTATTGGCGACTCACTGGCTTTGGCACGTAAGGCAGCTGAGACAGACGCCGACATAATAGTAATGTGTGGAGTGCATTTCATGGCTGAGACTTGTAAGATATTGAGTCCTGAAAAACTGGTGCTGGCTCCAGACCTTAATGCTGGTTGTTCGCTTGCCGACTCTTGCAAGGCTGAAGACTTGAAGAAATATAAGGAAGAGCATCCAGGATATAAGGTTATCAGTTATGTTAACACCACTGCTGCCGTAAAGGCACTGACTGATGTGGTTGTTACCAGTGGTAATGCTAAGGAGATAGTAGACACCTTCCCACAGGATGAGAAGATAATATTTGGTCCTGACTATAATCTGGGTTCGTACATTAATAATATTACAGGCAGACAGATGTTGCTTTGGAACGGTGGTTGCCATGTTCACGAGCGTTTCTCTGTAGCAGAGATTTTGAAGCTGAAAGAGCAATATCCTAATGCAAAGGTATTGGCACATCCAGAGTGTAAGGGCGATGTGCTTGCTGTGGCCGACGTAGTGGGCAGTACAGCCGTTCTTTTGAAGTATGCCATAGAAAACCCCACAGAGGAGTATATCGTGGTTACAGAGGCCGGAATATTGCACGAGATGCAGCGCAAATGCAAGGATACTAAGTTCTATCCAGTGCCACCAGCACAAACAGAGACAGGAAAGGTATGTGCATGCAATGAGTGTGACTATATGAAGATGAACACCATGCTCAAGCTTTATAATACTCTAAAATATGAATGGCCATCGGTAGATGTAGACAAAACTGTGGCTACAGAGGCTGTGAAGTCTATTGAGAGGATGCTGGAGCTGAGTTAGAGAAATAACTTATATAATTTAATAAAGGATGTGTTAAAATCTAATGTTTTAGCACATCCTTATTGTTTAAATTTATTATAATATTTTAGTGTTTGTAGGATTTAAAACAAGCTTATCGTAATCAATATTTTCCTGGATAAGTCTTTTTCTGTTTACGTTAAACCTGCTGCTTATAATATTTCGTTCTTCTTCATAGCAATCAGCATTTATTCCTGCGAGATAAAGAATAAGATGAGGAAGATCATCGGTCATGAATGGTTTGTTTAATGAACTAGCTATATCATTGCACAATGATTCATGTTTTGCTTTGTATTCTGGGGTGCAGTAAATCCAGAAAGGAATATCGTATTGTGGTTTGATTATCTCTTTCTTTATTGTAAGATTGCGCCCAAACTCTGGTCCGTTGTCGAATATCAGTTCACCATGGTCGGGAACATATATTATTATAGAGTTTTTGTTTTCAAAGAAACTTATGATATTGTTTATAACATAGTCATTATATGCTATGGCATTGTCGTAATCGGCAAGTATCTGCTTTTGACTGTTGTCGAGGTCGTCTCTGTTGTAATCTGTGGTTTTAAACTTGTTCCACTCTTCAGGAAAGCGCTTATTAAACTCTGCGTGTATGCCTATGAAATGGAATATATTCAGTTGTGGTTTGCTGCCAGTAGTGTCGCATAGCGTTATATAATCGTTAAGCAATTCATCATCGTAATTATGAGTAACAGAGTTTCGGTTGTCAAAAAAATGTTTGTCTAATTGTTTATTGTTTATAAACATATCTTCAATGAAATCGCTGAACGCCTCACTCTTGTCAATGCAATACTGATTGCTGAAGAAATTAACCTCATAACCAGCTTTTCTGAATAATGGCATGAGCAATGGATAGTTATACCACACACCTGGTTTGTCTATGCTATACAGGGAAAGCATGTTTTGAAACGACTTAAATGTGAGGTTATATGATGATATTACATCATTAAATAAGTATAAGCAGCCTTTTTCCTTTAATATTTGCTGGTATGGAGTAGTGTTTTTATTATATCCATAGAGAGAGGAATGATATTTATTATAACTCTCACCTATTATCAATACTATGTTTGGCGACTTAAAAGAACAACTGTCTATATTTGTTTTACTTATGTTTTCCAGTAGTTTCTCGCCCATGCCCGAGAATCTGTTTATCTCTTTCAATGAAAACAACAAGCGGTATATGGGCAGATATTCTCTGGTCATAGTGTCTATTTCCTTATATTCCTTCATATCGTCGTCTGAGACGCGCGAAAACACATGGTGCAGATATATTTTATTATTGATGCCATAAACGCCTGATATGGATGTAATAAATAGTATTATATATATAATATAATGATGTAAGGAGAAATTTATTCTCTTTAATATTACAGGAATAAGTGGTATAAGGAAAAATAAGGATATAGGACTTAAAAGAAGTTTTAATGAGAAGAATTGCGATATGGCTTCTGTTGCCTCATTATTATTTGTTAGCATCCATGTCTGCAATATATTAGGCAACATGGCTATACCCATGGTCTTATAGCATATCATATCTATAATACCAATAATGAATAGCAGTGAAAAAATAAAATACTTTATATATTTGCGTATCTTTTCAGGAAATAATGATACAAACACACAAAGCAGATATAAATCAAAGAAAACCTCAAGACCAGCTCTCATTCTGCTGCATCGGCCATATTCTATGAACAGTATTGATATACTGAACAAGCAGAACGTTGCGATGTAGAACAAACAGTTGTTGCGTATGGGAGCGCAAAGCAGTTTTAACAATGACTTTAGTTTATTATAGCTATCTTGCATACAGTGCCTTTCTCGCCAGTGCTGGTGGCTGTGATAACGTTGTATATGCCTGATGCAACACGCTTGCCGCTGGAGTCGCAACCGTTCCATATAAATGTGCCTCCGTTGCTGCGTCCTTCGGCTACGAGATAACCAGTTGCAGTAGTTATCTTTACATCGGCATTAAATGTTAGTCCTAAAATGGTTATCTGACCCGTATATTCTGGAGTTACAGGATTAGGATAAGCATACACATTGTCTTTCTCCATCGTCTCCACAGGCTTTGTGGCATCACTCATATATGAGCATAGTCCATTGTCTGTGGCTATATAAACCTCGCCACTGTTTTCGTTGATGGCTATGGAATTGATATTATCTGAAAGGATATCACTGTTTTGTGATGTGAAGTGGTTTATCTCTTCCATATTATCATTGCTTATCACATACACACCGCTGCCTGAAGTGCCAAACCATTTTCTGTTTGCCCCGTCAATGGCCATACATCTTATGTCAACGCCACTGAGAAGATAGTCGGCAAGGTTGGTACCATCGTTGCGTGGCACTTTTATCTGGTAGAAGGTAACATCTTCCTTACCTATATCGCTGGTCAAAATAACGAATGGACCAACGTTTGTTCCTAACCATATATTGCCTTCTTTGTCTTCGGCACAGCCATGAACACCGTTTAACACGTATTTAGTGCCATCCTGATTAACGAAAGTATTGTATTTTATTGTAATGTTTTTATTTGTATCGTAACAGAAGATAGCAGGTTCTCTGTAGTCATCATTGACAAACCAAAGTAATCCGCGGCTATCCAGAATACATCCTCTTAACACATGATGCGTTATTCCAGTATTATCGCTTAGTTTGTTTGTGTATTTACTGGTAATGGTGTTGGTTCCTTTTTCTATTACAAAGAGGTTGGCGTTTTTTGCCTGACTGTTTAGAATCCACAGATTACCTTTTTTATCGAACTTAAAACCCAGCACCATGAGATAATTGTTGTCTAATTCGTTTCCACGGTCAATGGCTGGTCTTAGCGGACTATTGTCCATATTGTAATAGTTGATAAGTTTGCCTGACTGGAATTCATAAAGACCAGTACGGCCACCTGCAAACACATGTTCTGGGTCGTTAGGATCAACATCAACACAATTTATATCTCTATATCTATAGCCTGTAATAGTGTCTATGCAGTCTTCGAATACAAGCCATTCATTATCCTTTAATACCTGAACAGTGCCAGGATAGTCCATTGTCATACCAGCAGAGGCATGCATACCTCCTGCCGTGTATAATGTATTGTTCTTAAATGTCATTTCATAGAAATGATTATATTTAGGACAATCGATATTAAGCTTCTCTATTGTTGGCAGCCAAGAGTTATAGTCTGTAAGGTCTTCATTGAAAATAGTATCGTCATTGTTATTCACCTCTTCCCAGTTTTTCTTATCCAAGAGATTGTTTTTCAATGAAGCCTTCATCATTGACCATTGGTTAATCCTGCCTAAGATATCATCACCTTTTATTATTACCTTAAGTATGTTTTTATTGATGATATACGACTCGCTTATCTCGCCATCCATCATGTTTACCTTGACAATGCCAAATCCAGTGCCAAGGTATGCGTATTTTCCATTTATGGTAATGCTATTTACGGTTTTATCATCAGTCATTGACTTAGAATAAAGGTCGGAGATATTAAATACATCACCATTAGGTTTTATAAGGTCGATATTACTGTTGTCGTAAACGGCAATAAGTCTTTTTGCAGTCTTCGACCATGCTATCAACTTTATTTTCACGTCACTCAGTCCTCTTACCTTGTCATAGGTAGTTATTGACTGGTCGTTTTTATTGTACTGATAGAGATTATCTGAAGCCAGTACAAAGATATCATCACCGGCAGCAACTATTTGTTTTACTTCCTGATAAGCCATGAAAGCATTCCATGTGTTAATGCCTCCAGCATAGATTTTTTGTGCCGTGGCAAACAATAAAAATAATATTGCTAATCCGATGAAGATATTCTTTTTCATAATTTCTTATTTAGTAGTGAGCAGACAATCTACTTATTTAAATAATCTGCCAGTTTTGCCACGGCTCTTGCCCTATGGCTTATGGTATTCTTTATTTCGTTGCCCAGTTCGGCGAATGTCTCGTTATAGCCTTCTGGCTGGAATATAGGGTCATAGCCAAAACCCTCTCCTCCTCTGCGCTCGCGGATGATGGTGCCATTGACAATGCCTTCAAACTGTTCTACGGTTGTCTGTTGTCCGTTGTCGTCTGTTATTATTAACGCAATGACAGTGCGGAATCGTGCATTACGATTGTTATTTTCTCCTAATTCAGCCAATAATTTTGTCATATTGGCCTCACTGTCGTGTCCGTCGCCACCAGCATAACGGGCAGAATACACACCAGGAGCACCATTCAAGGCATCTACTTCGAGACCTGTATCATCGGCAAAGACACTCATGCCGTATTTGCTGGCAATATACTCTGCCTTTTGCATGGCATTGGCTTCAAGTGTTGTGCCTGTTTCAGGAATGTCATCGTGGCAGTTGATGTCGGCAAGCGACAGCACCTCTACCCTACTGCCCAGTATGCTGCGAATCTCTTCCAGCTTATGTTTGTTGTTGGTTGCGAATACTATTTTCATAATTTATTTTAGTTGACGAGTTGATTTTTTAAGTTGACGAGTAGACAAGTTGACGAGTTGATTGCTTCGCAAGTTGACAAGTTGCTTGCTTCTGAAGCTATTGTCCTTTAACTCCCTCTAACTTCCTTTGACTTCCTCTAACTCCTGACTACTTGATCTCCTCCTTATTCTTTATCCCCTTCACCTTAATCTCATCGAATCCTTCGCCATATACGCCGATAACGCTACTCTGACTCACAAAGGCGTTAGGGTCGATGGTCTTTATCAGTCGGAAGATGAATGTGCTCTCACGCTTCTTAGCCAATAAGCATATTACCTTTCTTTCCTTACCGGTGTACCATCCGTGACCATCGAGCAGTGTAAGTCCGTGTTCTGTCTGTGTACCTATGGCGTTGGCTATCTCCTGCCATTTGTTTGAGAAGATAAGGAACTGTACAGACTCTCGTCGGGCATTCATGACATAGTCGAGCACCGAACATTCTATGGCCATGGCAATAAGACCGAACACCAGTTTGCGCCAATCATTGAATACCGGTATACAGCTGCTGATTATAAGCACGTCGACCAGAATAAGTACCGTGCCAAGTGATATATTGTGGTATTTGTTTACGCAGGCTGCCACAATATCTGTACCACCTGTACTGCCGTTATTGAGGAATACGATGGCAAGCGAACAACCTGTAAGCATTGTTCCAATGATAAGCGACATAAAGTCTTCACCAGGACCGAGCACCAACGGGAATGTGCCATCAGGCTGTATAAACAGTTTCTGTGCTATTGCCAGGAATGCTGCTAATACTACTATGGCATAGATTGTCTTTATCATAAACCTTAGTCCGAGTATCTTCAACGCCATTATGAGCAAGGCAATGTTGATAACAAGGTAGGTATACTCGATTGGGAAACCAGTAGCATAGTAGACAATGGCGGAAATACCCGTTACGCCACCAGTAACAATCTCATAAGGCAGCAAAAACACTGTCCACGCAAAGGTGTACAAAAGAAGGCCAAGGGTTATCACGAGATAATCCTTAGCCTCTGTCATTAATTTCTTTTGTGATATGGTCATGTGTATTTAATTACGAGTTATGAATTATGAATTATGAATTATCCTCGCTTCGCTTAGATTACGAGTTAAGTATTTTGAATTACAAATTATTAATTGTTAATTGCAGCGAAGCAAGAACAACTCATAATTCGTAATTCAAAATTCATAATTCATACTATTTCATCACCACATTAACAATCTTCTTAGGCACGATGATAACCTTCATCACCTGTTTGCCTTCAAGATATTTGCCAGTACGCTCGTCGGCCAATACCTGTTCCTGAATGCTTGCATTGTCTGCATCAGCAGCAAACTGCATCTGAAAACGGGCCTTACCGTTGAATGATATTGTGAGTTGCATCTGACTCTCCACCAGATATTCCTCATTGTGCTTAGGCCACTGTGCATCGCAAACGCTGCCCTGCTCGCCCAATGCTTCCCACAGCTCTTCAGCGATATGTGGAGCAAATGGTGCTATCAGAACAACGATGGTCTTGAGCACTTCCTTGTTGTGGCATTTCAACTGACCAAGTTCGTTTACGCAAATCATGAATGCAGAGATGCTGGTGTTATAGCTGAAGTGCTCAATGTCTTGGCTTACCTTCTTGATAAGCTTGTGAACGCTCTTCAACTGCTCTGGTGTTGCCTGTTCGCTATCTGTTGGGAGGAACTGACCATCACGGCTGTAGTAGAGGCCCCAGAACTTCTTCAAGAAGCGGTGGCAACCATCGATACCGTTGGTGTCCCAAGGTTTTGACTGCTCTACAGGACCGAGGAACATTTCATACAAGCGCAGTGTGTCGGCACCATATTTCTCGACAATCATGTCTGGGTTTACAACGTTGAACATTGACTTTGACATCTTCTCAACAGCCCATCCGCAGATATACTTGCCGTCTTCGAGTATAAACTCAGCATCGTTGTATTCAGGGCGCCACTGCTTGAATGCCTCTATGTCGAGCACATCGCCGCTGACAATGTTTACATCTACGTGGAGCGGTGTAACGTCGTACTGGTTTTTCAGGTTGAGCGATACGAATGTGTTGGTGTCCTTGATGCGGTAAACGAAGTTTGAGCGTCCCTGAATCATACCCTGGTTAACGAGTTTCTGGAATGGCTCTTCCTTGCATGAGTAACCGCAGTCGAAGAGGAACTTGTTCCAGAAGCGTGAGTAGATAAGGTGACCTGTGGCATGCTCGGTACCACCCACATAGAGGTCTACATTCTGCCAGTACTCATCAACATCCTTGCTCACCAGTGCCTCGTCGTTGTGTGGGTCCATATAGCGCAGGTAGTAAGCAGAGCTGCCGGCAAATCCTGGCATGGTGTTCAGTTCGAGAGGGAATACAGTCTCGTTGTCAACCAATGATTTGTCAACAATCTTCTGTTCCTTCTCGTTCCATGCCCACATCTTAGCGTGACCGAGTGGTGGCTCACCTGTCTCGGTAGGAAGGAACTTCTCAACCTCTGGCAACTGCAGTGGCAGACACTGCTCAGGCACCATGTATGGCATGCCGTCCTTGTAGTAAACAGGGAATGGCTCGCCCCAGTAACGCTGACGACTGAAGATGGCGTCGCGCAGACGGAAGTTAACCTTCACACGGCCAAGGTTGTTTTCTGTAACATATTTCTTTGTGGCTGCAATAGCCTCTTTTACTGTCAGTCCGTTGAGTGAGAACTTATCAGATGCTGAATTGCAAACAATACCTTCCTTGGCATCGTAGCTCTCTTCGCTAACGTCGGCACCCTCAATAAGCGGGATGATAGGCAGGTTGAAATGCTTTGCAAAGGCATAGTCACGACTGTCGTGGGCAGGTACAGCCATGATGGCACCTGTACCGTAGCCTGCAAGTACGTAGTCAGAAATCCAAACAGGGATAGGTTGGTCGGTAAGAGGGTTGATGGCATAAGAACCACTCCATACGCCTGACACGCGGCGGTCTGAGATACGCTCACGCTCTGTGCGCTTCTTTGTTGCGTTGATATATGCCTCTACCTCTGCTTTCTGCTCTGGTGTTGTGAGCTGTTCAACAAGCTCGCTCTCAGGTGCCAGTACCATAAAGGTAACACCGAATATTGTGTCGGCACGTGTGGTGAAGATGGTGAATTCCAAATCACTGTCTTTCACCTTAAACCTCATCTCAGTACCTTCAGAACGGCCAATCCAGTTTTTCTGTGTCTCCTTGAGCGACTCTGTCCAGTCGATATTATCGAGTCCGTCGAGCAGTCGCTGTGCATAAGCAGATACGCGCAGACACCACTGGCGCATCTTCTTTTGTACAACTGGGAAACCGCCACGCTCAGACACACCGTCAACAACCTCGTCGTTGGCAAGCACGGTGCCAAGCTGTGGACACCAGTTAACCATTGTTTCGCCCAGATAAGCTATGCGGTAGTTCATCAGCACCTCCTGCTTCTGCTTCTCGGTCATGCTACCCCACTCTGCCGCTGTGAAGCTAAGTTCTTCTGAGCAAGCCACGTTAAGACCTTCTGTACCCTGCTTTTCAAAATGCTCAATAAGTTTTTCTATTGGCTGTGCCTTTTGGCATGTGTTGCAATAAAAACTGCCAAACATCTTCTGGAAAGCCCACTGTGTCCACTTATAGTAGCCTGGTTCGCAAGTGCGCACTTCACGGTCCCAGTCGAAGCAGAAACCAATCTTGTCAAGCTGCTCACGATAGTGGTTGATATTTGCCTCTGTGGTTATAGCCGGATGCTGTCCTGTCTGTATGGCATACTGCTCTGCAGGCAGTCCGTAAGCGTCGTAGCCCATTGGGTTGAGCACGTTGAAACCCTGCTGGCGCTTGTAGCGTGCATAGATATCGCTGGCGATATAGCCAAGCGGATGACCTACATGCAATCCTGCTCCCGATGGATATGGGAACATGTTGAGCACGTAGAACTTCTGTTTTCCATTGTCTTCAGCAACCTTGTAGGTTTTCTGCTCTACCCATCGTTGCTGCCATTTCTTTTCGATGTCTCTAAAATTGTATTCCATTTTTTTATGTTGTTTTTTTTAAATTCTTTGTCTTTATTTTATTCTTGTCACAGTGTACTTTGTATCATCCATCTTGCCATATAGTTGTTTGCCATCAGGACTTATTTGTATGGTATCGCTTGGTTCGCCGCCATCATAAGTTATGACGAGATTATCTTTCACTTTATATTCTCCTTTAAAATTTGGCACAACAGAAACGAGCGCTTTTAATGCTTTTCGCTGTAACCAGCCTATCCCAATTTTTTTCATTGCTTCTTCGTTGATGGTTATATCCATATTTATAGCAATCTTTTTTTCGTCTTTGAAGTCAATGGTTAAAGCTGTTTTCATGATACTGCTAAGAAGTGCTTTGCTTTCAGCCATAGCCTGTTCCTTTACCTTTTTTTTCTCTTCTTCGCTAAGTTTTCTTCCTTTTTTCTTTTCTGTCTCTGCTATCACGTTATCCAGCTTTTCCTTCATTTGAGCTTCTGATTCGCGCATCATTTTATCCATCATACCTGTCATGATATTGCCATTGTAGTATGTGCGTCCAGCAAGCTTTGTCTGTGCGTTGGTCGATACAATGCACAACATCATCAAAACAAGAAATATCGATTTTTTCATAATTTGTTTGATTTACATTTAATTCTCTATATGCTCATTCTCCCCTCCTTGGGAGGGGCAGGGGGAGGTCTATTTCTTCTTTGTCAGATTTCTGGCCAGTTGTGTTACTGCAGTCTTCACAAAATAGGTTACGGCAGTCGTGAATATGCTACCCAGCAAACTTTTCTCTTTCTTGCTCTTTTTCTTTACAGACTCCTTCTGTAAGTCCTTCTCTTTAGGGGAGGATTTAGGAGAGGCCTCAAGTGCAGCCTTTTCCTCCTCTTCACGCTGTTTGATAATCTTCTCTGCTGCCGACTCACGGTCAACGGCAGTGTCGTACTTGCCACTGATGCGCGAAGTCTCGTTTATATTGCTGCGCTGTTCGCTGGTGATGGCACCAATCTGACTCAGCGGGAAGAGAATCTTTGCTTTCTGTACAACCGACGGTGCACCCTTCTCGTCGAGGAACGACACCAGTGCCTCGCCTGTGCCCAATTCTAATATCTCCTTCTCTGTGTCGAAGGCAGGATTCTCGCGGAATGTCTGTGTTGCCGCTTTCACTGCCGCCTGGTCTTTAGGTGTGAATGCTCTTAATGCGTGTTGTACGCGGTTGCCACACTGTCCGAGTATTGCCTCAGGCAGGTCGGATGGCGACTGAGATATGAAATATACGCCTATGCCCTTAGAGCGAATCAGTCGTACTATCTGTTCTATCTTGTCGGTGAGTGCCTTTGATGTGTCCTTGAACAGCATGTGGGCCTCGTCGAAGAAGAACACCATCTTTGGCAGTTCCATGTCGCCAATCTCTGGCATCTTGTCGTAGATGTCGGTGAGCAGCCACATCAGGAATGTGGAGTACAGTTTTGGTTGCAACATCAGTTTGTCGGCAGCCAGAATGTTCATCACTCCCCTACCCCCTTCGGTCTGTATCAGGTCGAAGATGTCGAACGATGGTTCGCCGAAGAACTTCTCGCCACCCTGTTCTGCCAGTGCCAGCAGTGCGCGCTGTATTGCTCCCACTGAAGCTGATGAGATATTGCCGTATGATGTCTCATATTTCTTTGCGTTCTTTGCCACATAGTCGAGCATCAGTCGGAGGTCTTTCATATCCACCAGTGGCAACTGCTCGTCTTTGGCTATGCGGAATGTCATAGTCAGTATTCCCGTCTGTGTGTCGTTAAGGTCTAAGAGACGTGCCAACAACAGACTGCCCATCTTCTCGATGGTGGTGCGCATGGGATGTCCCTGCTCGCCGAACACATCGTAGAATCTTGTTGGGCATCCTTCAAACTTCAGTGTTGTGGTGTCCATGCCCCACTCTGCGCATCGTTTCTCTATAAACTTGCTCAGTCCGCCTGTTTGCGAGATGCCCGACAGGTCGCCCTTCATGTCGGCCATGAAACAAGGTACGCCAGCTTGCGAGAAAGTCTCTGCCAGAACCTGCAGCGTAACAGTCTTTCCTGTACCCGTAGCACCAGCTATCAGTCCGTGGCGGTTTGCCATTTTACCTATGATGTTTATAGGTCCTTCTGCCGAGTGGGCAACGTATAATTGTTGGTCTTTATACATAAGAATCTCTGTATGATGTCTGTTTAAAACAACAAAATTACCATAAAATGTTGTAAAAAGCGAAAAAAAGACGGAAAATATATATTTTCCATCTTGTTAGTAGTGTGTATTCTGAAATTATGTCGAATTACACTATGTATAATTTTGTGTAAATAGAGAAAAACGAGATTCAGAATGAGTCCCGTTTTTCTTCCATATTAGTTGTAGTTTACAGAAACAAAGTCATATAGACAGGTATATACTCTACCCCACCCTCACGCTTGTAGTCTTTGGTGTAAATCACATATTTGTTTGTAATACGTTCAGAGTATTTTGTGCTGAATTCATCTAATGATTTGTGTGATTTGTATCCAGATGACTTAACCTCGATGGGAGATATTTTATGTTTGTTGGTAATGATGAAATCAACCTCATAATATTTCTTGCCTTCAGCATATGGAATTGTATGATAGAAAAGGTTTTTGCCTGTTGCTCTTAGCATTTGGGCAATTAGATTTTCATATACATAACCAAGATTAGTGCTTAGTTTGTCGCTTAGCAGTTTTTCGTATATAACATTTTCTGTCACATCGCTGTCCATGAATGCGAGGGTAACAAAAAGACCTGTGTCTGATGTATACATCTTGAAATATTCTTGGTTTTTGGTCAGGGCCAATCCAATGTTTGGGTCATCAGTATGAAAGGCGATATTGGTGGTCATACTGTCTTCCATGTCTTTTATGATATTGATAACTCTGTCAATCTTTTCATCGGGTACTGCATTGCCAATTTGGTATCGAGATGTGTTTCTGCTCAATTGTGCAGGAATGGCATTATACATAGCCTTTGCCCTTCCTGAATTATCTAATTTAATAAAATCTTCTTCGTACAATGTTATGATATCTCGTTTAACCCGGTCAACTGCCATGAAGTTGTTGGTTTTAATATATGCCGATACGGCTTGTGGCATACCTCCAACAAGCATATATAGGCGTATGTCGCGCATAAGTTTCCTGTGAACAGCATCGCCAAGAGCTGTTTTGCTTTCAAAAGCTTTACGCAAGAGAGGTATGGTTGCTTTGTCGCCCAATGCCCATCTGAATTCCTCAAAGTCCATGGGGAACATGTCAATCTTTGTCTCTTCGCTTGGGATAATGATATTGCGGCTTTTTGACCTTACGGATATCAACGAACCTGTTTCGATATAGTCGTATCTGCCGTCTTTCACAAGATGCTTTATTGCTTGTCTTGCTAATGGTTGTAACTGTACTTCATCAAAAATTATAACAGATTTGCGTTCATACAATTCTACTTGGAAAATGAATTGCAATCTTAGTAGAATGTAATTCAAATCAGATACGTCATTAAACAAGTCCCTCACTTCTTTAGATACTTTTGAGAAATCAATAAGTATATAAGATTTGTATTCTTTGCGTGCAAACTCTTCGGCAATGGTTGATTTGCCAATACGGCGGGCGCCTTGTATGAGCAAGGCGGTCTCTCCATTACGCTCTTGTTTCCACTTAAGCATAGAGTCGTAAATCTTTCTCTTAAAATGTATGTTTCCGCTGTTCATAACGTAATAATTTTAATGCAAAAATAAAGGTTTTGCCGTTTTCCACCAAATTTTTTTTGTCATTTTGCCGTTTTCCACCAAATTTTTTTCGCTGTTTTGCCGTTTTCCACCAAATGTTGTGAAAGATTTCTTTCATATTAAAGAGATATCAAAATATATTTTATCCCTATTTTTCTATATATTTTCATCCTTAAAATCCTTTAATCCATAAGCAGAAATATTAAGTGATTTGTATTGTCTTAGCGCTGTTTTTTAGTTGAGAGTGAGTATGAGATATTGTAATCTTGTCTATTTAAAAATTTACTATTACCTTTGCAAGCGAATTTTCAAGATAGTATTGTTATGGAAGAAGAGATAAAGTTCAGTCATACGATGCCGGCACAGATAAGATTCAGTGATGTTGATCAGTTTGGACATGTTAACAACTCGGTGTATTTTGCGCTTTACGACTTGGCAAAGACCACTTACATCAGAGAGGTGCTGGGCAATAGCGTAGACTGGAAGAAGATGGGAATAGTGGTGGCAAACATCAATGCCAACTTCCTTTTACCTGTGTTTTTTGATGATAAGATAGTGATAGAAACGGCTGTTGTGCATCTTGGCAATAAGAGTTTTACACTTATGCAACGTGCTGTTACTGAGGATACTGGCGAAGTGAAATGCGAGTGCAAGACGGTGATGGTGATGTTTGATTTGGTGGAGAAGCAACCAATGCTTATACCAGAGGAGTTTAAGACTATCATCAGGGATTATGAAATTAATGCTTAATTTTTAGATTATTGAATAATTTAAGATTGCGCCTTTGTCTTGTGCGCCATGGAGAGACAGAGGAAAACGTGGCGCGAATATTACAGGGCCACCTGCCTGGCACACTTACGGAAAAGGGTAGGGAACAGGCTGAAGAACTGCGCGGACAACTATTTCTTGATGAGTTTGACGTTATTCTGAGCAGCGACCTTAAGCGTGTTGTGGATACCGTAGAGATATTGCTTGATGGTCGCTCAGACATCACTTGGCATACAACAGAGATGCTGCGCGAGATAGACTGGGGTAGCATGACGGGCATGAAGATTGCCGATGTGAACTTTAAGCAGATGGCGGCCGATGTGGAAACTCGTGAGATGCTTTATGAACGGGCGGGCAGGGTAGTAGAGTGGCTGCTTGAAAACTATCGTGGCAAGACTTTGCTTATAGTGTCGCACGGACTGTTTCTGCGCTCTTTGACAGCGCGTCTCACTGGGGTTCCAATAGACAGACTCCATACAATTATGCGACTAGACAACTGTGAGTCAAGATGGATAAGTCTTTATTAGGAAATTTCAAAAATAAATTAATTTATTTTGTTCTCCACATAACTTTCACTAACTTTGCAAACAAATAACAAACATTATAAATAACTTAAATTTTACATTATGAAAAAAACTTTACGCTTTTCATTACTTAGTTTTTTGATGATGATCTGTGGAATGACTTTCGCACAGACAACGGTTACATTCGATGTTAAAACAGACAATGTTAAAGGACAGACAGACTTGACAATGCTCACAAAAGAGAGTGTGATTTTAAAGATTGAGAAAGGCTCAGGAACAGGAACAGGAACTTTTGGACGTGACGATAATTATCGTGTATGGAAAGGTAATACACTGACAGTTTCTTCTTCTGCAGGCAATATTCAGAAAGTAGAGTTTACTTGTACTGCTTCTGATGCTGCACAATATGGTCCGGGCAACTTTACAAATCCAACAGAAGGTACTTATGCTTTCTCAGGCAAGATGGGTACATGGACAGGTAATGCATCAAGCTTTACAATCACAGCAAGCGGCGCACAGGTTCGCGCAACAAAGATTGTGGTTACTCTTGGTTCTGCAGATCCAAATGCTGTTGCCGCTCCTGTAATAAGTGGTCTTGATGAGTTCGATGCAACAACTCAGGTTACAATCACTGCTGCTGAGGGTGCAAGCGTTTATTACACACTCGACGGCACAGAGCCATCAGCAGCCAGCACAGCATATACCGCTCCTTTCACAATCGACAAGAGCTGCACCGTAAGCGCAATAGCAATTAAGGGTGAGAATAAGAGTGAAGTTGTGAAGAAGGAGTTCAAGAAGGTTGAATTAGAGGAGGTTACAATAGCAAGTCTGAATACTCTGACAGCAGACAAGACCAACCTCTTGTTGCGTCTCAACAACGCAAAGGTGGTTTATGTAGATGGTTCAACACTCCATTTGCGTGAGGGCGACAAGGCTCTGATGTTCTACAACTCACCAATCAAGATGGCTAAGAATGCTGTTGTTTCAGGTACTGTAAAGGTTGACTACGACAACTATTACGGTATTCACGAGGTGAAGGGCAATGCAATGACAAATGCAGACAACCTTACTATCACAGAGAGCACAGAGGAGGCACAGCCTGTTGTTGCAACAATTGCTGATGTACTTGCTCTGAAGCATATTGCCGACCTTGTTGAGTTCCAGAATGTTCAGATTGTTTCAGAGGTTTCTGGTACTAAAACTAGCTATTTTGCTGTTTCTGGCACCGACAAGATTCAGCTCTATGGCAACGATAAGGTTGTTAAGGATTTTGCCGGTGATGGCAAGGCATACAATGTGGCTGGCGTGTTCAACAATATCTACAGCAAGAAGGCACAGATTGAGCCAACAGCAGCAACTCCATACGACCCAGCAGGCATCAACGGCATTGAGGCTAACGTAAACAATAACAACGCTATCTTCAACATCGCCGGTCAGCGTCTGCAGAAGTTGCAGAAGGGCTTGAACATCGTTGGTGGCAAGAAGATTATCGTTAAGTAATTTTATCTTATATATTTTAAAGTGCGGGAGAAGTTAAGTTTCTCCCGCTTTTTTATGCTTTCTCACTAAAAAACCGTAACTTTGCAAATCTTAAAAAACTATAGATAATGGCTGCAAAAGACAATGAACTGACCCCGATGATGAAGCAGTTCTTCGACCTGAAGGCACAACACCCAGATGCGGTGCTGCTGTTTCGTTGCGGAGACTTCTATGAGACATATTGTGAGGATGCGGTGACAGCATCAAGAATACTCGGTATAACGCTGACAAGACGCTCTACTGGAGGCACTGAGATGGCTGGATTTCCACATCACGCCCTCGATACTTACCTGCCAAAACTGGTTAGGGCAGGAAAGCGTGTGGCCATTTGTGACCAGTTGGAAGACCCGAAACTGACAAAGAAACTGGTGAAGCGTGGCATCACAGAGCTTGTGACACCTGGTGTGGCGCTGAGCGATAATGTGCTTAACCATAAGGAAAACAACTTCCTTGCAGCCATACACTTTGGAAAGTCAGCCTGTGGCGTGGCTTTTCTGGATATCTCAACAGGCGAATATCTTACAGGTGAGGGCACTTACGATTATGTTGAGAAACTGTTGTCTAACTTCCAACCGAAAGAGGTGTTGTATGACCGCACTAAGAAGAAGGAGTTTGACCGTTTCTTTGGCAACCGCTTCTTTACTTTCGAGATGGACGACTGGGTGTTTACCGACCAGACGGCACGTCAGAAACTGCATAAGCACTTTGGTGTAAAGACACTGAAGGGATTTGGTGTAGACCATCTGCAGAGCGGAGTGGTTGCCGCCGGAGCTATATTGCAGTATCTGGAGCAGACACAGCACACGCAGATAGGACATATCACATCGCTTTCACGCATAGAGGAAGAGCGATATGTGAGAATGGATAAGTTCACAATACGCAGTCTTGAACTGCTTGGCTCGATGCAAGATGACGGTTCGTCGCTGCTCAGCGTGATAGACCGCACCGTGTCGCCGATGGCAGGCAGATTGCTCAGACGTTGGGTGGTATTCCCGTTGAAGGATGTGAAGCCAATCAATGAGCGTCTGGATGTGGTGGATTACTTTTTCCGTGAACCTGATTTCCGTGAGTTGGTAGATGAACAGTTACACCGCATTGGCGACCTTGAGCGCATAGTGTCTAAGGTGGCTGTTGGCAGGGTGTCGCCTCGCGAGGTGGTGCAACTGAAAACCGCACTGCAGGCCATAAAACCTATAAAGATAGCATGCGAGCATGCAGACAATGAGGTGTTGCGCCGCTTGGGTGAGAGGATAAGCCTGTGTGAGGAATTGCGTGAGCGCATAGAACGTGAGATACAGAATGACCCGCCACAGCTGGTAAACAAGGGTGGGGTAATACGTGATGGTGTGAACACTCAGCTCGATGAGCTTCGCGCCATAGCCTATCATGGAAAAGACTATCTGCTGAAGATACAGGAGCGTGAGGCTGAGGCAACGGGCATATCAAGTTTGAAGATAGGATACAACAACGTGTTTGGCTATTATCTTGAGGTGCGCAACACCTATAAGGAGAATGTGCCGCAAGACTGGATACGCAAGCAGACACTGGCACAGGCAGAGCGATATATTACACAGGAGCTGAAGGAGTATGAGGAGAAGATTCTCGGTGCTGAGGATAAGATTCTGGCACTGGAGGCAAAGCTGTTTGCCGACCTTGTGGCTTCAATGCAGGAGTATATCCAGCAGATTCAGACCAATGCCAATCTTATTGCTCAGGTAGACTGCCTGCTGTCGTTTGCCAAGGTGGCAGAGGAAAACCGTTATATTCGTCCGCAGATAGAAGATTCTGATGTGCTCGACATTCGCCAGGGGCGCCATCCTGTGATAGAGAAGCAGTTGCCATTGGGCGAGAGATTTGTGCCCAACGATATATTCCTTGATGGGCAGAAGCAGCAGATAGTGATAATAACTGGTCCGAATATGGCCGGTAAATCGGCTCTGTTGCGTCAAACGGCGTTGATAGTACTATTGGCGCAGATTGGATGTTTCGTGCCCGCAGAAGCCGCTATAATAGGTTTGGTGGACAAAATATTCACCCGTGTGGGTGCCAGCGACAACATTTCGGTTGGCGAATCTACGTTTATGGTTGAGATGACAGAGGCTGCAAACATCCTGAATAACGTGTCGCCGCGCTCTTTGGTGCTCTTTGATGAGTTGGGCAGGGGAACCAGCACCTACGATGGCATAAGCATAGCCTGGGCCATTGTGGAGTATCTGCATGAGCAGCCAAGGGCAAAGGCACGCACGCTCTTTGCCACTCACTATCATGAGCTGAACGAGATGGAGAAGAATTTCAGTCGCATAAAAAACTACAACGTTAGTGTGAAGGAGCACGAGGGTAGGGTGATATTCCTCAGAAAACTGACCCGTGGCGGTTCGGAGCACTCATTTGGTATTCATGTTGCAGACATTGCGGGCATGCCAAAGAGCATCGTCAAGCGTGCGAATGTTATTCTGAAGCAGTTAGAGAATGACAATGCGCAAGTGGGCAAGGCTGGCAAGCCAACGGCAGAGATAGCCCAGAGCCGTGAGGGCATGCAGTTGTCTTTCTTCCAGTTGGACGACCCTGTGCTCACTCAGATTCGCGACGAGATTCTTGGTCTCGACATCAACAACCTCACTCCGGTTGAGGCACTCAACAAACTGAACGACATCAAGAAGATTGTTAGTCCGAAATAGGAATAACTTTTATAACCACAAATTACACTAATTAAGCGAATTTATTATCGTTTTAATTAGTGTAATTTTTTTAATTCGTTGTAGAAAAACAATTCGTTTAATTAGTGCAATTCGTGGTTTAAATCAAAGTCTTAAATCATCGTCTTGTTACTTTCACGAAAACCATCAATTAGTTTAATTCGTCAAATTCGTTGTATAAATAATTCGCTTAATTAGCGCAATTAGTGGTTTAAATCAAAGCCCTAAATCATCGTTTTGCTCCCAATTTCTCCATCCACTTGCCCCCAATCATGCAACTAACGCCGATGATTATGAAGGGGATGCTGAGCAGCTGACCCATGTTCAGGAGCATGTCGGCCTCGAACGCCTCCTGAATGTCTTTGGTGTATTCGATGAAGAAGCGGGCGGTGAAGATATATGTGAGGCAGAGACCAAAGAAAAAGCCTGTGCCCACCTTCTCTGAATGCTTCTTATAAATAAACCAACTGATGAAGAACAGCAGCAGATAGGCTATAGCCTCGTAGAGTTGTCCAGGATGGCGTGGCATGCTGTCTACACGCTCGAAGATAAATGCCCATGGCACATCGGTTACCTTACCGATAATCTCGCTGTTCATGAGGTTGCCAAGGCGTATGAGGCACGCTGTGATAGGTGTGGCAATGGCGATATTGTCGAGCACGCGCCAGATGTTCACCTTTGTCCTGCGCACATAGAGCCACAGGGCAAGCATAAGTCCTAAGGTGCCGCCGTGAGAAGCCAGTCCGGCATAGCCTGTGAAAAAGAAACCGAAGGTCTCGCCCAACCAGCTGCCATCGTTGCCCAACTGTATTGGCAGAATCATCTCCACAATTCCCTGCCATGATGTGAGATAATCTTGTGGCTGGTAGAAGATGCAATGACCAAGGCGTGCGCCCAGCAGAATGCCTATAAAGCAGTAGAAGAAGAGCGGTTCAAACTTATCATCGCCCAGCTTCTGGTCTTTATATAGCTTTCTTACTATGAAATATGCCAATACCAGTCCTATGAGCCAGCACAGCGAGTACCAGCGGATAGGGCCGATGGTTAGGTCGGGATTCCAACTTATAAATAATGGATGAGGGATGAGAGATGAGAGATGAAGGTTTAATAGTTCCATATATTCTTAATTTATTTAATAAGTCTTTTTTGTTGAATCACCATTGTTTATTATTGAAGTTCTAAGTGCAGACAATTGTTTTGCTATAACGATAAGTTTATTTTCTGCATTGATGAATTGCTCTTCTGATATATAATTCAATTCGAAAGAAAGTTCCAATTCACATAGAACTTCAGTAGTTGAACCATATGCAATTTCAATGAAATGGGATTTTTCTTTTGCTGAAAATCTTCCAAAACCTTCTGCAATATTGATAGGGATGGAGGTTACTGCTCTTCGAAGTTGGCTACAAAGACCGAATTTCTCTTCTGCAGGAAAAAAATTTAATAAAGAATAAATATGTTTTGAAAACTCTTTTGAGTTTTTGTAAACATCAAGTTTTCTGAAATAGAAATCATCCATATTATAACTTTATATGCAATTAAACTCTCATCCCTCATCCATTAACTCTCATCAATTAGCTCTCATCTCTCATCCCTCATCTCTCATCCAGTTACACATTGAACCTAAAATGCATAATATCTCCATCCTGAACGACATATTCCTTGCCCTCTACGCCAAGCTTGCCGGCCTCGCGAACAGCGGATTCAGAACCGTATTGGATGTAGTCGTCATACTTGATTACCTCGGCGCGGATGAAGCCCTTCTCGAAGTCGGTGTGGATTACTCCGGCACACTGTGGAGCCTTCCAGCCCTTGCGGTATGTCCATGCCTTAACCTCCATCTCGCCTGCGGTGATGAATGTCTCAAGGTTGAGTAGCGAATAGGCCTTCTTGATAAGACGGTTGACACCGCTTTCTGCCAGTCCCAGCTCCTCAAGGAACAGCTGCTTGTCTTCGTATGACTCCAGTTCGGCGATGTCCTCTTCGGTCTTAGCCGCAATAATCATTGCCTCGGCACCCTCTTCGGCTGCCAGAGCCTCTATCTTCTTTGTAAACTCATTGCCGTCTTTGGCCGATGCCTCGTCAACGTTGCATACGTAAAGCACTGGTTTTGAGGTGAGAAGGAACAAGTTGCGGGCTGCATCCTGCTCGTCTTTGCTGTCAAACTCAACCGTGCGTGCGTTCTTGCCCTGCTCCAATACCGCCTTGTAAGCCTCCATCACGCTAACCTCTATCTTTGCCTCTTTGTTGCCGGCAGCTGCTGCCTTTTGCTGCTTGGCCAGTTTTGCCTCGATGGTCTCAAGGTCTTTCAGTTGCAGCTCTGTGTCGATGATTTCCTTGTCGCGTATTGGGTCGATAGTGCCGTCAACATGTGTGATGTTATCGTCGTCGAAGCAGCGCAATACGTGGATGATAGCGTCTGTTTCGCGGATGTTTCCCAAGAACTTATTACCCAGTCCTTCGCCCTTTGAAGCACCCTTTACAAGTCCGGCGATGTCAACAATTTCGCATGTTGCAGGAACTATTCTGCCTGGGTGAACAATCTCGGCGAGCTTTGTCAGACGCTCGTCAGGTACGGTGATTACGCCTACATTAGGCTCAATTGTACAGAAAGGGAAGTTTGCTGCCTGTGCCTTTGCGCTTGACAGGCAATTGAAAAGCGTAGACTTACCTACGTTAGGCAGTCCTACGATACCACATTTTAATGCCATATTTTATTATAAACGTTTATATTCTGCTTGCAAAGTTA
>JAZLCN010000020.1:0-65529 GCA_045614255.1 Prevotella sp.
TACTGGTTTAACTGTCACCTCGCAGGTTGCTGTCTTATCACCAGCTTTAGCGGTGATTGTAACTTTACCTACCTTGATTGCCTTAACTACACCGTTGTTGTCAACGGTTGCAATGCTTGCATCAGATGTTGACCATGTAACGGTCTTATCAGTTGCGTTGCTTGGTTCAACAGTTGCCTTCAAAGTTGTTGTTTCACCTTCATGTAGTTCTACACTTGTCTTGTCAAGAGTAATACCTGATACAAGAACAGGCTTAACAGTTACTTCACAAGTTGCAGTCTTATCACCAGCCTTAGCGGTGATTGTAACTTTACCTACCTTGATTGCTTTAACTACACCGTTGTTATCAACGGTTGCGATAGTAGCATCGGATGTTGACCAAGTAACGGTCTTATCGGTTGCATTGTCTGGTGAAACAGTTGCCTTCAAAGTTGTTGTTTCACCTTCAAGTAGTTCTACACTTGCCTTATCAAGAACAATTCCGCTAACAGGTACAGGTTTAACTGTCACCTCACATATTGCAGTCTTATCACCAGCCTTGGCAGTGATTGTTACCTTACCAACCTTGATTGCCTTAACAACACCGTTGTTATCAATTGTTGCGATAGTTGCATCAGAGGTTGACCATGTAACGGTCTTATCGGTTGCGTTATCTGGCGAAACAGTTGCCTTTAGGGTTGCGCTTTCACCTTCAAGAAGTTCAACACTTGTCTTGTCAAGAGTAATTCCTGATACAAGTACAGGTTTAACAGTAACCTCACAAGTAGCAGTCTTATCACCTGCCTTAGCTGTGATTGTTACCTTACCAACCTTGATTGCCTTAACTACACCGTTGTTGTCAACGGTTGCGATTGTAGCATCTGAGCTTGACCATGTTACGGTCTTGTCTGCTGCGTTATCAGGGGAAACAGTTGCCTTTAAAGTTAAACTTTCACCGACAATCATATCTGCAGATGTCTTTTCAAGAACAATTCCGCTAACTGGAACTGGCTTAATTGTTACCTCACAAGTCGCAGTCTTATCACCAGCCTTAGCGATGATTGTTACCTTGCCAACCTTGATTGCCTTAACAACACCATTGTTATCAACTGTAGCTATTGTAGCATCTGAACTTGACCATGTAAGGACCTTGTCAGTTGCGTTACTTGGAGCAATTTCAGCCTTAAGAGCAAGACTCTCACCTACCAACATATCTGCGGTTGACAGGTTTAGGGTCACGCCACTAACAGGAATGATAACACGAACATTACATGAAGCCATCTTATCACCCGACTTGGCTGTGATTATTGCTTCACCTAATCCACAACTCGTAACAACGCCATTCTCAACCTTTGCAACAGACGTATTTGAACTTGACCATGTTACAGTTTTATCTGTAGCATTATCAGGCAACACCGATGCTGTGAGAGTAAAACTTTCACCTAAAGACAAGTCGTAAGAAGACTTATCCAAAGTAACACTTGTTACTGGTATAATAACATTAACATCACAAGTAACGGTCTTACTACCAGCCTTTGCTGTTATTACGGCCTTGCCTTCCTTTATTCCCTTCACCACTCCGTTTGCAACCGTTGCCACTGAGGCATCAGAGGTTGACCATGTAACAGTCTTGTCCGTAGCATCATCTGGAGAAACTGTTGCATTAAGAGTATAAGAGTCGCCTACTGGCAAATAAAGAAGAGTCTTGTCGAGACTTATTCCCGTTACAGCACCAGGAGTTCCTGGGTCTATATCACTTTGGTCGCCATCGTTTGACGGGTCCTCTGGCAGAGTTGGATTATAAACAAATTTTGCAACGAGAGTGGTTCTCTTCTCAGGCATTGTGAAATAGAAACTCTTTGAAGAACTTACTAACGTTTCACCATTATACCACCCAAGGAACTGAAATCCCTGATTACTATAAACATTCACATACACACTCTGCCCTGCCTCTATCTTTTCACCGCTTGTCCTGTTAAAGGAACAGCAACCTGCTGGCGATGAAGAGAGATATAACTCATACCTTTTGTCGGTTTCAGGGTCCTGCGGATTGGCTGGGTCAAACTTATAAACAGCTACGAAATTAACATCTTCTTTACCTACTGTATAATAAAAAGAAGTAGATTCAGAATATTTCTCACCATTCTTAGTCCAATACTGGAATTTATATGAAGTATTGGCAGATGTCCTTATTCTAACTGACTTACCCTCTGCATATTTGCCAGCACCAGATACATTAGCTGCTCCATTTGGCATGGCAGACACACTGATGTTTCTATAAACAACAGGCATATCTGGGTCGGGCGGGTTTGTCGGATTAAACTGGGCAAAAGCTACGCTCCTCCCCAATACGATGAGGAGAAGCATAACCATCACATATTTTAATCTATCTATCATAAGCATATTAATTTATTTAGTATTTAAGGAGTGAAGGAGTTTATTTGGATGTTGGGGTGTTGAGATGATGAGTTGATGAATGATTTCCTTATGTCATCAAACTATTCATCAGAACAATACAACAACAAACTTCATACAACCATCCCGCCCCTCCTTGGGAGGGGTGGGGAGGTTTTACTTCACCACCACCTTTGTTGATACACCATCAACTGTAACAATGTAGGTTCCGCTTGCTAGAGCTACAACACCGTCGGTTACGTTTGCAGCAACCTGAGCGCCGCCCACATTATATATTGTTACGGTCTTGCCTGCAGCGCCGCTGATGCTGATACCACCGTTTACTACAGCTACCTCTACACCAGTCTGCGACTTGATGTCATCAATATCAGTTACATCAGAGTTGAGCATCAGCACGAAGCGGCCTTCAAATGTTCCAGCCTCAGAAGCGAAGGTATAGTCACCAGTGCTCAGGTCGTGAATAACACCACGCTCAAGGTCCTTAAGCATCACTGCCTTATCCATGCGAACGGCAGAGATGGTGTACTGTCCTTCCTTGTTAGCCACGTAACCCATAGCCACTTCACCCTCTGGGCGCTCGTTGATAGAGTACTTCACATTCTTACTGTCAAGAGTATAAAGCTGTGGCACTGACTCTGTGCTCATAAACTTAGCTGCGTCACAACCAATCTCATAGGCATTGTTCTGTTTATCATTAAATACCACGCGAGTCTTGTCACTGTTTTCTCCGTCAGAGATTGTGAGGTTAACAACAAAGCGCTTGGTGTCAGCAGGCGACTTCATTGCCACCTTGTTCTTCTTCACCTGACTTTGGTTATATGTCAAACGGTATTCCGCCTTAAATTCTATCTCGCTAGTTTCATTTGGTTTCTGTACGAAGAAAGCCTCAAATGGTCTCAAGATATAATCATCATCACCAGGACGTATAGCCACATAGCTGCTTCCATTCCAAATTGTTATAGGAGCATTGTAACCCATATCGTTTATATCGTAATAGCTGGTAAATGGATTACCTATCAAATTCCAGCTTGCGTTATTGGCATTGCTGCTATTATATGCAGTAAGAGTAATGTTGATGTCCTTACCCTCGAATTTGCCAAACTGCTCTTTGAGAATCTCAACAGATAGTGAACCAGTTACGTTTGTCTGATAGATATATCCCTCACCTTGGTTCAGACAGTCAGATGTCATGTCTGCCCATCCTGTACCACCGCTATTAGCACGTTTATTGCCATCATATTTTCTCCATACATACTCTCCTGGATGTTTCATATCTGAAAGCATAGCTTTGTATGGGAAACAGAAGAAATACCATTTGTTTTTATTAACTGCTATATCGAAGAAGAGTTTGGCGGCGTCGATATGTCCGTTGCCAATGATAGAACCAGTTTTAGTTCCGTCACTACTTACATGCACATTACCAAGAGTTTGGTCTTCGCTACCTTCATGTATAAATCCAGAACCAGCATTAAGGTCAACATCTGGTGTTCCTTTAATATTACCTGTTTCATCATCAAGCACATAGTCATTTTGCACATAGAAACTGTCGTATGGTGCATCATATTCTTCTAAATGTTTGAACTGCCCCCACTCTGGATCCAACCAATAGATATTATAGCTGCTCTTTGGTACATAAAGGATTGCATCTGAATATGTAGTTGAAGTAAATGTGTTGTCGGATATTGATGTTGGTTCTATTGTACGAGTGTAAACCTTTTTAAGGTCACTATACATAAAAGCAGAACCTTCAATTGTCTTAACGCTGCTAGGGATAGTTACTGATGTCAAACCTTTGCAATATTGGAAACTCTTAGCTCTAATGTCAGTAACAGTATTAGGAATAACTAAATCTTTTAAAACTTCTCCATTTAAATATAAATAATGTGCATAATCTAATGGATTAGTTCCCCAATAATAATTATTTGGATATTTAATATTACACCAAGCAGCTATATCTGAAATGTAAACTTTTGTTAAGTTTTCGCAGTTATAGAATGCATGATTTCCGATATTTTCCACACCACTACCAATGGAAACCGAAGTTAGACCAAAGCAATCTTCGAAAGCCCTTTCTCCAATAGTCTTAACACTATTGGGAATCACTATCGATGTCAATTTGGAGCAATTATAGAATGCACTCCTTTCAATGTTGCTCACCTTATTACCAATGGTGACGGAAGTTAAACCGCAACTTTGGAAAGCATGCTCACCAATACTTTTCAGTTCATTGCCAAGAGTAACAGATGTTAAAGCTCCACAATAAGAAAATGCACTACTGCCAATGCTCGTTACACTGTCACCTATGATGAGAGATGTTAAAGCTCTACAATTAGAAAATGCACTACTGCCAATGCTCGTTACATTGCCACCAATGGTGACGGAAGTTAAACCATTGCAATACTCGAAAGCACTACTGCCAATACTCGTCACACTGCCACCAATTGTGACGGAAGTTAAACCATTGCAATACTCGAAAGCACTATTGCCAATGCTTTTTGCTGTATTCGGCAACTTAATTTCGATATACTTATTCTGATTATAGAACATATAGGCACCAACAACATCGTCCAATGTCTTATAACTTGAATAATATTCATGATCGCAAGCTACAATGCTTGCATTAGTTAAGTCAAGATTGCGGAGATTAGGCATCTTTTGATTCAAGACAATGATGTCATAACTGTTTATCGAACCACTAATTTTCAAGTTTATAACCTTATGAAGGTCTGCCGCATTTATCGCAGACAATAAACCAGACGTTGTTGGTTTTGCTGTAACATTTACATCATAATCCGTTTTGTCAGTCGTGCTCAACAACCTTCCTGCCCCAAAAATATCACTCCAATATTCCATTGTTTTATATGTTTCATACAAATTTGCAGGGACAATTACCATTGAATTTCCAAATGTATGGGAATTATCGATTTTAACACAAGTTGTTGCGGTCAAACAAACTGTCTCAAGGCGAAGGCAATCTGAGAAAGCAGCATTGCCAATGCTATTAACGTTGCCTGGAATGGAGATGGATGTCAAGTTTGAACAGCCAGAGAATGCACGACCACCAATGCTTGTAACACTGTTGGGGATTACTGTTTTATTACTGCCTTTAACAAGCTTATTACTTGCCGTCTCTATAATAGCGTTACAATTGTCGCGAGAATCGTAAACTTCATTTTCAGGATCAATCACAATGCTTTCCAAGTTTGGACATCCTTCGAATGAAGAACTGTAAACTTCCTTTACACTTTTACCAATGGTTACAGATGTCAAACTTGTACAACCGTAGAATATCCCCCATTCTATATTCACAACACCGTCGCCAATGGTTACTGATGTTAGGCCTGTACAATCACGAAAAGCTGTTTGTCCAATACGTTTAATACTTTCAGGAATTGTCAGAGATGTCAAACTTGTACATCCATAAAAAGCATCTTCCTTGATTTCTGTTACAGAATCAGGTAAAACTAAATCTTTTACCTCTTCACCATTTAGATATAGATGTCCAGCATATATTAATGGGTTGCTATTTCCGTAAAAATCTATACAACACCAAGAAGCTAGGTCTGTGATATTTACAGACGCCAAAGAGAAACATTCATAAAATGCATTAATACCTATTGATTTAACGCTCTTAGGAATAGTGATAGATGTCAATTCTGTACAATTATAGAAAGCATATTCAGAAATACCAGTTACAGTACATGTTCTGCCATTATAATCAAGCACAGTCTCAGGAATAACAACATTTCCTGAATAATTTGTCTCAACATTCTCAGTGGAAGTATACTCATCCCATTGATATCTCATATATGATACTTCAACCTTGCGGTTCCCATCATCATATGAACAATACTTGTAAAAAATGCCACCGGTTTCAAAGTCGTAGGTATACACTTGTGAATACGCCGACAAACTACACAATAGCACCGCTATTGATGCAAGTAAAAATCTAATTTTCTTCATAGGATTTACTTTTTATTAGTTAATATATTCTTATTTATTTTGACACTATCATATCCTAACACATCCCCAAGCAGTCAATATTCAAAATTAAAGATTATGGAACAAAAAAAGACGTGGGGAACATCTGCCGCTTACCCCACTCATCTGGCCTTCGCATTGCCTTCTTACCGAGATAAGCAACTCAGCCAGCCCACGCCGTTGGGTATTATCAAATAATTATGCAGAAAGACAAAAATGACTTTCGAGCATAATGATGTAATACACCTTACGTGGACGCTTTGTTGCGATATCTTCCGGTAATCAAGTTTGCGAAGTTTGATGAGTAGAAGATAACGTTCAAAAACGCCCTTTCATGCTCCCAGCCTTGCCCATAGGATTACCCTTAGAAGCTCAGCAAAGGAAACATATTCCAACATGTCTTGACCCTCCCCATGCCCTAAGGCTGGTTGAGTCATCTGCAAAGGTAAAAATTATTTCTGATTAAACAAAGAAAAAGGGGAAATTTAAATAATTAGAGACGCACCAACGGGCACGTCTCTACATATATTTGTTAGGGATTCTTTAAATCAAAATACAAAAGTCCTTGACTTTTCGAAAACACTTTTCAAACGTTCTATTGCCTTATCTGTTAGTGCTGGAGTTTCAAGATTTTTATTTTTGTCGGCTTCCGCAACAAAATCTGCTGCTGTCTGTCCTGTGAGGACAGGTATAGATTTAATTGATATTGCCATAACTAATTATATACTTCTGAATAAATTATTATTGCAAAGATACAATATTTTATCAAAAGTCAATCATTTTGGTAAAAAAATTAACCACATAAAGAAAATTCACAATGTTCATAATTTCCATTACAATACAACCTTATAACCTTAAAACCCCATAACCTAACATAACCTTACTCAACTATTTTGTCAAAAAATTTCGTAGAAAAAACTACGAAAAATTTTGACAAAAATATTTTTCAATCTAGAGAGAAAATTGGGGTTTGGAAGCAGGAAAAATGGTCTTGAAAAGCAAAAAACACGTCTTTATTTTTCAAAAACATAGGTTTTGAGCTCCGTTTTCTATGGTTTTGCGTTGCAAAACCTATCATCTTGGGAAGCAAAACCTATGGTTTTGGTGGGTAAAACGATAGGTTTTGGAAAAACAAAAGGGCAAAATTATTGCACACTTTCGTATTTTCAGTTATAAGACTTTGAGGTTCAGGATTTTAAGATTGCACACGATTTTCGGCGTTTTTTCGGACAAAATATTTTTTTGTTCAGAATTCTCGAGTTTTGAGGCAGTTAATTGGGGATTTTTGGAAGTGATTTGTCAAAAATTTTCGGAATGAATGCCCCCTCCTAACCTCCCCCTTGGGGGAGGAAACAGAATGACTCTCCTAAATCATCCCCTTTCCTTCGACAAAGCTCAGAACTAGAAAGGGAAGGACTTCGGGGTAAATGAGGGATGAGCGTTGAACGATGAGCGATGAGAGATGAACGTTGAACGATTGCATGTCAAACATACGTCTACACTCCTGAACTCCTACACTCCTACACTCCTAATATTGGATTAAGGATTAGGGATTAAAGATTAAGGTTTGCATGTCAAGCATACGTCTGAACTCCTTCACAAAAAGGATGAGCGATGAACGGTGAACGATTAACGATGAGAGATGGCACTATCCCCTCCCAACCTCCCCTTTCCAAGGGGCGGAGTAGGAAAAGAAAAGACAGAAATTTCGATAATTATAATAATTATTTTAATTTCTGTCCTAAAAAAATTGTTGTCCTTTTAAACCTATCCACCAAAGTTATCATACATTATAGACTGGGGTTCCACGCCAAGACTGTCGAGCATGCCGACAACGGCCTTTGACATTGGGCCAGGACCGCACATGTAGTACTCGATGTCCTCCGGCGCATCGTGGTCTTTGAGATAAGTATCGTACATCACCTGATGAACAAAGCCTGCGGTGTACTTCACGCCTGCGGCATCTGCCACTGGGTCTGGACGGTCGAGAGCCAGATGGAAGTGGAAGTTGCTGAACTCCTTCTCCAGTCCGATGAAGTCGTCGAGATAGAACACCTCGTTCAAAGCGCGCGCACCATAGAAATAGTGCATCTCACGGTCGGTAGTGCGCAGCGTCTTTGTCATGTGCATAATCTGAGCGCGTAGCGGAGCCATGCCGGCACCACCGCCCACCCATATCATCTCGCGCTTAGAGTCGAAGTGCGGATGGAAGTCGCCATAAGGACCGCTCATCATCACCTTGTCACCTGGCTTTAATGTGAAGATATAGCTTGACGCGATACCCGGATTGACATCCATGAATCCGCTCTTGTCGGCCTTCATTGGCGGTGTGGCTATGCGCACGGTGAGCATGAACACATCGCCCTCGGCAGGATAGTTGGCCATGGAGTAGGCCCTGACAGTTGGCTCGGTGTTGACGCACTTGAGCGGGAACAGTCCAAACTTCTCCCACGACGGCAGATACTCCTCGCCAATGAGCGACTTGTCTATATCCTTATCGTAATCGATAGAGAACGGCGGTATGCTTATCTGGGCATACGAACCAGGGATAAAGTCCATGTGAGCACCTGGAGGCAGCTGCACCTTAAACTCCTTGATGAAGGTAGCCACGTTTTTATTGGATATCACCGTACACTCATATTCCTTGATGCCCATAACGCTCTCTGGCACACGTATAGACATGTCGCCCTTAATCTTGCACTGACAGCCCAGTCGCCATCCTGCAAGAATCTCCTTGCGGGTGAAGTGAGGGCGCTCAGAGTCGAGAATCTCACCGCCACCGGCAAGCACCTGCACACGGCACTGTCCGCACGACGACTTACCGCCACATGCTGACGGCAGGTATATGCCATTATCTGCCAGTGTGCTCATAAGACTGTTGCCCTGTGGCACCGACAGGTTGTTGTCGCCATTGATAGTAAGTTGCACATTTCCCGATGGCGAGAGGTATTTCTTTGCCGCGAGAAGTATCACCACAAGCACGAGTATTATAATCAAGAATACCGCAATGCTATATACTATAAACTGTATCATAACTATCTATTCGAGCTTATTATATTTTCAAACCACTAAAACACATCATAGCCATGGCCATAAGACCCACGGTGATAAAGGTGATGCCAAGTCCCTGCAGCGGGCGGGGCACATCACAATACTGCATCTTTTCGCGAATGGCACCCATAGCCACAATGGCAAGAGTCCAACCAATGCCACTACCAAGGGCATAGGCAAGGGCATCCCACACATTACCTATATACTGACTGCTTGCAGGGTCGAGGTTTACACGCTGCTGAACAAAGAGCGACGCACCCATGATGGCGCAGTTAACAGCTATCAGCGGCAGGAAGATGCCCAGTGCCGAATAGAGCGACGGCGAGTATCTCTCGACCGCCATCTCAACCAGCTGCACGATACCTGCGATAACAGCTATGAAGAGGATGAAACTAAGGTATGATAGGTCAACGCCTTCTGCCAGACAGTCGGGTCCAAGCACATACTTCAGCAGACAGTAGTTTACAGGCACGGTGACCAGCAGCACAAACGTAACGGCAAGTCCGAGACCAAGCGATGTCTTCACATTCTTTGACACGGCAAGGAATGAGCACATTCCAAGAAAGAATGCGAATATCATGTTGTCAACAAATATTGACCTTATGAACAGGTTAATTATATGTTCCATATTTTTAAAATTATTAATGCTTAATATCAGGAGTGAAGGAGTTCAGGAGTTCAGGAGTTCAGACGTATGCTTGACATGCAAACCTTAATCTTTAATCCCTAATCCTTAATCCAATATTAGGAGTGAAGGAGTTCAGGAGTTCAGGAGTGTAGACGTATGCTTGACACGCAATCGTTCATCGTTAATCGTTAATCGTTCATCATTCTTCATTATTCGCCTACGCTCATCAACACGTCTTCATTCTTCATTCTTCATTTCTCACTCTTCATCGCCCTATGCGCCCATATTATGCAGCCCACGATAATCATGGCCATGGCAGGCATGGTCATCATGCCATTGTCTACATAGCCAGCATCGTATAACGACTGAGGGATAAGTTTAAATCCCAGCAGTGAGCCTCTGCCTAACAGCTCGCGCACAGCGCCCACTATAACCAGTATAAGCGCATAGCCCAGTCCGCTGCCTATACCGTCGAGGAAGCTTGGCCATGGTTTATTGGTAAGGGCAAAAGCCTCAAGGCGTCCCATAAGAATACAGTTGGTGATGATTAGTCCTACATAAACAGACAACTGCACACTTACATCATAGGCGAAAGCCTTTAGTATCTGACTAACTATAGTAACAAGCGCCGCCACCACCACGAGTTGCACGATTATTCGTATGCGCGAGGGGATGGTTTTGCGGAGAAGCGAGATAATGACATTAGCGAATGCCGTGATTACCGTTACCGCCAGTCCCATGACAATAGCTGGTTCGAGCTGTGCCGTTACCGCCAGCGCCGAGCAGATGCCCAGCACTTGCACAAGCACGGGATTGTCGGTGCTGATAGGATTACATAATGCCTCTTTATTTTCTTTTGACAATATCTTTCCCATAATATTATTCCTCCTTGTCGTTATTGGTTAAGAATGGTTTGTATTTCTCCAGGCAATCAGCAAACATAAGGGTAACACCGTCCATGGTGAGCGTGGCGCCTGTAACGCCGTCGCACTGGGTTGCGGGGTCGTCAACCTTCTTGACAACCGACAGTCCAATATCGGTGGTGCCAGCCTTGAAAATCTTCTTTCCAGCAAACTGCTGCTGCCATTTCTCATTGTCCTTAATCTCAGCGCCAAGTCCGGCTGTCTCGCTCTCATGATTGAAGTAAACGCCATAGATGGTATTTCTGTCGTCATCAACAGCGATATATCCCCAGATTGGTCCCCAAAGACCCATGCCGTAAACAGGCAGCACATATTTTGTTTGATTATCTACCTTGCATACAAACAGAGCCATGCGTCCTTCCTTAAAATCGGCACTGGTGAGTTTGAAAGCAGCGTTCTCGCCTCCCTGCTCTCCTTCGCTGGTAGTATTGCCTTCGGCATCGATGATGGCATCTGCCATTATCACCTCGTGATACTTAGCCTCAACATCAGAGTTGCTTATGTCGCGAATGTTAAGGGCAGCAAGTATCTGCTTTTTCTTGTCGAGCGCCACATTCACATCCTGCATTGGCTTTAGTGCGGTAAACACATAAGCCAGCAAAAATGCCACGATGAGCACCAACACAGTGCTATATATTATAATATATGTGTTGGAATTGGTGTCAAAACGTTTTTTATCTTTATTTGCCATAGTTGTCATCCTTTCTTATTTAAACGTTTCATTCGTCTTGATATGTTTGCCTGAACAAAGCAATGATCGATGAGCGGAGCAAACATATTCATCAGCAAGATGGCAAGCATCATACCCTCTGGATAACCTGGGTTCATGACACGCACCACCACAGCCACGATACCTATGAGCATACCGTAAATATATTTTCCTTTTTCAGTGCGGGCCGATGTCACAGGGTCGGTAGCCATGAACACCGCACCAAAGGCAAAGCCACCAAGAAGCAGATGATCGTACCACTGGATAGGAGTCATATCGAGCGATGAGAACAGCGATGCTGTTAACGCTCCGCCCACAAACACGCTGAGCATAATCTTCCAACTGGCAATGCCTGTCCACAGAAGTATTGCGGCACCAATGGCAATGGCAATAACACTGGTCTCACCGATACTGCCTGGTATAAAACCAGTTATTATATCGCACATGGAATAGCCTGGCGCACCTGTCTGAGTGGTGAGCGCAAGCGGTGTGGCGCAGGTAAAGGCATCGGGCAGATTATTGCCCAGTCCGAAGATGGTCTCGTTGGCCACCCATGTAGTGTCGCCGCTCATCTTAGTTGGATAAGCAAAGAAGAGGAAAGCACGAGCAATGAGTGCCGGATTGAAAATGTTCATGCCTGTGCCGCCGAATATTTCCTTACCGATGATTACTGCAAAGGCTACAGCAATGGCAAGCATCCACAGCGGACAGCCCACTGGGATGACAAGAGGAATTAGTATTCCCGACACAAGAAAGCCCTCTTGTATCTCCTCGCCTTTCCATTGTGCCCATGCGAACTCGATGGATAGTCCTACGATGTAACTAACAAGTATCTTTGGCAGTACGGCAAGGAAACCGTATGCAAACACCTCCAGGAAAGAGGCTGAGGCAAGGGTGCCTGCCGCCAGATAGTTTTGATAGCCTACGTTATACATACCAAACAGCATTGCTGGCATGAGGGCTATCACCACCATTGTCATTATGCGCTTTGAGTCGATGGCATCGTGGATGCTGACACCACACTTTGATGTTGTGTTTGGCACAAAGAGGAATGTCTCGAAACCGTCAAACACACTGCGCAAAGCACTGAAACGCCCGCCTTTCTCGAAGTTGGGCTTTATGTTATTTAAGTAATTACGTAAAAATCTCATACTTTATTTAATGATGAATGATGAACGAAGAGAGACTAAACTAAGTAGTCAGGAGTTAAAGGGAGTCAACTCAGAAGTCAAAGGGAGTTAAAGGGAGTCAAAGGGAGTCAAAGGCCATTACCTCAGATGCACTCAACTTGTCTACTCGTCAACTCATCAACTAAGCCTTAAGCATCAAATCAATTCCCTCTCTCACAATTTTCTGCAATTCAAGTTTTGAGCTGCACACAAACTCAGCCAGCGCAAAGTCTTCTGGCGACACCTCATAAATACCCAGTTGCTCCATCTTATCGATATCGCCAGTGATTATGGCTTTTATCAGATATTCTGGCAGGATATCCATTGGCAGCACCTTGTCATACTCGCCGCTCATAATCATGTGGCGCTCTCCGCCTTTTACTCTGGCATCAAGTTTGTATGCCTTCTTGCCCATGAGCCATGAGAAGTAGCTGCGGTTGACAGACAACTGACTGAACCGTGGCATAAGCCACCCCAAGAACTCATCGTTGTCGTCGCCCTCTGGTATAACTGTAACCTCTGATGTATGTGCACCCAAGTAGGCATCCATAGTAACTGGAGTACCTGTGAGCGGATTGCCTTCAATGATTCTGTTTCTGCCATTGCTGATGTTACCCTCCAGAAGAAGTGACAGCGGAGTGCCTACGAGCACATCTGAATATGCTGGGGCGGAAATCTCGCTTCCTGCCACTGCCACCGTGCGATGCAGGTCAACAATGCCTTTAAGGAAGAGTCTGCCGAAGAACAGAACAGCGGTTGGTTCTACCGTCCAGACCACCTCGCCTTTGTTTACCGGGTCAAGATGGTTTACATGTACTCCCACATTGCCAGCAGGACAAGGACCATCGAATATCGTTGTCTCCACGTTCTGGATATTAAGCAAGGCGTCTGACTTCTGTTTGGCAGAGATGCCAAGATAGGTCTTAGCAATCTTAGACAGTGCAGTCATTCCTACCTGGAAATACTCTTCCTGACCTTTCAGCTCATAATCGAAGTCGGCAGCGAGAGGCATATCCCTGAAGGCTGACACGAATATTGACTTTGGCTTCGCTTCAGGATTGGTGGAGATGGCGTATGGCAGTTGGTTGATATAACCAAAGAGTCCAGCCTCGAGCAGACTCTTTATAACATCATCACCTGTCATAGCAGTTACATCCTTCTTGCCGAAGTCAACATACTCCTGAGCATCATCAGCCTCAACAACCACGGCAAGAACCTTGCGTCTGTCGCCACGGACAATATCCTTAACCACGCCACTCACTGGTGAAGAGAAGGTAACATCAGGATAATGCTTATTGGCAAACAGCGCACTGCCAGCTTTCACCTTATCACCAATCTTTACCGTAAGCGAAGGGGTAACACCTATAAAAGAAGATGGCCGCAACGCATAAAACTTACCATTATCAATATGGCGTTTTTCTGTTTCAGCCGCTCCAACAAGGTTTATATCCAAACCTTTTGTTAGCTTTATTCTCTTTGTCATTTTTAAAGTGAATATTTAATCCTATTACTTTTTATGATTGATAGGGCAAATTTACACAAAAAAGAAGAATCTTATTAAGAAAAAGAGAATAAAATTGCAAGTATGACATTTTTTTGACTAATTTTGCAACGTAAAGAAAAAAATCCGGGCTTGCAGCTTTGAGAAATATAAAACGAATCACAACGGGTGTGATATGGTTTCTTATAGGAATCTGTGTCCTCCCATTCATTTTATTGCAGATACCCACTATTCAGGAGTATATAGCCGGTCAGACAGCAGCGTTGTTGTCTGACAAGATTGGCGTGCCCGTAAACGTAGACAGAATAAACTACGGATTATTCAACCGAATAATCATTGACGGCGTGACCATAAACGACCGCCAGCAACAGGAAATGATAAAATCGGCGCGCATATCGGCAAAGGTAGACGTGCTGCCACTGCTCAACGGCAAGATAAGCATATCGTCGGCACAGATTTTCGGTACACATATAAATATATACCAGCCTACTGCCGAGAGCGAGCACAACATACAGTTTCTTCTTGACGCACTCGCTTCGAAAGACACTACATCGAGCAATCCGCTCGACCTGCGCGTCAACTCGCTGATAATACGTCACAGCAGTGTGTCGTACAACCGCCATTTTATACCTGAGACGCCAGAGAAACTTAATCCCAACCATCTTGAGGTGTCGGACATCAGCGCACATATATTGCTCAAGGCATTACGACAAGACAGTATAAACTGCCAGATTAAGAAACTTGCACTGAAAGAGCACTCGGGGGCGGTGATAGACAAACTGACTTTGCATTTCGAGGCGGGAAGGCATGGCGGCAGACTAACTGATTTCAATTTGGCAATGCCAAACTCGCACCTTACAGCCGACTCCATCGTGGCCACCTTTGAGGCGCATGGCAACAAGATAAAAAACGGAACACTTAGATTCCATGGCGCAATAGGCAAATCGCAAATCGGCATAAGCGACCTGGCATTTCTGCAACCGGCATTTGACGGCGCCGACAGAGACATAGTGCTGGAAAGCCGTTTCCACGGAACCGATAGCGAATTTACATTAGACCACCTGCATGCAGCATTCAACGCTGACGTGATAGCCAAAGCACTGGCATTGAACGACAGCACGATTGGAAGGATTGGAAACATTGCAATAGAAACCAAAGGACGCATAGACACACTTGGCAGCGGCAACATTGACGTAAGACTGAACACCGATGCGGGCAATTTAAAACTTGTAGCATTGGCTGATGAAAAACACAATATTCAAGGCAAACTGCTTACCGACACACTGAACGCAACAAGGATATTGCCAAAGGCAAATATTGGCAGGTTGATGGCAGACATCAACCTGTCGGGACTATATGACAGTAACGAGAAGAAGGCTGACATAAAAGTGAACGGCACACTGCCCCACTTTGAATACAACAGATACACTTACAGAAACATTGGTTTAGAGGCTTCATATAATCCAAGCAGGATAACAGGCGGCATTGGCATTGACGACATAAACGCCATTGTTGACATTAACGCCGACCTTGAACTTAAAGGCAACAAGCACGACCTGATACTCTACGCGCATATTGACACTCTGATACCTAAAGCGCTCAACCTGTCGGACAAATGGGACGAAGCGTGCTTCACTGGCGACATTGAGGCCAACGTAATAGGCACTGGCATAGACGACCTGACAGGAACGGTTAACATGTCGGACGTGTCAATAGCATCAGACAAGCACAACAAAACACTGAAGAGGTTAACATTAAACTCTGAAAACAACAGAGGTGAGCGGGTGATAACCCTGAACAGCGACTTTGCCAACATAAGGCTTAACGGAAAGTTTGGCATTGCGTCTCTGTACAATAGTCTTATTAACAATATTGCAAGCAAACTGCCAACCCTGCCAGGGTTGCCTACAAAGATGAAAACCACAGACAATGTAGCACAACTCTATGCTGAATTCTATGACACAGAGTGGCTGGACATTCTCTTAGGGCTTCCGCTAAAGATTTACGACAACACCACCATCGTGGGAAAGATTGACGACAGGACTGGCGAGATGTATGCCAACTGCCTGATGCCAGCATTTGTATTTGACAATACCGAATACCAAAACGCATATGTGGCAATAACATCGCCTGATGACACGCTCAACTACGACATAGGAATAGACAAGATACACGATGGCGGATATCCTATGAAACTGAAAGTAACAGGCAAGGCGGCGGACAACAGACTGAGCACATCAATAAACATAGACAACAACGCCGAGAAACGACTGCTGGGCACAATCAACGCTGCCGTATTATTTGACAATGCCGATGGCAGCCCGATGGCAAAGATAGACATTCTGCCCTCGGAACTGTCGATAAACGGCAACAGCTGGGATATCACACCTGCAAATATCACATATAGCGACAAGCGCATAGCCATTAACAACCTCTCTGTATCAAGCAACAGACAAAGCATCACCATCGACGGCATTGCATCGGCACTACCAGAAGAGCAGCTTAGAGTGAACCTGAGAAATATCGATGTGACTTACGTTCTCGACTTAGTAAACTTCCGCTCTGTAAGATTCGACGGTTTTGCAACTGGACGAGCATACATCAACGCACCATTTGGCGACATGAAGGCGAAGGGCAAGCTGATGGTGGATAAGTTTAAGTTTGAGAAAGGCCGCATGGGTACTCTCGACGCTAACGTGGAATGGAACACTGAGGAGAAGCGCATCGACATAAGCGCAGTGGCCGACGATGGTCCCGATGCCATAACCTATGTCAACGGCTATGTGTCTCCATCACCTGGTTTCATAGACCTCGACATAAAAGCCGCTGGCACACACCTTGATTTCATGGAATCATTTACAAGCAGTTTTACTAACGATGTAAACGGTCATGTCAACGGAGCAGTAAAACTGATTGGTCCGCTCAGCGCTGTCAACTTGGTTGGTGAGCTTGTAGTAGACGGTGAGATGTTTATCACTCCGCTCAACTGCAAATATTACTTGCGCAACGATACGGTGAGATGTGTGCCCGACCAGATATCACTGCGTTCTGTGCCATTCTTCGATGTTCATGGCAACAAAGGCTTGCTAAGCGGAAACATAAACCACAAGCATTTAACACAGCTTACTTACGACTTGTTTGTGAATACCGACAAACTGTTGGTTTACGACTTCAGGGACTTTGGCAAGGAGGTGTTCCACGGCACTATATATGGCGCAGGCGATGTATCGATACACGGCAGACGCCGGGAGCTGACAATGAATGTAGATATGTCTACGCTTGCAAACAGTTCGTTTACATACAACGTATCCACACCCGATGCCATTGTAGACCAAAAGTTCATAACATGGAACAAGCGTGAACCTGACAATAAAAAGAAGGGATTGAGCGAGGCGCGCAGAAATGAAACGATAAAACCAGTTATCACAAGCGACACATACATAAACTTCAAGATAAACGCAACGCCTGAGGCATCACTGAGATTCCTCATGGACAATAAGACCAACGACTACATCACGCTGCATGGCAACGGCATGCTCAATGCCTCATTCCACAACAAAAGCGGTTTCAACATGTTTGGAACATACTATGTGGAGCGAGGCACATATACCATGACCATTCAGGACATCATAAAGAAAAACTTCACTTTCAAAGAAGGAGGCACGCTGACATTCGTTGGCAACCCTGAGAATGCCAACCTGAATCTTCAGGCCGTGCATACTGTTAATGGAGTATCACTCGCTGACCTGAATGTGGGAAGCAGCTACTCAGACAACACCACACGAGTGAACTGCTTGCTAAACATCACCGGCAAACCGTTTGACCTTCAGCTCGACTTCGGCATAGAGCTGCCAACGGCAAGCAGTGAGCAGGAACGCAACATACGCTCGGTGATACAAGGCGAGGACGAGATGAAACAGCAAGTGATATACCTGCTGGGATTCGGCCGTTTCATGCCACAGTCAAACAGTAATGTGACAGCAGCCGACGAGAACCGCATGAGCCAGACAACGCAGGCCATGCAGGGATTGCTCAGCGGCACTATCTCAACGCAGATTAACAATGTGCTTAACTCTGCCATCAACAACAATAACTGGAATTTCGGCGCAAACATATCAACAGGCGATGAGGGCTGGCATAATGCTGAGTACGAAGGACTTCTAAGCGGTCGACTGCTCAACAACCGACTGCTGATAAACGGACAGTTTGGTTACCGCGACAATCCAAGAACAGCAAGTTCAAGCTTTATAGGCGACTTTGACGTGCGTTACTTGCTCATACCAAACGGCAACCTGGCATTGAAGGTTTATAACCAAACCAACGACCGCTATTTCACTAAGTCAAGCCTTAACACTCAGGGTGTTGGACTGATAATGAAGAAGGACTTTATAAACCTTAAAGACTTGTTTAAAAGAAAGAAAAAGACTAAGAAAACAAGCAAATAACCCCTTACAGAGTAAAAAAAACAAAAAAATATGGGTCTGATAACAAATTATCGGTCTCCAAATTGCTCATATTCAGTAAAATTTAGTAACTTTGCACCCGATTTTTTTACAATTAACATAAAGTCTAACTTTATTATTAAAAAACTTAATTAAATTTTTATGTCAGAATTAACAAAGAACGTGCAGCCATTGCAGGACTTCAACTGGGACGAGTTTGAGAATGGCACACATGCAAATGTCAGCAAGGAAGAGCTTGACAAGGCTTACGACGAAACCCTTAACAAGGTAAGTGAGCATCAGGTAGTAGACGGAACAGTAATCTCTGTAGACAAGAAAGAGGTTATCGTAAACATCGGCTACAAGAGCGACGGTATCATCTCTGCATCAGAGTTCCGCTACAACCCAGAATTGAAGGTTGGCGACGTAGTAGAAGTTTACGTTGAGAACCAGGAAGACAAGAAGGGTCAGCTGATCCTTTCTCACAAGAAGGCTCGCATGAGCAAGAGCTGGGAGCGTGTTAACGCTGCTCTTGACAACGAGGAAATCGTTCATGGTTACATCAAGTGCCGCACTAAGGGCGGTATGATTGTTGACGTTTTCGGTATCGAAGCATTCCTCCCAGGAAGCCAGATCGACGTTCACCCAATACGCGACTACGATCAGTTCGTAGGCAAGACAATGGAATTCAAGATTGTAAAGATCAACCAGGAGTTCCGCAATGTTGTTGTTTCTCACAAGGCTCTTATCGAGGCTGAGTTGGAAGCACAGAAGAAAGAAATCATCGGCAAGCTTGAGAAGGGTCAGATCCTCGAGGGTACTGTTAAGAACATCACTTCTTACGGTGTATTCGTTGACCTCGGCGGTGTTGACGGACTCATCCACATCACAGACCTCTCTTGGGGCCGCGTAGACGATCCACATAAGGTTGTTGAGCTCGACCAGAAGATCAATGTTGTTATCCTCGACTTTGATGACGAGAAGAAGCGCATCGCTCTCGGTCTGAAGCAGCTCACTCCACATCCATGGGATGCACTGAGCGCAGAGCTTAAGCTTGGCGATCACGTTACAGGTAAGGTTGTTGTTATCGCTGACTACGGCGCATTCGTTGAGATTCAGCCAGGCGTTGAGGGTCTCATCCACGTTTCTGAGATGTCTTGGAGCCAGCACCTGCGTTCAGCTCAGGACTTCCTGAAGGTAGGCGACGATGTAGAGGCTGTTATCCTTACACTCGACCGCGACGAGCGCAAGATGAGCCTTGGTATCAAGCAGCTCAAGGAAGATCCATGGGAGGCTATCGAGGTTAAGTATCCAGCAGACAGCAAGCACACTGCAAAGGTTCGCAACTTCACTAACTTCGGTGTATTTGTTGAGCTCGAGGAAGGTGTTGACGGTCTTATCCACATCAGCGACCTCTCTTGGACAAAGAAGGTTAAGCACCCATCAGAGTTCACACAGGTTGGCGCAGAGATCGACGTTATGGTTCTTGACATCGACAAGGAGAACCGCCGTCTGTCACTCGGTCACAAGCAGCTTGAGGAGAACCCATGGGATGTATTCGAGACAGTTTACACAGTAGGTTCTATCCACACAGGTAAGATTACAGAGACACTTGAGAAGGGTGCTGTTATCTCACTGAGCAAGGGTGTTGAAGGCTTTGCTACTCCAAAGCACCTCGTTAAGGAAGACGGCACACAGGCTGCTGCTGGTGAGGAGCTCGAGTTCAAGGTTATTGAGTTCAACAAGGACAGCAAGCGCATCATTCTTTCACACAGCCGCACATTCGAGGATGTACAGCGTGAGGAGAAGAAGGCTGCTGCAGCTGCTGCAACAAAGAAGCCACGCGCTAAGAAGGAAGAGGCTGTTAAGATTGAGAACCAGCCAGCTTCAACAACACTTGGCGACATCGATGTTCTCGCTGAGCTGAAAGCTAAGATGGAGAAGGGTGAGTAATCAAACTCATTCAACATAAAACTAAAACAGGCAGGAGTTTTGCTCTTGCCTGTTTTTTTGTTAAGGGTGGGAGGTTGGGAGGTTGTAAGGTTATGAGGTTGTAAGGTGGGAGGTTTAGCTCATACACTCCTTGAAAAGTCACTCATACACTCCTATTTAAAAACTACCTGCATTTCTCATACCACTCTTTAAGCGCATATCTGCTTACGCCTAAACGGGTTGCCTTGTCGAGCATCTTGCGGGCCTCTTTCTTCTTTTTATTCAGAATAAGCAGTTCTGCCTTAGCCACATAATGATTGGCATCAGCAGGCGCTAACCTAATAGCCTCATCAAGGTCGAGCAGCGCTGCATCATACTGCTTCATAGTCTTTGCCAAATCAGCACGCGCCACATAAACAGCCGCACTGTCGGGATGCTGTGCCACAAGGATATTAAACTGCTCCATGGCCTCACTATTACGATTCAGTCTTATAAACGAATATGCCAATCCCAGTCGTGCCTCCATATTCAGCGGCACAAGGCGCAGCAGGCGTGAATAGTCGTTCACACTATTCTCATAGCGCTGCATCTTATTATTTACATAAGCTCTGTAAAATAAAGCCGCTAAATTTACAGAATCACGTCCAAGCACATAATTATACTCTTCCATAGCATCATTCCACTCATGCAGTTCGATGCTTATAGCCGCCTTCCTCAGATGTAGGTCGGATGAATAAGGCGACGACTTTATCTTGCTCTTTATAGCAGATAAAGAATCGCGCCATTGCTCCACTGTCTGGGCGTTTATCTCAGACATTGACAGCAATAGCGCGGTTGCACAAATATATAATTTTCTCAACTGTTACACGTTTTTAATGAAGTCAACAATCCATGAGCCAACCTCTTTTGTTCCGTATTTCTCACCACCCGCTACTTGAATCTCAGGCGTACGCACATTAGCATCGAGCGATGCATCAACAGCCTTGCGGATAAGCGCTCCCTCTTCTTTTAAATCAAAATATTCGAAAAGCATCGCTACCGAAAGTATTTGAGCAAGAGGATTGGCAATGTTAAGACCCTTAGCTTGTGGCCAAGAACCATGGATAGGTTCAAAAACAGGAGTACTTTCACCTGTTGATGCTGATGGAAGCAATCCCATAGAACCACTAATAACAGAACCTTCGTCGGTAAGAATATCACCAAACGTGTTTTCTGTTACCATAACATCAAAGAATGTTGGTTCCTGAATCATGCGCATGGCAGCATTGTCCACATACATATAGTCTGTATTAACCTCTGGATACATCGGTGCCATTTCCTGTGCTATCTGACGCCACAGACGGCTTGAAGCCAACACATTAGCCTTATCCACTACTGTAAGGTGCCTATTTCGCTTCATCGCATACTCGAAGCCAACCTTTAAGATACGCTCAATCTCAGGACGGGTATAGTAATTGGTGTCGTAGGCCTTATCATTATCCTGATATTTCTCACCGAAATACATTCCTCCAGTAAGCTCACGAATACATATAAAATCAGCATTCTCAACAAGTTCTGCCCTCAATGGTGACTTGTGAATGAGACACTTGAAAGTTTGAACTGGACGTATATTAGCAAATAGTCCAAGTTTCTTTCTCATTGCCAGCAAACCTTGTTCTGGACGCACCTTTGCTGTTGGGTCGTTATCAAACTTTGGGTCGCCAACCGAAGCAAACAATACAGCATCTGCATCTTTGCACACCTGATATGTCTCTTCTGGGAACGGGTCACCAACCTCATCAATAGCATGAGCACCACATAATGCCTCCTTATATTCTATCTCATGTCCAAACTTTTGAGCCACGGCATCCATAACAGCAACACCCTGCGCCATTATCTCCGGACCGATGCCATCACCTGCCAGTACAGCAATTTTAAGTTTCATAATCGTATTTTTAAGCTTAATTATTTCGTTATTAATATATTATTCCTCAATTATATTCAGCATCTTAAACGTAGCCTTTATGGCTGCTTCTGTCTGGTCGGCATCAAGGCCACGGGTCTTGAATATCTTATCTCCGTTCTGCCATGTAATTACCGTCTGCACCAAAGCATCCGTACGTCCGCCTGGCGGAATACTAACAGCATAGTTTATAAGCACGGGGAATGTGCGTCCCAGTTCTTCTTTGTATATCTTGCGAAGCGCCTTTACAAAAGCATCATATTGTCCGTCACCAGTAGAGTCGGTCTCATATTGGTTGCCGTTAATTTCAACCTTTACACTCGCTAGGGGCTTTAATCCATATGCAAGCGACACCATGTAACTAACCAGTTTTACCTTCTCATCAGGTACAGCATGTTTCAACACGTCGCTTACAATAAATGGCAAATCTTCTGGTGTAACAATCTCCTTGCGATCACCCAGTTCGGTTATTCTTTGCGTCACTCGCTTTGTTTGCTCTGGAGTAAGCTCAAGTCCCAGCTCTTGCAGATTACGAGCGATATTAGCTTTTCCGCTTGTCTTGCCTAAAGCATATTCACGCTTACGCCCAAAACGCTCTGGCACAAGTTCGTTGCAATAAAGATTATTCTTATTGTCACCATCAGCATGCACACCTGCCACCTGAGTAAACACGTTCTCACCCACAATAGGCTGGTTGGGCGCTATGGCAATACCTGAATATCCCTCAACAAGGCGGCTAATGTCATTAAGACGGTTCTCATTGATATTTGTCAGTGCACGAAACTGGTCCTTCAAAATAGCATGCACACTGGCCAAAGGCGCATTACCACATCGTTCGCCAAGTCCGTTGACCGTAACATGAAGACCACTAACGCCGCTAAATACCGCCGCAAGCGAATTACTCACAGCCAGGTCATAGTCGTTATGTCCGTGGAAGTCGAAATGCACATTAGGATAACGCTTCGTCATCTTCCTGAAATACTCCAGCACCTGAAGCGGGTTCATTATGCCAAGCGTATCGGGCAACATATATCTGAGTATTGGAGTATCAGCCAGAGAATCCATCAGCTGATATACATAATCAGGCGAATCCTTCATGCCATTGCTCCAGTCCTCAAGATAGAGATTTACAGCAATGCCTTTCCCTATAGCATACTCCAAGGTTTTCCTGATGTCTGCCACATGTTCCTCAAGCGTTTTGTTCAACTGATGTGAACAATGTTTCAATGACCCTTTTGCCAACAAGTTCATGGTCTTGCATCCGCACTCATCAATCCAGTCAACAGAAAGATTGCCATCCACAAAACCAAGCACTTCAACCTTGTCAAGCATATCTATTTGCTGGGCATAACGGCAAATCATCTTAACAGCATCTTTCTCACCCTCAGACACACGGGCAGAAGCTACCTCTACCCTATCTACATTGACATCTTTAAGCAACATTCGCGCAATCATCAACTTCTCGTGCGGCAGAAAAGAGACACCACTTGTCTGTTCTCCGTCGCGCAAGGTACAGTCCATGATTTCAATCTTACGCATTTCCATCTTTTTCAAGAATTGAATTTTATAGGGACCTAGAGAGGCTAGGATTTCTAGAGGTTCTAGGGTTTCTAGAAAATCTAAAGACATTAGAAAATATAGAACTTCCTGGCTTTCCTTTCACCCCTCCTTTGAAGGGGCTGGGGGAGGTCCTATATTGTGTCATCCTCTGTTGCTCTCCCACTCCTCAATCTTTTCTTTGTTATCCAAAAGGAAGTCGATATCGTCGAAAGCATTCATTAAACAATATTTCTTATATGCATTAATATCAAAATGCTCGAAGTTGCCTGTCGATATATTGGTAACCGTCTGATTAGGCACATCAACCTTTACCTCTGCCTTTGGATTGGCTGCCACTGTATCAAAGAGTTCCTGCTGAAACTCCTTGCTTACCACTACCGGCAGTACAAAACAGTTAAGCAGGTTGTTGCGATGGATATCCGCAAAGGAGCTGCTTATCACCACACGAATGCCATATCCTGCTATAGCCCATGCCGCATGTTCTCTTGATGAGCCTGAGCCCCAGTTTTGTCCTCCTATTATTATCTCATGCACACCTTTTGATGGTGCCTCAGCAAAATCCTCCTGATTCATTACGAAATCCTTTACTGGATTGCCCTCTGCATCGAAACGCAAATCATGCATGAAAGCATCGCCGAAAAACTTAGCATCGCGTGTTGTGCTTGCCAGATAACGGGCTGGTATGATTAAGTCTGTATTACAATTATCAATCTGTATTGGTATACAAGTTGACTGTATTATATCAAATTTCTGCTTTGCCATAGTAATTACAATTTTCGCGGGTCACATACTACACCTGTCACAGCCGATGCTGCCACCACCATTGGCGACGCCAGAATGGTGCGGGCACCAGGTCCCTGACGGCCAACAAAGTTTCTGTTGCTTGTTGAGATAGATAGTTTGCCAGCTGGTACTTTATCGGGGTTCATTGCCAAGCATGATGAGCAGGACGGCAAACGAAGTTCAAATCCTGCCTCTTCCAATATCTTGTCGATACCCTCGTCAATAATCTGCTGGCGCACAAGCCATGAGCCCGGCACAAGCCATGCCACCACATTATCAGCCTTCTTTCTTCCTTTAACCACCGATGCAAAAGCACGGAAGTCTTCTATTCGTCCATTGGTACAAGCACCGAGGAAGCAGTAGTCCACTGGTGTTCCCTCCAGCTTTTGTCCTGGCTCAAACTGCATATAATCGAGCATGCCCATAAACTGCGCTCTGTCTTTCTCGTCTATTTCCTCAAGCGTAGGGATACATTCGTCGATGGCGATACCTGCACCTGGGTTTGTGCCGTAGGTTATGCGTGGAGCAATATCCTCAGCGCGGTATGTCACCTCCTTATCAAACACAGCACCCTCATCAGAGTACAGCTGCTTCCATTCGCTCACGGCCTTATCCCAAGCCTCACCTTTTGGCGCATACTCCCTGTCTTTAAGATATTCAAAAGTAATCTCATCTGGTGCTATAAGTCCAGCACGTGAGCCCATCTCTATAGAAAGGTTTGACAGAGTGAGACGTCCCTCCATGCTCATATTGCGAACAGTAGAGCCAGCATACTCAACGGCATATCCTGTGGCTCCCGATGTGGTCATCTGTGCCATGATATACAAGGCCACGTCTTTGGCTGTTGTCTTCTCAGGCAATGTGCCCTCAATATTTATGCGCATGGTCTTTGGTTTGCTCTGCAATATGGTTTGCGATGCCAGCACCTGTGCCACCTCGCTTGTGCCAATACCCATTGCTATGGCTCCTACTGCTCCATGTGTAGATGTGTGTGAGTCACCACAAACGATGGTCATGCCTGGCAATGAGAGTGCTTTTTCAGGACCAACAACATGTATGATGCCATTATCCTTAGTACCCATATCGAAGTGCTTGATGCCAAACTCTGTGCAGTTGGCCTTTAGTGTCTCCACCTGCTTGCGTCCCACAGGGTCGTTTATCACCTCCTGCTGGTCGCTTGGCGTGTTGTGGTCGGGCATGGCAATCACCAGTTCCGGACGAAACACCTTTATATTCTTATCGCGCAGGGTGTCGAAAGCCTGAGGACTGGTCACCTCGTGGCAATACAAACGGTCAATATACAATTGTGTAGGACCGTCTTCCACATTCTGCACCACATGCTTATCCCATATCTTATCAAAAAGGGTCTTCATAATTAACGCTTGAATTTGTTGATACAATCAATATAAGCCTCTACTGATGCGCTCACGATATCTGTATTAGCACCAAAGCCGTAATATACAGAGCCTTCATACTCAACCTGCATGTGTACCTTACCCACATCGTCAGAGCCTTTGCTTATGGCTTGTATTGTGAACTCCTTCAATACCATATTACGTTTGATGATGTTTTTCAAAGCACTAATAGCAGCATCCACCGGGCCATTACCACTTGCTGAAGCCTCAAACTTCTCGCCTGCGATGTCAAGACCGATACAAGCCACACTCTTCACTCCCATACCTGTAGTCACCTGCAGATAGTCGAGCTTGATGCCGTTGGCCGAAGCACGGTCGGCACCTGCCAGCATCAGGATATCATCGTCGTTTACTTCTTTCTTCTTGTCTGCCAACTTCAGGAACTCCTGATATACGGCATCAAGGCGCTCGCCCTCAATGTCAACACCAAGAACGCTCAGACGGTGCTTCAACGCCGCGCGACCACTACGTGCGGTCAGTACTATTGCATTGTCGTCGATACCAACATCCTTTGGGTCCATAATCTCGTAGGTCTGGACATTCTTCAGCACACCATCCTGATGTATGCCTGAAGAGTGGGCAAAGGCGTTGCGTCCTACAACAGCCTTGTTTGGCTGCACTGGCATATTCATCAGACTTGACACCAGTCGGCTGGTAGGATAAATCTTCTGTGTGTTGATGTTTGTGTCTACATCAATACCCTTGTGGCACTTCAGAATCATGGCTATCTCCTCAAGCGATGTGTTTCCGGCACGCTCACCGATACCATTTATTGTCACCTCTGCCTGACGTGCGCCATTCATAATACCGGCTATGGTATTGGCTGTGGCCATGCCCAAGTCGTTATGACAATGGGTTGACAAGATGGCCTTGCCAGCACTCAAACCATCCACATGCTCCATCAGATACTTTATCTTTGCTCCAAACTCTGTTGGCAGACAATAGCCTGTAGTATCTGGTATGTTGATTACTGTAGCACCTGCCTTAACAACGGCATCCACCACTCTTGCCAGATACTCATTGTCTGTGCGACCGGCATCCTCGGCATAGAACTCTACATCCTCTACATACTTCTTTGCATATTTAACGGCTGCCACGGCACGCTCTATAATCTCTTCTCTATTAGAGTTGAATTTATACTTAATATGGCTATCAGAGGTACCTATACCTGTATGTATACGCTTGTGCTTGGCATATTGCAAGGCCTCATTTGCCACGTCAATGTCTTTCTGAACGGCACGTGTCAAAGCACAAATAGTAGGCCATGTGACAGCCTTGGAAATCTCTATCACTGAATTGAAATCACCTGGGCTCGAGATAGGGAAACCAGCCTCTATCACATCAACGCCTAACTGCTCCAGCTGTTTTGCCACCTGAATCTTCTCTACTGTGTTCAACTGGCATCCTGGCACCTGTTCGCCATCACGAAGTGTCGTGTCAAAAATAAATAATCTGTCGCTCATATATCTTATTGTTTTTTTACCAAAAAAAGAACCTTCCTCACACCGGAAGTGAGAAAGGTTCATTATACATTATATATTAATGCTACATACATACCTCTTCACTTCCGCCCTTTCTTTTAAGTCGGATAATGTTAATAATATGTAGTAGACTTGAATAATTCATCTTTTCTTGTTTATTTCGGACGCAAAGATACTCATTTATCACCGAATAAACAAATAATTTGTTAGTTTTTTAATCAAACTAATATCAAATGTAAACCAAAAAGCTATTTTTTTTGACATCTTTAAATCCAATTCAGTAAAAAAAATCACAACCTAACAAAACGCAGCTGAATAATAAAAACAAAAAGCTGAATATCTCACGATATCCAGCTCTAAAAACAAACTACTTAAAAACTAATCTACTAAAACAAATCAAAAAATATCTTTGTATAAAATATACTAGTCTTTTTAATGATTATATTCTTCTGCAAAAGTACAAACTAATTTTCTTTTCACCAAATATTTATGGCAAATTATTTAAATTAATTTGAACACAAAGCGCAAAAATTATAAATAATCATTTCTGCGCTTCGTTATGCTATGCAGAGTTTACAATTACATCATTCCGCCCATGCCTGGAGCACCACCCATTGGCATTGCTGGTTCCTTCTCTGGTTTGTCTACGATGAGACATTCTGTAGTGAGGAACAAGCCTGCGATAGATGCAGCATTCTCAAGAGCCACACGTGATACCTTTGCTGGGTCGATGACACCTGCCTTGCGCATGTCCTCGTAAACATCGGTGCGAGCATTGTAACCAAAGTCGCCCTCGCCCTCGCGCACCTTCTGCACTACCACAGCACCCTCGCCACCGGCATTGGTGACAATCTGGCGCAGAGGCTCTTCGATAGCACGCTCAACGATGTTGATACCAGTCTGCTCATCAGCATTTACACCCTTAACATTCTTCAGCTTAGCAAGAGCACGGATATATGTAGTACCGCCACCAGGCACAACACCCTCTTCGATAGCAGCGCGAGTAGCACAGAGAGCATCGTCAACGCGATCTTTCTTCTCCTTCATCTCAACCTCGCTGTTAGCGCCAACGTAGAGCACAGCCACACCACCTGCCATCTTGGCAAGACGCTCCTGCAGCTTCTCCTTGTCGTAAGAGCTTGTTGTATTAGCAATCTCATTCTTTATCTGAGCCACACGGTCGGCAATAGCCTGCTTGTCACCGGCGCCATTAACGATAGTGGTATTGTCCTTTGACACTGTAATCTTCTCGCATGTGCCAAGCATATCGATTGTTGCCTGCTCAAGCTTCAGACCCTTCTCTTCGCTTACTACGATACCGCCAGTGAGCACTGCAATATCCTCGAGCATAGCCTTGCGGCGGTCGCCAAAGCCAGGAGCCTTAACAGCACAAATCTTCAAACCACCACGCAGACGGTTAACAACAAGTGTTGTCAGAGCCTCTGAGTCTACATCCTCAGCGATAACGAGCAATGGGCGTCCGCTCTCAGCTGCTGGCTGAAGGATTGGCAGGAACTCCTTGATGTTGCTAATCTTCTTATCGTAGAGCAGGATGTATGGGTTGTCCATAACACACTCCATCTTATCTGCGTCTGTCATGAAATAGCCTGACAGATAACCACGGTCAAACTGCATACCCTCTACCACATTAATATATGTGTCGCGGCTCTTGCTCTCCTCGATAGTGATAACACCATCCTTTGATACCTTGCGCATAGCATCGGCAATGAGTTTACCGATTGTTGGGTCGTTATTGGCAGAAACGGTAGCCACCTGCTCAATTTTGTCGTAGTCGTCGCCTACCTGCTCTGCTGTCTCTTTTATATACTCAACCACAGCCTCAACAGCCTTATCGATACCACGCTTCAGGTCCATTGGGTTAGCACCTGCTGTTACGTTCTTCAAACCAACGTTCACGATGCTCTGAGCAAGGATTGTTGCTGTTGTTGTGCCATCACCAGCGTCATCGCCAGTTTTGCTTGCCACGCTCTTAACGAGCTGTGCACCTGTATTCTCAAACTTATCTTCGAGTTCTATTTCCTTAGCCACAGTCACACCATCCTTTGTAATCTGTGGTGCGCCAAACTTCTTCTCGATAATTACGTTGCGACCCTTAGGTCCGAGTGTTACCTTTACTGCATTTGCAAGCTGATCCACGCCCTGCTTCAGCAAGTCGCGTGCATCCATATTGAATTTAATGTCTTTTGCCATAATCTTATTAAATGAAGAATGAAGAGTGAATAATGAAGAATTTGCTTCCGCATTACCTGTATGCCATTCTTTCTGTTTGTTGTTTTATATATTCTTGTTTAATGAAGAATTTAATATGAAAGGTGAAAAATAATACTAAAGCGGTAGCAAATTCTTCACTCTTAATTCTTCACTTTTAATTATTTACTACCGCCAACACGTCGCTCTGACGCATCATCAAGTATTTCTCACCTTCAAACTCGAGTTCTGTTCCTGAATACTTGCCGTAGAGCACCTTGTCGCCCTCTTTCAGTATCATCTCCTCGTCCTTAGTGCCGTTGCCGGCAGCCACGATAGTTCCATAAAGTGGTTTTTCCTTTGCTGTATCAGGAATAATAATTCCACCCACCTTTTCTTCTGCTGGTGCAGGGAGTACAAGTACTCTGTCTGCTAATGGTTTAATGTTCATAATATTTCTTTTTTATTATTTGTTATTACTATTCTCGTTTTCTACAACCTCTTTAATGCCAAAACCGTGCCAACTGGCAAAACAAATTCACTAACTGACAAATTGGCACAAACTAAAAACCTCACAACCTCATAACCCCAAAACCTTATAACCTCAAAATAAAAAAGAGTCGCACACCGCCACTGCGATAATGCGACTCACCTAATTTATTCAATCATTAACCTTTATTCTTCGTCATCTGCGCCCCAGTCATCCCAGACATCATAACCTATGCTTGGGTTGTGTTCTTTACTTAAGGCATCATCATCCCAAGCCTCACCTTCGCCGAAACCAGGTGTGCTTGCAGCCATAAGCTGAAGCGATTCAACAACGATTTCTTCAACATCTGGTTTTATATATACTTTTTTCATATAGAATTCCATTATTAGAGAGTTATTTTACTACTACCTTTCTACCATTCATAATATACAGATTGCCCTTCTTCATAGAAGTAACCTTGCGGCCCATAGTATCGTAAATAGTTACTCCAGAATTATCTGTTGGGAACTGCATATTGTCAATACCTGTTGTATCGTCGTCGCCAAATCCGAGGCGAAGCATACGAGCCCCTGCCACTTCTTCATAAGTGATATAACAACGGTTAGCTCTTACCCATGGTTTAGCACCCTCTCCAACCAGATAGAATGCCACAACATTATCATGCTTCTGGAGAACATATATTCCCTTATTTGATTCAGTCTGATAGTCAACGTATGTACCAGTAAACAAGCCTTCTGTATAACTATCCTTATCAGCCAATCCATAGCCAGAGAAATAATACTCACCCTCATTGCCACCAACGAGATATGGAGTATTGGCCACAATTGTGGTTGCCTCATTAAATTTCAACACACCATCATTAACACCTGCACATATATATGCCTTCACGCCCTCAGGCAATTCTGCGTTGAATGGCAGAATAAGCGTACTCCACTTGGCTGATGAGATGGTAAGGGTAACATTTGCCTTTTCTGCCTCTACTAAGCGGAATGTTGTATGACTGTTTACTGTAAAGAATCCTGCATCCTGACCACCGATGTAGTTATTTGCCTTTGTGTTCCATAGGTTATAGATTCCATCTGTTGTAGTTGCTATCACCTTAACAGCAAGAGCCTGATCTTGTTCAGTTGTTGTGCGGAGTTGACTTGCATTACCACCATAAACAACACCTGTACATACATAGCGTTCATTGCCGTCTACATCGGTCATACTTAGAGTATAGCAGTTTGTTTGACCATCAACCGGTACCGGTGTAAATGTAAATGCCTGTGCGTAGTTTTTGTTAGGAGCGGTATAGTACTGGATATTATACATTCCCATATCATTGCGGTTGTTTGCAAGATAAGTAACGGCCTTACCATGATGTTCCCATCCTTCGTAATCCATTATCATCCTAAACCTCTGTCCCGCTTCAGGAGCGTTCAGCACATAACCGTTTCGATATTTTTCTGTCACTGATTCAAGAGGTGCAATTGCCTCTTTCAGAGCATTAACCGTGTTCGCTGTATTAATAACATTCTTTGCTGTAGCAATTGCATTCTCAAGTGCTACATATTTCTCGCTTGACTCACTTACTTGGAATGCTTCTTCACCTACCGCATATGCCTTAATAGCATTTTCAGCATCATCAATCGCTTTCTGCAGTCTAGCCTTCGCTTCAGCAATTGGTGTTATGTATAGTACAGGAGTACATACACCAGCCCAAGAAAGCTCTGCAGTACTATTGTCAATGGTCATACCAGCTACAAGTGTAACCTCTGTTTCCTTTTCAAGAGTGAATGCTATGAAACGGTATTCCCAACCGTAACCTTCGTTATTCATGGCATAAGTACTGTCTGTTGGAGTTGCAAAATTAGCATCACCATTAACATCTATACCATAACCACGATTAGACTTAGCAGCAAAGTTAACCTTAGTTTCATCAACTTTAATATAAGCTTCTGTACCATCAATAGCCGCTGCACGTCCTGCTGCCATCAGTATGTATTCACCTGCAGGGAGAGTAGTTGTCAGTGTAGCCTCATTAGCTCCATCTATATTATTTGGTGACCACTTACTATAGTCGAAGTATTTAATCTCAGGGGCGCCACTCCAGTGTTCACCGCTATTCAAGTTTGTTTGTCCTGTCCAATATCCTGTTAATTCAAAAGCGGTATAGTTTTCCTTAACATAGTTATAATCTTGAACACGGTAGTTCTGCATAGCTAAAATCAATTCACTAGGATCTTCTATCTCCGCAGCATTATAAGCAGTTTCTGCTGCATTAATTGAGGCTGAATGAACCGCAATATTACCTGATACAATCGGCGTATAAGCTTTTGCATAACTAATTTCTGCAGCGAAGTTTGCATACGTATTAATCGATTTTTGCGCTGCATCAAGAGCAGCGTTAAGATTATTTGCAGCATCTGCAAAACCCTCATAGCTGTCAGTAACGTCCTTTGCTAAAGCAGCTTTTTTAACCATGTCAAGTACATTATTCCATGCATTTTTTCTCATGTACTTATGATTTGGTGTACCTTCTAAGTTAAAGTCTGTCTCAAAACGTTCGAGAGCCTCCACGAGTGGAACCTTTTCTTCATTGTATTTTGGAACCCATGCATTTGCAGCTTCAACAGCTTTATTCAAAGCATCTATAGCTCCATTAAGGTCAGCAGGAGTGTTGAGTGTTCCCTCTGCTCTTGAAATTGCTTCTTTCAGAGCTGCATTCTCAGCAGCACCCATTGGCTTTGTATCAACCAATGCCTCCGCATTAGCTTTTGGTTCTGATAAAGCACCCTTGTTAGCAACAACATATGTTGCATCATCCATCCAAAGTCCATTATTTGCAAAACTTGCCCAACCCCATTCGGTTGTTTTACAGGTTGCAGTCAAAGTTACAGAAGTTTTTTCGTTCAATGTAAACTTAATAAACTCCCATTCCCAACCTTGACCTTGACCGTCTCTTGCATACTGTGCATTATCAGCAAATGTTGCATTACCTTCCTTGTCAATACCACGACCTGTATTGCCCTTGGCATTGAATACTACAGGTTCTACACCACTTAGACTAATAGACAAAGACAAAGTAGTGTTGGTATTTGAGCGACCTGCACCTCTAAATACATAAGTACCAGGAGTAAGCTCTACAGTCTTAGACAATGTATGAGTTGTATTTGTACCATTGGCATCATAATAAGAAGTACTGCCATCGCCAGTAGTACCATCCCAATGTTCTCCACTTCCAGACCACATTGCATTGCTTTCTGCTCCCCAAGCAGTCAACTGAATCTCATTCTTAAAGTTTTCTTTCACATAAAGAAATGTTGCAACATTCAGTTCCTGACGGATGGTTTCAGCATCCCCCACAAGAGTTCCATTATTATATTGTGTCTGATAGTTTGCTGCTATAGAAGCATCTATCTTATTGGCTTTTGCAATATATGCTGGCACTTTGCTATAGGTATCAATAGAAGCTACTGCGGCATCGTAAGCAGTTTGCAAAGCAGAAAGCATTTCGTTCAATCTGTCAGCAACAGTTACGGTCGCATCTGCAGAATTAAGGGCATTGGTAAGATTCGTCTTCTCTGTTACACCCATCTTTGAAGACTTAATTCCGTTAGCTTTTGAAATCAAAGCAGTCAGATTTGTCTGCAATTCAGATACATCAATACCTTTATATACAAGTTTGAAATTATCAAAGAGCGTCCAGTCAGAACCTTTAGTTGACTCTTTCTTCAAACCAAGGGTCAAATTACCGTCAGTAACAAGTGTTGCAACGGTATTACTGTAGCAGCCTGTAGCGAAATAAGAATTACCTTCTGCAGGATTATTAGGTACACGCACACCAGCAGAAGTTGTTGCACCAACATTGCCAGCTTTATTTGCACCATCCATAATTGACCTCAAACCCACTTCGCTGGCATTGGCAAAGAATTTTACTTTTAATTCTTCTGTCCCGCCGTTGTGTGCAGATTCTGCTTCGTTGTATCCACCATAGCGATAGAAACCGTCTACAGAAACTTCCCAAGTACCATTACCTAAACCATCCAACGACTTAGAGAATGTAAATGTATTGTTATAACATTCCACATTACCTGCACTCATCCAACCAGCATTGCCTGTTTTTGTCCAACCATTAATGTTGCTGTCGAATGTTGTGTTGCCCAGCAAGAATGTCATATCGAAAGCATATGGATAAACTGGAACTGCATTTTGAGTATAGGTCCGGCGAGCAGATTCCAAATTATTGTATGCGGCATTTATGTCATTTACACTTAGTGCTGCATTTCCGTCTGTAGTAGCAGTGTTAATCGCACTTTGGAAGCTGGATAATATTGTCGCATCATTAGCATTAGAATTCTTTGTGTATGTATATTCAGTACATAAAGATATCAATGATTTGAGAGATGCGTAAGGAGTGACAAGTGCAGCATGTGTATCCAACACCGTCTTAATCTCCGCATTGGCATCTACTAATTGCGATAATGTCATTGCAGAAGCATTAGCACTTCCGTATTTAGATTTCAGGTTGTTGATTTTATTTACGAAAGCTGTTGGAACATCATTTGTGCTAAGAGCATTAAGAACTGTTATATTGTTATTGAAATTTGTCTCCTCAAGGCTCTTGTCTGGACCGAGGTAAGTAATGCTCTTGACATATACTGACAACCAGTTAGTTCCTAATTTTTCATTAGTTACAGATAATTTAAGAGTACCGCTAGAAATATTAATACCTTCAAAGGTATGTAGCAATTTTGTTGTTGCGCCATTATCATTGCGAACTGGTACATCCAATTTGTATTCATTAGCGCACAAATATGTATATCCTGTAGCACCTTCTGCAGCCACATCAGTCACCCATGCACTATGAGCCTGACAATATACCTCTATATTATACTTTCCTGCAGGTAATCCTGTGATAGTTTGAGAAAGAGCTTCTCCCGTGAAATGTGCATTCTTAAATACGGCAGGCATTGTGATACCATCATAATTCACAGCCTCTGTCGCTCCTGTCCAAGCTGCCTGTGTATTGCTTGCCATCGAAGTCAAATCTACAGGATTTGCTTCTGTAACATCATTTAAAGACTTGTAAGATAATGTAACTCCATCAACAAATAATTTTGCATTTGCACCAGAACCACCGCTAATGGCACCCATACCAACAGAGACACTTCCTGATGTTTCTGAGGTAAGTACAAACGTTACGTCTTCTTCTGTCCATGTATTAGCGGGAAAACTTGTTGTTGTTCCGTAATATGATGCAGATGAACTTGTAAATCCAATATAATTGTTTGCTTGTGTAGCGTCAGTATTTGCGTTATAAGCCTTGTAGCTAAGTGTATAGACACCAGCGGGCAATGTAATGCCAGCTTGTTTGTACTTTACTGTACATCCCCAACCTGCAGAAAGTCCTAATGCTCCGCCTTCTACAACACCATTAGGATTTGTAGCAGGGGGTGTTACACCATTTACAGTCAAAGAACTAGCATAGGCTACGGCACCACCGTAATACCAAGTATCTCCACTTGTTTCTGCAGTCCAACTGTTAATTGCGTTTGTTGTCTTTGAACCAACATTGCCAGTAATCCAACAGCTTTCATCATCAAATCCAGCATTAGTCAGATATGTACTTGTCACATCCGTCTGTGCCGAAGCCGCCTGTACTCCGAGCACTGCAAAAAGTATTGCGAAAAATTTATTTAGTTTTTTCATAATAGTCGAGAATTAATAGTTAAAGTTAACTTCCTTTACTTCTACCACACCATCTTTACTATTGCAAAGCACCATATATGCAGAACCACCTGCAGCAAAATAAGGTGCAACATGATCTTTGAATGTCTTGCTATTGTAAGTATGCTCGTTTATTGCCTTCACATGGTTGTGTCCAGAGAAGTGATATGGGTTCTTTGTCTGAGTAATCAAATCCATATATTTGTTTCTTCTATCGTTTGCACCAGGGAAATTGTCTGTACCTGTAATAGTTTGACTTTTTCCATTACCATCCTGGTCAAGCCACCAACGGTCTGCACAGTTGATTGGATAGTGCTGTACCCATACAGATGGTTCGTCTTTGTGCTGACCAACGAAAGTTGTCAGGCTTGAAATGATGTCGTTGGCAGGGTAGAATTCTGTAGCACTTGTTGTAAATATCCCTTTATCATAATCATAAGGTGTTTGAAACCAATAATTCTGACCAATATAGAAACGAACACCTTTAAAAGTAAAGGTAAATGGCTTCATTTGAACCATACCATTATCTTGTGTGAAGTTTTGCAAATTCTCAATACCTTTACTCTGGGCTGTAGTCTTATAAGATTCAATACAATCCAAACTGTTTTGATTATGATATGTTGATGAAGATGTCCACATTGCAGCACCATTATGCTCTGCTATCTTAATATCATGATTACCCAGCATTGTTATAAATGGGATATTTTTTGCTGTTAGAAGATTAAACATAGATTTGATATCCTCGCAGTCACCATCATCTTTATCCATATCGCCAGCACAAATCACCAAATCTGGAGATGGAACAATAGAATAATTATCAAATTTGAATCTACCACTCTCTGTCATGTTGATGATACCATTCATCCACTTTGTCATAGTCTCTGTGGTAGATATGTTATCTTTACGATCATCACCACTCATATTGATTTCTGGGTCAGCAAAGATAACAGCAGTAAACCATTGTGTCGAAGTAAACCTAAACGAATAAGCCTTACCATCATAAACGAAGGTTTCAATTTCACCATCGGTGATGAAGGTTTTGGTAGGGTTAGGGTAAACTTTAGTCGCATCAACTTGCTGTCCTGCCACCTTAACGGTTTTAATGATGCCACTATTTAAATCTGTGCCGGCAGGAAGTTCCACAAACTTACAGCCGTCAGTCATTGTTGACTCTGTTACATCATTAACAGAGTACGTGAACGTCATTTGTGCCCATGCGCTCATGGTAAGCATAAGGGCAGCAACGAGTCCGAAGAAACGTTTTGAAATTTTCATTATTGGTATTTAATTTTTATTATTTAAATCAACACAGATGCTTTATGAAGATATTTACTCTACATTCCTACAAACATGCACGCAATATGGGCATAAAGAACGAAAGGGTTGTGTATATTTCATAATAGTTTTTAGTTAACAATATTTTTTTAGCCATGCAAAAGTATAAAGAAATCCTAAAATTACCCCCCCCTAAAAGTTAAAGGTTGTTAACAGTATTAATAATGCACGATGATTAGCTACAGAAATAAAGGATTTAAAGATTTAAGGATGCGTTTCAACCCTCACTTTGACTCCTTAAATCAAGCTATGCTCTGCCCCCTTGAAAAGGGGAGCACAGTTTGATTTCAGGCACCACTCAGGACAAGCAACCTCATAACCTGCAACAACTTCCCTCTCTATAGAAAAACATTATAATGCCTACTATCCCAATACTAATCCTCTAAATCCCAAAAATCCTTAGAAAAAAACATCAATCCCCAGAACAAACACTTTCCGAATTTTTTTGACAAACCACTTCCCAAAATCCCCAATTAACTGCCTCAAAACTCGAGAATTTTGAAACAAAAAATATTTTACTCGAAAAAACGCCAAAAAACGCATAAAACTGTAAGACTTTGAGGTTCAAGGCTTTAAGGTTTACTGCACGCGAATGTGCAAAAAAATCAGTCGGTTAAATTTCCAAAACCTATCGTTTTACTCACCAAAACCATAGGTTTTGCTTTCCAAGATGATAGGTTTTGCAACGCAAAACCATAGAAAACGGAGTGCAAAACCTATGTTTTTGAAAAATAAATGCGTGATTTTTGCTTTTCAAGACCATTTTTTTCGCTTCCAAACCCCAATTTTCTCTCTAGAATGAAAAATAATTTTGTCAAACTTTTTCGGAATTTTTACTACGAAAAAGTTTGACAAAACTCAGGAATTCTGATAGGAGAACAAGAGAGTCTTTTTTTTAGACAAATGCTAATGAGCACGCGTATACGCTCGGCAGATTTGCAAACTGACAAATGGAAATATTGCCAATAATATAAAGACAAAAGACTTGTTCATGATTTAATCGGAATATTAATTGTCAGAAAGCTGATACACTCTCACGTAATCTATCTCATAGCGCATGGGGTATGCATCGGGGGCATCGGGACCACCATTATCCCCGCCTACAGCAAGATTGAGCAACAGGTAATGGGGCTGACGGAACGGATTACGGTGATTGCCAAGAGAACCGTTAATGGTTTCACTGAGCAGCGTTTCGTTTATCAGTTCGTTGTCAAGATAAAGTCGAATAGCCTTTTCGTCCCAGTCCATACGCCACACATGAAACTCGGATGCCCAATCTGGATTCTTCTCGAGAAAATGAGAGAAAGGCACAGCCTTGGAGTCCCACTTGGCATTATAACGCCTATCAGTGCCCCATGCCACATTGGCAAGGATGTGCGGCACACCCTTTATACGATAGTACTCCATTACGTCTATCTCGCCACACGAGGGCCATTCCATATCAGTGCCAAGCAACCAGATAGCAGGCCAGGCTCCTTTGCCCACAGGAATACGGGCACGCACCTCAAAGCGCCCATACTGAAACTCATGCTTGCCTTCAGTAGTTACTGACGACGAGGTACACTCGATATACTCACGGCGCGCTCCCCAGTGACGACTGTTCTTGCGGTATGCAGGATTAGGCCTATGCTCCTTGCGTGCCTCTATTATAAGATGTCCGCCTTGACAATAGGCATTATCGGGCTGATACCATTGTAACTCATTATTACGACAGAATCCGCGCTCATAATTCCATGAGGCACTGTCAAGACGGCCGTCGGCATTAAACTCATCCGCCCAAACAAGGGCATAGTCCTGTGCCATGACCGCAGACGATATAAATGCTATCAGGCACAGGACTATTCTATAAACAAACGTTTTCATCCAAGTTATTTACAAACAACTGCCTCTACATTATTTATCATACCAGAATAAGCGTCGTTGCTTCCAGACACCTCTTCCTTCATGGTAATCACGCCTACTTTATCTTTTGGCGTAACGTAGCCAGTGTATAGTTTTTTGTATTCATTCTTTAAGGTTGCCTCAACGCACACACGGAATTTACCCTTATTCACCTTCTTACCATTGTTGTCGGTGAAATTCCATGTGAAAGTCATCTTGCCAGTCTGAGGCGTTGCCCCTGTAAAACCATCTATCTCCTCATCGGACATTTCTGCAGCCTTGGCATTAGTTACCCATGTTGGCACGCATGTAGGGCGATAGGTGTAACCACGGCGGCGGGGCTGTCCCTCACGGATACGACCTTTGGTTGTAAACGATGTGACAAAGAGAGTTTTTACAACCTCGCCATTCTCGTTCTCAATCCAGACAGCAAACTGATTAGAACCAGGTCCCTTTTGTTTCAGATAGTCGAAAGATATTTCAACATGCTTTCCTTTCTTACCATTGTCTTTTTCAGCCTTTCCTGTTGTGCCCATTGCCAGCATCGCAAAAGCAAAAGCTGCGCACAAAAAAATAAGTCTCTTCATAATACATTAAAAGTTTTTAGTAGATAATAATTGTTTTTTACATCTGCAAATATACGAAAAAAGACAGATAAATAAAAAAATAAACAAAAAAAATGGAAATGTGCTTTGAAACACACTTCCATTCCTTCATAAGATTTAATACATCTTATTTTATTTCCTCACCATTGATAACGAGGTTTTTCACCTGGCAATTCTCAATGATTGTCTTGTCGAAAGCTTTCTTCTGATCCTGAACATCACAGTTCTCGAAAGTGAAGTCTACAAGGCGATACTTGTCAGACTTGCCTACATCGAAGAAATTCTTACACTCCATCTTGATATTCTTGATGGTGATGTTGTTACATGTAGACAGCGGCATATCATCACGCTTCTCTGGCTTGAAGAACTGTGTCCATGGACGTACAACGAGGAAGCTTGAGCAATCGCCAGTCAGACCTTCCACTCTTACATACTCATAGTGCTGAGGTGTATCTGGGCGCATCTTAAGCCACAATACACGGTTGGCCTGGGTAACTGTGCAGTTGCGAAGGATTACGTTGCGGTCGTGCAAGCTCTCGCTACCAAGTGTCAGACAACCATGAACCTTTCCGTAAGTACAGTTCTGGATGATGATATTATTGCAAGGGCCATTGTTTGGGTCTTTGTCTGCCCATGTGCCCTTACCGCCTTTCAGCACAACGGCATCGTCGCAAACACTCATGTAACAGCCATTGATAAGCACGTTGTTGCACACATCGATGTCGATAGCATCTGAGCTTGGCGCACCACGCTTAGGATCTACAGGAGTAACACCGCTGTTTGGCGCAAAGATATAGCAACCGAGATAGCGTACATACTCTGACTTATAGATATGATTGGTCCAGAAAGGACTGTTGATAAGGTGAACATCCTGTACTGTCACGTTCTTACAGTTAGAGATGTAAACCAAACGTGGACGCATGGCCTCAAGATTAGTACACTGGCGGTTGAACTTACGGCGAATCCAGAATTCCTCCCAGTAATTATGTCCATTGCCATTGATTGTGCCCTTGCCTGCTATGGTAAAGCCATCGATACCATCGGCATTTACCAAGGCTGCAAAGTAGTTGAGAGTCTGTCCCTCCATACGTGTCTTCAATAGTTTGAAGTTGCTGATACGGTCGCTTCCCAAAAGCACACCGCCCTCCTTCACATAGAGGTGAGTGCCCTGTTTAAAGAAGAGAGAACCACTCTGGAATACGCCCTCAGGAATCACAATCACACCGCCACCCTCAGCTGCGGCGCGGTCGATGACGGCCTGAATCTTTTCTGTCTGAACAAGAGTAGGATCATATCTTACTCCGTAATCAGTAATCACATACTTTTTACCTAGTTTGTCAACATCAACCTTTGTGGTGTCACTAAACCATGCAGGGATTGGTGTTCCATCAGGGAACAGTTCTACCTGCTTTTTCTTCTTCGCTCCCATCATAGCTGTACAAGCCACGAGCAGAGATAGTGTCAGGATAAATCTAAATTTCATTGTACAATAATTTGTTATTGAGTAGTTTTCTGCAAAGATAAGCAATTATTATGATATACGCAAAAAAAGAGGCGAACTTCACAGTCCGCCTACATCTACTAAAAATTACTAACTAAAACTATTACTAACCTTTTATTGTGAATATTTTGGATAGTTTGCTTTCATTTGCAAAGTTATTCTTTTGAAACAAGCCAAACATGTAATTTTGTACTAATTCTTGGTTTTTTGTACAAAAATCAAAGTAAATACTTTCTTTCAGAACAAAATAAGAGCAATTTCTGTAATATTATTCAGAACTTGCAAGAGAAAGCCATTACGTCATCAGCAACGCCTTTAATCCACCTATTGAGAATAATTTCTCACCAAACAATCGCATAATCAAATTATTTTATATAAATTTGCACCACACATTATTAAATAAAGACACAAAACATAATAATCACATAAAAAAACAGAAAGATGAAAGACTTTTTGAAAATGACCTTAGCCACAATCGTTGGTATCATTGCCCTTTCAGTAATCATGGGCATTTTAGGTTTGTTCTCACTCATTGGAATGATTGCCTCTAGTGAGACAAGCACAGTTGTGAAAGAAAACTCAGTATTTACACTTTCACTAAACAGTGCTATTCAAGAGCGTGCAAAGGAAGACCCATTTGCACAGTTTACAGGTCAGGAAACAGGCGCCACTGGACTTGACGACATTTTGAATGCCATTGACAAGGCCAAGAACAACGATGACATAAAGGGTATTTATATTGAGGCTGGCATGTTTAACCCTGATGCACCAGCATCTACACAAGCCATTCGCAATAAGCTTGCTGATTTCAAGGAAAGCGGCAAGTGGATTATCGCATACGGTGAGCAATACACACAAAGCGCATATTACATCAGCAGTTTGGCAGATAAAATTTTCTTAAACCCACAAGGTTTGGTTGACTGGCACGGTATGGCATCACAGCCAATGTTCTTAAAAGACTTGCTAGCTAAGTTTGGCGTAAAGGTGCAGCTTACAAAGGTTGGTAAATACAAGAGCGCCCCTGAAATGCTTACAGCCGACGAAATGAGCGAGCCAAACCGCGAACAGGTTAGCGCATACATCAACGGCATCTGGGAGTCTATGCTGAACGATGTATCAGAGAGCCGCGGCATAAGCAAAGACAGTCTCAACGCCTATGCAGACCGTTACCTTGCCTTCACCCCACAGGAAGATTTGGTAAAAATGAATATCGTTGACTCATTGATTTATACAGATGCTGTGAAAGGCGAGATTAAGAAGATGCTTGGCATTGACGAGGACGAGACCATCAACCAACTGTCACTTGCAGACATGGGCAATGTGATAGAGAAAGAGAAAGAAGGCGAGGAAATTGCCGTATATTATGCTTATGGCGACATCGTTGATACAAATGAAGGCGGTTTCAACAGCGACGCATGCATTGCTGGCGACGTTGTTTGCAAAGACATTGAGAAACTGGCCAAAGATGAGGACATCAAGGCTGTTGTATTGCGCATAAACTCTGGCGGCGGTAGCGCATACGCTTCAGAGCAGATTTGGAATGCTGTGATGAAACTCAAGGAGAAGAAACCTGTTGTAGTATCTATGGGTGGTTACGCAGCATCTGGTGGTTACTATATCAGTTCACCTGCTAATTACATCTTTGCAGAGCCTACAACACTCACAGGAAGCATCGGCATCTTCGGAATGATTCCTGACTTCAGCCAATTGCTCACAGAGAAGCTTGGCATTAAGTTCGACGAGGTTAAGACAAATAAGATGGCTGGTTTTGGAACAAGGGCACGCCCATTCAACGAAGAAGAGATGGCGATACTCAACGCACACATAGGACGTGGCTATGAACTGTTCCGCAAGCGCGTGGCCGATGGCCGCAACATGCCAGTGGAAGAGGTTGAAAAGATAGCACAAGGACGCGTTTGGCTTGGCAGCGATGCTTTAGGCATAAAGCTTGTTGACGAACTTGGCGGTCTGGACAAGGCTGTGGCTAAAGCTGCAGAACTGGCAGAACTCGAAGAATATAAAACAGCATCATATCCTGCGCCAGCTGGTTTGATGGAGCAGTTGATGGCAAAGACATCAAAGGGAAGCTATCTTGACGAGCAGATGAAAGAAACCTTAGGCGAGTACTATCAGCCATTTATGCTTGTTAAGAATATAAACAAACATAACGCCATTCAGGCCCGCATGCCTTATACTGTAATTATAAAATAGGAAAGAGGAACCTACCCCTAGGAGGGAACTCAGATGAGAGATGAGAGATGAATGGTCTGAGTTCCTAACTCTTAACTCCTAACTCCTAAATATTAAGCATTAATAATTAAGCATTGCACTAAGCATTATAAATGGAAGGCGACTTCATTAAAATAAACGAATGGCTAAGGCCGCTGAGCTGGATTTACGGACTGGGCGTGAAATTCAGAAATCTGCTCTTTGAAATAGGAATATTAAAGAGCAAGAGTTTTGACGTGCCCATTATCTCTGTTGGAAATATCACAGTGGGCGGAACAGGCAAGACACCCCATGTGGAGTATCTTGTAGAACTCCTGCACGATAAATTCAATGTAGCAGTGCTGAGCCGTGGATACAAGCGTAAAAGCAAAGGCTTTATTGTGGCAGACAAGAAAGATAATGCCACAACCATAGGCGACGAGCCATACCAGATGAAGCAGAAATACCAGAACGTGACTATCGCTGTTGACAAAGACAGATGCAATGGCATAGAAATGCTCATGAACAACAATGTGGCAAAAGACATTGAAGTGGTATTACTTGATGACGCATTCCAACACAGATATGTGAAACCAGGCATAAATATATTATTGGTGGACTATCACCGCCTGATAATATACGACACATTGCTTCCTGCCGGACGCCTTCGCGAGCCATTGTCAGGAAAGAACAGGGCCGACATTGTTATCATAACAAAATGTCCTTCAAGTCTGAAACCAATGGACTTTAGAGTTATCACAAAAGCAATGAACCTGTTCCCATATCAGCAATTGTATTTTACCCGTATTGAATACAGCAACCTTACTCCAATATATTGTGGAGAAGAAAGACCATTATCGTCGATAGGCAAGGATGAAAACATATTATTGCTTACAGGCATTGCCTCGCCTAAGCAGATGATAATAGACCTCGAGCCGTATAGCAACAATATCACACCGATGACATTTGACGACCACCACGCATTTACAGCCAAGGATATTGAGCTCATAAACAATACCTTTGCTGAGATGCCGTCGCCAAAGACAATCATCACAACTGAGAAGGACGCTACACGCATATTCGGACAGCAGGGACTAAGCGACGAGGTAAGACACAACATATACAGCCTGCCAATAAAGGTTAAGTTCATGCAGGAACAAGAAGAATCATTTAACGAAAATATAATTGGTTATGTACGAAAAAATTCAAGAAACAGCATCCTGGCTAAAGCAAAGGATGAGCACAAGTCCAAAGACAGCGATAATACTGGGAACAGGACTGGGACAATTAGCTTCAGAAATAACTGACAAGTACGAAATAGAATACGAGGAGATACCTAACTTTCCTGTGTCAACAGTAGAGGGACATAGCGGAAAACTCATCTTCGGAAAGCTTGGCAATAAAGATATCATGGCCATGCAGGGACGCTTCCACTACTATGAGGGTTACTCAATGAAAGAGGTTACATTCCCTATCCGCGTAATGTACGAACTGGGCATCGAGACTTTGTTCGTATCTAACGCATCGGGCGGTATGAATCCTGAGTTTCAGATTGGCGACCTGATGATTATCACAGACCACATCAACTTCTTCCCTGAGCATCCACTGCGCGGAAAGAACTTCCCAACTGGTCCTCGCTTCCCTGACATGCACGAGACATACGACCTCAAGCTGATTGCTGAGGCCAATAAGATAGCAGAGGATAAGGGAATCCGTGTGGTACATGGAGTGTATGTTGGCGTACAGGGACCTACATTCGAGACACCAGCTGAATATAAGATGTACCACCGTCTTGGCGGCGACGCTGTAGGCATGAGCACTGTGCCTGAAGTAATTGTGGCACACCACTGCGGCATCAAGACCTTCGGCATAAGCATCATTACCGACCTCGGCCTGGAAGACCAGCCTGTTGAGGTAAGCCACGAGGAGGTACAGATTGCAGCTAACAAGGCACAGCCTCTGATGACAGAGATTATGCGTGAGATGATTAATAGAGCGTGATATTAGTTTATGAGTTTGTGAGTTTCTAAGTTAACTTAGCGACTCACAAACTTAAAAACTTAAAAACTAATAAACTCAAACCTCAAATCATGGAAATATCAAAACTTGGAGAGTTCGGACTGATAGAACATCTTACAAAAGATATAAAACCGCAAAACACATCAACACAGTATGGCATCGGCGATGACTGTGCTGTACTGAGCTATCCGGCCAGTCAGGTATTGGTTACTACCGACCTGCTGATGGAAGGAGTGCACTTCGACCTCACATACACAGATTTAAAGAATCTAGGTTACAAGGCGGCAATGGTAAATATCAGTGATATCTTTGCCATGAACGGCACACCACGTCAGATGGTTGTAAGCATCGGTCTTAGCAAGCGCTTCACAGTTGAGGACATGGAGATGTTTTATGCAGGTCTCAAAACAGCCTGCAATAAATGGAACGTCGACATAGTGGGTGGCGACACCACCTCGTCATACACAGGACTAACTATAAGCATCACCTGCATAGGCGAGGCTGCAAAGGAAGACATCGTTTACCGCAATGGTGCTAAAGAGACCGACCTTATATGTGTTTCTGGCGACCTTGGCGCTGCATATATGGGACTGCAACTGCTTGAGCGTGAAAAGTCGGTGTACTACCAACAGGTGGAGGAGGCTAAACGTAAGGGCAACAAAAAAGAGTTGGAGAACCTGTCACAGTTCCAGCCCGACTTTGCCGGGAAGGAGTATCTGCTGCAACGACAGCTTAACACTGAGGCACGCGGAGACATCATAAAGCGCCTGAAGGATGCTGGGATAAAGCCAACTGCCATGATGGATATCAGCGACGGTCTGTCAAGCGAACTGATGCACATCTGCAAGCAAAGCAATGTAGGTTGTCGTATATTCGAAAAGAATCTGCCTATCGACTACCAGACAGCTGTAATGGCTGAGGAGATGAACATGAACGTAACCACTTGTGCGCTGAATGGAGGCGAAGATTACGAACTGCTGTTCACAGTACCAATAGGCGACTATGCAAAGATTGAGACCTTGGAAGACGTGCGCCTCATCGGACATATCACCAAACCTGAACTGGGTTGTATGCTCATTACACGCGACGACAACGAGTTTGAACTGAAGGCGCAAGGATGGAATCCTCTGAAATGAACAAAGATAGGTGTAGAAGTTCTACACCTATCTTTATATATACTCCTTTTTTATTCTACAAAAACATATTTTCCACCTCTAATCTTTTTACATTTACCATTCCATGGCAACCAGACCTCAGCTTCCGTGTTTGCCGGAATCTCAACAGTAAGTCTCCCTACGTTATAGTCAACATAAACAGGTCCGCTTATGGTCGGAACTGTTATCGATGCAGATGTTAGCGAAGCCGGTTGCGGTTTAATGCGCATACGGGCAAATCCTGGAGTCAGAGGTTCTACCCCCATCAACTTGCGACTAATAATGTTTGCTGCAGCAGCTCCCCAAGCATGATTCCAGTCTTGATTGGGTTTGAACACATCGTCCCATGCCTCTGTAGTAATCGTTGAACCAATACGTATCATGTTATACCAGCTACGCTTTGAGGTTGAAGCAAGTAATTTGAGTGCAGCTTCATCTTCATTGCAATCATAAAGTGCATCAAGAAGAAACTGCGAACCATATACGCTGCAAGCCATGCCCCTTGTTTTTATATAATTGGCAACATTCTTTTTCTCTTCATTATCAACCATTCCGAAAGCAACGGGGAAGATATTGGCATGAAGCGATGAGTGATTGTGGCCTATAGCATCAATATATCTGTGATGCCCATCATCAAAGAACACATTATTAAAACGCTCCAGCAATTTATTTGCCAATACACTATAACGGTACGCCAGGTCTTCATCACCCAAAGCCTTTGCTATGTCTTTAATTGCACATAACGCTCTGTAGTGATAAGCATTTACAGCACTATTATATACAGAGCGTTCGTAGCCATCGGTCTCACCTCCATATTCTTTTTCTATTCCCTCGGCACCAGAGCGTGGCCAATCTATGATATCGCGTATCTGCTTACCTTTGAAATGTATGCTCTTATAAACATCAGGCGAGAGCAATCCTGTTTTTGTACTTATCAGTCCCGTAGAATCCATTAGAGCCGTAAGGCATTTTGCTTCAAGATGCTTAACATGGCGTTCAAGCAAACTGTTATCGCCTGAATACAGATAGTCGTACCATGCAATGATTGGCGTTAGCAATATCCACTCGGTTGGCCAAGTAGGATTAAAAATAACATGATCTATTGTACGTCTGGCCATTGAATATTCCGCATCGACAGCATAGTGGGATAACTGATTGACATATGCATCGGCTTCATAAGGCAATCGTTCCCTATCACCATCTATGTAAACCCCACAAAACGAAGTTGCCTTTATTGAATGTTTACACAAATCCCAAACCATGTTCAATATACTGTCTGAGCAAATAAAGGATGACTCTTTGTCACTGAAAGGTGTATGAACCATTTGGCGTTCAACAACCAAATCAAGACAGGCACCCTCTATCTCACAATATCTGAATGGGGTAACCTCACCTATGTGCTGAGGCATGAGAATTGGATTTACCCTGCTTTCATTACGTCCCAAAGCTGTATTACGCTTGTCTGGGCGCAGCTTTATTGTATAGATGCTCTGTCCCTTATGTATGGGAACATTGTAACGTGAATATCTAATGCTGCCACCAGGCTTTCTGTCCACTCTTTCATCTTTGCATCGCTCCCCTAAATGTACAACCAGTGAATCATCCTTTACTGGTGGTGTTGTCATCCTCAGGGTGAGTTGTGCAAACGCATCATTTCCAAAGTCAACCATCATATATTTGTCACAGACATAAGTCCGTGCTGGCCTTTCCATGGTTTTCATCAGAGGATAATATGAAGGGGATTCGTCCAGTGTGTCTGCAGTAAGAAATAATTTTGGTTCTGACCATCCGCTTTGCACACCATTAGAATCCCATGTCATCACACGCCAATAATATGATTTCCCCGACTGCAACGGGTTACCGCCATAGGCTACCGCTACAGACTGGTTTGAATAGACCTTCTTACTATCCCAGACATCTACATCATCACAAGCAAAATTGTACTTACCACTTGCCACCTGTATCCTATATGACTTTTGCATCGTACCATTACCAGAAGAAGGTACGACCCAACTGAATCTGGGTTTTGCTGTTCTTATATATGCATATTCTCCATGATAGGCAACGTCTGTATTTTCTATCATACTTGTGCGTAATCTTGTTGGGCACAATTGAGAATAGATTGCAAGACAATAAAAAATAGAAATAACCGAGATAATTGTTCTACGAGCCATAAAAATAGTAGTTGTTTTTAAGTTCCTTTTTGTTATTTGAGTATTTGCAAATTTAAATAATAAAAATAATATAAGCAAATATTTCATATGCAAACATAACTGAAATTATGCTGCATAATCCTCTTGGGATGAAGAGAATAATAACGGATTGGGCGAATTAACATGAAAAATTCCCCAAATGTGCCCTTTTTATCACATTGGGGGAATTTTGCTGTCAGAAAGAACTTCTTATTTTATCATCACACCAGTGAATATTCTACCTGACTGGATGCCGAGACGACGGGCTGAGAAATACTTGTCGGGGTTGGCAAAGGTGCATTCGCCATCCACATGAATATTGACAGAAGGCACGCCGAATGATTCCAACAGCAGTTTGTTGCACTCCCACAGGTCTATGTGCCACTTGTCACCCATCTTGCGGGCAATAGTATCCATAGGGAAACCTTTCTCGGCAAACTGTTGATAGACCTCGTCGCCCACCTCGAAACTGTCGAGAGATATGCTTGGACCTATTACCACCTTGAGATCAGCAAGGTTGGTGTGGTAAGCCAACGTCATGGCCTTTAATGCCTGTTCAATTATTCTGGCCACCGTACCTCTCCACCCTGCATGAACAACACAAGCCGCCTGATGTTGAGGGTCGTATATAATAATAGGTACGCAATCGGCTGTTGATACACCAATGCAGATTCCCTTGACATTGGTCATCACCGCATCGACATCTTCGAGAAGCATCTTCTTGATATTATCAGGAAGACTGAAAAACTCTTCAGCTATCTGTCTTACATTTGTGCCATGGGTCTGATGGGGCATCACCAGCTTGCTGCCTTCAATTCCCAACAACGAGCAAAGCGATTGGCGATTGGCTGCTATGTTGTCTGCATTGTCGCCACAGTATTCATTGATATTAAATGAAGAGTAATTGCCAATGCTACAGCCTCCATGACGTGTAGTGCTGAAAGCAACTACGCTGTCATGGAGGCTGTAATATGTAAGTTGTGGATTATTCGGGATCGTCTTCATATTCAAAGTCCTCATAATCTTCGAAATCTTCTATATCTTCGTCATCGATATACTCAATATCGTCGTCCTCGCCCTCATCTTCCAGTTCGTACTTGAAGCGTGTCATATCCTTGTCACGATGAACCAGTGACTCTTCTGCGATAACCCCCTGTATCTTATTGCTCTCGCTGTTGAGCTCCTTCCAAAGAACATCCTTCAGTTCGTTGAGTCCCTGACCTGTAACAGCTGAGATGAACACCACAGGAATATCATCTGGAGTTGTCTCCTTAAGCATCTCTATGAGTTCGTCGTCGAGCAGGTCGCACTTGGTAACAGCAAGCACTCGATGCTTGTCAAGCATCTCCGGGTTGAAGTTACGAAGTTCGTTAAGCAATATCTCATATTCCTTCTTAATATCGTCGGTATCGCCAGGAACCATAAACAGCAACAACGAGTTACGCTCTATATGGCGCAAAAAGCGCAATCCGAGTCCCTTACCCTCACTAGCTCCCTCTATGATACCAGGAATGTCTGCCATTACAAACGACTTGTGGTCATGGTATGCTACGATACCAAGGCTTGGTTCCATGGTGGTGAAAGGATAGTTGGCTATTTTAGGTTTGGCATTAGACAAGGCTGAAACAAGCGTTGACTTACCGGCATTAGGGAATCCCACCAAACCAACGTCGGCAAGGAGCTTCAACTCCAGGATGACAGTCATCTCCTGCATCGGTTCACCTGGCTGTGCATATCGCGGTGCCTGATTGGTGGATGTTCGGAACTGGAAGTTACCAAGTCCGCCGCGGCCGCCCTTCAGCAACACCACCTCTTGACCATCATAGGTAACGTCACAAACATACTTACCTGTTTCGGCATTATACACAACAGTTCCACAAGGCACCTCTATATAGGCATGCTTGCCATTGGTGCCATGACATTTGTCACGGCCACCATTGCCACCATGCTCGGCACGCACATGACGGTCGTAGCGCAGATGAAGCAAAGTCCAATAGTTGCGGTTACCTCTCAATATAACACTACCTCCGTTACCGCCATCACCACCATCGGGACCGCCGTTAGGATTGTATTTCACATGACGCAAGTGCATGGACCCCTTGCCACCCTTACCAGAGCGACAGTATATCTTTACATAGTCTACAAAATTTGATTCTGCCATTTTTTAAAAGTTGACAAGTTGTATGTTTTAGTTGACGAGTTGACAAATTATTTGCACTTGATGGTATCGACTTAACTTCTTAGCTACTTAATATTAGCCAACAAGTTAACTATTGCATTTAGATTGCGTCTATCACCTCGGCAATATCACCAAAGATACGTTCTAAACTACCAAGACCATCGATGTGGTTATGTATTCCCTCCTGCTTATACCATTCGACAAGTGGAGCTGTCTGGTTGTGATATACAGCAAGACGCTTCTTTATGGTCTCCTCATTGTCATCGGCACGACCGCTCTGCTCGCCGCGCTTAATAAGACGAGTCATCAGTTCGTCCTCTGGCACGTCAAGCTCTATCATTGCTGCCACCTTATGACTGCGCTCGTCGAGCATCTTCTTCAATGCCTCAGCTTGTGGTATAGTGCGTGGGAAACCATCAAAGATAATACCCTTATGGTCTTTACCGAAACCGTCGTAAACACCAGCCAGGATGTCAATCATCAACTCGTCTGGAATCAACTGACCATTATCAATAAAACCCTTTGCTATATTACCCAGTTCTGTGCCGTTCTTAATCTCTGCACGCAACACCTCACCAGTAGAGATATGGCCCAAGCCATACTTCTCTATAATCAAATCACTTTGTGTGCCCTTTCCTGAACCAGGCGCACCGAATATTACAATATTCTTCATCTTTTACCTTAAAATTTTAATATGTTTAGTTTTGGTTGTTTACCACTTTCTTATAAACATCACCACTTACTGATATTAGTCTTTTAGCACATAGATATCTTTCAGGTGGCGTGCCTGCTGGTCATAGTCAAGACCATAGCCAAGAATAAAGTCGTTAGGAATGCTGAATGCTACATACTCAATATCCAAATCAACCTTCAAACGCTCAGGTTTTAGAAGCAGTGTACAGATGTGTACAGACTCTGGAGCACGTGTTCCAAGACTTTCCATCATCTGCTTCATTGTCAGTCCGCTCTCAACGATATCCTCCACAATGATTATGGTTCTGCCTGTGAGGTCCTCATTGATGCCCATCACCTCCTTGATTGTGCCAGTTGATGTGGTTCCCTCATATGAAGACAGTTTAACAAACGATATCTCGCAAGGTATGGTCATCTCACGCATCAAATCGGCAGCAAAGATAAATGAACCATTAAGAACAGCAAGCAGCAACGGATTCTTACCTTCCATATCCTTGCTTATCTGCTGTGCTAATGCCTTAACACGCTCTTTAACTTCAGCCTCTGGAATAAATGGTTTAAATTCTTTATCCTTAACCTTTATTGTGTTCATAATGCCTATTTTAAATTTTGCTACAAAATTAATAAAAATATATCAAACTATACCTAAATAAGGGCATTTATTTGCTGCTCGCAACCAAACTGCGCCAACAATTACAAGATGAAAAATACAAGAACAATTTCCTCTATACTGCTTTTTTTATTAACTTTGCAGAACTAAAGACAAATGCATCTTACCAACATGTGCAAGAACGACGAGAAATATATGTGGCGCTGCCTGCAGCTTGCGCGTAATGGCATGAACAATGCCAAACCTAATCCTATGGTTGGGGCTGTGATTGTACATAATGACAGAATTATTGGCGAGGGTTACCACATAAGATGCGGCGAGGCGCATGCCGAGGTTAATGCGTTTGCCTCTGTAAACAGCCAGGATGAGCACCTGCTGCATGAGTCAACCATCTACGTAAGTCTTGAGCCTTGCTCTCATTATGGCAAGACACCGCCTTGCGCAGAACTCATTATCAAGAAAGGTGTTAAGCGTGTTGTTGTTGGTTGCATCGACCCCTTTGCAAAAGTCAAGGGGCGAGGAATAGAGATGATACGCAATGCAGGCATAGAGGTAACAACGGGGGTACTGGAAAAGGAATGTGAGGAACTGAACATACGCTTTTTCACTTTCCACCGTGAGCAGCGTCCATATATAATATTAAAGTGGGCACAGACATCAAATGGTTATATAGACAACAATTTCAAGCCATTAGCAATATCCACCGAATATACCAAGATGCTGTCGCACAAGATGCGCGCAGAAGAAGACGCAATACTTGTTGGCAGAACAACCGACGAGCGCGAGCACCCTCAGCTAACAGTGCGTGAGTGGCACGGCAGCAATCCTAAGCGCATAGTGCTGACCCACGACTGGTCATTAGATACACTCTTAAACGACCTTTATAGTCAAGACGTTCAGTCACTCATTGTTGAGGGAGGCGCTATCACACACACAAGTTTTATTAAAGCAGGCCTGTGGGACGAGATTAGGGTGGAGACAGCTCCAATAGTGGCAGACAACGGCACTAAGGCCCCAGCCCTTCCAGAAGGCATAGTCCTTCATAGCCATATAACCACCGACGGCAACACCATAAGCACATACAGAAAGGCGAGATAACAACTTAAGTTAGGCTCTCTATGCGCTATATCCCAGCAAATACATTATTGCATTTACAGTTTATCTAACAAAATAAAAAAAGCGAAGAACCATCAGATTCTTCGCTTTTTTTATTTAGTACTGTTATTATTCAGCACGCAATGTGAAGCGGTTGAATGTAACAACTGTCAGCTCCTTATCAGTAGCCTGCAGATAGTCTGTTACAGTCATCTTGCTATCCTGGATGAACTCCTGGTTGAGCAGACAGCTCTCCTTGAAGAACTTAGCCATACGGCCCTTAGCAATGTTCTGAATCATTGCCTCTGGCAGATTAGCAGCCTTCTCAGCAGCAACAGTTGTCTTGATGTTGCGAATCTCCTCAGCCTGAGCCTCTGTGATATTACCCTTAGCAATACCCTCAGCGATGTGCTCCTCGTTCTCGCAGATGTAGAGGTTGAAACCAGCCTTCTTCAAAGCAGCCTCAACAGCCTTCTGTACCTGCTCTTCCTTTGTCTTCTCGATAGCAACCTTCAACTCAGTGTCCTTAACATCCTGTGGTACGCTTGCCTCGTCGAGAGCAACTGGGTTCATAGCAGCTACCTGCATTGCGATAGCGTGTCCCTGCTCCTCAGCAGACTTGTTAAGCTGAACCATTGTGCAAAGACCGTGCTTGCCCATGTGGTCGTAAACAGAGATGTTCTCACCCTCGATGAAGAAGTAGCCGTCGAGCTCCATCTTCTCACCTGTGATACCAGAGCGAGCGATAACAGCCTCCTCAACCTTTGTACCATCAGCGATTGTAAGACCCTTTACCTCCTCAATGCTCTTAGCCTTAGCAGCAACAGCAGCGTCGAGGATATCCTGTGTCAGCTTGATATAGTCAGCACCATTAGCAACGAAGTCTGTCTCGCACTTCAAAGCTACGATAGCAGCAAAGCCCTCAGCAGCCTTTACAAGTACACAACCATTAGAAGTCTCACGGTCTGAACGCTTAGCAGCGATAGCCTGACCCTTCTCACGGATAATCTCCATTGCCTTGTTGAAATCACCCTCAGCCTCTGTGAGAGCCTTCTTAACATCAGCAAGACCAGCACCAGTCATAGTGCGGAGCTTCTTGATGTCTTCCATATTTGGTTTGTAATCCATCTTCGTAAAAAATTAAAAGTTGAAAAAAATGAAATGTATTTAAAGAATTATGAACTTTGAATCATAAATGTTTCACAACTCAAAATTCATAATTCTTAAATTTGAAAATTATTCCTCTGTCTTTGGAGCAGCGTCCTTGCGAGCCTTGCGAACACGCTTTGGCTTTTCCTCTGTAGCCTCAGCCTCAGCCTGTGCCTGAGCAGCAGCCTCATCAGCCTTCTCTACCTTGCGCTCCTCTACACCCTCAGCGATAGCTGCGCAGCAAGCATTGAGAATTGTCTCAACAGAATCCTTTGCATCATCGTTTGCTGGGATAACAAAGTCAATATTCTTTGGATCAGAGTTTGTGTCTACGATACCAAATACTGGGATACCAAGACGGTTAGCCTCCTTAACAGCGATGTGCTCCTTCATTACGTCTACTACGAAGAGTGCGCTTGGAAGACGTGTCAGGTCAGCGATAGAACCAAGGTTCTTCTCAAGCTTAGCGCGCTGACGTGTAATCTGCAGAAGCTCACGCTTTGACAGGTTGCTGTATGTACCATCAGCCATCAGCTTATCGATGTTCGCCATTTTCTTTACGGCCTTGCGGATTGTTGGGAAGTTGGTAAGCATACCACCTGGCCAACGCTCGATAACATAAGGCATGTTTACGCTAGTTGCTTTCTCAGCGATAACATCCTTAGTTTGTTTTTTAGTAGCAACGAACAATACCTTCTTGCCTGACTTTGCGATTTGCTTCAAAGCCTCAGCAGCCTCGTCAATCTTAACTACTGTCTTGTGAAGGTCGATAATATGAATACCGTTACGCTCTGTGTAGATGTATGGAGCCATTGCTGGGTTCCACTTGCGCTTCAGGTGACCAAAGTGGCAACCAGCCTGGAGCAGCATATCAAAATTTGTTCTTGACATTTGTCTAATTTTTTTTAAATTTGTTGTTTACTTTCTTTTTAAATTCTTTTTTAGAATCAGCCAAGAAGTAGTTGTTTATAATTATGAATTCTGTATTCGGAATTATGAGACAAATCTTCTAGGCTTAGATGCTAAACTTGTTCTTAAGCGATATGAACTAAGGAAAAACAAATTTCAGAATTCATTAATCTCAATTCATAATTCAATGCCGTAGCATTAACGCTTACTGAACTGGAAGCGACGGCGTGCCTTTGGCTGACCTGGCTTCTTACGCTCAACAGAACGGCTGTCGCGTGTCAGGAAGCCCTGTGCCTTGAGTGCCTTCTTGTCCTCTGCGTTAATCTTAACAAGTGCGCGAGCGATTGCAAGACGAAGAGCCTGGCTCTGACCTGTAAAACCGCCACCGTCAAGGTTAACCTTGATATCATATTTCTCAGCTACTTCGAGGAGGTTCAGTGGCTGCTTAACCACGTACTGAAGAATTGCTGATGGGAAATATACTTCTAATTCCTTCTTATTGATCGTAATCTTGCCTGTACCCTCGCTAACGAAAACACGAGCTACTGAGCTCTTGCGACGACCTATTGCGTTTATTACTTCCATCTTTCCTTATTATTTATACTGGTTAATATCAATTGTCTTTGGCTGCTGAGCTGCGTGCTTGTGCTCTGTACCCTCATAGATATAGAGGTTGTTGAGCAGGTGACGACCCAGGATTCCCTTTGGAAGCATGCCCTTTACTGCATGGCGAAGCATCTTCTCTACACCGTTCTTCTGAGTACGGAGCTCAGCTGGAGTGTTGAAGCGCTGTCCACCTGGATAACCAGTGTAGCGTGTGTAAACCTTATCGGTTTCCTTCTTGCCTGTAAATCTTACCTTAGCGGCATTGATGATGATAACGTTGTCACCACAATCCACATGAGGAGTGAATGATGGCTTGTACTTTCCGCGGATAAGCTTTGCTACCTTTGAGCAAAGACGACCAACAACCTGATCTGTTGCGTCGATAACAACCCACTCTTTCTTGGCTGTTTCCTTATTAACGGAAATAGTCTTGTAACTTAAAGTGTTCATTTCTAATTTTAAATTTTACTACTAAAAAACATTTTTATTAATCTCTTGTGCCTCAATTTCACACGCAAAGGTCTAACTCTTTGAGCATTACGTTTTGGCTGAATGCAGATTCACTAACCACGATGCCCGGCCAAAGACACCGCTATTAACACGGCATTCATGGGGATTCTAAGACTTTCCCCGAGTTAATTGGACTGCAAAGGTACTACTTTTTGTTATTTTATTATTAACAAGCAACGGTCAAAGTATATGTAATTAATATTATTTAACTTATTTAATATTTTTTACTACATGTATTTTGCTTTCTTCCACCAAATTGTCTGAAAAAGTCCTCGCGTTAAAAGGTACAAAAGCTGAGCCAGCCACAAGGCATGATTAGCCAAAGAACCCACAAAAGCAAAATAACTTATGAAAAAAGCCGCGGCAGCCACTGCCAATGAATAAAGCATGCCACGAGTGGCGGTAATGCCAATATAAATGCCATCCCACATAAAGGCCAATGCTCCGCACACTGGAATAAGGCATGCCCACCATATATAATCATGCAAGGCAGCAAGCACTTGCGCCTCGTTTGTTAGTAGCGAGGCTATATACTCACCTGCAAGAGCGTAAACAATAGTATATACCAGCACCATTAGCGCAGTCCACCTGAACAGTCTTCTCAAGGTATCCGCAAAGGCATCCTTGTTGCCTGCTCCATAATACCTGCCGCAAAGTGCTTCGCCAGCATAAGCGAAACCATCCATAAAATATGAGAAAAGGAGATACAACTGCATCAGCACGGTATTAACCGATAATATCACAGCGCCATGGCGGGCACCAGCCGAAGTAAAATAAAGATTTACCGACACAAGACAGAGAGTGCGGAGGAATATATCGCGGTTGACATTAAAAAAGCGAACCATCTCTGCACGCACAAAAGTTTTTCTTATATCAAAATACTTACCGAGCCTGCCGTAATGTTTCCACCACAGGAGCAAAGCAACAAGCAAACCTGCATACTGAGCCACAACAGTGCCCAGTGCCACACCTTCTATCTTCATGCCCATGCCATAGACAAACACTAGACTCAAAAGGATATTTGTAACATTCTGCATGATAGACACAAACATTGGTATCTTGGTGTTCTGCATGCCCACATACCATCCCGTAAGTCCATACAGGCACATCCCCGCGGGCGCTCCCCATATTACTATATTATAATATGTCAAGACATAGGGCAGCACATCGGGGGTTGGTCCGATAAACCACATCATCAGTTCCCTGATAGGAACCTGCAGCACAATAAGTCCAAGGGCTATCGCCGCCGCTATTGTCAAAGAGCGCGACATCAGGGCTGCCACATCTTTCAGGTCGCGACGGCCTAACGCCTGCGAAGTGAGTCCGCTGGCACCCATGCGAAGAAAGGCAAAGAGCCAGAAGATAAGATTAAACACCATTGCCCCTACTGCAACGGCTCCTATATATGCCGCATTTCCCATGTGACCAACAATGGCCACGTCAACCAATCCCAACAGCGGCACGGTGATGTTCGACACTATTGAGGGCAGAGCTATATTAAGTATTTGCCGGTCTCTGACGTTCATTTCAATGCAAAGTTAATACTTTTACAAACATTTAACTAATTTTTCGCATACAATATATTTCTCATTCGTCATATAATTATATATCACAACAGAATAATTCAAGAACAACACATGATGAATATGAAAAAACTTACATGCCACATCGTTGCATTAATAGCATTAGCAATCGCAAGCATCAGCGCCAATGCGCAGATGCCTGCCGAAATTGAAGCAATAAAGGCACCCTTCGAAATGCCTCAGCTAAGCAAGCCCAGTTTTCCCGAGCGAAGCCTGAGCATAGTCAAGACGGGCGCGAAGCAGACAAAACCCTGCACCAAGGCTATTCAGAAAGCTATCGACCGCATTGCTGCTAAAGGCGGTGGAACGGTAATAGTGCCCAAGGGCAAATGGCACACAGGCAGAATTATACTCAAGAGCAATGTCAACCTGCATCTTAGCGAGGGCGCCGAACTTCATTTCAGCGGCAGCATCAGCGACTACCTGCCCGTGGTGCAGGCACGCTACGAGGGTGTCGATGCCTTCTCGCTTGGCGGAATGATTTACGCTAATGGCGCTGAGAACATCGCCATAACAGGCAAAGGCAAACTGGTTGGTCCGTCTTACGACTGCGAGATACTGACAAGAGCAGAAGGTGGAGTTAGTCCTGACCTTGAGAACATCCCCGTAGAGCAACGCGTCATCGACGGCGCCAACGGCAAGAATATTTTTATGCCAGCATTCTTTGGGGCGTTCAACTGCACCAACGTGCTTGTTGAAGGTGTCACCTTCGAGCATTCCATCTTCTGGAATATTGTTCCCACTTATTGCAAAAATGTAATCATAAGGGGCGTCACCGTAAACAGCCGCGGACAGGTGCGCACCGACGGTATTGATATCGACTCTTCTGTCAACGTGCTTGTTGAATACACCACATTAAGTTGCGGCGACGACTGCTTCACACTGAAGGCCGGACGCGGCAACGATGGCATGAACCGCAACCGCCCAACAGAGAATGTGGTGATACGCCACTGCACTGTGAAGAATGGCGTTGGCGGCATTGCCGTAGGCAGCGAGACGGCGGCTACAGTGCGCAACGTATATGTTCACGACTGCACCATAGAGAAGGCCATGTATCCTTTCTACATGAAGACACGCCGTCCTCGTGGCGGTGGCGGCGAGAAGATGTGGTTTGAGCGCATCCACGTAAAGAGTTCTGAGCGTCCCGCCATCTTCTTCGACATGCTGGGCTCCCCCAACTCGGTTGGCGGTTTAGGTCAGCGACTGCCTGAGAGAGAGGTCAACCGCCTCACGCCAGCCTTCCGCGACATCACCTTCCGCGACATTACCATAGACAACTGTCCAACCATGCTTCGCGCCAAGGGTTTGCCAGAGCGTCCTATAGAGAATCTCACACTTGAGAATATCAACTCTGCCAACCGCGAGATATCCGTGCAGGACATCGGAACGATGATTATCAAATAAGCAGAGAGAGAGATTAACATATATAGAAAAACAGGCTCGGCAATCGCCGGGCCTGTTTTGGTCAAGGACATCTAAGTTTATACATTTGCCATGTTATAAATAGCCACCATATCGTCGGCCTTCAGCACTTTTAGTCCGCCCTTGGTTATGGTGTAGTCGCGTGTACACTTACGCGCCATTTCCTTAATCTCCTCATCAGTGGCCTTTCTGCCTATCAGCTCTGGTATTGTTATTGGCATGCCTATATCATGGTAGAAACGCTCCATTGCCGCGATGCCACGCAGAGCCGTTGCCTCGGGATTAGCGAAATCATTTGGCACACCCATCACATTAACGGCAAAGCGAACAAAGCGGCTTACATTCTCCTTATACACATAGCGCGCCCAACTTGCCCATACAGCAGACAGTCCTGCGCCGTGGGTAACATCAAACATACCGCTAAGCTCATGCTCCAACTGATGCGTAGCCCAGTCTTCAGCCACACCGCAACCAGTCAATCCATTATGCGCCAAACTGCCGCCCCACATTATCTGCGCACGGTTGCGATAATCCTCTGGGTTATCAAGAACGGCAAACACACAGTCCTTCATCGTGCGCAGCAGTGCCTCAGCCAGTTCGGTGGTCAGTGTCATATCGTCGTCGTGGGTAAAATAGCGCTCCATGGTGTGCATCATGATGTCGGTTACTCCTGCCGCTGTCTGATAAGGAGGCAAAGAGAATGTGCGCTCTGGATTCATAATGGCAAACTTAGGACGGAACATATTACTTGAGTATCCTGTCTTTATGCCACCATCCTCATTGGTGATAACACATCCAAGACTCATCTCACTGCCCGCTGCTGGAATAGTAAGCACAACACCTATTGGCAATACCCTCTCTGGAGTACCGCCACGCATATAGAAATCCCATACATCACCATCATAAGGCACACCAAGAGCAATGGCTTTGGCTGAGTCTATCACACTGCCTCCGCCAACGGCGAGTATAAAGTCTACACCTTCTGCACGGCAAAGGTCAATACCCTCTCTAACCTTTGACAAGCGCGGATTGGGAACCACTCCCCCAAGCGTCACATAAGTAACGCCCTCGCCGTCCAACAGGCGGCATACCTTATCAAGAAGACCCGACTTTATAGCACTCTGACCACCATAATGTAACAGCACTTTGCTGCCGCCATATTTCTTTACAAGCGTTGCCACTTGTGCTTCCGACTCTGCACCGAACACAACTTCCGTAGGTGCATAATAATTGAAATCTCTCATTGATTTTAAGTTTTGATTTTTTTGAAGTTAAGAAGTTATTAGGAGTATAGGAGTGAAGGAGTGTAGGAGTGCAGACGTATGCTTGGGTAACAAACCTTAATCCTTAATCTCTAATCTTTAATCATTTTAAAATCCCTCATCCATTCTCCCCTCCTTCGGAGGGGTTGGGGGAGGTTCTCCTTTATTTCTTCCAATACTTCTCCAATCTCTTGGCTTCCTTCTTTGTTATCTGTATCACACAACCGTGCTTCGGACTCTCAAAGTTTGTTGCCTTCATCTTACCCTCGTTGAATCGGCCAAGAGGTGTAAAGGTCTTGAAGTCGGTTGTCTCAACAAATCCAAAGTTATGAGGATTCACGCTATACACATCGTACATTATCACCCACTTATCCTCGCCAATGCGCTTCCATGTGTTTGGAGCCTCACAGCCTCTGCGCTCTGTGTCTATCTGCTCGTGGTGATAATCATTATATGAGTTTATCTTGTCTGAAATCATGTACTTTATTCCGCCAGGATTCTCCTGTGCCACATAGGTCATGAAATAGCGGCCATCGGGCATCTGACAGATGTCAGCGTCGAGCACCTGAATCTTATTATCTGGATATTCGAAGAGAAGCTTCGGTTCTGTTTCCAACTTTGTGAAATCCTCGTTGGCATAACTATAATACATCTTTGTTCTGCCGCCTGGCTTCTGACGGATGGTGAAATATACCATTGGTTTGCCAACCGCTGGGTCCCACACCGTCTGCGGCGCCCAAGCACAACCCAGTTCGCTGAAGTTCTCAGGGAACGCCTCGTTAACGAACACTTCAGTATGTGTCCAGTGTATAAGGTCTTTCGACTTCATCAATACCAGTCCGCGGTTGTTGCCCCATCCATACTTATCATCGCGTTCCCACTGCGTGGTGCGCAATCCCTTCTGCTTTCCAAACACGTGAAGGTCGGTCATGGCGATATAAAACCATCCGTTAGGAGCACGGCAGATGTGCGGGTCGCGGATACCTCGCTGAGCAGCAATGCTATCGCCGCCAATCACTGGTTTGCCGTCGTTCACGGCTGTAAAAGTATATCCATCGTAACTTATAGCCATATAAAGACTATGTGTAGGGTCGTTGAAAAATGTAAACAGGTATGCACCCATACCCTTCTCTGGATTTTTCTTTGCCTCAGACGGCATTGCACACACACATGCCAACAAGCATGCAAGCATAAATTTCACTGATTTTCTCATAAGATATCGTTTTTAATTATTGCAAATGCAAATATAAGCATTTTCTTCGAGAATCAGGACAATATGAATTAATAATCATCTAGTCCCAAGCCTCCTCAGCAAAGCCCTCACCACAAACATGCAGTGCATGAATATTGTGGGCAGAGTGCCATAATGTCGGCACATAACCTTGTAGCGTTCCTTCAATGACGCCTTGTGGTTGATTGTGGTCTGTCCCTCCTTGGTGTAGTTAACAACCACTGCCCCAACATTAACCAGTTCGAGTCCACGGCGGTCGGCCTCACGCATCACTCGTATGCACCAGTCAACATCGGCAGAGAAGCGGTATTTCAAATCGTATGGCACGGTCTGGGCTATATCAAGACGCGCATAAAAAGCCTGATGGCACACCAGCATACCATAGCGGAACGAGTGCCATGTGAGGTTATGTGGCGGACGGTGATGACGAGGATGAAGATAATTGCCTTGACCATCAACAATATCGGTGTCGCCATAGAGCACGGCTGGCAAGGCGCCCGACTCCTGGCGCACACGCTTAGCCACATCCACCACCGTCTCTATGGTTGCCGACGAGGGAAGAAAATCGCCCGCATTAAGGAAAAGCACATAATCGCCCGTGGCGCGCATCAGTCCTTTGTTCATTGCGTCATAAAGTCCCTTATCCTTAGCCGATGTTATAATCACATCATGGCTTGCCGCCACTTCGTCGTTTTCATCCTTATAGTCATTCGCTATCTCAAGCGTATCGTCAAGAGACGCACCATCGACAATAAGATGCTCGATATGCTGATAGGTTTGGTTTAGCACACTGTCTAACGTGCGTTTAAGCACATCAGCGGCATTATAGGTTATGGTGACAACTGATATCTTAATCATATATGATAATGTTTTTTTGCTATTGCCTGATTGTATACTTCAATATATTTTACCGCCACGCTTTGCTGAGAGTAAGACGACACAACTTTTGAATGTGCCTCTTTGCTAAGCGCCTCATAGTCGGCCTCCTTTACCACCCAGTATATGCCGCGCGCCAAATCCTCCGCATCGCGATAGGCTGCCACATATCCGTTTTTGCCATGGTCAATCTCCTCTGGGATGCCTCCCACCTTAAATCCCACGCAAGGCACTCCACAGGCCATTGCCTCCATGATGGTATTGGGAAGGTTTTCAGAGAGCGATGGCAACACAAACACAGAGGCGGAGTTGTATATCTCCACAATCTTATTAATGTCGGTGGTATATCCCAATGGATAGATGTCATAGGGCAGACTCTCTTTCATATCGTCGGCATGTCCGCCCAAAACGGCGATAACGGTGTCGTTGAGTGTCTCGGGATGGTTCTTTGCCATGATATTACATGCTTCTGCGAGATAGGCCATTCCCTTGTTTGGATTGGTAAGACGCTGACACACAAACAAGATTACGTTCTTGTCTTTAGGCAGACCGCAGTTTTCGCGCGCCTGACTCTTATCTGACTGCTTAAACACATGTGTGTCTATGGCATTAGGGATACTGGTTATTGTCTTGTCGTGCAGAAGCGTGCTTTTCTTAGCCTCTCCCTCAAGCCACTTGCTGCATGTCACAAAACTAATGTCGCCTTCATTATACAGGCGCTCTTTCTTGCGCCACACCTTGGCAGACAAATCGTCGGCACTGCCTTTGCCTGGCAGGAGTCTGCAATTACCGCAACGCGACTTAAAGCGATTGCATCCAAGCGTAAGATGACAGATGGCTGTGGCTGGCCAGATATCGTGCATTGTCCATACCACTGGTTTACCGGTTGCCAGTATCTTGCGTATCGACCTCAGCGACAACATTCCCTGGTTAATCCAATGAAGGTGTATCACGTCGGCCTCCTTAAACTCCTTCAACCGTGTGATATCCGCACCGCTATTGGCTATGTCTATCTGAAAAAGGTTCTTGAGGGAGAAATGCAAATAGAAATACACCACGAGGCGTTCCCAAAGGAAATGCCATTTCTGAAAGATTGTATTCTTTAATCCAACAACATTTATGTTATCTGTCTCCTTGTCGCGCACAAGCATCTTCACCTTAACACCATGATTGTTAAGTGCCCTCATCAAACGGTTTGCCGCTACTGCCGCACCGCCTGTCTGCTCGCTGGTATTTACTATTAACACTCTCATAGTGCAAAGGTAATGCAAATCGAAGACAAAATCAACAAACTTGTTTGTAAATTTTGTTGAGATGCAGCTTTCCTTATATAAAGGTAATGCAAATCGAAGACAAAATCAACAAACTTGTTTGTAAATTTTGTTGAGATGCCGCTTTCCTTATAGAAAGGTAATGCAAATCGAAGACAAAATCAACAAACTTGTTTGTAAATTTTGTTGAGATGCAGCTTCTAGATTTCCTAGAACCTCCTAGAACCTCCTAGGTCTTCCTAGGGTTTCCTAGGGCTTATCTTATACGAAGAGCAAAAAGCAGGAAATGAAAAATCACACTTTTATATACGATTGCCATAACGCTTTAGTAATTTAAGATGACAATGTCTAAATAATTTTGTCAAAATTTTTCAAAAAAATTTTTGTTCAGGAAAAATCTCATTCTAGAGAAAAAGTTGGGGTTAAAAGTCAGCGAGAAAATGGTCTTAAAAAGCAAAAATCACGACTTTATTTTTCAAAAGCATAGGTTTTGAGCTCCATTTTCTATGGTTTTGAGTTGCAAAACCTATCATCTTGAAAAGCAAAACCTATGCTTTTGGTGAGTAAAACGATAGGTTTTGAAAATTTTTCCGACCGTTTTTTTTGCACACTTTTCATTTTTAGGTTATAAGATTTTGAGGTTCAAGGTTTTAAGATTGCACTCCATTTTGAGAATATTTTGCACCCACCAGTAAAAAATTTTTGAAAAACGCCAGCATTTGGGGCTTATTTTAATTTTTTGTCAAAAATTTTCGGAAAATTGGGGGCTGGAGGGGCTAGGGATACTAGAGGTTTTAGAGGTCCTAGAGCTTCTAGAGCCTCTAGAGCTTCTAGTGCCTCAAGCCCCCTCCCCCAATCCCCCTAAAAAAAGTTGTATTCTGCTAATAATCACAAAGATTTTATTCTGTCTCAATAAT
>JAZLCN010000021.1:0-45485 GCA_045614255.1 Prevotella sp.
AAGAAAACTATCCTGACTTGGTATATACATTGGATGATGGGAGCAAGGCGGTTAACTATATTGAACTGATACCCATTCTTGTTCAGTCAATCAATGAACTGAATGCAAAGATTGCTGCGCTCGAGGGTTCAAACGCCAAGATACGTAGTTACAACAACGCAACAGACATAGACGGATTAGAAACTATTAATGCAGCTTCGCTATCACAGAATAATCCAAATCCTTTTACCACAGCCACGAACATAGAAATGCAGATACCATCTGATGTCTCAGTCGCATTGTTCTGCATTTATGATATGAGTGGAAAGCAAGTCAAACAGATTACAATCAACGAAAGAGGCAAAATAATATTGAATGTAACAAGCGAAGGCCTGAACTCAGGCATGTATCTTTATAGTCTTATCATTGATGGAAAGGTGATTGATACGAGAAGGATGATTTTAACAAAGTAAAAAATAATCTGCAACAACTATGAAACACATTTTAAGTTTAATAAGTGTACTATTTCTATCCTGTTTATCTATCAAGGCGCAGATATCAGGGGTTATAGGTGTTGACAGGAACGGACTTTCATTTTCTTCCCTTGATGGTTACGATATTTTACATGTTGCAGATATTAATGAGACAACTTCCGATGTTGGTGCTCCGCTTCTGCCTGTCATCACAAAGACATTTGTAATTCCATGGAATGCGAAAGTAAGTGAATTGGATATAACATGTAACAGCCGGCAATCTCTTGATGGCACATTTATGCCATATCCAACACAAGAACCAATAAAAGTAGAGGCGCAAAGTATTACCAGTTCAACACTGCCAGACTCCTCTATATATAATGGCAATAGCTTATATCCAAGCAAACATGCCTTTATTATTGCTGATTATATAATGATGGGATACCGTTTGGTGAAAATACAATTTAACCCAATAGAATATGACCCTGTAACAAGAAAAATATACATAAAAGACTTATATTATAATTTGAGTTATGAGGAAAATGAAGCACAACTTATAACACCCCAAAAGCAGAGTTACAGACGCCACATGTCTGTCAAAAAATTGATAAGCACAATGGTCGATAACCCTCAGGACATTGACAGGTTTAGTAATCCTAATGTAACTATAACAGGATATCTCCCTGGCATCCAGAACAGAAGCACAGGAGATATGTCCTTAAATGTTATCAATGAGCAGATTCCCGATTACATTATCATCACCAATAGAGAGCTAAAGGCAGAATTTGAGCGTCTCGCCAACTGGAAGACAAAAAAGGGAGTCCCCACTATTATAAAATATATAGAAGATATATCAAAAGAATATCATGGCTCGGATTTAGCAGAGAAAGTACATGCTTATCTATCAGAATGCCACAAAAAATGGAGTAATGGATTGTATGTCTTGTTAGGTGGTGATACTAATATTATTCCTACGAGATTCTATAATTACGAGAATAAAGAGTTTCCATCGGATGCATATTACACCAATCTCAATTGTAATTGGAATTCGAACAAGAATCATATATATCTTGAACCTGATGAGAAAATTTTGGAAAATCAGGTATCTATTCTTGGCCGAGCTCCCGTTGAGAATTCATCTGAAGCCTCTGTTTTTGTAAATAAAGTTCTTGCCTATGAAAAAATGGATAATCAGTCTATAAATACTTCATATTTAAAGAATCATCTTGCTATTTCTGCCTATATAAGGCGTAAAAACAACAAATTGTTATATGGTTGCATGGATAGTATTAACTCATATTATTCTAAATACAATGTTAATCATATTAATAAATATTATCTTTTTGACCATTATAATTGTAATTGTAGCGAACATGTTTATAGCGGAACATTCTCCTCAGGTGCTGAATTGAACAAGAACAACTTTTTATCCGCATTAAATGAAGGAGTTTCGGGGATTGGGAAATTTCATATTGTATATCATATGGATCATTCTGCACCAAGACTTTTGGGAGCCTCGTCAGTTGATAAGTTAGAAAATATAACAGTGCCTGACGTAGATAACTTAAACAATGGAGCGTATCAGCAGATTTTCATTACAGGTAGTTGCCAACCAGCCCAGTTTGATCTGGATTGCATCGCTGAACATTATATAAATAATCCTAACGGAGGTGCAGTGGCTTTCATCGGTAATGCTAATTTCGGTGAGGCGAGTGAGCACGACCAATATAAAATATTCTTAAAACAGTTGTATAAACACAATAATAATATTTTAGGCGAAATATATAAAGAAATGGCTTTAATGGGGTCTAAAAGAGATGTTTTTCCCTTTATACGCTTACATCTTCTCGGAGACCCAGAAATGCCAATCTGGTCTGACACCCCTAAACCTATGGATGTGTCAATAACACCAAATCAGATTTCAAATGGCATACACAATATCAATGTCCAAATAAAGAATTTGCCAGAAGACAAGAAGGCAACCGTCTGCATCATGAAAGATGGCGAACTTTATATTTCCACACTAATTGCAGACACACTCTCGCATTCGTTCCAATATATTCCTAAGTCATCTGGAGAGATTAAAATAACAATTACCGCAAGTAACTTTTATCCTTACGAACATGTATTGCCAATTAATATAAATGAAGGAAATAGTTTGTCGTTATCTCACATACAGGATTTTGACGGTGTTATAGAGATAGGAGAAGAGCGTCGCCTCAATGTATTCCTTAAAAACAAAGGAACAGAAACTGCCAACAATGTTATTGCAACATTAAGCACGAACTCACCTCATATAGACATTCTTGACAATACTATAGAATTTGGGAATATTGCCCCTGGCAGCACAAAAGGTGATTTGCTGGCAACAGGTTTCAAAGTGTCAGTCAAAGATTCTGCCCCAGAGTTACCAAGAAACACGCCTGGTGGTATATGCTTTTTCCTGACAATGACCAAAGACAACACAAGTGTATTGGATGTTGACACTTTCAGAATAGATGTATTATCTCCAAAGCTTAGAATTTCGAATTTAAAAATACTTGATACGGATGATGGGGATTTAATACCAGAAGACAATGAGACCGTGCTACTGAAACTGCAACATGTTAGATTAGGTCATCCGTCAGACTCATTAGTGAACTGGCAAGTGGAATCACTTGACAACTATACAGGCGATATAATAACTGGAGATTCTATTTGCGAGTTAATGGTCAGACCATTTTATGACAATGAAGACAGCATAATGTTAAAAGTGGCCCTATACTCTGGCAGAATATTTCAGGATTCAATGGTAATTAATATAGCTGAGGCATTACCAACAATAGATATTTCATTAATTAATAAGAATTTATTTGAGGATTATATTAATTTCAACTGGGAAACTATGGGGAATGCCGTAGGATATAATATTTATCGCAGTGAAGAACCAAATGGTAATTACACAAAATTAAATAAATTGCCATTGACCACAAGATATTTTGAAGACAGGGAAGTGGAAAAATTCACGGCATATTATTATAAGTTTTCTGGATTGAATCCTTCATTTATAGAGGGCGAATTGTCCAATTCAATAAAAGCATGGACTACATATCCATTAGCTATGAAAAAAAGTCCACTTGATTTAGATGGTACTTATGTTTATGCAAATGAGGCGCATGTTGCAGACTTCGACTTGGATGGCGAAAAAGAGATTATAGCACAAGCTTATGACTGCTCAGATGCCATTGGCTCTGCTGTAGTCGTTTTGAATTCCGATGGAACTGAACCTTATGACATTGATGGCAACGCAACAGATTTTGGAGGATACGCTGTTCATCCTTGGTACGCTGATGCGGTACCAACTCCAGCAGACCTTTTGGGAGACGGCAACATGTCAGTAGTTGCTTTATCTCGTTCAACTACGGGGAATAATACAGCCATGTGTTATTCCGCAAATGACAATAACGGGAATAATCTTCCTGATACACTATGGTCTGTTTCTATTCCTAACTATGTTCATCGTGGTGCTGTAATTACCGACATTGATATGCCTAATGGCAAAGGAGATAAGGAAATAATTATAGCTAAAGAATCAGAAGGTTTTATAATATTAAATGCAAATGGCACAATAAGAAATGAATTCGGAGCAGGCATAAGAGCTAACTATGCAGGGTTGGCTGTTGCCGATTTGGATATGGACGGATACAAAGAAATTATTTACGGTCAGGATGAGAACTTATATGTATGGAGACATGATGGAAGCACTTACTTACGGTCACCTTTTTTCAGCAGGACAGGTGTAAACTTAAAATCGTCTCCTATTGTATGTGATTTTAACAATGATGGCATAAAAGAGATTATTGTCGCTTCACGCAATACCTCAAGTTATATATACGTGATCAACCAAGATGGCTCATGTTATAAGAATTTTGACAGTTATGCTTCAAATCCAGTATGCGCAACATATAATATTACGAAAAAAGGTGAAGGATTAGACCATGCCATTAGCGTGGGCGACATCAACGCTGACGGGAAATTAGAAATCGTTGCTCTTGGCGAGGATTGCGTTAAAGCCTGGAACAATGACGGAGAACTAATCCTGAACAAAGAAATACTGGGATTATATCAAGAAGGTGATTGGGAAACCCATTTTGAGATGCCTATGCTGGCGGATGTCGATGGGGATAATTCTGTTGATATAATTTTCAACTCTAAGAATAAGATTTATGCAATTGACTATTTGGGGCAAGACATAAAGGGATTTCCTTTAACGACATCTGAAATAATCAAAAAGAATATATGTGTATCAGATATAGACAATGACAATAAGAATGAGATTATTGCATTAGACCACTCTGGATATATTTATGTATGGAAAACGCTTGGTTCCATCGTGGAATGGGGACGTGCCAGATATGATACGGGGTTAACTGGCGAATATATTCCAAACTATAAAGACCCTATGGTTGTCACATCTGATATAAACTGGACTGACAGCATATATAATAATGATATATATGTGCAAAAAGGCAAGTTCAAGATTAACTCAGGCACTGACTTGGGCATGAAGCCTGATAAAAAAATTATTGTGATGTCTGGTGGCTCATTGGAAATAGATGGAGGTCGTGTAACGAATGCCAATATCCTAATAAAACAAGGGGGCAGTTTAATAGTTAAAAACAATGGAAAGATTATTCTGTCAAAGTATGGTAAACTGGATTCTGAAAAAGGAGCTATTCTGAACCTGAGTTATGGAGATGTCCAGTTTTCAGACTAAAATCTGTAAAAAATCAACAACATCAATATTAAGATATTCTATAATTATATATATATGCAAAAAATACTATACCTATGAAAAGATTATATATAACATTTACTATGACATGCCTCTTCGCAGGTATCATGTTCGGGCAGAGTTCATTCCTTGACAGCAAAAAGGTGTGGCATACGGTATGGAACAATACTGTTGAAACTGTGCATAAATATTATTATGTAGATGAAAATATAATTCAAATAAGAAACTCTTATTTGAAAAAATGTCAGAAGATGTATGTTAAAACAAGTCCCGACGACAATCAAGGGGAATTTGTTGCATATATAGGCGAAGCAAATGGCAAATTGTATCGTAGCAGAGACAATACAACAAGATTTTTTGACGTTATTTATGACTCTAATCTTCCTGAAGGCGGTTTGACAGAATCTGGTTATAAGGTTGTAAAAACAGACGTGATTATTGTGGGAGATAGAACAACAAGACGTTACAAGTACGAGAAGACACAAGGTAATGAGAAACTGGAATATATATGGGTGGATGGCATAGGTAGTTTATGTGGTCCTTTGGTTGCAGAAGCTCGTTTGCCTGGCAATTATGAAACACTTGTTGACGTAGAGGTGGATGGCAAGGTTATAGCCACTCATGAATTATTGACACAAGCAGACGGATTTGCAGTCAACCTAAATGAGACATCGCTTGAGCAAGGCGTGAAAGATATAAAAACGCCAGTTCACTATCTTACAATATCAGGCAAGCCAAAGACTGACGATTTAGACTACATTAGAAACATGATAATGCCTAACATAAAAGGATTGAACTTGCGTAACCTTGACTTAGATACAATCCCAGCAAAGGCGTTCTACACAACCATAAGCAACAACAAGCGCATAATTCTGCCTAAAACATTAAAGCATCTGGCTGATAGTGCTTTATGCTCAAAATCGCATCTACTCATGGGACCAAATGATTACGAATTGATATTCGAGTTGACAAGCCCGACATTCCCAACTCTTGGCAAGGATGTTTATGCGGAGAAATTAGAAAACCAAGACTATGTAACTATGCCTTTCATTGTTCCATCTGCGGACAACGAAGCTTTTAGATGCGATGTTAGGAGCGGGAACTTTGCTGACATTTTATATTCTGCAGATGGCACGATAGCATATTACTGCAATTATGGGCATGAAATAGCCGAGGGCACACGTATAATAAATGGCGGATTCACGGAGAATGGTCAAATGCCTACTAATTTCTACATATCTGCAACAGTTGATAGCATCGGGGATAGGGCTTTTGCCAATGTTGATATTCACCTATTTACTGGTTATCCTCAAGAGGATATGACATGCTATGCCCCTAATCCTCCGAAACTGGGCAAGGATGTGTTCGTAAACTCATGCTTTTATACATATAATATTCCAGTTTATGTGCCAAGCAAGAGTTATGATATATACAAGACAACTGAGGTTTGGAAGGATTTTAAACTTCGCAGAATAGTTGATGCTGGCATTGAAGATATAGCAACCGGCAAGCAATCATCTTCCGACTATTACGACCTCCAAGGCAGAAAGGTGAAGAACCAAGTCAAAGGATTGTATATAAAGGATGGCAAGAAGGTGGTGGTACGATAAAACATTATAAAATCTTTACATTCTTTTATTTTAATGCACGTCTTTGATAAACTATAAATAGGCGCAACCTGATTGGTTACGCCTATTTATAGTTTACCTAAACCCATTAATATATTTCAGTGAGTTTGTCATTTATTATTGATTTCACGCACATTAATTTTGCATTCTCATGCTATTTCAGTAAATTTGCAGTCGAATATTCAAAGATAAAACGTTTTACATACATTTATGAAAATATTATTGTTAGGAAGCGGTGGCAGAGAGCATGCGCTGGCTTGGAAGATTGCACAAAGTGAGAAAGTAGAGAAATTGTTTATCGCACCAGGCAATGCCGGCACTTCTGGCGTTGGCGAGAACGTGGCAATGAGCGCTACCGACTTTGATGCCATTAAGGATTTTGTACTGGCAAACGGCATCGACATGGTGGTTGTAGGTCCAGAAGATCCGCTGGTAAAAGGCATCTATGATGAGTTTAAGAGCGACGAGCGCACATCAAAGATACCAGTGATAGGTCCTTCTAAGGCTGGTGCTGTGCTTGAGGGTTCAAAGGATTTTGCTAAAGCCTTCATGATGCGCCATAACATCCCAACAGCAAGATATCAGACTTTTGATGGCACAACACTTGAGGAAGGCATGAAGTTCCTTGAGACTCTTGAGGCACCTTATGTGCTTAAGGCCGACGGATTGTGCGCAGGCAAGGGCGTACTCATTGTTCCTACACTTGAGGAGGCAAAGAAAGAGTTGAAGGACATGCTTGGCGGTATGTTTGGCAACGCCTCTGCACAGGTGGTTATAGAGGAGTTCCTGAGCGGCATCGAGTGCTCTGTGTTTGTGCTTACAGACGGCAAGAACTACAAGATTCTGCCAGAGGCTAAAGACTACAAGCGCATCGGTGAGGGCGACACTGGCCTTAACACAGGAGGAATGGGAAGCGTTACCCCAGTGCCATTTGCCACAAAGGAGTGGATGCAGAAGGTTGAAGACCGCATTATCCGTCCAACAGTAGAGGGACTGGCTGCCGAGGGCATCGACTATAAAGGATTTATCTTCTTCGGACTAATCAACGTTAAGGGCGAGCCTATGGTTATTGAATACAACTGCCGTATGGGCGACCCAGAGACAGAGAGCGTGATGCTGAGACTGAAGAGCGACCTCGTTGACCTACTTGAGGGTGTAGCACAAGGCGACCTCGACAAGCGAGAGATTGAGTTTGACGAGCGCGCAGCTGTTTGCGTGATGCTCGTTAGCGGTGGCTATCCACAAGACTACAAGAAGGGCTACGAGATTACTGGCATTAACAATGTTGAGGGCAGCATTGTGTTCCATGCTGGCACATCTGAGAAAGATGGCAAGGTGGTGACAAGCGGTGGTCGCGTAATAGCTGTCAGCTCTTATGGTAAAGACAAAGCCGAGGCTTTGCAGAAGTCATTCACAGAAGCACAGAAGATTGACTTTACTGACAAATATTTCAGAAGAGACATCGGATTTGACCTTTAATCCATTCTACAACTCTCCAAACCGTAGAGGAGATTGCACATAGATGGTCAAGAGACTACAGAATAAAATTTCCGAAAGCAGGATTACCCTTCCAGTGGTTGCGGTATATGCTGCTGTGATATGGTTAGCGTGCGGACTGATTCCCAACCAGTGGTGGATTCAGTTCGTATGCTTTGCTGTATCTACATATCTGATGATAGAGCTAAACAACAGCAATGCGCTAATAAGGATATACAGCAAGATGGTGTCGAGTTCATTCCTTATGTTGTCAGTATGCTGTTGTTTCTTATTCGCTTCGCTCAAAGGCGCCATAACCGAGGTATTGGTAATAGCCACTTACGGATTATTATATAAGACATACCAGGAACAGGAGTCAACAGGCAAAACATATTACGCCTTTCTTTGCATGGGTTTGGCAAGTTTGGCCAACGTACACGTGATATACTATGTGCCAGCGCTATGGATGCTTATGGGATTGTTCCTAAAGTCATTAAGCGTAAAAAACATTCTCGCATCGATACTGGGCGTATTAACACCTTATTGGCTGGGGATAGGATACCTCACTTATATTGCCGACTACAGCATGCTGACAGAGCATGTGGCTGAGCTAACGGCATTTAACGCGCTTTTCGATTTCTCCGTTCTACCACTTCAGCAAATAATGATGCTGGGATTTACTATGGTTCTGGCAGCAACAGGCATAATACATTATTTAAATACTAGTTTCTATGATAAGATACGCATAAGAATGATGTATTATTGCTTTATCTGCATGGCCATACTCACTACGGTGTTCATTGTTGTGCAGCCACAGCATTATGACATGCTGATGCGCATGATGATAATAAACACATGTCCCTTAATAGCCCATTTCATGGCACTTACCAGCACCCGCATAACCAACATAGCATTTTGCTTAATCGTTTTAGCAATCCTTTCACTTACTGGATATAACTTATGGATAGTTTTATAGAACTCCTAATAGAATATGGTTATTGGGGAATGCTTGTGGCTGCATTCCTTGCTGGCAGTTTTATCCCATTCAACAGCGAAACCATTATGGGCGCCATGCAAGTGGCGGGACTCGACCCATGGCTGCTCGTCATCTACGGCACGATTGGCAATTCGCTTGGCGGTATGTTCAACTATGCCGTAGGCCGCTTGGGCAAACTGGAATGGATAGAGAAGTATTTGCATGTAAAGAAAAAAGACCTTGACAAGGCTGAGCGATTTATGGCTGGACATGGAGCATGGATGGGTTTCTTTGGTTTTATACCCTTGCTTGGCAGCGCAATAACTATTGTCTTGGGACTGATGCGCGCCAACGTACTGATATCAGCGGTGAGCATCACCTTCGGAAAGTTTCTGCGCTATGTTATTGTAGTATGGAGTGTTAGTTTCTTTGTTTAACGCATGTGACGTTAAAAAAAATGAAATACACATTATCTAAGATGATTTATATTAACTTTGCAAAGATTATACAATTAACAATAAAATGATGAAACAATTTAGACTTGTAGACAATGTTTTAGGATGGCTTACGTTTCTGATAGCCGCCTTTGTTTATTGTTCTACGATTGAGCCGACAGCCAGTTTCTGGGACTGTCCTGAATTTATCACCACAGGAAATAAGTTGGAAGTTGGTCACCCACCGGGAGCGCCTTTCTTTATGCTTACTTCCAATTTGTTTGGACAGTTTGCCAGCGACCAGTCGCAAGTAGCCTACATGGTGAACATTATGAGCGCATTGCTTTCCGCAATCACCATACTGTTCCTTTTCTGGTCTGTATCTCACCTTACAAGGAAGCTGCTGGTTAAAGACTGGAGCGAGATGACCACTGCAAAATTAATAACCATAGAGGCGTCAGCGCTTGTAGGAGCATTAATATACACCTTTAGCGACACCTTCTGGTATAGTGCAGTAGAGGCTGAGGTATATGCCTATTCATCTGCATTCACGGCTGTGGTGTTCTGGCTTATATTGAAATGGGAAGACCAGGCCGACCAGCCACAGAGCGACAGATGGCTTATACTTATCATGTATATGACTGGTTTGTCTATTGGCGTCCATCTGCTGAACCTCTTGTGCCTGCCAGCTATTGTATTGGTTTATTATTACCGCAAGTTCCCTCACAAGGATCCAAAGTCAGACCTGAAGGGGTCTTTATGGGCACTGGTAATATCGGGCATCATACTTGCAGCTGTGCTTTACGGACTGGTTCCAGGTATTGTACAGGTAGGAGGATGGTTTGAATTGTTCTTCGTAAACACATTAGGATGTCCATTCAACACTGGTCTTATCATCTACCTCATAGTATTGATTTCATGCCTTATATGGGCCATCTATGAAACATACAATGGCGAGAATGCTTTGCGCTGCAACATTTCATTCATAGCATCTGTGGCATTGCTCGGCATTCCGTTCTACGGACACGGAGTTTGGGCTGTAGTTATTGGTGTTGTTGTGCTTGCCGCACTTTGGTTTATACTTCAGCGCAAGTTTGAGGGCAAGCCATTAGTAAGCCAGCGTATAAAGAATACAGCATTGCTGTGTATGCTGATGCTGCTCATCGGTTACTCAAGCTATGCTGTTATCGTAATACGCTCTTCTGCCAACCCTCCAATGGACCAGAACTCACCTGAAGACATCTTCACCCTGGGTTCTTACCTTAGCCGCGACCAGTATGGAAGTCGTCCGTTGTTCTATGGCCATCAGTACACATCTCAGGTGGAACTGGAAAGCGACGGAGAGTATTGCAAACCAGCAATGACAAAGGGTGCTCCGGTATATCAGCGCAAGGAAAAGGCTACAGCTGATGAGAAAGACTCTTACTATGTGGTTCGCACAAACGACGAGTATAAGTATGCTCAGAACATGCTTTTCCCTCGTATGCACAGCGCATCGCATGCAGCCGCTTATGAGAGTTGGATGGGTGGCGTAACTGGCAAGCAGGTGCCATACGACCGCTGTGGCGAGAAGATGATGGTGAAGATGCCAACACAGTTGGAAAACATACAGTTCTTCCTGTCATATCAGTGCAACTTCATGTACTGGCGCTACTTCATGTGGAACTTTGCAGGCCGTCAGAACGACTTGCAAGGCAATGGCGAGCTGGAGCATGGCAACTGGATAACTGGTTTCGACTGGTTTGACAACTGGCGATTGGGCAACCAAGAATTGCTGCCAGACGAACTGAAAAACAACAAAGGCCACAACGTATTCTACTGTTTGCCACTGTTGCTCGGACTTATTGGATTGTTCTGGCAGTCATTGCGCCGTGGCGAGAACGGCATACGCCAGTTCTGGGTAGTATTCTTCCTGTTCTTCATGACAGGACTTGCCATTGTGCTCTACCTGAACCAGAGTCCAATGCAGCCACGTGAGCGCGACTATGCATACGCTGGTTCATTCTATGCCTTCGCTATCTGGTGTGGCTTGGGTGTTGCTGGTATCATTGACGAGTTATACCGCCGCATCAATAAGCACGAGACAGTAATAGCCTCTGTAGTTGGCGTGGCTGCACTGCTTGTGCCAATACAGATGGCATCGCAGACATGGGACGACCACGACCGCAGCGGAAGATATACTTGCCGCGATTTTGGCCAGAACTATCTAATGTCGCTTCAGGAGGAAGGCAACCCAATTGTATTTACCAATGGCGACAACGACACATTCCCCCTTTGGTATACACAGGATGTGGAAGGAAAGAGAACTGACGCACGCGTCTGCAACCTTAGCTACCTGCAGACAGACTGGTATATCGACCAGATGCGACGCCCTGCATACGATTCTCCAGCCCTGCCTATCACTTGGAGCCGCTTGGAATACTGCGCTGGAACAAATGAATATGTGTATGTAAAGCCTAATTTCAAGAGAAGCATACAAGAACTTTACAACGCTTATCCAGAAGAGGCAAAGAGTCTGTTTGGAGAGAATCCATTTGAGTTGGAAAACATCTTGAAATACTGGGTACGCAACAACATCAATGAACAGCAGAGAAGTGTTATCCAAATGCTTGTAGGTCCAGGCCAAAGCACAAAGGTGATACCAACAGACACTGTTTATGTGACCATAGACAAAGAGGCTGTTAAGAGAAGCGGCATGATGATGGCAAGCGACTCTATACCAGACAGGATGGAGATATCTCTGAGAGGCAAGTCAGCACTATACAAAGGCGACTTGATGATGCTTGAGATTGTAGCTCAGACAAAATGGGAAAGACCTGTTTACGTTGCGACAACTGTTGGCGAGGATAATTACATGAACCTTGGCGACAACTTTGTTCAAGAAGGTTTGGTAAACCGCATCACCCCATTCACAACCAGAATTGATGGCAGGGAAGTGGCAAAGACTTTCGACACTAACCGCACATACGACATGCTGATGAACAAGTTTAAGCTTGGTGGCCTTGATGTTCCTGGCATATACCTTGACGAGACAGTAATGCGCATGTGCTATACACACCGCCGCATATATGTGCAACTGGCACTGAACCTATTGCGTGAAGGCGAGAAAGAGAAGGCAGCGAAGGTGCTTGAGCATGCAGACAAATATCTGCCTGCATATAATGTTCCATACAACTACGCCTCTGGTTCACTTGATGCAGCTCGCGCATACATCATGCTCGACAACAAAGAGCGCGCAATGGAAATTATGGAAAAGCTTTGGAATAATTCTGTTCAGTATATGAGATGGTACTGCTCTCTTACCGGAACACGCTTCAGCAGTTCACAGCGTGAATGTCTAATGCACCTTTACATATTGCAAAACATAGTAAGGGAAAGTGCTATGGCAAATAGCGAGTGGAGCGATAAGAAGAGCGTTGAACTTGAAAACATCGCTGATGCTTACGCCAGCAAGGGAGGCAGGTTTCAATAAACTGTAAAAGGAATGATTATTGAGCAACCGGCAATATGGTTGCGCTGGCTGTACCCCAGAGCAACATGGAGAATGAGCAAGAAGGTAAAGGCAGTATACCTAACCTTCGATGATGGTCCTATCCCTGAGGCCACACCCGAAATTCTCAAGATACTTGACAGTTTTGGGATAAAAGCAACATTCTTCATGGTAGGCGACAACGTACGCAAACATCCTGAGGTATATAAGCAGGTGGTGGATGCTGGTCACCGCATTGGCAACCACACATTCAACCACTACGGCGGATTCAAACACACCGTAAAGGGATATGCTAGGAATACGGAGAAAGCCAACGAGCTTTTGCACACCAACCTATTCCGCCCTCCTCATGGTGCAATGCGACTGCCTCAGTATTTCTGGTTGGGCCGCAAGTACAGGATTGTTATGTGGGATCTTGTCACACGCGACTACTCTAAGTGGACAACGGCTGAGGATGTGGTGAACAATATAAAGAAATTCACCCGTAATGGTTCAATAATCACATTCCATGACTCACTGAAAAGTATTGACAAGTTGCGCACAGCGCTACCCGAGTCATTAAAATGGCTAAAAGAACAAGGATATGAATTTAAAGTGTTCGAGTAACATGGAAATAGATATCTGTTCTCTGTCTAACAATATTAAAGCCGAGGCAAAACGTCTCGGCTTTTTTGCTTGTGGCATAGCACATGCCGAACCTGTTGACAAAACTGCAGCAAACAGTTTCACTTCATGGATAGACAAAGGATGCCATGCTGGAATGACATACATGACCAACTATTCTGATAAGCGACTCAACCCTTGTGCTCTAATGCCTGAGGCTAAAAGCATTATCTGCGTGGCAATGAACTACACTCCTAAGCAGCGTTTACCAGAGGAGGAATATCAGATTGCGTCATACGCTTATGGCTTAGATTACCATGATATAATGAAACGCAAGTTGCAGGCGCTGGCAGATTATATTGAGAATACAGTTAACCAACCATGCTCTTTCAAGATATGCTGCGACACTGTGCCTATTCTTGAACGCTACTGGGCAGCAAAGGCTGGATTAGGATGGATTGGCAGAAATCACCAACTTATAATACCTGATTCAGGAAATCAATATTTCTTAGGAGAATTATTAACAAGCTTGCCTTTGAGTTATGACCAAGCGGCGCAAGGAGACTGCGGCAACTGCAAAGCATGCCTGAAAGCATGCCCCACAGGGGCATTGTCACAGTGCGATAACCTATTTCATGCTGAGCGGTGTCTCAGTTACCACACCATCGAGAGCAGGGATGAAATACCGAAACAGTTAGAAAACAAACTTGACAATTACATATACGGATGCGAAAGATGCTTGCTTGCCTGTCCGCACAACAAGCATTGCCAGCCAACAGACGAGACCTTGCTTCAGCCTAAAGACGAGTTAATGGCAATGAAGAAAGAAGACTGGCACAACCTGTCTGTTGACAAATACCGCCAACTATTTAAGGGAAGCGCCGTGAAGCGAGCAAAATATGAAGGACTAATGCGCAATATCAGAGCAGCAAGAAAAAACAATAACAACAGTCCTATGGAATAACAAGCTGCATTCCCTGCCTTAGTATTTCAGACTCAGCTGTTGGTTTTACAAACATTCTTAATTGTTTGCCTATATCATCACTTGAGGTTTTCAATGTATCAGAATCAGCAAATCCGCAAACAAGCATTGGCATAGTCCTGTCAAAAGCTGTTACTTCCACATCTATTGTATCGCCTTTTGAGAATCGCAAGGTATCAGATTCCTTTACATCAAACTGCCCCCAAACATCATCTGCGACATACACACACAACAAATCGGTATTAGCAGGGATGGCCACCTTCTCTTGCACATAGACATCAGACACCTCACCGCTAATGTCGGAAACTATTACCCTGCTCATTGGTGTCTCACAAAGCAGTTCATACTGTGTGCGTGCAGCCTTGAGCTGAGCCTCCATTGTCTTATATTCTATCAATGCCTTATCATACTGACTTATCGGCATCAATTCATCAGCATATAGGCGTTCTACCTTGACAAACATTTGCCGGCATATTTCATAATCTTGCTGACAACGCATAAGCGTAGCATAGGCAATATCTTTCTTCTGTTTTAAAACAGCCGGGTCCTGCTGCAAGGGCTGCGACTGAACATTTATAGTCATAAGAGTATCACCCTTGTTTATATAATCCCCCTCTCTTACAAATATCCGCTTAATACTTCCAGCATGGTCGTTTCTTATTATATGCCCATTAACAATTATCTTGCCATGCCTTATTCCATCCTCTCCGAAATTGCACGCAGAGAAGAACGTTATGATTATCGATAAAAAGAAGAAAACAGATAGGTGCCTATACGCCATTATGCCATATACATTTACTTAGAATATGTAAAAGTGCTCGTACCTATCATGTTTCCATCAGCAAAGATGCTAACAACATAATTTCCACCTCCTAAGAACTGATTGATATCGAGATATGTTATAACATTTAGTTCCTCACCGCTATACTCTACATCCTTTCTCATAGAGTAATCTATACTGCGGTCCTCGTATGTAAAAGTGCCGCTTTTCCCTACAGTCTCTCCTGTTGGGGAAGTTATACGCACATAGAAAGTACGGACGCCATTTGTTGCAGTAACATTTTTAGTTACAGTGAATGACACATCAATACTCTTTGCATCTTTCATATACTTTGCCTTACGTCCACGCTTGTTCTTCAGATTCATAGCAATATTTATAGCATCAAGCTGTGCGGCAATGGCCACTTTCTCTGACAAAGACTCCTTTTCCTGATTAAGACCTTCTATCTGTCTGTTGGCCTCACGCTTCTCTGCCTTAAGATTCTCGTTCTCAGCAGTCAGGTTCTCATTCAATCTGTTCAGCGAGTCTATCTGCAACACATAACTGCGCAGTACGGCACGTACTGTGGCAAGTTCCTTTTTCAGGCGTGTTATCTCGCGTGCATTATCGCTTTTCACCTTGCGCAACTCTTCCAACAACTGTTGTGTGCGCATCTGTTCCTGTGTAAGCTGTGCCACTATTGAGTCGTTGTTTATCTGAGTCATCATCTCTGTATACTGACGAGTGAACTGCTCGTATTCATTCTCCATCTCCATCTTGTCAAGCGCTGCAAGCTCTTTCATCTCCTCATTAGCTTTCTGCTGCTCATTAAGATTCAAAGCCAAATATACCACACCGCCCACAAGCAGTAATATCAATACAACAAGTGCTGCTAATACCTTCTTATTCATAATAATGCAATTATTCTAAAAACTTTGCAAAGTTAATTCTTTTGCGTGAAACAACAAAGAAAATATAAAATCATGCTATAATATTTGCTTATTTTTAAGACTATATCAAATAATAAGACATTTTTTATATTGTCGCCACAGCCTAAATCTCGAAAAAAATTAGTAAGTTTGCAGATTATTACCCATTAAATAGAATATGACACCAAAGGAAATAAGAAATGAGAGACTGACCCAGAAGATGATAAAGAATCTGGAGCGCCGTAATATGGAGGCATGCTACTGTGCCACCACAGCAGAGGCCATCGAGAGAGTAATGGGCATGATGCCTTCAGGCAGCAGCATATCATGGGGCGGGTCTATGACAATAAGAGACATGGGACTGACAGCAGCCCTTCACGATGCCGGATGCTACGACCTTATTGACCGTGACTTGGCAAAAGACCGCGACGAGGCACAGGAGATGTACCGCAAAGCTTTCTTTGCCGATTTCTATCTGTCAAGCGCTAATGCAATAAGCGAGGATGGCGTGATAGTAAATATCGACGGCAACGGCAACCGCGTGGCAGCTATAACCTTTGGTCCTAAACGTGTGATATTTGTTATTGGCATGAACAAGGTGGCACAAAATGTAGAAGCGGCCTTAGCTAGGGCACGCAGCACTGCATCACCAATAAATGCAGCACGTTTTGACATTAAGACACCATGTCAGGTGGATGGCATCTGCCATAACTGCAACTCACCTGAAAGCATCTGCAACTTCTTCCACTTTATTCGCAACTCAAGACCTGGAAGAATATCTGTTGTGCTTGTTGGAGAGGATTTAGGGTACTAGGTAATTTTGAATTAGGAATTAGGAATTACGAATTTTGAATTAAGCATTAAGCATTATGCATTATGAATTAAGCATTATGCATTAAGCATTGAAAATCATGATTGTTTGCATCGCAGAGAAACCAAGTGTAGCACGAGATATCGCCAAGATAATAGGAGCGACAAGCAGCCACGAGGGATACATGGAGGGCAATGGTTATCAGGTGACATGGACATTTGGACACTTGTGCACCCTGAAGGAACCAGATGATTACACCCCAATGTGGAAACAGTGGAGTCTTAGCGCATTGCCTATGATTCCGCCACGTTTTGGCATAAAACTTATTGACGACAAAGGCATACAAAAGCAGTTTGCCGTTATAGAGCGGCTTATGCAAAACGCCGATGGCATAATCAACTGCGGTGATGCCGGACAAGAGGGAGAACTTATTCAGCGATGGGTTATGCAGAAAGCAAAGGCAACCTGTCCTGTGAAAAGACTATGGATATCATCACTTACCGACGAGGCTATCAGGGAGGGTTTCCAGTCACTGATGGACCAAAAAGATAAAGACTCTCTCTATTATGCAGGACTGAGCCGCGCCATTGGCGACTGGATTCTTGGAATGAATGCTACACGCTTGTACACTCTTAAATATGGTCAGAACCGTCAGGTGCTGAGCATCGGGCGTGTGCAAACCCCTACCCTTGCGCTCATTGTAAACAGGCAGAAAGAGATTGAGAATTTCAAACCCGAGGCTTATTGGGTGCTCTCAACAACATACCGCGACACTGTATTCACAGCAACGAAAGGTAAGTTTACAGCAAAGGAAGAAGGAGAGAATTTTCTTGAGACAATCACAGGAAAACCGTTCACTGTAACCAACGTCGAGAAGAAGAACGGCAAGGAGGCGCCAAAACCTCTTTACGACCTGACATCGCTTCAGGTTGACTGCAACAACAAGTTTGGCATGAGCGCAGAGATGACGCTTAACATCATACAGAGTCTTTATGAAAAGAAACTCACTACATACCCTCGTGTAGACACCACCTTTCTCAGTGACGACATTTACCCCAAGTGCCCTCAAACATTGGCCAACCTGAGAGGTTATGAATCGTTTACACAGCCACTGGCAGGCAAACCATTACTTAAGTCTAAAAAGGTTTTCGACTCTTCTAAGGTAACCGACCACCATGCAATCATTCCAACGGGCGTTCCAGCCACAAACATGACCGACATGGAACGCCATGTCTACGATTTAGTGGCAAGACGATTTATCAGTGTGTTCTATCCCGACTGCAAGTTTGCCACAACAACAGTGCTTGGAAAGGTTGAGGACATAGAGTTTAAGACTTCTGGTAAAACTATTCTCGACCCAGGATGGCGCACCATCTATGCAAAAGATGTGCAGACAAACGAGGATGACGATTCAAAGAAAGACGATGAAGAGCGCACACTCCCAACATTCACTGTTGGCGAAAGCGGCGACCACACACCGAGTCTCACCGAGAAATGGACCACACCGCCAAAATTCTATACCGAGGCCACACTGCTTAAGGCCATGGAAACGGCCGGCAAATTCGTTGACAATGAGGAGCTGCGTGCCGCAATGAAGGAAAACGGCATCGGCAGGCCATCGTCAAGAGCAGGAATAATAGAAACATTATTCAAGCGACGCTACATAAAACGCGAGCGCAAAAACCTTATTGCCACGCCTACAGGCATTGAGTTGATAGACCTCATAAAAGAAGAACTGCTCAAGAGTGCAGAACTGACGGGCATCTGGGAGAAGAAACTGCGCGACATTGAGGCCAGGAAATATGATGCAGGCCAGTTCCTTGAAGAACTTAAGGAACAGATTAAGACCATTGTCAACAGTGTGCTTGCCGACAACAGCAACCGCCGTGTTACTATCATGAGTGATGCCGACCTAAAGAAGAAGATGGCACCAAAGGCAGAACAGGCACCCAAACCAAAGGTAAAGAAAAAGCCTGCCAACAACCAACAGCAGACAAGCAATAACCAGCAAACCGACGAGTATGTTGGCAAACCATGCCCTGTATGCGGACAAGGCACAATAATAAAGGGAAAAACAGCATACGGATGCAGTCGCTGGCGTGAAGGTTGCAATTTCCGCAAACCATTTGAATAATAAAACGCCTGTTTATGCGTTAATAATATCGTATGCGCAAGATACTATCTTATATTATTATAATATGTGTGTCCGCCCTATTCGTTGGGTGCGGAGCAGATGCTGCCATGCGCAAAGGCGACAAGTTCTATGCTCTTGGCGAATATTATGACGCATCGCTGCAATACAAGAAGGCATATTCAGCCACACCGCCAAAAGAAAGAGACACAAGAGGCAAAAGGGCACTTAAGCTTGCCGACTGTTATCGCCGTATTAACTACACACAAAGGGCTATCGCTGCATACAACAATGCAATAAGATACAAACAGGGGGATAGTCTTACACAACTCCATTTAGGTCAGCAACTACTGAAAAACGGCAGTTACAAGACTGCCGAAAAGGCTTTCATGGTTGCCCTCGACTCACTGCCAGGCAACAAACTGGCAAAAGCAGGACTGCTATCAGCACAGATGGCTCCGAAATGGAAGGAGACTGGTTCGCAGTACACAGTGAAGCGCGAGAATTTCTTTAACTCTCGCCGCTCCGACTACTCTCCTATGCTGACAGGAGATAATTACGACCAGCTTTATTTCACATCAACAAGAAACCAGGCACAGGGTGATGAACTTAGCGGAATAACAGGTACAAAGAATGGCGACATCTTTGTTTCATATAAAGACGAGAACGGCAAATGGCTAAAGCCAGAGGTTATTGACACCGAGCTAAACTCTGCATTTGATGAGGGAGCGTGTTCCTTCACTCCAGACAGCCGCACCATGTATCTCACTCAATGCGCCACCGACCCGTCATATCCACGATATGCCACTATATGCACATCAAAACGCTCTGATGCGGCATGGAGCAAGCCAACGGTTCTTGAACTAACCAAAGACACATTGTCTAGTTACGCCCACCCAGCCGTTTCGCCCGATGGAGAATGGCTGTACTTCACGTCTGACATGCCAGGCGGCATAGGCGGACTGGACATCTGGCGTATAAGAGTATCTGAAAATAGCATGGGAGGTGTAGAAAATCTGGGCGAACCGATAAATACCCCTGGTGATGAGATGTTTCCTACATTCAGGCCTAACGGCGACCTCTATTTCTCGTCAAATGGTCATCCTGGCATGGGCGGTCTCGACATCTTTATAGCAAAGCCAAATCAAACTGACGAATTGAATGCAAAAACAAATAACTCATCAACTCATCAACTCAACAATTCCCCATCAAGTGCTTCCTACATAATCGAGCACCCAGGTTATCCGCTCAATTCACAAGGAGATGACTTTGGCATGACATTCAACGGACTGCTCAACGAAGGCTATTTCTCTTCAAATCGTGGCGATGGCAAAGGCTGGGACCATATCTACAGTTTTGTAAATCCAGAGATTGTTCAAACTGTTAAGGGATGGGTATATGAGCAAGACGGATATGAATTGCCTGAGGCCCTTGTCTATATGGTGGGCAACGATGGCACCAACCTAAAACTTAGCGTAAAGGGTGACGGTTCTTTTGAACAGAAGATAAATCCTAATGTCGACTATGTGTTCCTTGGCACTTGCAAGGGCTACCTTAATCACAAGGAACAGCTTCGCGTAGAGCCTGTTGAGGAATCAGAGGAATATGTGCTGCAGTTCCCTCTGGCATCCATCACTGCACCAGTGCTCATTGATAATATATTCTATGATTTTGACAAGGCAACATTGCGCCCTGAGTCAACCACAGCCCTTGACGAACTCATTAAGCTGCTCAATGAAAACCCCAACGTAACAATAGAGTTGAGCGCTCATTGCGACTACCTTGGCAGGGACGAATATAACAAGCGATTGTCACAGAAGCGCGCTGAAAGCGTGGTTACATATCTCATTGAGCATGGCATACCGGCCGACAGACTCAGCCCTGTGGGCTACGGCGAAGAGAAACCAAAGGTAGTAAAGAAAAAACTAACCGAGAAATATCCGTTCCTGAAAGAGAACGACGTGCTTACTGAGGAATTTATCAAGGCACTGCCAGAGGAGCAGCAAGAGATTTGCAATCAGCTCAACCGCCGCACTGAGTTTATCGTGCTGCGCACCACATACGGTATGTTTGACAAGCAGGCTGCAGCCGAAACAACACAGAAGGAAAGTGAGCAGGCGCCAGTTGAAAACCCATCAGAAGATTTCATACCTTAGACATCGCTGCTTCCTTAGCTGGGACATTTTAGGTTTTACTCGAAGTCTAGAAATCCTAGAATTTCTAGAAGTTCTAGATTGTCCTAGGCATTCCTATCCATCATACAAAAATCGGTGCTCATCATGGATGAGCACCGATTTTCTTATTAATACATATAATTATCCGCAGTGGAAGAATCTCTCCACGAGTTGCATCATGCCCTCAGCATTGCCCTTCAGGTCGTCGCGAAGAGTTTCATCATTGTAGCTGCGAAGCTCGGCAATAATACCATCTATCATGCCCTCACTAAACACACCATGCTGCTGATAAACCTCACGCTGACGCTCAAGACATGCTGCCGAAGCCACACAGTTGTCTGGCAGACAGTCAAGCTGTGCCAGTCGCTGCTCATTTGCCTTGTCATGGATGTTCACATTCACATAAGTACGCTCAGCTACCTCAAGGGCGTCAGCCATCTCAAAACCATGACGGCATGCCACACACAAACCAGCCAGCAGCTGATACAAATCGGCAGAACCATCTGGAGAGCGCATCTCCACAGTCTGCTTCATCGATGTGTCGTAATTGCTCTCTGCCTCCAGAGGATTTGCTATGCGGCTCATGTCCACATCTGCAGCCCATCCTAATGGCACGCGCACCAGCACCGAACGATTGCGGTCGCCCCAGCAAACGTTTGTTGGAGCCTCCTGATGTGGCACCAAACGGAAGTATGATGTAGGATTCTTATTGCCAAACGCAGTGATACTTGGTGCCAAGTCCATCATTCCTGCTATAGCCTTACGGGCGGCCTCGCTCAGCACACCACCATCAAGCATCTGGTTCTTGCCGTCCTTAACAAGTCTCATGTGAACATGCAATCCTGAACCGGCCTTGCCTGCTGTAATCTTTGGAGCAAAGGTAACATCGAGAGCCATCTGATAAGCCAGGTTACGGATTATCCACTTGGCAATCATCAGTTGGTCGGCAGCGTCCTCAGCACGCACTGGCAGGAACTCAATCTCGTTCTGCTCGTAGTTCTTGCCGTCAACACAGAAGTTACCCACCTCTGAATGGCCATATTTTATCTGTCCTCCAGCCTGAGCAATGTAATACATGCACATCTGTCGGAACTCATTCATCTTAGCATAAGGACCGCTTTCTTGATATCCCTTTTGGTCGCGCGCTGGATACATCTCCTCCTCATCTGTAATAACGTAGTATTCCAACTCGCCCATAGCCTGAAACTCCATGCCTGTGACATCTGTGAAAGCCTTGCAAGCCTTTGCCAGTGTATTCTCTGGTGAGCTCTCCAGCGGATTACCATCCTTATCGAAGTAAGAGCAGAGCATGCAGAGAGTAGGTATCTCAGCAAATGGGTCTACAAAAGCAGTACTGAAACGTGGCAGCACATACAAGTCGCTTGAGCCAGCCTGAATAAAACTGAACAAGCTTGAACCGTCGACACGCTCACCGCAAGTCAGTATTGCCTCCAGATAAGCGAGGTCTGTTATCACGAAGTTTAGTGTCTTCAGTTTTCCATCACCGCCAGGATACATAAAGTTAATCATCTTTATCTCGTTGTTCTGGATAAAGTCGATGATGTCAGCCTTAGTAAACTCCTTTGCAGGTTTCTGCAGATATGCCACCACCTTATTGGCATTCATCTGTAAGTGTTTGTTGTCCATAATTATTTAGTTTTTGAGTTATTACTACAATTTATATTGCAAAAATAAAAAAAAATCTTTTTATCTCCAATATTACAATAATATAATTTGCTTTAATGAGCCTGTCGTCACTTTGCAGCATTCGTATTATAGAATATCCTGAGCACATGCAAGCGGCGCAATTCATTTTTTATGCCGTTTATCATCTCCATCGGAGTATCCTTGTCGGCATGCAGATACACCGTCAGCATATCCTTGTCCTCTGGCGCCATTTCCGATCGCTCAGCCTCTATAAAAGGCGCAATGTCGGCTATTGTGCCCATTCTGTTGCCCAGTTGTATGCTCATCTCTGCTGGATTATCACTGTGCCTGCCCACATATATATGCACCTTTGCTGTTTTCTTTCCCAGTTTAGTCTGCTCAATGGCCTTTGGCACTGTATGCTGAACCTTCACTTCCGTGTCGCGCAACTGTGTCACAATCATAAAGAAAAACAGCACAGTGAATATCAGGTCAGGCAGGGCGGCCGTATTAAGGTTAGGAATATCCCTTTTCTTCTTATTAAACAAACTCATCTCTGTTCTCCTTCCTCATCATTTATGGCAGACTCTGATATCCTATGCGGATAACATATGGCCACAGCCTCGCGCTCCCGTGCCGAACAGTTGACGTATGATTTTCCAAAACATTCCATTGCCAGTTTGTCACGCAACTGCGCATAAGCCCCATTCACAGTTTCCAGAAGCTGTATGTATGCCTGATAACTTGTCATTGCATCTGTCTCTACAACTATCACATGGCGGTCGGACACCAGTCTGCTTCCTATCATCGCCACCTCTTTTAGAGTTTTCTCTGGCAATTGCTCACTATCATCAGCATTCTCCACAAATGCTATTATCCGCTCTTTCAGTTGTCCGTGTGTTACAATCTGCTCATCACACAGCAACTGGTTATTAGCATCAAGCCTTACAAGCATCACATTGCGGCGCTTCACCTGCAGTGTGGTTTCCTGATTAGCAGCAGGCGGTGGCATCTGCCGTAATATTCCCTTGTTATTGTCTATGGATGTGGTTATAAGAAAGAAGACGAGCAGCATAAAAGAAATGTCTGCTGTCGACGTAGTGTTGATGCCTGGCACTCGACGGTGCTTACTCCTTTTATTTTTAAACATTGTTACCTTTCCTTCTCACCACCATCAGCAATACCGCAACCACAAGCAGCACCAGCATGGTGTTGATAAACATATCTGAAAGGCGCAGCCACAGAGTGTCTTCGTATGGTTTGCCGCCTATTGTCATCGCATCGGTATCTGCCAGCACGAATGTTGCAAGCATGGTTATCACCAGCAATGCCAGCACCCCCATAACTATCGCCGTAACAGGCACGCCGCATGCCTTCTTCATGGTCATGCCCCGCCTCCATGCGCTATGCCCTATCGAGATAATCATTGTAACAACAGCCACACCCACTATCACATACATATATATTAATAATGTATCTGTAAACTGCGGTTCATAAAATCCCGGCACAAGCATGCTTGGCGTGGCGAAACCTACAAACAGAAACAAACAGAATATCAGAAGCGCCACAATGGCCAGCGCCCCAAGAACCAGTCTCGAGACTCTGCCATCAGGCAGATTACCCATCAGTTTCTTTATCTTCTCAACCATTATTCTTGCGCTTGATAGAGGTTATAATGTCAATCATCGTGATGGTTGCCTCTTCCATCTGCGATGTGATATGGTCTATACGAGAGAGGATATAATTATAGAACAACTGCAGAATCACAGCCACGATAATACCAAACACTGTTGTTATCAGCGCCACCATCATACCCTCTGCCACAATGCTTGTGCTAATGTCACCAGCAGATCGAATATCGTCAAATGCCATTACCATGCCCACCACCGTTCCGAGGAATCCAAGCGACGGAGCAATGGTGATAAACAGTGTTATCCATGAGCATCCGCGCTCCAGGTTTGATGTTAGCACCGAACCGTATGCTATCATCGAGCGTTCTATTGTGGCAAGATCCTCATCAATCTTCATCAATGCCTGATAGCATAGCGACGCTACCGGTCCGCGTGTGTTGCGGCACAATTCCTTTGCGCCTTCCACATCTCCTTTATCCAGTTTGCTGTCCACCTCAGCAATGAGTTTCTTAGCATTAACCTCCGACATTATCAGATAAATCATTCGCTCTATGCAAAATGCCAATCCGAGTATCAGAGTAATGGCAACGAGCGACATAAAACCAGCATTGCCCTCAATGAACTTAGTCTTCAGCACCTGATGAAAACCTGCGTCATCGGCCTCATCTTCTTCTGCTTCAGCAAAGTCAGCCAATTCTTTCAAGGCGTCATCAGTTACAGATGCAGCGATGCTGTCACCCTCCACATTCTCTACAGAGTCTTTTGCAATGGTATCCTGTGCAACAACAATTGGATTGCACGTAAACATTATAACAATTGCAAAAAGTGCAATTAGTTTTCTCATCTTAATGTCAGAAATAAGTTTGTGGCAGGTTTATACCCACCGTTGTTATTAATGGCGGAAAGAAGGGGATTCGAACCCCTGAAACGCTTTTAACGTTTACACGCTTTCCAGGCGTGCCTCTTCAACCACTCGAGCACCTTTCCCTATTTCCTCTGCAAAGTTAATGCAAGTTGAGCGGAGAACAAAATAAATTTATTTATTTTTTATCCCGACACGCAGATTAACTTATCGAAAGTTAATTCACGTTCGGGCGGATTTGCAATCCGACCGCATAGAGTATAAACATTTATAATGCGAAAAAGACGACACAAGAAGTGCCAGTTCTCAAGTCGAGAGCTGGCACTTCGTTTTTTGTTATCCAATAAAAAACGGTATATCTATCACGAAAAAATATTTAACCTTTAAATGCCAAATATTCTCTTTACGTTATTATTAGTGGCCTCAGCCATGTCCTCTACGCTAACACCATAACATTCAGCCATGCGCTCAAGCACATGTAGCACATAGGCACTCTCGTTGCGCTTGCCGCGCATGGGCACTGGCGCCATATAGGGGGCATCGGTCTCTATTACTAAACGGTCGAGCGGTACGGCAGAGGGCAGCACCTCTGGCAGATGCGACTTCTTGAACGTGAGCACTCCACCAACGCCAAGTGCAAACTTGTCGAACTGCAGCAGTTCTGCAGCCTCAATCTCATTGCCCGTAAAGCAATGGAACACGCCGCCAGGCAGGTCCTTCTCGTATTTGCGCAATAGCTTAACCATCTCGTTCTGCGCCTTCCGGCAATGGATATCCAATGGTTTGTTCCACTCAATAGCCCATTGTATCTGCTCCTCGAAAGCCTCTAATTGTTCTTTTTCAAACTCACGACTCCAATAATAATCGAGACCCACCTCGCCAACGGCTATAAACTCGTCAGTGTACAGTTTCTTCATCTCCGCGAGCACTTCCCGCCAGTCGGCCTTCACTTCCTCGGGATGCAACCCAATCATTGGATAGGCGTAACCTGGGTAGCGGCGGCACACACCGAGCACAGTAGTGATGGATGGCAGATGGATGGCGGGCACTAAGATGGCAGACACGCCAGCCTCTCGGGCACGTGCCACAACATCGTCGCGGTCGTCGTTATACTCCTCACCATCAAGGTGGGCATGGGTATCGATAAAATTCATCTTAACTCTCCCTCTTCATCATTTCCGCCGTATATTGGCGCAGTATCTCCTTGCGCTCATCGGCCACGTTGACCTTAGCCAGATATTTCTTGCTCTCCTCGAAGTAATAGTTTATCTTCTCCTCGCAAATCTGTCGGATGCCTATCTGGTTGTATATATCCGTCACGGCAGCCACTTTCTCGTTGCGGTCGAAATCCTTTGCTGTTACCCAGCGATCCAGTTCGGCACGCTGATTGTCGTTAGCACGCTGGAATGCATTGATGAGCATATAGGTTTTCTTGTTGCATGTGATATCGCCACCTACAGCCTTACCAAAAACCTTTGGGTCGCCATAGACATCGAGCAGGTCGTCTTGCAACTGGAATGCCAGTCCTATCTGCTCACCAAACTTATAAAGGTTGTCTGCATCCTCAGAAGAAGCACCAGCCAGTATGGCACCAATCTTCAAAGCACATGCCAAAAGCACACTGGTCTTGAGGCGTATCATCTCGATATACTCCGCTTCGGTTACATCGTTGCGATTCTCAAACTCCATGTCGTACTGCTGTCCCTCGCCTATTTCAAGTGCTGTTTCTGTGAATAGACTCATAACTTCAGGTTGTTTGTCGCCATCGCACTGAAGCATGCGATGATAGGCAAGCACGAGCATTGAGTCGCCAGAGAGGATAGCAGTGTTAGCATCCCACTTGCGGTGCACTGTTGGCACACCGCGGCGCACATCAGCATTGTCCATAAGGTCGTCGTGCAGCAATGTGTAGTTATGATATGTCTCAAGAGCACATGCTGGCATGAGAATTCTTTCAGGATCTTCTTTATACATATTGTAAGCAAGAAGCATGAGCACCGGGCGCACACGCTTGCCACCGATAGACAAGACGTATTTTACTGGATCATAGAGCGACTGTGGTTTGCGCTCGTATGGGAGTTGGTCGATAAAATCGTTGATTTTCTTCAGTATTTCTTTTGATGTTTGCATATTATTATTTAGTTTATGACTTGTTTATTTAGGAGTTTAGGAGTTCAGGAGTTCAGGAGTTCAGGAGTTCAGACGTATGCTTGACACGCAATCGTTCATCGTTCAACGTTCATCGTTCAACATTCATCGTTCAACGTTCATCGCTCATCGTTCATTGACTGGCATCCAATCCCCTCCTTTGGAGGGGTTAGGGGCGGTTCCAACCCCCTCTCATTTGGAGAGGGGTCAGGGTGAGACTGTCCTTTACATCTTAAACACTATCGGCACGCAAACCATGGCACGACAGGCGCTGTCGTTTTGTATTCCTGGTTTCCACTTAGGCATGAGCCTCAACACACGCCTTGCCTCATTATCACATAGGGGGTGCAACGACTGAGCAATTGTTATATTACTGATGCTGCCATCGGCCTCAACAACAAATTGCGTGAGCACTTTTCCCTCTATCTTCTGTCGTTGTGCGCCAAGAGGGTAACGCAGATGCTTGGTGAGCCATTTCACAAACTCCAACTGACCGCCAGGAAACTGAGGCACCTCCTCGGCAATGGTTATTTTATATTTGCCGCCTTCCAAATCAACTGCTGGCGGAGCCTCAGGTATGGTGGTTTCCGCGTCTGCATCGGTTTCAAATCCTTCAGCAACGGTTGCCTCTGGTTCTTCCATAGGCGTGTTTACCTCTTCTGTCTCCACTATCTCTATCTTCTCAGGAGTACCCTCTGTCTTCTCAGGCACCAGCACTACCATCTCTTCCATGATGCTTACGGGTTGTATGTCGGTGTCGTTTAGGACATCGGCAACCGGCTCGCTGTCGAGAGGTTTGTCTGGACTATACTCAACACCATACTCTAACGCTCCGTAGAAAAGGGCAAGGGCTATGACCAGTCCCAAGAGAAATCTCGTGGTGCGCTGCCCTTCCAAATCCAGTTTCTCGTTCTTCTTTATCTCCATCCGCGTTATAATATTCGTGGTGTTTTTGCGTTATACTTTATATATAAAAGCAAATTACTTTTGCAAATATAATGCAGATATTTGAAAAAAGGTGTATCTTTGCTGACAAATTTAAATCAAACAAATGAAAAAAGTCTTTTTCATAATACTCGCCATATTCTTTGCAATTCAGGCAAAGGCACAAGAGAGCCAGACGGCTTACAATTTCCTGCGCCTGCCTGTAAGTGCTCATGCTGCGGCATTGGGTGGCGACAACATAACGATAGTAGAAGACGACCCAACACTGATATTCCATAACCCTGCACTGATAACATCGGTCACAGACAAGTCGATAAACCTAAACTACATGACCTACATGGAAGGCACTAAGACAGCCAGCGCCTCGTTTGTAAGGGCATACAAGGAGAAAGGCACATGGGGCGTGATGGCTCAGTATATGGATTATGGTTCGATAAAAGAGATGACACCCGACAATATACATACAGGCGACTTCTCTGCCAAGGACATCATGGTGGGCGGTTCGTTTGCATACCTTTTAGGAAAGAATATTGCAGGTGGTGTATCAGCAAAGATAATAACATCCAACATAGCTGGATACAGTTCGATGGCCGTTGCTGTGGATTTAGGACTCAACTACTATCTGCCAGAAAAGGGGTTGTCGATATCGGCTGTGGCAAAAAACCTTGGAGGACAAATAAAGGCATACGAGGATGACTTTGAAAAGATTCCTGTTGACGTGCAATTGGGTGTGAGCAAGAAACTGGGAAATGCGCCTCTGAGCTTCTCGGCCTCGCTCTCTGGACTGAACGACTGGGATGGCGGACTGAAAAACCATTTGGCCATAGGAGCTGAGATATTACTTTCAAGCAACATGTATATTGCTGGTGGTTACAATTTCCGTCGCTCTAACGAAATGTCTATAGCAGAGGATGAGGGAGAAAGCAGTCATGGAGCTGGTTTGTCGCTTGGCGGCGGACTGCAGTTGCAACGACTGAAAATCAATGTGGCTTATGCGAAATATCACGTGAGCACATCGTCACTGCTGTTTAATGTGACGTATTGTCTTTAAGGGATGAGAGATGAGAGATGAGGGATTGCTTGTCAAGGTGTCACCCGTCTTAAACTAATGAAAGAATAAAGTATTAAAAACAATGAAAAAGATAACAATAGCAATTGATGGTTTCTCTTCCTGCGGAAAGAGTACCATGGCAAAAGACTTGGCACGTGAGGTGGGTTATATTTATGTTGATACAGGCGCTATGTATCGAAGCGTAACACTTTACGCCCTGCGTAATGGATTCTTTGCCGACGACAACTCAATAGATACAGAGGGACTGGAGAAAGAGATGGAGAACATAAAAATAAGTTTCCAGCTCAACCCAGAGACAGGTAAGCCTGACACATATCTCAACGGAGAGTGCGTAGAGAAAGAGATACGCTCAATGGAAGTGTCATCACGCGTGAGCCCTATCGCCACACTGCCATTTGTGCGCACAGCTCTTGTTGCCCAGCAACAGCGCATGGGTCAAGACAAAGGCATCGTAATGGACGGCCGCGACATCGGCACAACAGTGTTCCCTGATGCCGAACTGAAAATCTACGTTACTGCAAGTGCAGAGGTCAGGGCACAGCGCCGCTACGACGAACTGGTAGCCAAGGGCATGCCTGCTGACTTCGAGGATATACTGAAAAACGTAAAGGAGCGCGACTATATTGACAGTCATCGTGAGGTGTCACCGCTGCGCAAGGCTGACGACGCCATAGAACTGGACAACAGCAATATGACCATCGCCGAACAGAAGCAGTGGCTGATGGAGCAGTTTAACAATGCTATAAACAAATAACAATGAGAAAGACTACCTTAATACTGCTATTAACAGTTTTAGCAGTAAACATCTGCATGGCGCAACGACCACGCAGAGAAAGGCCTCCTATGGTCAATCCATACGTTCATGACCCCGTAATGGCAAAGGGTGAGGACGGCCGCTACTACATATTTGCCACTGGCATGCACGTTGGCGTAATGTCAAGTGCAGATATGAAGGAGTGGAAGTTTGAACCGTCAGTGCTGCCCGAAACACCGAAGTGGGCTATGGACACAGTGCCAGGCTACCGCGGTCATACATGGGCACCAGATATTAGTTATCACAACGGTCAGTGGTATCTCTACTACTCTTGTTCTACATTCGGCAAGAACGGCAGTGCCATTGGCTTGGCAGTGAACAAGACGCTCGACCCTAAGTCGCCCGACTTCAAATGGGTAGACAAAGGTATGGTTATAGCATCACACCGCAACAAGGACAACTGGAACGCTATCGACCCTAACCTTATTGTAGACGAGAATGGCAACCCATATCTTACTTACGGTTCGTTCTGGGATGGTATTCAGCTGGTAAAACTGTCGAAGAAGGACTTCCAGACACCTATCAGCAAACCTGTTACTATTTCCAGAAGAGTAAACAAGTCTATTAATCTCTCTGACATCAAGTTTACAAAAGAGGGTGAGAACACCATTGAGGCTGGAGCTAATGCCGTAGAGGCACCATTCATCTTCAAGCATGGCGATTACTATTATCTCTTCGTTAGCTTCGACTACTGCTGCCGTGGCGAGAATTCAACCTATAAGACAGTCTACGGCCGCTCAAAGAATATTGAGGGTCCTTACCTCGATAAGGACGGAATGCCAATGGAGCATGGCGGCGGCACATTCCTCTATGGTCCTAACAAAGAATACTTCGGTGTAGGTCACAACTCTGCTTACCATTTCGACGGCAAGCCTTACTTTGTTTCTCATGCATACGTTAAGGCAGAGGAAGGCAGAGCAAAGCTCTTTATCCGCCCTATGGAGTTTGACAGTGAGGGATGGATTGTAGTGAAGGAATAAAAGCACACATTCTAACTTTATTAACTATATATAGGCTGCATCAGCGAATTTGCTGAGCAGCCTATTTTTAATTATTCATTTTTTCCTGAAAACGTCATTTTTAGATTTAAACCACTGACTGTCAGTACATAGCATTGAGTGACGAACATTTTCAAAACGTCATTTTCCTGCCTTTTATCACCCCTTTTGATGTAAAAGATTTTTATCAAGAACGGTTGCATCTGCAAAACAACTTGTTTTGGTCTGCGAAATGATAGGTTTCGCTTTGCCAAATGATAGGTTTTGCGCACCAATTCAACTTGTTTTGCAGCAGCGATGTTAGTGACCGACAAGAAAAAGTTCTTCAATACCTAATAATCTTTCATTTTACATGGCACATATTGATATAATAACAAAGAAATGGCACAATTTAAGTAACAAATTTATTGTAAAACCAGATTTTTATTATACCTTTGCGATAAATTTATAATACAATGACAACACTGAAATTAGACAATCTGGACAGACAGATACTTAAACTGGTGGCAGAGGATGCCCGCATACCCTTTCTGGAAGTAGCGCGAATATGCAATGTAAGCGGAGCGGCTATACACCAAAGAGTGCAGAAGCTTACATGCATGGGAATAATAAAGGGCTCACAATATATTATAGACCCTGAAAAGATAGGATATGAGACATGCGCATACATTGGACTTAACCTAAAACAACCAGAGACATTTGACGCTGTAGTAGAAGAACTGAAGAAGATTCCTGAAGTGGTAGAATGTCATTATACAACTGGCAACTATGATTTGTTTACAAAGATATACGCAAGAAACAATCACCATTTGCTTAACATCATACATGACAAGCTGCAGCCTCTGGGACTTTCAAGCAGCGAGACAATCATCTCGTTCAACACTGCCATAGACCGCCAGCTGCCAGTAAGCAACATCATTGATGAAGAATAGTTTTTAGATTATGGTAAATATAATTGCCGCTGTGGCACGCAACCGTGCTATTGGCTTTCAAAACAAATTGATATACTGGCTGCCCAACGACCTGAAGCGCTTTAAGGCACTGACCACAGGACACACCATTATCATGGGACGCAACACCTTCCTGTCGTTGCCAAAAGGAGCACTGCCCAACAGGCGTAATGTGGTGTTGAGCCGCACACAAACAGAATTTCCTGGTTGCGACACTTACTCATCGCTTGAGGAGGCGCTGAACAATTGCACACCCGACGAGGATATATATATAATAGGTGGAGCGGCTGTTTATCAGCAGGCACTTGCCATTGCAGACAGACTTTGCCTTACTGAGATTGACGATATTCCTGAGCAGGCAGATGCTTTCTTTCCCGACTACAGCGAGTGGAAAGAGGCATGGCGTGAGGAGCACAAGAAAGACGAAAAACACGAACACGACTTTGCATTCGTGGATTATGTAAGATAATGGTGCTCCCTACCCCATTACAAACAAGGGGGCAGAGTAGCTATAAATCAAACCACGAATTACGCCAATTTAACGAATTATACAAGCTGAAGCAGTAAATAAAACAACGAATTTAACGAATTATTAGTGAGATAAGTTTCAACTTGCATAATTCGTTAAATTCGTGTAATCCGTTAACTTCGCTAACTTCGTGTTTTTTTAGTTTTGTTTCCTGTTATACCGACACATCCGCTTTTATATGTGGCCATGGGTCATAGTCGGTAAGTTGGAAGTCTTCATACTTAAATTCAAAGATATTTTTCACATCAGGGTTGATAATCATCTTTGGCAGCGGACGAGGGTCGCGTGTGAGTTGTAGCTTTGCCTGCTCAAGATGATTCAGGTATAGATGAGTGTCGCCGGTGGTGTGAATAAAGTCGCCAGCCTTCAAACCGCTAACCTGTGCCATCATCTGAAGAAGCAGGGCATAAGAAGCGATGTTAAACGGCACACCGAGGAAGGTATCGGCAGAGCGCTGATATAGCTGAAGACTAAGGCGTCCGTCTGCTACATAAAACTGGAACATTGTGTGACATGGAGGCAATGCCATACGGTCTACCTCTGCCACATTCCATGCGCTAACAATCATGCGGCGAGAGTCTGGATTGTTTTTCAGTTGGTCTACTATACCCTGAATCTGGTCTATTGTTCCTCCGTTGTAATCTGGCCATGAACGCCACTGATGACCATAGACAGGTCCCAACTCTCCATTCTCATCAGCCCACTCATTCCATATCCTCACACCATTATCCTGAAGGTACTTCACGTTGGTATCTCCGTTGAGAAACCACAACAGTTCATGAATGATTGACTTCAAGTGAAGTTTTTTTGTGGTCAGAAGGGGGAAGCCATCCTCAAGGTTAAAACGCATCTGATTACCAAAGATGCTTATTGTTCCCGTGCCAGTACGGTCGCCCTTTTTAGTGCCTTCCGTCATAATACGGTTGAGCAGGTCTAAGTATTGTTTCATATTTATTGTTTTTTAGTTTACAACGTTGTTGGAATCTCACTGGTTTTCCTTACCTTGCAAGGCATTAGGCATTGTTCTTATTCTCCACTCCTGCGGATACATGTTATTTACACGGTTGCCAATGTTCTTGACAAAACCCAATGGTGCATCTTTATATGTAAGCAAAACAAAGCCTCGAGCAGTCTCTTGAGGCAGTGATATAGCATCACGGCGAAGATAGTTTATTGCTTGTCCGTAATCCAGTTCTGCCAAAGCAAATGCATTTCTGTTTAAGGCTGTGGACAGAGCCAATGACTGGTCGGGAATGAAATCCTTGCCCTTCACTGTTCCCATCTTTATGCCTGCATGTATGATTCTGAGCGATTGAGCTGCCGTATCATATTGAGAGTTTATGCACTTTGGCACTGCTATCACATCATTGCCATGAGCGTAGAAAACAAAATCCCCGGGATTAAGAAGACACTTCGAGATAGAAGAATCGGTCTTCAATGGCTTTAGTTTTCCGTGCTTACCGCCACGCCTATACTCATCTGAGGTTTTACGAAGCACCGCCATAAAGAGTCCCTCTCCTTCAGTGCATCCTGGAATAAAGCGGCAAACAGGCAAGTTAATGTCTTTAACCAGCGATTCTCTTATGCCCCACTCTGCTTCAATGTCTACAGGCAGAGCCTCTGCCCCAAGATTCTCGCAAATCCATGCCACATTCTCCTCATTCTCTTTTGCATTGAAGGTGCAGGTGGAATAAATGAGCAGTCCGCCTGGTTCCAGGCACTGCCATGCCTCCTCCACTATCTCACGTTGCAATTGGCGGCAGTTCTCAACATTCTGCACGCTCCATTCAGCAATAGCTCCCTCATCCTTGCGGAACATTCCCTCGCCAGAGCATGGCACATCGCATAATATCACATCGAAAAGCAAACCGCTACGGGCATAGTCTTTAGGATAATTATTGGTGACGATGACATTGGGATTGCCCCACTTCTGAATGTTTTCTGCCAGGATCTGCGCTCTGGCGCGCACTGGTTCGTTGCTCATAAGAGTGCTTCCCGCTGGCAGTGCGCCCAATGCGGCTGTAGACTTTCCGCCTGGAGCAGCACACATATCAAGCATGTGAACAGGTTTGTCTACATATTGGCGCAACACATGATGAACAAACATCGACGACGCCTCTTGAACATAGTAATAACCAGCATGCAACAGAGGGTCGAAAGTGAAGGCAGGACGCTCGCCAAGGTAATAACCGCAGTCACACCATGGCACGAGAATACCCCCTTCGGGGACATCATCACACTTGCTTCTGTTCATGCGCACGCTCACTGGGGGAAGGGTCTGCAGTCCTTGCAGAAAGCAACTATACAGTTGTTCACCCATTAGCGATGACGTGTAATTACTGAAACTATCTGGCAGAATCATAGAATTATTCTATTAGAGATTGCAAATTTAGAAAAAAAATCGCATCTTTGCAACTAAATAGCAGCTTGATACGTCTAACATTTAAATAAATAACAAAACATATATAACAGCATGAAGAGATTTATTATAATCATAATGGCAACAATAGCCTTTGCGGCACAGCAACCAATAATGTCACAGAGTCATAGGGCCACACCAAGGACCACAGCTACAGCAACAAGCGACACGGCTGGCATAGAGGCGTTTTCAGACACAACTGGAGGAACGACGGGCACCGTAATGCCCGACACTTCGTTGGCAACAAACACATATCACCACACCTATAGCGTGACGATGAACCCTGATGATATGGACCAGGCTTTCGGACTTTTAGATACGATGTTTGAGAGCATGGCAGGCAGCATGGTTTTCGCGCTGCTGGTACTGCTGATAATTTTTGTCATTGCACCGCTTGCAGTATTATTCCTTATATTCTACTTCATATACAAGTACAGGAAGCAGAAAGTGCAGCTGGCAGAGACAGCCATGCGCACCGGACAGCCTTTGCCACAAGACATGCGACCAACCACCAAGGTTATTGATGAGGATACATGGACTAAAGGCGTGAAAAAGTTTTTCCTAGGATTGGGAATCAGCGCCGCTTGCTGGTTTATTGATTTCGACCTTGGCTTAGCAGCAGGATGTATCTTCATTTTCTATGGACTGGGAATGATGGTTATTGCAAAGACTACATCGAAGGAAAAACCATTAACAACATCGCAAGATGATAGGGACTTGGAAGAACAAAATGATAATAAATAAAATATATTTACCACAATGAGCGATTACAAAAAACTTACACTTTCACAAGACAAGAAACTGGGTGGTGTTTGCGGCGGCATTGCTGAATACTTTGACGTAGACCCAACACTGGTTAGAATTGGATATGCGGCTCTGACTATGTTTACAGCCTTTTGCGGCATAATACTATACCCTATACTCTGGATTATAATGCCTGAGAAACATTAACCGGCAATGCTGAGCGACATCACACTCGTAACACAGGCTGCGGCATTTGGCAACAAGAAAGCATTCGACCAACTTGTGCGCAAATACCAATCGCCCATAAGGAGGTTCTTCCTAAACCATACGCTTGGCGATGTGCAGCTCAGCGACGACCTTGCCCAAGACACGTTTATCAAGGCATACATCAGCATCGGGCAGTTTAAAGGTTTAGCCAATTTTAAGACATGGCTGTTTCGCATAGCATACAATGTGTTTTACGACTATACCCGCTCTCACCATATCACTAACGACATAGACAGCGGATGCTACAATAAAGGAGCAAGCACAGACAACAGTCTGAAACTTGATATCTATGCGGCACTGGCTACACTGAAAATGGATGAGCGCACCTGCATCACCCTTCAACTGATTGACGGTTATAAAATAGACCAAATATCAAAGATTACTGGCATGCCTTCAGGAACAGTGAAATCACACCTGCAACGGGGAAAGGAAAAAATGGCAGACTATTTAAAAAAGAATGGATATGACAGATAACAACCATATTTTGACAGAACGATTCATTAAAGAAGCCTCGCAAACCCAGATTGCCGACAACGGATTCAGCAATCGCGTTATGAGCCAACTGCCAACAAACAGCGCTCGTATGGAACGCATGTGGACATTGTTCTGTATCGTTCTTTCTGGCGTTCTCTTCTTTGCATTAGATATGTGGAGCAATGTCAGTGAAAACATTGAGGCATTGCTTCACAAATCTTATCTAATAGAGGTTTCTGCCACATCCATCCTTAACACTCTCCTCATCTTTATTGCCATTGTCTCTGCCGCAGCTTATGCGGCAATAAATAAAGAGAGGCTGGCGATATAATGTTTACTCTGGCAGCCAGTTGCTATTGATAGTAAACACCTTTTCTATTGTTATTTCTTTTGCTTCTTTCTTAGTGAGCTGACGGCTCCAGCCTACACGCTTCGATGTGTCAGCGCCCTCGCCACGGTTGTTGTACTCCATATAGCGAGCAGTCTTCTCACGCTGTGGCTCCCATCTGTGCCATCCTTCTGGACAGATGTGCTTGCCCAGTTCGCAATTCATGAACAGGGTGTAACCATAATCACGCCATGGACGACCAAGATAAACCTTGTCTACACCTTCGCCTGCCACGATACGGCAGTTATTAAAGATGTATCCATACTGCTGATTCTGTGGTGTAGAGGCAGCTGTGATGTATGAATTGCGGCGGCTGAGAATGGTGCAGTCTTCAAACCATGCTATCGACGGACCAAAGATAAAGTCGGTGGTTCCCTCGATATGACATCCTTTGAAGAACAATCGAGTACCCTCGTTGCCAGTATAGATAGTGTCCTGATTGCCCAGTATGCGGCAATTAATGAACGACAGGCGGTCGCCTTCAGTATGCAATGCCACAGCCTGACCAAGTTTTGGCGCATTGTTCTCTATAGTGAGGTTTTTGAATGTTATGCCAAAACCACGCACATTAAGTGTGAATGTGCGGAATGTTCCCATCTTCTGCTCTGTTCCTGGCATGCGTATATTGGCATGGTCGTCATAAGTGATGATGGTGTTGTCGCGGTCCTCACCCACTATCTGCACGTTCTTAAGACTCTGTGGTATAATAAGTTTCTCCTTATATGTGCCTTTCTTCACATATATCACCTTAGTATACTCCATGAAAGCGCGGCACACCTCAACAGCCTCTTGTATGGTGCGGAATTCACCGCTGCCATCACGCGCCACGACGATGGTGTCGGGATTATCATACTTGCCTGCAGCATCTGCTGCCATTGTAAAGGCAAAAATTGCTAATAAAGAAATTAGTAGTTTTTTCATATCTAAATATTTATAACGGTTTTCAATTACATTATCTGCGCCACCTCTTGCAAGCCTTCTATCTTCTTAAGACCTTCTATAAGCACCTTCAAGTCATCACGGTCGTGAATACGTATGTCAAGACATCCGTCGAAGATTCCATCGTCGCAGGTTATCATTATCTTATGGATGTTAATGCTCATCTGCTTTGATATAACTGATGTTACCTCGTTGAGCATACCAATGCGGTCGATGCCTTGCATGTGGATAACAGCATTGAAGAAGAGTTTCTTATGCATCTCCCACTTAGCGTCGAGAATACGGTTACCGTAAGCCGACTTTAGTTTTGCAGCAACAGGGCATGAACGTTTGTGGATTTCAATCTGGTTTTTGTTGTCAATGAATCCAAGGATATCATCACCTGGAATTGGATGACAACAATCCATAAACTTATATTGACCTATATTGTCGTCGGTAACAAATATTGGCTTTTTCTTGTTGAACTTCTCTGGAACAATAAAGAGTTTTGACTTACCGCTCTCATCATTCTTTTTCTTTGTGCTATTTATGAAAGGCACATATTTAAGCCAGTTTTGCGACGCATTAGTCTTCTTTTTCTTCTTTCCCTTAATCTCGTTCAAGTCGCCATCGCCCAATATAATAGTCTTTGCTCCAATGGAATGCATAAGGTTCTCACGTTTCTGCAAACCATGAAGTGCGATAAGCTGATCGATTATGGAGTTAGTCAAAACAATATCATTCTTTGTAAGGAAATCTGTAAGAATCTCCTCACCTGCCTTTTGCAGTTCGCGACTCTCACGACGCAGAATGGCTTGAATCTTTGACTTAGCCTTAGCCGTTGACGCAAAGTTTATCCATGATGGTTGCACATGCTGTGACTTCGATGTGAGAATCTCCACTTGGTCGCCACTCTGCAACTTATGGCTCAACGGCACCAGCTTATGATTTACCTTGGCCCCAATACAATGACTGCCAAGGAAACTATGTATTGAAAAAGCAAAGTCGAGCGCCGTACAACCTGCAGGCATGGTCTTTATCTCGCCCTTAGGTGTAAACACGAATATCTCTGAAGCAAAGAGATTAAGTTTGATGGCATCAAGGAAGTCCATAGCATCTGGCTGTGGGTCATCAAGAATCTCCTTGATGGTGTGCAGCCACTCATTAAGTTCGCCCTCATCCTCCGTAAACTCAGCCTCATCGCCATCCTTGTATTTCCAGTGGGCAGCAAATCCTTGTTCAGCCACCTCATCCATACGGTCGCTTCTAATCTGCACCTCTATCCAGCGTCCTTGCTTAGACATGAGCGTAACGTGCAGAGCCTGATATCCATTGGCCTTTGGATGATTTAGCCAGTCGCGCAGACGGTCTGGATGTGCTTTGTAAATCTGACTTATCGCTACATATATATTAAAGCACTCGTTTATCTCGTCCTCACGGTTTTTAGGCGTAAAGACTATTCGCACGGCAAGGATATCGTAGATTTCATCAAAAGTAACGTGCTTATTCTGCATCTTATTCCATATACTATATGGAGTCTTTACACGTTCCTTGATGGTATAGTTGACACCCATCTTCTCGAGAGACTTCTCAATAGGCTCAGTAAACTGGTCGAACAGCGTATGACGTGAGGCCTGCGTAGATGATAATTTCTCTTTTATTGAGTTGTACTCTTCTGGATGCTCATACTTGAAACTAAGGTCCTCAAGCTCAGACTTAACCTTATTCAGTCCTAAGCGGTTAGCAAGAGGTGCATAAATGTATAAGGTTTCACCTGCAATCTTATACTGCTTGTTTGCCGGTTGACTCTCAAGAGTACGCATGTTGTGAAGACGGTCGCAAATCTTAATGAGAATAACACGGATATCGTCGCTCATGGTAAGCAACAGCTTCTTAAAGTTCTCTGCCTGGGCAGATGCCTTGTCACCAAAGATACCGCCACTAATCTTGGTCAGACCGTCAACAATCTGCGCCACCTTAGCACCGAACATATTCTCGATATCCTCTGTGGTATAATCGGTATCTTCTACCACATCATGCAACAATGCAGCACAGATACTTGTGCTGCCAAGGCCTACCTCCTCGCATGCTATCTGCGCCACTGCGATGGGGTGCATGATATATGGTTCGCCCGAAAGGCGTCTGACACCCTTATGTGCCTGCTTTGCAAAATTGAAAGCCTTTGTTATGATGTCCACCTTTTTACGGTGGCGTGATGACAAATATGAATCGAGCAGTTTCTGAAAGGCGCCATTCACCAATTGCTCATCGGCAGCCTCTTGTTTTATCTTATCCTCATCCATGATTCCTTTCTCCTCTTTTTATCTTATCCTTAACCGCTTGCCGGCACGAATATTATTGTTTCTTAATCCATTGAGTCTTCTCAGCTTCGACACTGTAGTGCCATACTTACGGGCAATGCCTCCAAGTGTTTGTCCCTGACGTACCCTGATATACTGAGAACCTGCACTATAACCAGCTGCTTTGTCGTTAACAGCAACAACCGCACGCTTAGGCAGCAGCACCTCTTTCTTATAAGTGTAAATAGAGTCCTCGTTATCTATGAACTTGCCAATATAAGACTGTGGCAATCTTATTGTAGATGGTTTGGTAAGTCCTGGCACAACATCTCTTCTATATGAGGGATTCAACGATTTTATATGATCAGTAGCAATTCCGCAATAGGCTGCTATCTGCTCGAAATGCACGTTTTGGTCAACAACTATCGTATCGGTATAAACAGGGAGTTGTGTACGCAGTGGGCAGATATTGTGCTCACAATAATATGTCATAACATAATTAGCAGCGATGAACGCTGGCACATATCCTCTTGTCTCTCTTGGCAGGTAAGGATAAATCTGCCAGTAGTCCTTTGAGCCATTAGACCTGCGGATGGCCTTGTTCACATTCTCCGGACCGCAGTTGTAAGCGGCAATCACCAAATGCCAGTCGCCAAAAATCTTATAAAGGTCGCTTAGGAAATGGGCAGCAGCATAAGATGACTTGATAGGATCGCAGCGCTCATCAACCAAGGAGTTAACCTCAAGACCATATTGTTTGCCTGTGGCAAGCATAAACTGCCATAATCCAGTGGCCTTTGCCCTTGACACAGCAACGGGATTGAGTGCAGACTCTATCACAGGAAGGTATTTCAGTTCTAATGGCAAGCCGTATGCCTCAAGGGCCTCTTCAAATATAGGCATGTAGAAGTTTGAGGCGCCAAGCATATAACTAACCGAACGGCGCAGTTTGCCAGTATATCTGTCTATCAATTGCTGCACAACATCATTATATGGCATTTCAATAACTGTTGGCATGCGGCTGAGTCTGTCAATGTAAACCTCTTTAGGGAATGTAGGATTCACATCAGATGTAACACAGTTGTTATCTTCATAGAGATAAGCCTTAGCCATGTAATGCTCCATCAGACTATCGATAGTTGTAGTCATTGCCTCTGGCACATCTATGGTGTCCTGCCTTCCATCGTTGTTGATTACAGAAATTCTGTCGCCGTTGTCACTGGTTTGCGCTTTAGCGCAGTCATATCCCAACAGCCACAAAAATATTATTGATAGTATAAGATATATTTTCATTAAATGTTTTATTAAAAGTTTATGCTACAATTTACACCTATAGATGATGCCTCCAAGGGATTATTTGAGACATGATTGTTGATGACCGTTGGTTCAACCTTCAGACTCAGGTCTTTTGATATATCAAACTCTGATAATTCCGCATCAACGTATGCATCGATTACCGAGATGGCATATACACCTATCATGCAGAAGAAACTCAAATCGCGCCAACGGCGATACTTGTCCTTTCGGCTTTTAAACAGTTTCTTATATCTTTCCTCATTTGAACTGTCAATAACTTTTCCCAGATGAAGAAACTTATTGTAGCTTTCTGTTGTAGGGTCACTGTCCATGATGTCAAGATATGCCTGAGAATAATCCTTGTACATCATATTATTCCAGTTCATGGCATACAAGCATCCCATCATTCCTCCATAGACAATAGGCAGTTTCCAATATTTACGGTTGTAAATCTGTCCTGCGCCCGGCAGCACCAATGCCAGCCACAATGCACGCTGCGGCTTTGGTTGCCAAGTCTTCCAGTCGCGCTTAGCCTTTGTCTCTGAAACAAGAACAGTATCAGCAAACACAGGCAGCACCACAGCTGTGTCTGTCATGACAATCTGCGTAATGCTATCTGCCGTCAGCGGTTGCTTTGTCACTTTTACGCTGTCAGCTTGTTGTGCCGACAGATTCAATATTCCAGCAGCCATCACGAGGCTAACTGCCAGCATACGGAATAGTGATATTTTATTTGATAATTCCAATTCTCTCTGGATATTTTACTTATTGCTTACATTGTCGAGCGCATTCATTATACGCTCCAAGTCTCTTTCGTTGTCAAACGGTATGCTTATCTTGCCCTTTCCCTGTGGAGAGCATACCATCTGCACCTTTGCATGGAAAAAGTCTGACAAACGGTTTTTAAGAACATTAAATTCCTCTGGCAGCTTTTGCTTAACAGCTTTCTTTGCCTCCTGCACGCCCATACCAGATTTCATCTGCTTTACAATCTCCTCAACCTTGCGCACAGAATAACCATTCTTCTGGATTTCCTTAAAAACTTTTATCTGAAGACTTGGACTTTCTATTGAAAGAAGAGCACGAGCATGACCCATATCTATCTCTTTCTCTTTAAGAGCCATCTGCACCTGAGCAGGTAGCCTGAGCAGTCTTAGATAATTTGTTACGGCTGTTCTGCTCTTGCCCACTCTCTGAGATATCTTTTCCTGAGTAAGTCCTGTAGTTTCTGCCAGATGCTCATAAGCAAGAGCTATCTCTATGGCATTAAGGTCTTCACGCTGTATATTCTCTACCAGCGCCATCTCCATTACTCCCTCATCCTCTACGGTACGGATATAGGCAGGGAGTGTGGAAAGACCAGCTATCTGTGATGCGCGCCAACGGCGTTCACCAGCTATTATCTGATACTTGTCGCCATCAACCTGTCTTAGGGTTATCGGCTGAATAATACCAATCTCACGTATACTGTTTGCCAGTTCCTGCAATGCAGTCTCATCAAACTCCCTACGTGGCTGGTTTGGATTTGGCTCAATCTTGCTTATTTCTATCTCATTAAGATTTGAAGACCCCTGTGTGCGCACTTCTGTTGTGTCTATCAGCGCATCAAGTCCTCTGCCATTGCCTAATTCATCAAGTCCGCGTCCGAGCACACTGCCGCCCGCATATTTCTTACGTACTGCCATCGCCTATCGATTATTTATTTTTTCCTATAATTTCCTTTGCTAATGCCAAATGGTTCTTGCTGCCTGTAGAGTCGGCATCATAAAGAATAACCGGCAGACCATGACTTGGACTTTCGCTCAACTTCACATTACGCTGGATGACAGTTTTAAACACCAGTTCCTGGAAATGGCGCTTAACCTCGTCGTAAATCTGGTTGGCCAGTTTCAGACGAGAGTCATACATGGTAAGCAGGAATCCCTCAATCTCCAACTTTGGATTGAGCTTGCTCTTTATAATCTTAATGGTATTGAGCAACTTGCTAATTCCCTCAAGCGCAAAATACTCACACTGCACAGGAATAATAACCGAGTCGGCCGCAGTAAGCGAATTTACTGTTGTCAGTCCAAGCGAAGGACAGCAGTCTATAAGAATATAATCATACTCATCCCTTATTGGAGCAAGCATGTTTCTGAGTATCTTCTCACGATTGTTCATGTTAAGCATTTCTATCTCTGCTCCAACAAGGTTGATATGACTTGGAATAATATCCAGTCCCTCGACATCGGTAGTATATATGGCATCACGCACATCAACATGATCGATGATGCACTCATACAATGAACTTTCCACTTGCTTGATATCCACGCCAAGTCCGCTCGAAGAATTGGCCTGTGGATCGGCATCTACAACCAAAACAGTCTTCTCCAAAGTAGCAAGCGATGCTGCCAGATTTATTGTAGTGGTGGTTTTACCCACACCGCCTTTCTGATTTGCTAATGCAATTATCTTTCCCATCTATAAAATGTTTGCAAACTATTTATTTTCAGATTTGTGTTTAGTTTGCAAAGTTACATATTTTATATGAGAAAATGCTATCTTATGAACCTTTTTTAGTACTTTTGCAAACGAAAGAAATAAATTTTTATGAAAATAAACAAACCTTTAATACTTATCTCCAACGACGACGGCTTTCAGGCCAAAGGCATCAATTGCCTGGTTAACATGGTCAAGGACTTTGGCGATGTTATTGTATGCGCTCCCGACTCAGCCAGAAGCGGTTTTGCGTGCGCCTTCTCTGCCACCACACCGCTGCGCATAAAGATGCAGTGGCAAGAAGACAACGTGCAGGTATGGTCGTGCAACGGCACGCCTGTAGACTGCGTAAAGATGGCGCTTGCGCGCATCTGCCCTCGCCGCCCCGACATCATCATCGGAGGCATCAACCACGGAGATAATGCTTCTGTCAACACCCACTATTCTGGCACCATGGGAGTTGCCTTAGAGGGATGCATGAAATATATTCCATCGGTAGCATTCTCATTATGCGACTACAGAGAGGATGCCGATTTCTCCCCACTTACAGAAATCGTGCGTAGCATCACCCAAAGGGTAATAAGCGAAGGACTGCCAAAGGGTGTATGCCTAAACGTTAACTTCCCGCTTGCCAACGAGTTTAAAGGCGTGCGGATATGCCGCATGGCATGGGGCACATGGGGCAAGGAAACCGTTGAATGCCATCACGCCAGAGGCTATGACTACTATTGGATGGTTGGCGAATACACCAACGATGAACCGGAGGCTGACGACACAGACAACTGGGCACTTACCAATGGATATGTGGCGATTACGCCTACACGCATTGACGTGACAAGCTATGAGATGATAGAACAAATGAAAAACTGGACTTTCTGATGAGATATTACATTATAGCCGGTGAGGCAAGCGGCGACCTGCACGCATCATGACTGATGCGCTCGCTGAAAAACGAAGACAAAGAGGCTCAGTTCCGCTTCTTTGG